>JBJXEG010000011.1:0-487407 GCA_046155085.1 Pyrinomonadaceae bacterium | reverse complement strand
AGACGACCATCGACGGCACGCCAACCTGACGGGCCAAGAGGATGTGCTCGCGTGTCTGCGGCATCGGGCCGTCGGTCGCGGCAACTACAAGAATAGCTCCGTCCATCTGGGCCGCTCCGGTGATCATGTTCTTGACATAATCGGCGTGGCCCGGACAATCGACGTGGGCGTAATGCCGGTTTGCCGTCTCATACTCGACGTGGGCCGTCGCAATTGTGATACCGCGTGCTTTCTCCTCAGGCGCATTGTCGATCGAATCAAACGCCCGCACGATCATCTTTGCATTGTGCTTTGACATCACCTTTGTGATCGCCGCAGTCAAGGTCGTCTTGCCGTGATCCACGTGTCCGATCGTCCCAATATTCACATGCGGCTTGCTCCGGTCAAATTTCTCTTTGCTCATATACGTTTATGCCTCAAAAATTATTTTTGTATAAGTCCTAAATATTTCTTAATGTGATTAGCAAGTCTCTCGTCTATCTCGTTGTGACGTGGAACCGGCTGTTTCATTCCATTCTTCGTATTTATATATATAAATGTCGTGTCGCGAACCATGTCTCAGCAGTTCACAGCCCTCGGCTGCTATTTGCTTGATCAAGTCTCTTCGCTTCATATACGGATCTCTTTTACCTGATATCCGTTTGGAACCTCATCCATTGCCATCAAAAGATATGCATCCCTGATGTTTTCCTCTAGCTCCTCCAAGGTTTCACCCTGGGTCATTATTTCCGGATGGTCGAGCAATTTGCCTAACCAGAAATGGTCCGACTTCCAATAGACCATCTTCATACTTGTATCCATCATTATCTGTTCCCCCAAATGGGTAAAAATAATCTGGAGCCCAAGCCGGGATTTGAACCCGGGACCTCATCCTTACCAAGGATGCGCTCTACCACTGAGCTACTTGGGCCGGTTCCTGACTCTCACCTGACAAATAACTAAATGGAGCGGGAGACGAGATTCGAACTCGCGACATTCAGCTTGGAAGGCTGACGCTCTACCAACTGAGCTACTCCCGCAAAACTAAAGGCGAAAGGATAAAGGGTAAAGGATAAATAAAAACTTTATCCTTTCGCCTTTCGCCTTCATCCTTTCCCAAACTGGTGCATGGGGTAGGATTTGAACCTACGTAGGAAATTAATCCGACGGGTTTACAGCCCGTTGCCTTTGACCGCTCGACCACCCATGCGTGATCTATCTTGTTGCAATAATCGGCTTTTAGAGCCAATTAGCAAATTCTTAATAATAACTAAGTGATTTACAAGATGCAAGCGCGAATTTAACGGTTTTTATTAGCTCGTTCGTGAACGCGGATGAAAGCGGTCGTAATTTTTCTTTAACTGCGTACTCGTGATGTGTGTGTAGATCTGCGTCGTAGAAATATCAGCGTGGCCGAGCATCTGCTGGACGGAGCGAATATCAGCATTATTTTGGACAAGATGCGTCGCAAAAGAATGCCGCAGCGTATGAGGCGAAACACCCTCGAGGCCGCATTTTACGGCGTATTCGACAATAAACGCGTGGATCATCTGACGATTTATCAAACCGCCGCCGGGCGTCACAAACATATTCTCGATCTCGATATTTTCGATCTGTCGCCGAACTGCCAGATAACTTTTTAGCCACTCGACGGCGCTCGCACCGACGGGAACGCGGCGGGTTTTATTTCCCTTGCCGGTTGTCGTGACGATTCCCGAATCGATATCCACATCGTTTATTTTAAGATCTACGGCCTCGGAAACGCGCAAACCCGACGCATACATTAATTCAAGAATTGCGCGGTCACGGAGGCCCGTTTCCGTCGATGTATCCGGCGCCGCAAGCAGCATCTCGATCTCGGCGCGGTTCAGGAAGCGCGGTAAATAAACGCCTTTCTGCGGCGCGACGAGGTCTTCGGCAGGGTTTTTCGTAACGTGACCGTCAAACATCAAAAACTTGTAAAATCCGCGTACGGCACTTATAAGGCGCCTCCGCGTATTCTCCGACAGCTTTTCAGTGCCGAGATCGATCAGCCATTCACGCAGATCCTGCCGCGACAGCGTCAGGAGATCAAGCTCATTCCTTTCGGCCCAACCGCCTAACCGCCCAAGATCAGTCTCGTAGCTCGTAATCGAATTAGCGGCAAGCCCTTTTTCAACGCGGCAATATGACAGGTATTCGCGGATGAGGTCGCGTTTTGTTTCGAGTTGTGACATCGGGATATTTCGAGAGTCGAGCGGATAATGAGCACGCTTGGGAACATGCTAAATACTAAGGATTCGCACCACAAATAGCAATGTAAATTAATGTTTCCGTAGTATAAAAAATGCGCTACAATATCCCCGAATTCCAGCAATACGATTATTTTCCACAAATTCTTCCACATCGTTCGCGGGAAACGCCGAATGATGTGCATTTACATCAGGAGGCAGAAATGTTCAAAAAAGACAAAAAAGGCGATTTTTCGTTTAAGGCATATCAGGGTGCGCAGATGACGCTGCTCACGATGGATCTCGATCAGAAACCGGCGGGCGGGACCTTTGCCGGATTTACGCTCGAATACACGGGGCCGGGCGGTACGCGGACACCGATCAAGAATCTATTGAATTTTGCCGGTACAAAGGGCACGACCTCGTCGGTAGACTCGCCCTTTCAAGCGTTCAAATGGGTACATTTCCCGGGCAGTTATTCGCAAAAGCCGATCGTTTTCGGCAACTGGGATTACCACGCCACGCCGCGTTTTTTTGACGCTAATAAGAAGCTGCTGCCGCTCGATCCGGCAAATACGGTCGATGTGACGATACCGGTCGGGGATTTTACAAAAGGCGGGATCGAGATCGGCTTTACGCGGGCTTTTTTGAAGTCGCAGGCATACGCCGACCATTTTGGGGCCAAGACACGGCTAAAGCCAAAGGGCGACTGGCTTTTCGATACGACCGCTACCGAGGCCGGAAAAAAGAAGGACGGAACGCCCTTTACCTTTGAAGATATGTATGTCTGGCTCGGCTACACCGCCCGTCGTCAGGTATATGAATTGCTCGATGCGGCGCTTGCGGACAACACGATCGAGGTCGAGATGTTTGCCTATGACCTTAACGATCCGGGCGTTGCCCAGCGTTGTCTCGATCTCGGGGCGGCCGGGCGGATCCGCATGATCCTCGATAACGCCGCGCTCCACGTGACCGGCAAGCCAAAGCCTCCGGCTACGCAGCCGCTGCCGCCATCGGAGGAGGATGATTTTGAGAGCCGGTTCAACGCCGTCAAAACAGGTGCGGCCGAGGTATTTCGGTGCCGTTTTGGGCGGTATTCGCATTGCAAGATCATTATTTTGAAGAAAAATGGTGCGGCTTTTAAGGTGCTGACCGGCTCGACAAATTTTGCGGTGACCGGCATCTGCGTCAATGCCAATCACGTGCTTATCTTTGACCGGGCAGATGTCGCAGGTTATTACTCGGATGTCTTTAACAAAGTATGGAAGGTCGGCAAGGAAAAAGATTTTATTACCACAAATTTTTCGGCGGCGGTAAAGAAATTTTCCGGCTCCGGCCTGCCGCCGACCGAGGTCAATTTCTCGCCGCACGATGCCGTACGGGCGGCCGCCGTTTTGGACGAGATCACGAATGTCGTTCAGGACCCGGTGACAAAGTCGGTGCTGTTCGCGGTGATGGAGATGGGCGACACGAGCACCGGCACGCTGATCCATGCCCTACGCGAGCTGCATAAAAATGACGCCGTCTATACATACGGCGTGACGGACAACTCGAGCGGCGACATATCGCTCTACAAACCCGGGCGCAAGATCGGCCTGCTCATCGACGCCAAAAAGGCGGGCCGTGATCTGCCGCCGCCATTTAGCGAGGAGGCCGCGCTCGGCCTTATCCACGCGATCCACCACAAATTTGTCGTCACCGATTTTAATCTGCCGACCGCCCGCGTCTGGTGCGGATCGTCAAATCTCGCGCTCGGCGGCGAGCAGCACAACGGCGACAACTTGATCTGCATAACCGACACAGACGTGGCCACCGCCTTTGCCATCGAGGCGATGCGGCTGACAGATCATTACAATTTTCGCTCCGTCAGCGAAACCGACATCGGCCCGCCGAATCAAAAGCCAAAGACGCTCGACAATACCGGCGCCTGGGTCAATAAATTCTTTGATCCGAATGATATCCGGTGCGTCGAGCGTGAGGCATTGGCGTAGACGCGGCGAGGGCATGGCACGCTAGGCGACGCTATCGTTTGATGGCGATAGATCGGCCGGGGACCTTTCGGGTTCAATGTCGGGGAAAGAGCCCCGGCCAAAAAAAACATGTTTGGCAAAGCGCTTGCCAAGACTCGTCCTCAGCATTCGAAAACCCATCTCGATGAGGCTCTGATTTTTGAAGATCGATATCAGACGGCGCATCCACAGGCGGGAAATGAACCGCGCCCGAAATAGTTCACCGGAGTATCGGAGCATCACGCCCGCATCGCCGGTTTTCAACCGTTTGCCAATTACATTTGCCGCAAAGACCGAGAGCCGCAGACAGGGGTCAAGCCCGCCGGCCGTCAACGGTGAAACGGCCCCTGCCGCGTCGCCGATAAGCAGCCCGTGCCGGTTTGCGATCCGGCGCAAAACGCCGCCGACCGGAATGCGGCCGCCGCGTGTCTCGACCGGCAATGAATTTCCCAGACCGGCGAGATCCGCCGTTTTTTTGCGAAACTCAATGAGCGCTTTGCGGGGATCAAAATCCGCCGCGTAGCCGCCGACACCAACGTGGACATCTTCGCCGTCATCGGCGATCCATGCAAGATAGCCGGGTGCCAGCTTGCCATCCAAAAAACAATGAAGACGCGGCTCTTGGTGACCGGCTCGGCTCCGATACACCTCTTCGTAACCGATGATCCACTCTTCGTTCTCATCCAAGCCGAGGTCCCTTGCAACACGCGAATTAGCACCGTCGCCGCCAACCAAGACCTTTGCTGTTACCTCAAAAGGGATTCCGCCTTTCTCCAGTTTGATCAAAGCCTTGTCGTTGACAATATCGGCTGAAACATACCGCGTCGCGGCCGCAAATTCGACGCCGTTTGCAATGCAGTCGCTGAGGATCGTTTCATAGAGAACGCCCATTTTGCCAACTCGAAACTCGTCCTTTTCACTGCAAAGATCGAGCGGCTTTAATTTAGGCGAGTAAAGCGTGACATTGCGGATAGCACGCCCGAGCGTTCCCGGCGGAAAGTCAAAATCCTCAAACGTCTTACGGACAAAGATCCCTGTCGTGTGGATGCCTTTTGCCAGATCGTGTTTACGGTCAACGAGCAAAACGTCCGCCCCGTCGAGCGAGAGAATCTTCGCACATTGCAGCCCAGCGAGCCCGGCGCCGATAATAACCACATCGTAGCTCTTAAGTTGTTTTGGCATTATTCTATCGTTAGTTTTTTGCATTTGCTCCGACAGGCTCAAGGTTGAAATAATTGCGCTTGTGAAAAAGGCTGTCCTCATCGCCGATCAGGACGGCCTCGATATATTTGTCGATGCCATAGCCCTCGGTAATAAGCAGCTTGAGATCGCCGGACGTGGCCGGTACATCAAAGACGATCTCTTTTTCTATGATCTGACTGCTCTTGATATCCTGGTCCAGCCGCACCGACGCGGTTGGAAGCAGGCTTTCGGCGTCGGTGTTTCGGGTGTAGCTGCGGCCTTTCGCGTCGGTAACCTCGGCCTTTGGTTCGAGCAGGTGGAGGTTGATACCCGGATTTTTTGCATCGCTAAAGACCTTAGTGTTGACTATAAAAAATGTCCCTTGCGACGTGATGCCGCCGATCTGTTTCGCTGTCCGAACGCCGGTGACCGTCGTGTGAATGTGACAGTCAAGATAAAAGCCGCAGTATTCTTTCGGCTCGCCAAGGCCGAGCACCTTTTCCTTGCTTGTCAGCGAAAAACCGAGCAGCATCGCCGCGTAAAACACAACCCACACCGCGACCCCGCCAAGCGTGAATCTCGCCAGCCACGTCTTTTTTGTAACCGCAGATATCGCCAGTAAGACCAACGCCGCGATCACACCGCCGATAGTCATTAACATTAATAAAACACCCATATTTTCTCCCGGTTTAGAGTGCGCGGTTTACCGCGTGCCTACGCGATGAATCGCGCACTCTAAACTTTTTTCATTGCCTTTATAAGCGCTTCCATGTGATCTAGATAACGAACGAGGGCTTTGCGGCCGTCTTTTGTGATCGCGAATTCGGTCAGCGGCATGCGGCCTTTGAACGATTTTTCGCAAGTGATATAGCCGGCCTCTTCGAGTTTGCGGGCGTGGACGCTGATATTGCCGTCAGATGTTACGAGCAGATTTTTGAGCTCGGTAAAGCTTAAGCGTTCGTTCGCCGCGAGCGCCGAGATGATGCCGAGCCGCATCCGCTCGTGGATAACCTTGTCGAGGTCGTTCGAAACTTGCCCTGCGGCCTTTTCGATATGCAGAGACCGTGGCCCATAGTCGATTTTCTTTAATACCGTATTCTTGCTGCTCATATCCTACTCTTTGGCGGCTCTGCCGCTCTATTTGAGGAAAAGCTTTGCTTTTCCGAAAGTGTCCCAACTTTTCATGCGGCTACGCCGCCGGCGGCAGATCCGCATGGACTTTTTCCCATTCGTCGGAGAAGCATAGCTTCTCCGCAAATAGGCGGGCACAGCCCGAAAACTATCCTCCGTATTTCCTGGCGATGATCGCCCCAAAAACTATGTGCAGCAGGCCAAAGCTCGCCGCCATCATTAAATTTCCGTAATTTGACGGCAGGGCAAACGCGGCTGCACCGATCGCCATAAAACACCACCCCATTACCGGCACGATCCGAACGGAAAACGCTCCGCCGCAGACGACCGCTGCACCGTAGCAAAGCATGCAGACAGGCGCCATGATGTAATACTGTTGATTTAGCAAAAGGCCGAGTGTGATGACAAAACCAACGGTGAGAGGCGGTGCAAAGCTCATCGCAAATTTTTTGGCCGGAGCGGAGACGAGCGATTGGCCGCCGATCTTCGATTTTTGCCACATCGCAAGCAGCCCGATCGCAAACGCGAGACAGGCCTCGACGAGCCAGGTGACAAGAGAATCGCGAAGTAACACTTGCATGCCCGCAATATAGGCAGCCACGACCGCCGTCACGCCCATCAGTATCCCGCCATACCCCGGGACGGCCGTAAAGCTCGTGGAACGCTCCATCGTCTCGCGGATAAATTCGAGGTTGTCGATCGCCCGGTCGCTGATATTTACGGCGTTCCCCGTATCTCTGTCATCTTTTGGCATCGCGTTTGTTTTCGCCATAGTAAGATGAATGTACACCAAGTAATATTGTCTGTCAAGAACTTTATATTATAAAGTCAAAATGTTTTTATTAAAAAAGGACGGCCCTTCGGGGCCGTCCGAGTTCTCGTGGAGTTATGAGAAATATCTAGTGCGGATCCTCGACCGCGACCTTGCCTTTGAACGTGCGGAAAAGAAACGTGAAATAGCCTAGAGCGATGATGATGCCGATCGGCCACCAGATCAGCCCGACACTCAGGCCGTAGTCACCGGCCTTAGCGTTGTGGACGGTCAGGCTAAATGCCGGATCGAGCGCGGGCAGTACGTTTGGGTACAGGCCATAGACCGCGCCGCCTAGCATCATCGCTAGGTAAACGGAGGACGCGAGAAATGCTCCCTTGTCGTTGCCCTTTGTGTTAAAAAATTTGATCGCGATGAGTGATGCGACCACACAAGCGGGTATCAGCCAACCGACCGGCAGATAGTAATAGTTATCCAAGATCTGCGGCCGTACGTATAGCACTGCGACGAGGCTCGCAATAGTAACAAGGACGAGGGCAAACCAGCCGAGACTTACGACCTTTCGCGAGCGCTCGTTCATGTCGCCCTCCGTCTTTAATGCGAGGTAATTTGCTCCGTGGACGCCTAACGCAACAAACGCGACAACGCCCGACAGCACTGTGAACCAATCAAGGATTCCCGTAGCACCCGTTGTACTCCAATCGGTAAATAGCGGTTCGAAAAAGTATCCGGTCGCGTCCAGCGGCACACCGCGAACGACGTTACCGAGCGCCGCTCCGAAAAATATCGCGAGCAAAATACTTGCCAGCGAAAATACAAAATCCCAAAAGCTCGTCCACAGAGGGTTGTCGAGTTGATGCCGCAGTTCGATACCGGCGGCACGCATTATGAGCAGCCACAGGACCATTATCAATGGCAGGTAAAACCCGCTAAATCCCGACGCGTAAAGCGCCGGGAACGCAAAATAGAGCGTTCCGCCCGTGGCTAGCAGCCAGACCTCGTTGCCATCCCAGACCGGGCCGACCGCGGCGATCGTGGCCGCGCGCTCATTTGCATTACGTCCGACAAAATAGTGAACAATGCCCGCACCGATGTCGAAACCATCGAGGATGACATAACAGACCAACATAAAAGCAACTATCCCAAACCAAACTGTTTCCATTTTGTCCTCCTTAATTTGCTTCGGCCTGAATGCCCTCGCCCAGTTCGTCCGCGCCTTGATCTATCCGCCGCAGCATCAGGAAAATGTAGAGTAGCGACAGGATCGTGTACATTCCGGCAAATCCGAGCAGCGTAAACAGCACGTTGCCGCCTGAGACCAGCGGCGAATGGCCGTGTTCTGTTCGGAAAAGGCCATAGACCAGCCACGGCTGTCTGCCAAGCTCGGCGACCATCCAGCCGACAGTATTTGCGACGAAAGGCAGCGGAAAACTGAGCATCAATATCCAGAGCAACCAATTTGCACTAAACAGCCAGCCGCGCCACAGCCAAAACGCCGCGATCGACATGATCGCGATGAACATCGTGCCAAGGCCGACCATAATGTGAAAACTGTAATAGAGCAGCGGAACGTTGGTCGGATGCTGATCTTCGGGAAACTCGTTCAACCCTTTAACCTTTGCGTCCCAGCGTTGATAGGTGATAAAGCTCAGCATATTGGGAATATGTATGGCGTTATCGAGCCGCTGTTTTTCCATATCAGGCTGGCCGATCAGTATCAGCGGAGCACCGGCGGTCGTGTCAAACAGGCCTTCCATCGCGGCGAGCGTGACGGGTTGTTCTTTCGCGATCATCCTTCCCTGCAGGTCACCTGATGGGAACAGCATCCAGATACTCGCGATACAGCCGACAATTACTCCTACCTTCATAAACATTTGGCCGTATTCGACCTTGCGTTTTGAAAGTATGTAAAAAGCACCGAGCGCGGACACCGAAAAAGCACCGACGACAACGGCTCCGCCCATGTTATGCATGTATTGATAGATAGCCCAGTGATTTAGCACGAGTGCCCAAAAGCTCGTAAGCTGGACAGAGCCGTCTGCGGCAACTTCGTAGCCTACCGGGTGCTGCATCCAGGCGTTTGTCGCAATAATGAACCAACCCGAGAGCCACGTTCCGACAAACAGCAGAAAGGCCGCCAGCCAGTGCAGCTTTTGCCCGAGCCGTTTTTCACCAAACAAAAACAACCCGATAAAAGCTGACTCAAGAAAAAATGCGAACGTCCCTTCCATCGCCAACGTCTGTCCGATCACGCCGCCCGCGTACTTGGAGAAAGCGGCCCAATTAGTGCCGAATTGAAACTCCATCGGAATTCCCGTAACAACGCCAAAGAGAAACGTGATGCCAAAGATCTTGCCCCAAAAACGGGCGATCTCATTCCAGCGTTCATCTTTTTTCCAAATAGCGAGAGTCTTGAAAATAACGATGATCGGAGCCAGTCCCATCGTCAGCATCGGGAAGAGATAGTGGTACGTAATTGTAAATGCAAATTGTATTCGGTCTAGAGTGTTAGATTCCATAAGCTATTGCCCCCATTTTTATTGTAGGCCGGCCGAAAACGATATCAACAGCGCACCAAGAACCAACCTTATTGGTCATAGAATACGCTGACCGGTACGGCTCCAAACGTGACGAAAATCACAACGGGATAGATAAGTGCGACTTTTGCGACATTATGAGCGTCTAATATCATGTACAGAAAAGTTTTTATGCTGAACAAGCTCACCGCATTACTCGGTTTGGCACTGGTTGTCGGGGTGTATTGCGCCATTGGCCAGGAAAAGGCCCCCGACGACACGATCAAGGTCGAGACAAAGCTCGTGAGCGTCCCGACGATCGTGAGCGACCGCAACGGGCGGTATATCCCAAATTTGACGCAGGCGGATTTCACGATCCTGCAGGATGGTGCTCAGCAAACGATCGAATTTTTTGCCGCGACCGAGGAACCTATAAACGTTGCCCTCCTGATCGATACGAGCCAGAGTACGCGGCCCGTGCTCGGCGATATTAAGGATTCGGCCAGATCCTTTATCAAGCTGCTCGGCCCGCGCGATCGTGCGATGATCGTCAGCTTTGATTACGACGTCCATTTTCTGAGCCCGCTCACCGGCGATCAGGAACAACTAAAACAAGCCATAAAGCGGGCGGAGGTGCCATACGATCTCGGCACCACGCTCCGCGATGCTGTTTTTCAGACGGTCAACGATTCGTTTAAGGGCCTAACCGGGCGTAAAGCGATCATCCTGCTTACCGATGGCAAAGATTATGGCAGCCGGATCGAGAGCGGCGAATTGCTTTACCGCCTAGAGGAAAGCGACACGCTCATTTATACAGTTTTTTTTAAGACGGATGACCGGGCGCAGGCGCTATTTAACCGTTTTCCGGGCGGGCGGCGTGGTGGCGGGATATTTGGCGGCGGACGGCGAAACGGCGGTATTTTTAGCGGAGGACGGCGATTTCCGGGCGGCGGCCAGTTTCCGCCGGGACAGATCCCAAACCCTCGCGAAAACCGCCAGCAGAGACGAATGGATCAGGAAAACAGATCGGCTCAGGAATTCCTGCAAAAACTCTCCGATACCACCGCCGGGCGTCTGTATTCGAGCAAGGACGGAAAGCTGAAAAAGACCTTTGAGATGATCGTCGAAGAACTGCGGTACCAATACCGGCTCGGTTTTTACCCGCCTGAGGATTCGGGTGCAAACACTCTGCACCAACTGAAAGTGAAAGTATCGAGACCCGACACGGTCGTCCGCTCGCGAGGCAGCTACAGGGTTCAGAACAAGACAAATTAAGTTGCTCAATTTCCTTCGCAGATCTGAACGCAAATTTGGCGGATAAAGACGGGTCAGAAATTCTATTTCTCAAATCCCGCGTAGATCCGACCGCCCCCCGCTTGATCCTCGTTCAAAAAACTATCAATTACTTTTTTGGTTTTGGCTTGGCGTTGACCTTTTCGCCCATATTTTCCACCGGAGCGGCGTTTGGGTCCGCCATTGAAAAGGTCAGACGCTTGCCCTGCATCAGGAAATTTTTCCCATTCCATTTGTAGATTGAGCGTGTGAAATTGGTCGGGCAGCAGAGTTGTTCACGGTCATCGCCGATCTTGCCTGTCTCGGTCTGGCCGAGCAAAAAGCGGTCCTGGCCGTATAGCTCGACTACGAGCATGCCGTTTTCGGCGCGAATATCCTTTAGTCCGCCGTCGGCCCTATCGCCCGTGCGAAACGGCCAGATCAGCTCGGGCGCTCCGTTTTTCCACGAAAAAACATAGGCGACCTGCGGCACCGCCGAACCTCCCGTCTCGATCTTTAGCACGACTACCGCCTCATCCTCGCCGTCACCTGTCACGTCAAAATATTTGACTCCAACAAAAGACAGGCCGATACGGCGCTCCGATTTTGCGACGACGCGATCCTCATCGCTCATCGGGCCTTTCACATTGCCCTCAACGGGCGGTATGCGTCCATTGGTCAGCTTGATCTCGGTCGTGCCGTCTGGGTTTTGCCAGCCGCGCGGCAGTTCGTATGTGTGATTCTTAAAGTCAAAGCTGCCAATCGGTGATGTAGTGGTCTTGTTACCTTCTGCGAGCAGTTCGGCCTGGAGATTGGGGATCGCTGGCGTTGGCTTTGGCGTCGGCGTCGAAGGCGGCGGGAGTTGAGCCGTCGGGGCCGGGGCGTTTTGATTAGTCTCGACGCGCGATCCACACGCAGACATCAATGTCCCGGCCAAGACTATGCCAATTAACTTCTTTTTCTTTCGGCCCATTTGATCTAAAACCAAGCGGTTCTGCCGCCGGCGGCGTAACCGCAAATCGGAGTGAGGCCAAATCGGAGAAGCTCAGCTTCTCCGCAAATAAATCGGCACAGCCCGCAGATCTCGCAAGTAAGGCTGCTTGCCATGCATTTAAGCCCGCGTCAAACTCCTGTACTTGATCCGATGCGGCTGGTCGGCGTCGTGGCCTAATCTCCGCTTGCGGTCCTCTTCGTACTCGCTGTAATTGCCGTCAAAATATTCGACGTGGCTGTCGCCCTCAAACGCCAAAATGTGCGTCGCGATGCGGTCCAAAAACCAACGGTCATGACTAATTACGACCGCGCAGCCCGCAAAGTTTTCGAGTGCCTCCTCAAGCGCACGCATCGTGTTGACGTCGATGTCGTTGGTCGGCTCGTCGAGCAGCAGGACATTGGCGCCGGTCTTTAGCATCTTGGCAAGATGGACGCGATTGCGTTCACCGCCTGAAAGCTGGCCGACAAATTTTTGCTGATCGGCACCCGAGAAATTGAATTTCGACACGTATGTCCGGGCGTTCATCGTCCGTGTGCCGAGTGTCACGTTATCCAGACCGTCAGATATTTCATCAAACACGTTTTTTTCGGCGTTGAGGCTGTCTCGCGACTGATCGACATAGCCAAGCTTGACTGTCTCACCGACCTTGAAGCTGCCCTTATCGGCGGTATCCTGTCCGGTGATCAGCCGAAAGAGCGTAGTCTTACCCGCGCCATTTGGCCCGATGATTCCAACGATGCCGCCTTTTGGCAGCGAGAATTCGAGATTCTCAAACAAGACTGTGTCGCCATAAGCCTTCGAAACGCCGTGGGCCTCGATGACAATATCGCCGAGACGCGGGCCCGGCGGGATGTAGATCTCGAGATCGTCGGCGTGCTTCTCCGATTCGGTGGCGACCATCGCTTCGTAGTCGTTGATTCGGGCTTTTGATTTGGCATGGCGGCCTTTTGGCGACATGCGGATCCACTCAAGCTCGCGTTCCAGCGTCTTTTGCAGCTTGTCCTCGCTGCGGGCTTCCTGGGCGAGCCGAGTGCTTTTTTGCTCAAGCCAACTTGAATAGTTTCCCTGATACGGAATTCCCTGTCCGCGGTCGAGTTCGAGTATCCAGCCGGCAATATTGTCGAGGAAATAACGGTCGTGGGTGACGGCGATGATCGTACCCTCGTATTTTTGCAAGTGCTGCTCAAGCCAGCCGACGCTTTCGGCGTCGAGGTGGTTGGTCGGCTCGTCGAGCAGCAGAATGTCGGGCTTTTGCAGCAGCAGACGACACAACGCAACGCGGCGTTTTTCACCGCCGGAAAGGTTTTTGACGATCGTATCTGCCGGTGGACAGCGAAGCGCATCCATCGCCATCTCAAGCCGCGAGTCGAGGTCCCACGCGTCGGCGTGATCAAGCTTTTCCTGCACCTCGCCCTGACGTTCGATCAGTGCCGTCATCGCGTCATCATCCATCGGCTCGGCAAACTTGGCGTTGATCTCTTCGAATTCTTTGAGCAGATCGACCGTAGATTGCACCGCTTCCTCAACGATCTGCTGGACAGTTTTAGATTCGTCGAGCTTTGGCTCCTGTTCGAGATAACCGACGCTGTAGCCTTTGGAAAAAACGACCTCGCCGTTAAATTCCTTGTCCGTGCCCGCGATGATCCGCAGCAAGCTCGATTTACCTGCGCCGTTCAGCCCCAGCACGCCGATCTTCGCACCATAGAAGAATGAAAGATAAATGTCCTTGAGGACCGCCTTTTTGTCGTAAAACTTTGATACTTTGACCATCGAAAAGATGATCTTGTTTGGTTCTGCACTCATAAAAATCTGTTCCTAGGTGAAATACGACGCAGCAACCGTGTGCCGCCTTTAGTGAGGCTAGTCGGATTCATCAATCGCAGATGGAATATCCCTGCTGCTGTGAAGTACACGGCCAATCTCGATATACCGCTCTTTCTCTATATAGAAGATCAAATATGGAAAGCGCTTCATTGACCAGTATCGAAGATCTGCGATGTAAAGTTCGTGGGCATAGCGCGGACTGCCCGATGCGGGTTGTTTCGAAATCTTCTTGGTAGCTTCCTCAAGCTGCTCGACGAAATCCGCCGCGATATCTGCGCCAGCCTCGTTAAGATAGTAGGCGATAGCGGCATCGATATCGTCCTCAGCGCGACGGCGAAGAATGACCGGCTTTTGAATCACCTATCGTTTCTCCGCAATCCGCTTTCGTAACTTATCAAAATATCGTGAGTCCATGGGCTCATCACTAAGCTCGGATTCAAACCCATCCATCAACATACGGCGAAGTCGCACACGATCCTGCTCTTTTCTAAGAAGTTCCCGCACGTACTCACTGCTGCTGCCGTAATCGCCATTAGACACCTGCGAATCGACAAATGACTTCAGCGTTTCAGGCAAGGAAATGTTCATCGTGCTCATATCTTAAGACTAACATTTATGGCAAAGCTTGCCAAATATTTACCGAACCATAGGTAACTGACCATCGAAACGATGATGTTGTTTGGTTCTGAATTGCTCATAATGAAACGCCAGCTCTATCAGTCGGCTCGTGGATTCGCATGATTGGATCCTGATCATGACATGCTATACATATCGCGACTTTTTCGTCTGAGTAACTATCACAACATCGTCCAAAGGCGGCGACTGTTCGCGCGATCAGATAAAGATTTACACCTGCGGCCATTGGGTTTGCGTCAAATTCAGACTCATAGAACTGTCCAAATAACGAACAGCCTTCACCTGCAATTTCATCAATCCATTCACAAGCCCAATCATCATCGCCCGGTCCCTGAACATTAGCTTTCGAAATGTAATCCTCGCAGATAAAAAAATGGCTCTGCCAATTATTATCAAGATCGTATTCAAAATAAACCGCCCGTGCTCCTACCTCGGTCGCTTTGTTCAGCGCAAATGCCAGTCCCTTGCAAAGAACTCTGTGATAATCGGACAAATCTGCCATTGCAATAGCATCAATCCGTTCTTTTCCTGCTAAGGACTCAGCGATCGTCCTATTGCTCGCTTCGAGACCATCCCAATTCCTGTCTTCAATAAATGAAGACATATCTTCAATATATTTGAACAAATCCATGAGAATGATCTATTTAACTAAACCTCGTTTGACACCCAGTTTTTCAATTCGGTCTCGCCGAACTTCAAACCCGATCCCCGGCCTATCAGGTGCGGTGATCGTCCCGTTTGGCGAAACCTCGACTGCCGGTTCGATGATGTCCTCGTGCCAGTAGCGTTTGCTGGCGGAGACGTCGCCGGGCAAGGTAAAGCCTTCGAGGCTGGACATCGCAATGTTATGGGCGCGGCCGATGCCGGACTCGAGCATGCCACCGCACCAGACGGGGATCTTGCGGGCGTGGCAATAGTTGCTGATGCGTTTTGCCTGTTTGTGGCCGCCGACGCGGCCAAGCTTTATGTTGATCACCTTGCACGCACCGATCTTGATCGCCTTGCGGGCATCGGGCAGCGAGTGGATCGATTCGTCGAGGCAGACGGGCGTATCGATCTCCTTTTGCAGGGCGGCGTGGTCAAACATATCGTCGTAAGCGAGCGGCTGTTCGATCATCATCAGTTCGTATTTGTCGATCTGCTTAAAGAGGTCGATGTCCTTTAGCGTATAGGCCGAATTTGCATCCGCCATCAGGCTGATCTTGCGAAACTGCTTGCGGACACGCTTGATAACATCGATGTCCCAGCCGGGCGCGATCTTGATCTTGATGCGGCGGTAACCGGCGTTGATCTCGACCTGGATCTTTTCGAAAAGCTGGTCGAGATCGTCCTGAATGCCGATCGATACACCGCAATCGATCTCCTTACGGACTCCGCCGAGATGTTTCCACAGCGGCTTGCCGAGTTTTTTCGCTTCGAGGTCCCAGCAAGCGGTTTCGATCGCGGCCTTTGCCATGCGGTTGCCGCGGACGTGCTTCATCAATGCCCAAACCTGATTCGCCGACTCGACCTCGTGCCCGACGACCATCGGAGCCAGGATCTTTTCGATCGTAACCCACGCCGCATCGGTCCATTCTTCGTTGTAAGAGGGCGTCTCGCCGCACGTCACCTCGCCCCAACCCTCGCCGCCATCAGCATCTTCGACACGCACGAGGATTATTCGCCGTTCAAACGTCCGGCCAAAGCTCGTCTCAAAAAAATGGACGAGCGGCATATTTATCTCGGTAAGCTCGATTGATTTGATCTTGAACATGACGGCAAAACTAAAGATTAGTAATAACAGCCACGAATTGCAATGAATGATGTAGGGCCTTTTGCAAAAACGGCTCGTCTGGATTTCAAACTAATTTTTAACGCGGATTTAACGGATGAAGCGGATAACGACGGATCAGCAATTCTATTTTCTTTTCAGATCCGGTAAATCCGTCCGATCCATTAGATCCGCGTTCAAATTTCTATTGCATTCAGACCCTATAAAGAGAGGTTTAACCGACGGCGTAGGTCTTTACTCAACCACTTCGAACTGCACGAACTGCGTGGCGATCTGCTGTTTTGTCTTTGCGAGAGTGTCGATGACGATGATCTGGAGAATGTAGTCGCCGGGTGCCATCTTTGCGCCGATAGCGAGGGCACCGGCGGCCCGCAGATGCGCCAGATCGGACTGGCCCATCAGCTCGATAGGCTTTTGCGCACCATCAAGGATGAGCTTGCCGTCACGAAAAACACGGATCTTTGTCTGCAGGGACGGGGCTTTTTCGGGGCTCAGTTTTGCGTTGTAGATCTCATAGCCATAACGCATCACGCTCCCTTTCTTAGCACGGCGGAGCGCGGTGTCGGCCATCGGATCGGTCGGGGCGGGCGGAGCGCTCGCGTTCTCTAACTTTAGCCACTCGTCATTGGTCAGGTTTTCGAGCACTATGCTGGACAATGTCAGCCGGTTTTTCTTAACATCGGGCACCTCGATAAACTGGCTCGCCGAACCCACGTTGCCACTCTGCACATCCCGGATCGCGACGCGATATTGATACGCTCCCGCCTTTTTGACGGGAAACGCGAAATGGTAAACAAAACCGTCGGCGGAGATCTTTTTGAATGTGTCCGCCTTTACACTCAGGGTATATGTCCGCCCGATCTGATCGACCGTTTGCCCGTTGTCGCCAAAGCTCATCGCCAACACGTCAAAGACCGCTTTTTTGCGGCCGTCCTTATCGTCCGTAAATTTCAGATCGCCCGCACCGATATGCAATAGCGAGCGGACAAACGAACCACTCTTGGCCTCGTTGCCAAAAAGCGCGTTGAGACGTAAGTTGATACCGCTGACGGCGAATGGCGATAAGAGAGCTGTCTCGAGCTGTTGCACGGGTGTCTGACCAACCGAGGCGGCCGGCTTATCGCGCTCGGCGACGTTAAAGAAGCCGCTGCGGTAACGCACCTTGGCCCCGCTCCGCGAGACCTTGACGAGGAGCTTATTAAATTTACGCTTCAGTGGGTCAAAGGTCTCAGCGTCTGGCTCGTAGGCGATCAGATAATAGCTCTGATCATCAAGCACACGACGGATGCCGCCGCTCAGGTCGTTGTTGTTTTTGACCACAAACCCGCCTGTTTCCTCTGCCAGATAAGACAGCCCCTCTTGCGTATCTAGCAGCTGATCGCTACGTTTTGTCGCCTCGCTGTTCATCGCATCGGGGCTAGTGTCCGAAATGTTGTCCGCCGCCGTAAAGCCCGTGTAAACAAGCCCGCGGGCATCGACCGTGTAGAAAACGACCGATGAGCGGTTTGCGGTATCGACAAGCTGCCGCAGGAAATCAAGCACACGGCCGCTTTCCTGAAATCCGTCTGAGTCCTTTTCAAACAACTTAAAACCATCGGAAAAGAGGATGACAGATTTGCGCCCCGGGAATTCGCTCATGCCCGTGACGATATATCGAAGTGCACCGAGCGTGCCGGTGGCAAAAACAGAACTGCGAAAATCTTCGAGACCCTGCTGTCCGGATTCGATCGCCTTCGAAACGTCATCGGTGCTTTGATCATCATCGCTGGTCGATCGGAGCGATGTGTCCGGCGTCGCCTCGATCGGAGCAAAAGCGCTGACGCCGCCCGAGCCAAGCGGATTCCACTTGACCTTATCGATAGCGGCATAGAGCATTCGCTTGTCGGATGTAAATTGCTGCAGCGCGCCCGTGCCCGCACCGGTGCGGATGATCGCCACGAGGTCACCCGGCTGCATCTGCTCATCAACAAATTTTTTCAACGCCCGCTTTGTCTGATAAGCGCTCTCAAATGAGAGCGAGAGATCGTCAACGACGAGCGCGAAAGTCCGCCGGATCTGGTCCGTCCGGAGCATTGCCTGCGGTATCGGGATCGCGTTTTTGTCTGCGGCCGGAGCATTTTCCGTGGATGCTCTTATCGATGAGATAAAAGAAAAATTTGTGATCTTTTGCTTTTGGCCGTTTTCAAAGATCTCGATCTCTTCGGGTTTGAGGTCGGTAACGGCCTTACCCTTTGAGTCCAAAACGGAAACATCGATCTGGATCAGATTGGTCGAGATTTTGACGACATCGGTGTCATCCGGCGGCGGAGTTAGTTGGGGCTTTGGTACGGGGTTTTGTGAAAATATGGCTACTGTCGATGCGAGAAATATAGCTATTCCCGGCCAAAAGTTCTTAATCATATCGACTCCAAAACCAACGGGTCGTCTATTATGATATTACTGTTGTAGCCGATTTGAAAGCCCTAAGTCCCAACTGTAACCGACCCGGCGGCTTAGCGAATTGCCCCGAAAAACTTGCAATACATCCTACTGTGTAGTATAGATAAATATGGCCAACGAAAAGCTTCTTCATTTTGTCGAGACTCCAACATTTCGCAAAAGGCTTGATAAGATGGCTGATTTAACAACGCTTTTCGCCATTCAAGCGGATTTGCTCGAAAACCCTAAGCGTGGCGAGGTCATCCAAGGTTGTGGCGGGGTAAGCAAGGCCCGAATCGCTGATGCTCGCGGGTCAAAAGGAAAGCGCGGAGGGTTTCGGTTTATTTATTTGTATTTAGAAAGTGTTGAGACGGTATTTTTACTCATGCTCTATGCAAAAAATGAGAGGGCAGTTTTGTCCGGCGACGAGAAAAAGATAATTGCAACTTTGGCAAAGCAATACAAAGAATTTTACGGGGAAGAATAAAATGGCGAATGAATTTTTTGAAGATCTCAAGCAATCACTGATTGAGGGACTTGAACACGCTCAGGGTAAAAGAGGGGAATTTCGGGTTACATCGCTGCCGCGTCCGCCTAAAAAATTGACGAGTTTAGAGATAGCGAAAATCCGCTCCCAGACAAAACTTTCTCAGTCGGTTTTTGCAATGTATCTTAATGTATCCGTTAAGACGATTCAGGCATGGGAGCAGGGTTCACGGACGCCGTCGGACGCAGCCCTAAAACTTCTATCAATAGCAAAAGACAAGCCAGACGCGATTTTCAATATCAATGCGTAAAAATATTCTAAACACGGTTTCGTGCTCACTGTTGATCTCACTACTATTCACCGTCGGCTGTTCGGCTCAACAGACTGAGGAACAGGCGCTTAAATCGCTCCGCGATATGACGGCGAACGGCAAATTGCCGCCGGAAACGCTCGTCGCTGACATCGAAAGCCGTTTTGCCGGAAAAAGGACGGGAGCGCTGGCGAAGCTGCTCCACGCGCGGATCAGATTTGAAACGGGCGATTTTGCGGGTGCGGCGGCGATCCTGAATTCGGACGTTTTTCAGAAAAAAACAAAGGTGGCGGATTATGCCATATGGCTACGAGGCAAGGCTCTCCAATCGAGCGGAAACCACGCCGAAGCGTTGAAGTTGTTTGATAAATTGATCAAAGATTTTCCCGACTCGATCCGTGTTCGTGACGCGAGATTGCTGTGGGCCGCATCGGCGATCCAAGCCGGTCGAGCTGTCGAGGTGCCGCCGTTTTTGGTTCAGATGAGCGACGCGAATGACGCTGACGCACTGCTCATCACAGCCAAGGCGTATGAAGCACAAGGCTCACGAGACGAGGCGATCAAATACTACCGAAACACATATTTCTACGCCGCCGGTTCAGCCGCCTCGAAGGAAGCTGAAGCAAAATTGGCCTTGCTTAGCCAGCCTTTGACACCGCAAACGGCCGCAGAACAGCTTGCCCGCGCGGACAGGCTGCTCGCCGCCAAAAATTACGCGGATGCCGCCGCCGCGTATATTACGCTTGCAACCAATTTTGGTGACTCGCTAACTCCCCAAACCCGACTCCGGCGACTCACCGCACTTGCAAATTCGGGCAAAATGCCGGAGGCTGTCGTCGCGTTCAATTCGCTTCCCGAGGCGGCGATCGAACGTGAAGAAGCATACCGCCAGCTCGTGCTCGGTTACGCCAAAGCGAAAATGTGGCCGCAGACAAGAGCAACCGTTGACGAGATGCGTGCGAAATTTCCTAACGGAAAGCTCGTCGCAAAAACACTGATCGACGCCGGGCTCGCTGCCCGCGACGCCAAAAACCGCACTGACGAAGGCTATTTTCTAAACACCGCCGTCGCGGCTTATCCAAACGCCGTCGAGGTCGCCCAGGCCCAGTTTGAATCCGCATGGTTTCAGCATGAGACCGGGAATTATGCTCTTTCGTCGCAGGGGTTCATCGACCATCTCGCCCGTTACACCGACAAGGACACGACAAATCGCGGTAAGGCCGGATACTGGGCCGCCCGCGACTCGGAGCGCTCCGGCAAGACCGCCGAAGCCTGCGCTCTCTACGACGGAGTCTTATATCGTTACGGCTCTAACTGGTATGGCTATCTCGCCATGGGCAGGCTGTCTACGATGAAGAGTCAGGGCGGCTGCAAATCAACCGCGCCGCCAAATCCCGCTATAGCAAAGGCGGTCTCCAATCTAAAGATCGTCACTGTCGTCGCCGAGACCTCGACCGATAAGGAATTGGCCCGCGTCGAAAAATCGGACGAGCTTTCGATCATTGGCCTTTTTGATTGGGCGGTCGACGAGCTTAACGAGGCAAAAAAGACCGCCAATAACAGCCCGAAGATCAACCTCGCGCTTGCCCGCTACTATCGTCTGAAGGGCGACAATACATCTGCCTTTGTCGCTCTTGCCAAGAGTTACCCGGATTACGCCCAGATGTTTCCCGAAGAGATGGGCCGCGAGGAATGGGCGGTTTTTTACCCGCTTATAAATTGGAACGACATCAAGCTCTGGTCGCAAAACCGCGGTCTCGACCGCTATCAGGTCGCCGGCCTGATCCGGCAGGAATCGGTCTTTACGCCGCGTGCAAAATCGCCCGCTAACGCCTACGGCCTGATGCAGCTTTTGCTGCCGACGGCCCGCACTGTCGCAAAAAAATACCGGTCAACGTCACCCGGCTCTGCCGAAGATCTGTTTCAGCCCGCCCTAAATATCGAGCTCGGCACTGCTTTTATGAAAGATCAGCTCGACAAATTTGGCCGTATCGAATACGTCGCTGTCGCCTACAACGCCGGCCCGGGCCGCGTCCCGCAATGGCGGGCGACGCTGCCGCCCGAGATGGACGAATTCGTCGAGGCGATCCCCTTCAAAGAGACCAAAGCCTACGTCCAGGGCGTGATCCGCAACTCCGCCCAGTACCGCCGCCTCTACGACGACAACGGCAATTTCAAAGCGAACGTCGGTACCCGGCCTTTACGCGGCGAGATCGATACGAAATCGCGTGAGCAATTCACGGCTGAGTTTCCGGAGATACAAGTATATGACAAGGACGGCGAATGATATGCAAAAACGACAGGATGCTCGCAATGTTCTGAAATTATCTGCGGCCATAATTGCGGCGGCGGCTGGCGGATATCTTTTATTCGCCGGTCACAATAACGCGGAGCGTGTCGACGCGTCGGCTGTACGTACCGAAAACGCCGTGATCGCGGACAATCCCAAAAAGGCTCGTGCCGCGTTTAATGAGGCCGTCAAGGTGTTCTTCTCGGCTCGCTGTATCAATTGCCATCCGACCGGCGACAACCCGCTCCAGGGAAATGACAGCAAGGTACACGAACCCGAGGTCGTCCGCGGCATCGAGGGACGGGGCACCGAGGACATCCAATGTGCGATGTGCCATCTCGAGACTAATACCGATGGCGAGAATATGCCGCCTGGCGTGCCCGACTGGCACATGCCGCCGACCGCACACAAGATGATATTTCAGGGCCTGACGGCCGCACAGCTATGCAGTAATTTGAAAGATCCGCTAAAGAACGGCGGCAAAAAGTCGGCAAAGGAAGCTGTCGAACACCTCGCCACCGACCCCAAAGTGCTTTGGGCATGGAATCCCGGAACAAACCGCACTATCCCGCCGATGAGCCACGAAGATTTTCTCAAGAAGATGAACGAGTGGGTCGTAAACGGAGCCGCTTGTCCGAAATAGACTCACAAATTCTTCAAAATATAATCCGTCATCAGGGTGTACCAGTGCTTTACCTGGAGCGGGTTGGTTACGCCGTGGCGGGCCGTCGGGTAGTACATCAGGTCAAATTGCTTGTCGGCTTTTTGGAGTTCATAAACGAGCTGCGTCGTGTTTTGCATATGGACGTTGTCGTCGATGCCGCCGTGGATGAGCAGCAGTTTGCCTGAGAGATTTTTGGCAGCTTTTAGAACCGATGTGCGGTCGTAGCCATCGCGGTTATTATCGGGCGTGAGCATATACCGCTCGGTGTAGATCGAGTCGTAATTGCGAAAATCCGATACGGTACCGCCTGCAATTCCGATCTTGAAAGCCTGGCTGTGGGTCAATGCATAGCTCGTCATGAATCCGCCATAGCTCCAGCCAAACAGGCCGACACGTGAGCCGTCGACGTACGGCAGCGATTTGAGATAATTCACACCGTCCTCGAGATCGCGGAGCTCAAGCTCGCCCAATCTTTTATATACAGGCCAGACTGATTCCTCGCCCTTGCCGCTCGCAGAGCGGTTGTCACAGACCCAGACGATGTAGCCCTTTTGGGCAAGCATTTGAAACCACATACCGCGATTGCCGCCCCAGCGGTTCGCAACCGAAGGCGCGTGCGGGCCGGAATAGGTATATTCAAACACCGGATATTTTCTTGACGGGTCAAAGTTTGGCGGCTTGATCATCATCGCCTCCATCACAAAACCGTCACGTGTCGAGACGTTGAGAAATTCGACATTGCTCAGACGGTATTGCTGCAATACATCGACCTTGTTTTCATTAAGGATTCGCGTCAGTGTGCCATCGGCCCGGTAGAGCCGGGTCTGCGGCGGCGTGACCGCATCGCTCCAAGTATCTACAAAATGTGTAAAGGTCGGATCAAAACTCGCCGTGTGCCAACCGTTTTCGCGTGTCAGACGCTCCGGTTCGCCGCCGGTGACGCGTACGCGATAGACGTTTTCGGCGATATGACTGTCCTTGGTCGCCGAAAAATACACCCAGCCATTCTTTTGATCGACGCCGTACAGGCTGCGGATCTCCCACTTGCCGTTCGTCAATTGGCGGATAAGCTTGCCGTCTTTGTTGTATAAATAAAGGTGACGCCAGCCGTTGCGGGCCGATTGCCACACCACGCCGGGCCCTGCACCGCCGCCGGCGTCATCGACAAATACAGGGTCACCGTAAATCTCGACCCATGCAGGAGTCTCTTCTCTAAAGGCGAGCGTCACTTTGCCGTCGAGCTTAGCGACATTTAGGTCGAGATATGTTTGTTCGCGGTTGAGCGTCTGAAAGATGACGGATTCGCTCTGCGGTCCCCACGCAACGCGGGCAATGAGCAGATCGTCGGGTTTGTACGCAGACAGATCGACAAATCTCACGCCGTCGCCCAGTCGCAGCAGAACAGGTGGGATCTTGTCGCCGATCTTTGGAATGCGGCCGAGATTGGGGACGTAATTGGATTTAGCGACATCGACGATGCCGAGCCTGACGATCGGATTGCCATCGCCTGCCTGCGGGTAGCTTGTGTTTTCGATCGATTGGTCCGTGGGGATGTCGTTTGCCAGCACAAACTTTGGCACCGGCGACTCGTCCAGGCGTAGGAACGCAATGTACTTCGAATCCGGCGACCACCAATAGCCGCGCTTCTGCCCGCGTCCGTACAACTCCTCTTCGTAGATCCAGTCGAGATAGCCGTTATAGATAGGTTTGTCGCCCATGCGGCCATCGCGCGTCAGCTGTTTGTCATTGCCCTTGGCGACATCGACGGCATACAGGTCATTGCCCCGCACAAAGCTTACCCAATGGCCGTCCGGGCTGAAATCAGCCTCAAGTTCGGCGTCGCGGTTATTGGTCAGGCGGCGGAGATTGCCGCTCGGCACGTCGTAATACCACAGATCGTTGGCGTTATTAATAAGTATGCCGCTCTCGTCCGCGTTAAACTGCAGCGCCGGTGAATTTGCGATCGCAGTGGCGTCATCGAGCTTGATACCCGCTCTCGTCAACGCAGTAATCAGCCGCCCGCTATCTAAGTAAGGCGTTGTGTTACCCGTCGCTGCATCGACACGCATCAGCCGCCCGTTGATCACCTGCTTAAACGACTTGCCGTCCTTCGCCCACTGGGCTTGCGTCGGCGTCCCGCCAAACCGCACACGCTTTTGCGGATCCGGACTGAAAATATCATCCAGCGTCAACAATTTGTCCTGAGCGAACCCCACGGACGAAAACACAAATAACGCAACAACGAGCCTTTGGATCTTTTTCATAATTGATTGCCACAAGCGGGACATGTCATTAGCTTATTCAACTCCAATCTTTCTGGCACTTCACAAGCAATGATTGATTCACATTTTTCACACGTATGTCGCAGACTTTTAAGAGAGGTTTGTTCAAGTTCTTCGGTCCATTCTAAACATATCCCGTCACCTTTCGTTTTTGCTTTTTTACACGCAAGTTCAGCCTTGGATTTGATTATTTCAAACTCAACCCCTTCATTACTCCCGGCATAACCAAAACTCACGCCAACAGAAAAAATTTTGTCATCAAATCTAACCTCGCAGTTAGAAAAAAGATGGGTCAGCAAAAGAAATTCACTCAAACATTTTGACTGAAGCAAAATGATAAACTCATCGCCACTGGGCCTATAAGCTTGACCAAGTTCGCAGGCAACAATTTTTTCATGAATCAATCTCCCAACATGACTGATTGCTGCATCGCCTGCGGCATAGCCATAAGCCGTGTTTACAGACTTAAATCGGTTAATGTCGCCGAAAACTATAATCGTCGGACTTTCGTCGACGATTGCAAAGTTGTCCTTTGCCTCGTTCAAGGAGAGAGCGTTTTGTAATGGAGTTTTATCGTCAGACCTAGCTGCAACTTCAAAATTGGCAAACGCAATTTTAAGCTCGTCTAAGCTTTCTTTTAGAGTCAAGGGGCTAACCTCAAACCATTTTGACCTAGGAAAATGTCGAGTTTTTGTACCAAATCACCATATAACCAATCGTCTATTTGGTCGATGGTCATTGCAGGTGTATTTGGAGCACGGCTTTCGAGAGTCCAATAGGTATTATTGTGGTGGAATAACACTTTTGCCGAGTAAGTGCCGAGACGATAAAAACTTACTACTTCTAAGGCCTTCTCTGCAAACTTTTGTCTCAATGCCTCATTAAGAGGCATGGGTCTATTTCCAATTACTCCGCCGAGAGCGCTGCCGGCCACCGCTCCTGTTGGGTTCTGGGTTAGAGCATAGCCAAATAGAGCTCCAAGTAGCGCCCCACCGAAGGTTCCGCGAGGTCTAGGTGTGCGAAATTCGATGCCAATCGGATATTGAAGAGACTCGTTCATTTCATTGCAATAATAGCAAAACTCCACATTTTAACAAAGAGTTTTCGACTAGGAAATAACCTTGCTTTCACGCCTTCGGATGCGCTTTGTCATAAACCTCGATCATCTTTTCCATCGAGACCTGGGTGTAGATCTGGGTCGTCGAGAGGCGGGCGTGGCCGAGGAGCTCTTGGATGTCGCGGAGGTCGGCGCCGGAATCGAGCAGGTGCGTGGCGAATGTGTGCCGCAGGCTGTGGGGCGAGATGTCGTGGATATCGGCGCAGAGCTTGATGTATTTATCGATCATCCGTCCGACGCTGCGTGTGGTGAGGCGTCCACCGCGGCGATGGAGAAACAGTGCATTAAGGTCACGCTCGGCTTCGGGGCACTCGTTTAGAAATACGCTGCGAGTCGTTTCGAGATAGAGCATTACCGCTTGAGCCGCCGGTTCGCCAAAGGGTACGATACGCTGTTTTTTACGTTTGCCTGTAACGCGGACCATCCGCTCGCGAAAGTCGACATCCGCGATATTGATATTTGTAAGCTCGCCGACACGGATGCCCGTCGCGTACAAAAATTCGAGTATCGCACGGTCGCGGCGGCCGAGATCGGTGTTGATATCGGGCGTCTCGATAAACCGGACGGCGTCCTCCATCGTCAGATGGTTTGGCAGCTTTCGCTCGATCTTTGGCGTTGCGACCTGTTTGGCAGGGTTAGATTCGAGCTTGCCCTCGCGGACCAGAAACTGGAAAAAGGTGCGAAGGCTCGCCAGCTTTCGCGCAACCGACGTTTTCTTATGATCCGCATGCAGCCCCGCCATCCATTCGCGTATTGTCAGCCGGTCGATCTCAGCAACCGGCATATCAGCCCGCTTTTCGACGCTAAATAAATGCGCCTTAAACTGCTCCAGGTCGCTCGCATAATTCCTAAGCGTATGCGGACTCAGATTACGCTCGTATTTGAGGTGCTGGAGAAATTGTGTGAGGTGATCGTCGAGCATTACTTCTTCCCAACATAATACCCTTTTCTCGTGCGGATACTAACGTTTGGTTTGCCTTTGACCGCGAGCGTGATGGTGCGAAATTCGCCGAGTTTGTCAGCCTCGGATTCGGGGTAATAGCTGAGGATATACTGCTGCGAAAGCTCGGCCGAGATCTGGTCAAAGGCACGGTTCATCTCGTCTTCGTCGATCGGCGAATAAACCGCTCCGCCCGTTTGCTGCGTGATCTCGATCATCCGGCGCTCCGCCGTGAGGGCTCGGATGTTGGCGTTGCCGCCGCGTGTGCCGGTCCGCTTGTAGTTCTCAAAATCCTTTGTCTTAACCACATAGACCTGACAATCGTTAATCTGCAAAGCTCGCACAACGCTCTCGAGTGTTGTTTTGTCATCGCTGTAGGTGTCCTCACCGTCGGATACGATCACGACGACGCGGCGACCCGCCGCCGATTTAAGATACTTGGCAACCTCAATGATGCCGTCGAGCAGTGCGGTCGCTCCTTTTGGCTCGGGAAAGAGGCCGATGGCCTGGGTGAGCAATGAGATGTCTTTCGTCAGCGATTGTTCGAGCCGGGTGTAATCCGCCACCGAAAACAACGCGGCCATATCACGGTCAGGCCGGATCACACGACGGAAAAATCTAATCGCCGCGTCCTTTTCAAACTCGCGGGCGATAAAAACGCTGGACGAATTATCAAACAGCATCGCCAGCCGGATCGGCGTGTCAGACCGCGAAAGATCGCCGATCTCGACCGGTTTGCCGTCCACTTTCAACTCAAAATCCGCGAGCCTGAGCGTCGCAACCGCCCGACCGTTTGGGTCAAGTACCGAGACCGGTATCGGCACGAGCGCCGAATCGATCTTGATGATATCAGGGTCGTCGTTTGTCTTAGGCGTGGGCGTCGGCCTCTCTTTTGGCGGAATGCGAATCGGGACAAAGATCCCGGACGGGCCGGCCGTCGGCGTGGGTGTTGGCGTCGGGCCTTGCTTAACACGGCCCGATTGCGCAAGGGAATCAACCGCGAAAAACGCGAAACAACCGAAAATTAAGATCGCCGAGCAAACTTTCATTCGTCGGACTATTGGATTGTCGAATGGCCGGAAAATATGCCTAAACAAAAATTAACTTCACGCCTGCAAAAAGCAGCACGACCGCCAGGACCCGCCGCAGCGTGATCGAATCAAACTTTTTGCTGCCCAGCGTCGAGCCGATCAGCCCGCCAGCGATCGCCGCCGCGACCCAGATCCAGACCGTGCTCGGCAGATCGCCGATATGCGTTCCTTTGCCGAGTAGATAACCGCCTAGCAATCCGGCAAACGAGTTGACGAGAATAAACAGAACCGACACCGCCGCCGCAGTTTTCGTCTCGGCCCAGCGTGCGAGCAGCAACACGGGCGTGAGGAAAATGCCTCCGCCAACGCCGACCATTCCAGACAGCAGCCCGATCGCCGCGCCTATCAGCAGTCCTGCCCAGATCGGCGGATCGGTCGCGTTGTCGTCATTTTTCAGCTTGATCGCCAGCCGCAACGCCGCAAGACAAAGCACAGCCCCGAGCACGATCTTATAAACATCCGTCGGAAGCTGAACGATGCCGCCGTAAAACGCAAAGGGTATCGACGTCACGGCAAATGGCCAAAAAACTCGCCAGCGAAAGTACCCTGCTCGCCAAAATTGGTACGTCCCGATCGACGCGACAAACAGGTTCAACACCAGGGCCGTCGGCTTAGCGATCTCCGGCGCAGTCCCCATAAAAGCCACCACCGCCAAATATCCCGACGCCCCGCCATGCCCGACCGACGAGTACAGGACGGCGACGACGAAGATGGCGAGGATAATAAATAATGCGGTAGATTCCATTACAAGCTTTGCCTCTTTGCGTCTTTGCGGGAAATTTCCTCCATCCACCCATCCCAATCCTTTAGTGCACGCTCGACCTGGATCGCGTGCCGCTCGCGCTTATTCCGATGTTTCTTACGCAACTCGACGGGCAGCGGTTCGAGCAGGCCGAATGTGATGTTGACCGGCTGAAAATTTTTGGTCTCGACGTTTGAGACGTAGCGGCACAGCGCCCCGATTGCCGATGTCTGCGGAGCGGTGATCATATCTCTATCATGCAGCACATTCACCGCATTTATTCCCGCGAGCCAACCGGTGGCGATGGATTCGACATAGCCCTCGACGCCCGTGATCTGACCGGCAAAAAACAGTCGCGGGTTGGTGCGTGTCTCGAGCGACTCGTTTATTATTTTTGGCGAATTAATAAATGTATTGCGGTGTATCTGACCGAACTGTAAAAACTCGGCGTTTTCCAAACCGGGTATCAGCTTTAGCACTCGCTCCTGCTCGCCGTATCTCAAGTGATTTTGAAAGCCGACGAGGCCATATGCGTCCGCCATCATATTTTCCTGCCGGAGCTGCACACACGCCCAAGGCTCGCGTCCCGTTTTCGGATCTGGCAAACCGCGAGGTTTCATCGGGCCGTATCGCAAAGTATCGACGCCGCGACGGGCGGCTTCCTCAATTGGCAGACACGATTCGAACCAATGCGTGTCCTCGAACCTTTTCAAAGGCACCGAATTGGCATTGATCAAAGCGTCGTAAAACACCGCATACTCATCCGGCGACATCGGGCAGTTTATATAATCGTCACCGCCCTTCCCATACCGTGCCGCCTTAAAAGCGACCGACATATCGATCGAATCCGCCGCCACGATCGGGGCGATCGCGTCATAAAAATAAAGCTGGTCGTCGCCCGTCAGCTTCATAATATCTCTGGTCAGAGCTTCGCTTGTAAGAGGGCCGGTTGCAATAATGGTGGGAATCGACGATGCCGAGGAATACGCAATCCGCGATCCGCAATCCGCAATCGAAGTCACCTCGTCCCTGATAACCTCAATATTCGGATGAGCCTCGATCCGCTGCGTTATCATCTCAGCAAACTTCCCCCGATCCACCGACAACGCCGCCCCTGCCGGAACACGCGTCGCATGTGCAACCTCCAAAACCATCGACCCGCCCCGCCGCAACTCTTCCTTTAATAAATATGGCGCCGATCCTGGCTCATCCGTCTTTAGCGAATTTGAGCACACAATCTCAGCCAGCTTGTCAGTCCGGTGAGCGGGCGTCTGCTGCACGGGCCGCATCTCGTACAGGCGAACTTTCGCCCCCATCTCCGCCGCCTGCCAGGCAGCTTCGACCCCGGCAAGTCCGCCGCCGATCACGTTTATGATTTCTGTGCTGCTCATCTATAGGTGAGATTTTATCACGCCCAAAAATAATTTGAACGCGGATCAAGCGGATAGGGCAGATCAATGCGGATCAAAACCAGATAAAGATATTGTCTTGATCTGCTAAGATCCGCCTGATCCGCTCCATCCGCGTTCAATAAGGCGTCCGTCATATACACATGAGCATATATGTTATTTGATAGATACACTCGCTTTTCGTTTGCCCGCATAGAGCCTCGCCATTGCACGGCAGTTTTCGAAGACCTTTGCGGTGACGATGCCCGATCCCGGCGGATCGACCTCGACCAGCGAACTCGCACGTCCGGCCTTGATAAGCCAGCCGCGCCCGGCAGCGGCGTTGAGGTCGTATGTCGGCGTCCACTCTTCGTTCAGCGGGGCGAGGCCGTTGGCATCCTGCAGAGCGGAAGCTGCGAGCAGCTCGTCCAGATCGGCCTCAGTAAGCGCAGGCTCGATCTCCCACGCGGTCATTTGTTTTAGTTTGTCTAGATAGTCCATAGCGTTCTCCAAAGTTGCAGAGTTTTTAGAGTTATAAGAATTTACAGAGTTGCAGATCGATCATTGCAACTCTGTAACTCTGAAACTAGCTGCTAACTTTTATTAGCGATCAGGCACGCGAGAGCCGTCGGGCGGACAACCTTGGCACCGTAAACATGGAGGCCTTTTACGGCATCGCCAAAACGCTTCTCGGGTTGATAGGTCTGCAGATCGACGATCTGCTCGACATACGCCGTGGCGATCGAGTGGCCGGCCATGATCTTGTATTTGGTGCCGGTCGTGTTTGGTACGTTATTCGATTTAAGGATCGAAAAACCGGCGGCCTCGCCGACCTCGCCGTTTGCAAGTGCGGTGTCTGAGCGGCGCGTGCCCGCCTTGATAAACCTGTCGTCTTTCAAGAGCAGGCCGTGAAACCACGCGGGCACCACGACGAAGCGCCCGTCGATCGGCACATTGGCCTCATCAAGCAGCACACCCAGATCGACAAGGTACTCGTAGGCGTTAGCCTTTGTCGGCACGATCGGCGTGGCGATCGACCCGATCTTATTATCCGTCGGCACCGCCAATTCCATTGCGGCAGCCAAAAAAGCGTCCGCCGCCGCACGCAGGCCCCAGGCCGAGCGCCGCATCGCCTCGTCCAGCACATTGACGTTTTGCTGGGCACGGTCAACGCTGTCAACATAAAAGTTAAAATATTTTGACTGGTCAATGAGCAGACTCTGGTCGTCGTCGGTCAGCACCTCGGGGTCGGCGATGTCGGTGTCTTTTTCGTAATCGCCGATCGAAACGTCGCCGATAGATCCGATCTTGACCGTGTTGCCGGCTTCGCGGACCTCGCCTTCGTAATCGCGGTTACACACATTCGTCTGTCCATATACGAGTGCCTTTTCCAAAGCGACAAGCAATCTCGCCGCCCAAACTGTGGGTATAAATTCTAGTGACATGTCTTTTTTCCTCTTTCCTTATTTGTTTGTTGTTATATGAGATATAAGAAGTGAGATATGAGAGTTCTCATTTCTCACATCTCATTTCTCACTTAGTTCGCAGCGAGCACGCGGCGAACGTCATTCCAATCGAGTTCAGCGATCTCAGCCGGTTTCATCTTGGCGAGGGCTTCGCGGGTAAGCGTTGTACCGCTGCCCGTTCCGGCACCGCCGTCGATGGATGCTGGCCGCTCGTAACCAAACTGCTCCGGAAAGCCCGCCTTTAGCTTTGCGATAAGGGCGGCGGCATTTTCAATCTGTCCGTCCTCCGCAAATTGCAGGTGGCTCTTTACCGAATCAAATAGCAGCTCCGGTGACCTCGCCCCGGCTATGAGAAGCTCGCCCGTTATCTGCCGGTGAGCCGCATTTAGCCTGATCGTTGTCTTAAGCTGTTCATTCTCCGCCTTAAGCTCGGTAAGAGTTACGCCTTCAGGCGGAATCGTTTCGTCACCGCCTGCTGGCGGTATGGTTTGCGTTGTAGTTTCATTTTCTTTTTTCATAATGTTTATGTATCTATTTTTCCTTTGCGTCCTTGCGCCTTTGCGTTGAAATTTCTAACGCCAAGACGCTAAGCCGCAAAGATCGCAAAGATTTGTCATGCGTGATCCTCCGTATTTTCCCCTGTTTCTCGACTTGAAACGATCATCCCCTTCACATCCGCCTCGCCGTAGCCGGCTTCGAGCAGGGCTTGCTCGACGGGGAGGCCGATCTGTTTTTTGAGCAGGATATTTTCGAGCACTTCGCGGTCGGACATCGGTGCGGGGTCCTCCCATTCGGTGATGAGGCGGATGTCGCGGCCGCGGCCCTCGATCATCAGGGCAAACGCCATCACGTCCGCCCACACTTGTCCAAACGATTCCTGCCGGTCACGTACCTTTGCCAGAAAACGGGTTTCGGCTTTCCGGAGGCTTTCACCGCTCGGAAATCCGCCCGTGTTTTGCAATAAATAATGTAGCGGGGTGCCGGTCACCGATGCGATATCCACGCGAAAGCTATCCTTGACCTTTAAGAACTGCTCCAGCTCGGCCGCCTCAAAATCGCCAAATCTCGCGTTCGGATTGTCCGCGATCCACAGTTGATCGACGCCGGATGTAAAAGGTGCTACAACCTTGCCGTCGACGTCGTATTCGATCTCGATCCCCGCCGCCCAGCGTTGACGATACGCCGTGAACTCCATCGCCACGAGCATGTCGAGGACCGATTTATTGAGCCCGTCCTGCACCGGTATCGCCGCATCAAGCTCCGAGCGGCCCGGCTGGCCGATGTCAGAATTATTGGCAAAATGAAAGACCGGCACGACGCCGTAAGGGTTTGGAATAAAATCCGGGGACGCAGGGACAAAGTCTTTTGCGTCCGGCAGAATGCCTTCGGATTCTGAGCGGGATATGTATTTTTCGATCCGGTCCGGGTAAAAGAGATTGAGCCGGATGTGTTTATCCGCGCTACGCCAGTATTTTGCCGCGCGGGCGATGCGGCCCGGCGTATCGTCGTCGTAAACGATCGCGACATTCGCCGCTTTATTGGGATAGAGAATCGCCTCGCCTTTAGCGTTGGGCCAGACGATCATATATGCGTCGCCGCATTTGAGCACTTCCTTATGGACCTCGCCCGCCCGCGTTCCCATCCGGTTGCGCTGCCAGATGGCGCGAGTTGCAGAGTTAACAGAGTTGACAGAGTTGACAGAGTTGACAGAGTTGACAGAGTTATTTGCTCCAATGACTCTGGCACTCTGCAACTCTGAAACTCTGAAACTGTCGGCGGAGAATCCGGTGACCCGCAGCTTGTCCCGCACCGCATCGCAAACCACCGGACATAGGTTTAATGCAAATTCGCGAAACAGCGTCCCGAATGTATTCTTAAATTTTTCAGCCGCAAACCTGAGGTCCTGGCGGCCGTCGTAATAGCGCTCCGGTTTGGCGTAGCGGGCCGAGGCGGTGCGAAAATTTACTATTGCTTCGTCAATATCTTTATTCATAATTATTTCACCAGCGTGATCAGGGCCGCCCCGATCAGGATGTCGCCGAGACGCCGCCACGGCGATGGCCTTTTTTGTTTTAACGCGTCAATGAGCTTTTCTTGTGCGGCGATGACATTATCTTTCGCCGCGATCGTTTCGTTCTTGCCATTCACCGTCGTTCTCAATGCCTCGCCCTCCGACCTGCGCGATTCGTTTAGCTCGCGCAGCAGGGCCGTTGTACGTAATTCTGTTTCGAGCCTGTCTTTCAGCAATTGGCTTTCGTTCTCGATTGCTGTGACCAGCACACGAGTGTTTTCCAGTTCGGCTGCGGCCGCCATACAGGCCGCGATCACCGATTTGGCGTTAGCCGGCTGACTGCTGCCCGCAGACTGCTTACGGCTCGCATCCGTGACCGAGCTCTGCGAGCTTTTTGCAGAGTTCACTTGCGGTGGCGGCGATTGACCGTGTACCGCGAACACGCTCGACATCAGCACGAGCATTGCGGGTATTAGTAGTTTGTTTTTCCAGTTTTTCATCTTGTTTCCTCGCTATGATTTGAATTTCCGTGAGCCGCTGCTCTAGGTAATCAATTTTCCGCTTGTATGCGGCGGCCTCTAACTCGTTCTTTTCGGCGGACCGCTGACTGCTGATTGCTTGCTGCTTCGCCTTTTCCACCGCATTTTCGAGCATCGCGATCTTGTGGTTCGACCATAGATGCCCGCCGACAATGCCGATGGTAAACATCGCCGTAACAGAGAGGCCGATGTAAATTTTGGTTTGTGGTTTCATATTTAATCAGTTCTCCAAAGGCAGAAACACGAGCAGTAGCGAGTGTGTTCTTTTATGCTCCGAAGACACACTCCCTACCGGTCGTGTTTCCGCCTTTCTTCCGCTCGCTGAAAGTAGATCTGCAGCAGTACATCGATCGTTTTCCCGGCCGCAAAGAAAATTACGGGCAGTACGATCGCCGAAATGATCGTGATAATGGTGCGCGTCTCGATCGCTACAAAAACCGATGTCAGTGAGCTTATCCAAGCCAATAAAATGTTTTTTGTGTCGTTCATACTCAGTAGTCAGTTTTCAGCTTTTGACTTTCGCCATTTAACCTTTAAGTTGTGATTTTTCCCGTATTCTTCCCATTTCGAGCTGCCTATAGAGATAGGCGAGCATAAGCAATGCAGCGATCAGGGCGACCACGATCCAAACCTCCGGTGGAAGTCCGGCGACAAATCCAAATATCGCCCAGGCCGCCTGCCAGAGTGTGCCGAGGATCGTCGTCCACAGGGATTTCGCGGCATCCTTTCGCGTTACAACAGCGGTCACAACCGCCTCCACACGGTCAAACTTTTGTGCCGCAGCCGAGATAGCGGTATCAGCCGTCTCAAAAACGCCGGATCTAGCGGGGGCGCGCGGCTGCGGGACGTCGCTCGGGACATCGCCGAACATCCCTCCGTTCAGCCGCACACCGTGGGCGATGATCGGCAACCGCAGATTCCAATTCCCGATGGCGATCTGGTCAAGGAAAAATTTTGTCCGATAATTTGTCGCTTTGAGCCGGGGGATGTTTGTGAGCCATAGATGCCGCTTTCGGACATAGTCGATGATCCACGTCTTTTCGTCGTTTTCTGCACCTGTCCTGGCCGCGATCCGCTCCCAACTTCCGTGCGTTACCGAGTCATACACGACGGCCAGCGATAGCGGCAAAACAAAGGCCCGCTCTCTGCAAATTTCTAGAGCAGGCCGCAAATATCGCTCAAACGCTACCTTCTTTTGTGATTCTTTCATCTCGCGGGTCACCGCCGCCGCACGGAGCGCGGCTTTGAAGGCGGCATCGGCGGCCAGCTTTGTTATCGAAAAGGCCGTCGTTCGTCTTAGTATCGGCATTGCCGACAAAAATATATCGCGGCCGATCTTACCGCCGGCGTCGAGATAGCCCTCAACGACCGCCGCCAGCGACCCCGAACGGTGCGTAAACTGATTTATGCCGTACGAGACTCCGGCCCCGTCATTGAGCACAACGCAGGCTGCATAATCGCCAAATGGCCGCGAGGTTTCAAATATATTGACTATCGCCAGGGCCTTTAATTTGTCTTTATCGGTGTATGTCATTTAATTTGCAGAAAATTTTTTTGTTTGATATATTGCAATGGACGGACGATATTGGGTGACCTTGTTATTGAGATTTATTGTCGCCGCTTACATATCGCCCGGCCATGTTTCGAGACTAGATCAACTTTGGGAAAATTGGAATGCCAGATTTCTCAGATTGCTAAGAATGCACACAATGACGCAGATTTCTCAAAATGATGCAGATTGCCGGGATTGCGTAGATTGCACACCCGCATACCCATTTTACCGGCCTCGGGCGGTGATAAATTCAATCAAAAACACACGAGACACTTATGAAATACACACAACACTTATTGGATTTGACGCCGCGACCGATGCTTCGCTTATCCGAGATCGAACGCCTAATCCGTAAACATCGGATCATCGTGCCGCCACCCTCGCGGCGCTATCTAACCGCCCTGTGCGAAGACGGCACATTTGAGACGGCTCCGCGCAGCTCGGCCAGAAAGTGCTACATGGTATTCGAAGATTCGTTCGTCGGATGGATCAAGAGTCTCGCGGAGCGATGAGCGCGCGCAAAAAAAGCGGCCGTTGCAACGACCGCAGGTCTTTTCGACTAGTTGGAGAAGTTGTAAATTCTCGATTTTCCTTTACTAATTCTACTGATTTACGAGCCGCAGGCGTCCGTCCGCAAGACGAATCGCAACGGCATTTGGTTCATACACGGCCAGCGGACGCGATACCTTTTGCTCTAGTTTGACCGCCTGCGAACGGTTGACACGCTGGACGGTACTGGCATAGCTGCCATCAGAGATCGACGAGTATCGCGCCGAAATGCGGCGAACATACTCGCGGGTTTCGGTGTACGGCGGGATCTGGTAGCCGTATTTCATCACGGCTCCCTCACCGGCGTTGTAGCCCGCGAGTGCGAGATTGACATCGCCGCCAAACATATCAAGCAGCATCCGCATATATTTGACGCCGCCGTCGATATTCTGTTTGGGGTCGTAGATGTTGGTTACGCCTAAGCGTCGGGCGGTCGCCGGCATGAGCTGCATCAAGCCGCTCGCACCTTTGTCAGAGGTCGCCTTTAGTTTGAAAGACGATTCCTGATGCATCTGCGAATAGATCAGCAGAGGGTCGATGCCATAGCGTCGGCTGGAATCAACGATATAAGAATCTATCAATGAGTCGCCTGTCGTAAAGCCTTTCATACCTGAGGCAGAGCTCATCTTGAGCCTGCTGCCGAGGGTCGTCGAACGGGCTATTTCACGGTCGGCAAATCCTTCGCTGACACTAAGTCTGGCGGTACGCGAACCAGATCTGCCCGGTGTCACCATTGCGGTCGGCTCGACGAGCCTTTTGCCGGTGCTGCTTCGCTTTGCCGTCGTCGAGGCCGATTTGCTGTTTATCTTGGCGCCGATCGGCACAAAATCGGTTCGGATCACCTGCACTCCGCGCGAGGTATCAAAGTTATCAAAAAAACGCTGGCGTCCCTGGGAAAAGGCGGGAATCGCTGTGAGCAGACAGAGGATGATTATGAGGTGTGATCTTTTCATTTTGGTTGGATAGGCAGACGGGTAGCCGGCGATTGATGCATCGCTTTTGGCTCATTCCTTGGCCTACTTAATAAAAATGCGCAAGAGGGAATGGTTTCCACAAAAGCCAAAAATATTTAACAATGTTTGGCCTTTGTGGAATTTTGCGCACCCGTCTGAAGACAGATCACTCAGGATGCGCGCGCGGGCGCGGTCCGAATCGCCGAATCTTACAGCTCAAACGGGTAGGGATTTTCGACGTGGTCAGGGGACGCGTCGAAAGCGGTATCAGGAATTTATTCTAGACTCCAAACTGTTTCAGATGGTGGTCGATGTGTTTGTGGGCAATGACTGCCCATTCCTTCGCCGTAAATTTGCCAAAGAAAGGATGGTATTGACAAGGATGATGGACTGGCAGGGTCCCGATCTTATTGATCGCATCGATCGCGAGTTCCCTATCCGAGTTAAACTCCTGCGGCTTTCGTCCGTCAGCCTGCTGATCCATATCCGGCGAGACCTTTACCTCTTTCGGCATCGGCAGCACATATAGGACGAGCGGCTTAATCAAAGTCCGCGACATAAAACTGCTCTTATCAGGGAGGCTCGCCGCAAATGGCAGCTCCCCCGTCTGGACAAGGTGCGACATCATCTGATTGACCGTCATCTTGCCCCATTTCGGCGTTTCGCTGCCGCTGAGCATGTTTAGACGCACGATCAGCTTTGTTCTTTCGGTTTCGTTTCTAATTGTTGGCATATTGTTCTTTCCTTGCCTTTTTTCGAACAAGTTTATTCGGCAATTTCTCACCGGCAGATTCATCTGTTTATCCCGATCTCGCTATCACCGAACAAATGTTAACCTTTCCAGATCGCTCCTAAGCCGGCATCCCACAGCCGTTTGTTTAGTGCGGGAATATCTTTGTCGCGAATTTCCAAAGCTCTTGATCGAAGAATCGACCAATCGGCGTCCAACTGTTTCTTTCGATCGAGCGATGGCTGATTTACGCGCGGTATGTCACTTTCGGTCTGGTTGATCAAAAACAGGTAATTTGCCGTAAATTTGTTTGGGAAATTTTCGACGTCGTCATATGCTTTTGACTTTCGTTGGACCATGTCCTCGTCCCACGCCTTCATCTTCTTTAATAGTTCTTCGGCATCTTTCTTGACGCCGTCGTACTTCGCATCGGCGGGCAGTGACTTGATCAAAGAATCGAGCTGCTGCTGTTTTTCGTAAAGGCTATTAACGAGGCCGTGCATTGAGGCAAGATCGCCCTCCATCGCCGACATGATCTGGTTAAACTCCTTGTATGACGCAGCCGTCGTCGGATAGAGAGGATTTGGCAGTATCTCGGCGTCGGTTGATATCGTTTGAGCTCCCGATTTAACCGTGAACGTATATTTTCCAGGCGACGCCTTGTGCCCGGCATAGCTGCTCTCGATATACACGCCCGGAACTCCCGGCATCGTCGGGTATCGCAAGTCCCACACAAATCGGTTAAGTCCTTTTGTCTTGGAAAGGTTCGGCTCCGGGCGAGGGCCACCGTCATACTTTTTGAATTTGTTGTCGGCTTTTGATGAAAAACGCCGGATCACATTGCCATCGCCATCTTTGACCTCCATGGTAACCTCGTCGGCTTTCTTAAGCTCGGGCAAGTTGTAGTAGAGGACAATTCCGCTAGCCGGATTAACGCCCCTGAATTTGTTCGCTCCCGTGAATTCCTCGTCGGTTTCGTCCAGTTCGCTCGAGCTATTCACCAGATACGCGTCCGCCGGTTTGTACGCGGAAAATGCCGGCAAGTCTTTTTTGTATTGGCGTATTAGGCTTAGGTCATCGAGGACCCAGTACGCCCTGCCCGATGTCGAGGCGATAAGGTTTCCTTTGAACACCTTAAGATCGGTGATCGGCGTTATGGGCAGATTTAACTGAAAGGGTGACCAGTCCTTGCCGCCGTTCCATGAAATGAAAATTCCCAGCTCGGTTCCAGCAAAGAGCAGGTCCTTGCGAACCGTGTCCTCGCGAACAACGCGGGTAAAAGCATTTGCCGGAATGCCGTTATCGATCTTTGTCCACGAATTTCCGTAATCGGTCGTTTTGTAAAGGCCGGGGGTATGATCGTTAAATTTATATCGGGTGGTTGCGATATAAGCGGTCGCTTTATCAAAAGGCGAGATATCAATCGCGTTGACAAGGCATTCCTGGAGCCCCTTTGGCGTGACATTTTTCCACGTTGCTCCACCGTCGCGGGTAACCTGAACGTAGCCGTCATCGCTGCCGGTCCAGATAACACCTTTTTCATAAGGTGATTCGAGAACATAAGCGAGCGTTCCGTAATTTTCTGCGCCGACCTCTTCATTTGTATAAGGGCCGCCGCCTTTGCCTTGTTTTTCCTTTTCGTTGCGTGTCAGATCGGGCGAGATCTCTTTCCACGTTTTGCCGTTATCACTTGTCTTGAGCAGATATTGCGAGCCGTGAAAAAAAGTATTTGGTTCGTATTTGCTCCAGACGATCGGTGCGCTCCAGTTGTAGCGGTATTTGAGGTCCTTGGCATCCATCGCCAGGTATTGAATTGGTGCGGGCATGACATTGGTCGATGCCTCGGCCTTTGTATTCAACAATTCAATTGTCCCCTGATAGCTGCCGCCCATCACTAAATTTGGATTGTCAGGATCGAAGGCGGGCATCGAGCTTTCGCCGCCAGCCGACGGCGTCAGACTAGACGGGCCGATTCCGCCGCTGCCAAGCTCCGCGCTGGCGATCGAGATCGCGCCGTAGTCCTGTTGGCCACCGTAGATATGGTATGGAAATTGGTTATCGACATTGATGCGGTAAAACTGTCCAGTCGGCTGATTAGCCTCGGTACTCCAAAACTTTCCCTTGTTAAAGGTGATTGCCGCTCCGCCATCGTTAGAGATGATCATGTTGTTCGGATCATTGGGATTGATCCAGAGGTTGTGGTAATCGCCATGCGTACCGCCCAGGTTTTCCCAGGTCTTCCCGCCATCGTTTGAACGGAGCGCGGGTGCCGACAGAACGTAGATCGTGTTTTCGTTCTTTGGATCGATGAATAGCTCGATATAGTACCAAGCCCGCTGCGTCAGCCGGTTGTCGTCGGAGATGCGGCTCCAGTTTTTTCCGGCATTGTTTGAGACAAATAGCCCGCCCGCGTCCTTTTCCGAGTCGCTTTCGATCAGGGCATAGACCTTTTCGGAATTTGACGGACTGACGGCGATCGACATTTTGCCCAGTTCTTCGGGCAGTCCGTCCTTCAGCTTTTCCCAGGTCTCGCCGTTATCTGTTGATTTATATAGGCCGCTGCCCGGGCCGCCGCTGATGACTTTCCATGGAAGCCGGCCGTGCTCCCACATCGCCGCGTAGAGGATACGAGAATTGTTGGCGTCCATCGACAACTCGACCGCACCCGTCTTTTCATCGACATAGAGGACATTTTTCCAGGTAGCGCCGCCATCGGTCGATTTATAGACACCGCGTTGTTTTGAAGGACCGTACAGCGCGCCCTGTGCGGCGACAAAAACGATATTCGGGTTCTTAGGATCAATGACAACACGCGAAATATGCTGCGTTTCCGCTAGTCCCATTTGTTTCCATGTCTTACCGGCGTCCGTCGATCTATAGACGCCGTCACCGGCGCTAGTCATCACGCCGCGGACGGCATGTTCGCCCATGCCGACATAAACCACATTTGGATCGCTAGCGGCAACCGCGACTGCTCCGACCGAACCCGTCTTAAAAAATCCGTCGGACACATTTCGCCAACTGTTACCCATGTCATCCGTTTTCCAGAGCCCTCCGCCGGTCGTCCCCATGTAGTATGTCTTGGGGTCGCCAATAACTCCGCAAGCAGCATTTGAACGCCCGCCCCGAAACGGCCCTATCGATCGCCATTTTACCGGCTTAAGAGTAGAATTAAGGTCGTTCGAGTCCGAGCCTGTGGTGACCTGAGCGGCGGCAGAACCCGCAACCAAACAGAAAACGAAGATCAATAGTAGTTGTTTTGACATGAACTTATCCTTATTTTCAGAAATTTATGAACGATAATACACTACTTCTTCCGAAAGCCGGCCAATTCGGCTGCGGCCTTTTAACCCGAACCGACACCTATGGAGAACATCATCGTACTGTTCCATTCGCGTCCGCAGTCCGTGCACTATTTCTTGGGCTAAATTCTATTCCGGGATCCCGACTCGTTTGACCAATTCCTTAAATCGCGGGTCGTCTCGTACGAAGTCCCAAGCTTTAGTGACCTTCAGGTCGAGCATCCTTTCGTCACGCTCGTCATACGCTTTGTTCAGATATTCGATCGTCTTATCTTTGTCTTTACCCCAGGCGTATGCGGTGGCATAATTCATCGCCTGAACATATCCGTTGGGGTCTTTTGCCTGTTTGGCATTCAGTTCTTCGAGGCGTATTTCCTGACGAATTCGCCCGAAGCCGTCCCAGCCGCCTTTTTCGTAGGCTGACTTTAATTTCGAAATATTTTCGGGTTTGAAATCTTTGTTCGCCTTGGCAGCAAGCAGGAATTCTTCGACAGCCTGGTCATATTTGCCTTGAGCGGCATAAATAAAACTGTTTAAAGTATGAACAAATGTTGAATTGGGAAATAGCTCATTGATTTTTTTTGTCTGCAAAAGTGCTTCGTCAAATCGTCCGAGACGGTAAAGATGAATCGCCATCCAATTATTGATAACCAACGAAAACGGGTCGAGTTCGAGGGCTTTGGTTATTTCTTTCGTTGCTTCGTCGTTTCTGTTGCTGACAGACAATAGTTCGCTATACCACTGTCGAGCCGATGCGTAATTTGGATTGAGTTCGATCGCTCGTTTGAATGATCGCTCGGCACCTGCAAAATCATATTCATAATCAAAAAGGATTTTTGCCAGTGATGTGTGGGCTTCCGCCAAGTTCGGATCAAGTTCGAGAGCCTTGAGTGCCGATTGTTTCGCTAGGGGTCTATAATCTCTCGGTCTGAAGTCGCCATTGTTTGGAATTAAATTATAAGTGTCGGCTAATCCGCTGTAAGCAAGTGCGTAGTTCGGGTCTTTTTCGATAGCTTGTTCGAAAAACACAATCGCCTTTTCAAGTTCAGTTGTTTGCCGTTTGTTCCAATGAAAACGACCTTGCAGATAAAGCTGATAGGCTTCGTTGTTGTCGGTGTATCTCTTCGCCAGCTTTTGCTCGCTTTCGCCCGACAGTTTTAGCTGCAGTTTGCTCACGATCTCGGTGACGATCTCGCGTTGGGTGGTCAATAATTCCGAAAGTTTCCTTTCATACTGCTCGCCCCACAGCGACTTGTTGGTTCGGGCATCCACGAGCTCGACCGTGATGTTCAGATTGTCGCCCCGCTTGGTAAGGCGTCCGGTCATCACCGCATCTACGCCAAGTTCGGAGGCGATCTTGGCAACATCAGTCGATGCTCCTTTGTAACGCATCACCGAACTCGTCGGGCTAACCCGCAGATCAGGAATCTGCGTCAGGCGAAAGATCACTGATTCCGCCAAGCCATCCGATAAATAATCCGTGTCGGCATCCGAATTCCTATTCTCAAACGGCATCACGGCGATGGAATTTATCTGTTTGATCGGCGAGAAATACCGATAAGCAAAGAACCCGCCAACAAGAATCACTATAGCCGCGACCAACGCTGCAAGCGGCTTTGCTCGCCGAGCGGCGAAGCTCCGTTTCGCCGTCGAGTCTCCCAAACTTACTTGAGGCTCCGCCTCCGCTCCGGTGCGAAGAATGGCAGTTTGATCGGTAGTGTTGGTAAACGCCGCAGTCTGGCCCTCGTCACCTCGAAACCCAGTCGCTACCGCTCCCGGTTCTGACCCCGAGCCGCCTAAAGGCGGGACTCCGAGCCCGGACAAGATCGCGGTTTGCGGTTCGTCCGACGGGAACCCAGTCGCTACCGCTCCCGGTTCTGACACCGAGGCCGTTGCCGGGCCTTCGAGCAGCGCATTTCCATCATCGAGACAATACAGCAGTGTATCGTCGTAATAATCCCGCCTGCATTCAGGGCAACGTTTCATGAGTGTGAGTTATGGAGAACCTGAGCTAAAACTTGCAATTTCGAGCGACTTGACCCAAACCGCGAAATAATATGTCTAATTTTGGAAATTATAGCATTGAAGCAAAAGATTCGAGCCATATTTGCGGTTTACTGCATCAAACAAGAAAACGAGCCTTTGGCGGCGTGAAACCGTTTTTGAAAGCGTGCGTAGAAAGGGGAAACACTTGTATCTGTCGTATTCAGATTGTTAGACTGTTGGAAACGATTCTTTCTTGATCTCGGAGGTAAAATTTATATGAAACGAGCAGCATTTTTATTAACGGCATTTTTTGCTATGGCGATGGCGGCAAGCGCCCAAGGATTGGCGGTCGGATCGAAGATGGACACTTTTTCTCTGCCTGATACGAGCGGCAAGGTCCAGACGCTAAGCGACATGAAAGGCAAAAACGGAACGGTCATCATCTTTGTCTCGTCACAGTGTCCGGTCGTTCGCGGTTATAACGAACGCATGAACAAGCTCACGACAGACTACGCTGCCAAAGGCATCAATGTCATCGGTATCAATTCTAACGTGACCGAGACAGCCGAGCAGATCAAAACACACGCCGCTGCAACCTACAAATTTCCGGTGCTGATCGATAAAAACAGCGCCTTTGCCGACAAGGTCGGCGCTAATGTCACGCCTGAGGTTTTTTATATCGACGCTAAAAACATGCTGCTCTATCACGGAGCGATCGATAATGACCGGGCGGGTACAAATGTCACTGAGCAGTTTCTGCGAACCGCGTTTGACGCCTCGCTGGCTGGTAAAAAGATAACGCGGACGAGCGCAAATGCTTTTGGCTGTACGATCAAGCGGGCGGGCCAGTAGTTGAATAATATGTCGTTATTTTCAAAATACGCAGCGAGAGCGGCTGTCCTGACCGCTCTCGTCTTTCTCACATGTCACGCCGGTTTTGCCCAAGGGGCCACGGCGGCCGTCGGCCCCAAGGTCACTCAGATCGACATTGATGGCCTTCGCAAGCTGATCAAGCCAAACGGTAAACCGCTGCTCATCAATTTTTGGGCGACGTGGTGCGACCCATGCCGCGAGGAGTTTCCCGACCTCGTAAAGCTCGATGCCGCGTACAAGGGCAAGATCGACTTTTTGACGGTTTCGCTCGACGAACTTTCGGATATCAATACGTTTGTCCCGAAATTTCTCGGTGAAATGAAGGCCGAGATGCCTGCCTTTTTGCTCAAAACGCCCGACGAAAGCGCCGCGATCGCCCTGGTCTCAAAAGAATGGGAGGGCAATCTGCCCATGACCATACTTTTTACTCCGGATGGGGCCGTCGCCTACATGCGAAAAGGTAAGATCAAGAGTATTGCCGTCACAGCCGAGATCGATAAGGTCTTGGCCCCCGCTTCCGGGAAGTAGTCTCTTTTACTATTTCTGAAAGAGTTTACGCCCTCGGATTTGAAAAAAATACGTGAAACGCATAAACTCCTTTGTTTATTTCAAGCGACTTTTTTGTCCCTTACTAAACAATGACGAGTATTACCGCAGAAGTAGTCGAGCAGCACGGACTAAAACCCGACGAATATCAAAAAATCAAAGAGTTGATGGGCCGCGAGCCCAATTTGACCGAGCTCGGCGTTTTTAGCGTGATGTGGTCAGAGCATTGCTCGTACAAATCTTCGCGCGTGCATCTCAAGCGGCTGCCGACGAGCGGCCCGCGTGTGATCGTCCCGCCTGGTGAGAATGCCGGTGTTGTGGATATTGGCGACGATTGGTGCGTAGCTTTTAAGGTCGAGTCGCACAATCATCCGAGCTTTATCGAGCCGTTTCAGGGCGCCGCAACCGGCGTCGGCGGTATTTTGCGCGATGTTTTTACGATGGGCGCCCGGCCGATCGCCGCGATGAATTCGCTTCGGTTCGGGCCAATTTCACCGCAGAGACGCGGAGACGCGGAAAATGAGGAAGATCTGCAACCCGCAATTCGTAATCCGCAATCCGCAATCATCGCCCGCAACCGCTCGATCCTCAAGGGCTGCGTCGAGGGCATCGGCCATTACGGCAACTGCTTTGGCGTGCCGACGGTCGGCGGCGAGGTTGTCTTTGACGAATCTTACAGCTTAAATCCGCTTGTAAATGCTTTCGCGCTCGGCATCGTCCGCAAAGACCAGATATTTTTTGGCAGGGCGTCGGGCCTTGGGAATCCGGTGCTATATGCCGGTGCCAAGACAGGGCGCGACGGCATCCACGGAGCAACCATGGCCTCCGCCGAGTTTGACGACGAGGCTCTCGAAAAACGCCCGACGGTGCAGGTCGGCGATCCTTTTCTCGAAAAGTTGCTGCTCGAAGCATGCCTGGAAGCTATGCGCAGCGGCGCGATCGAAGGCATCCAGGACATGGGCGCCGCAGGGCTTACATCTTCGTCTGTCGAGATGGCAGCACGTGCCGGGACCGGATTAGAGATCGATCTGACACTGGTCCCGCAGCGTGAGACCGGGATGACAGCGTATGAGATGCTCTTAAGCGAATCGCAGGAGCGGATGCTGATCGTAGCAAAAAAGGGCCAGGAAAAGCAGGTCGTCGAAATATTTAATAAATGGGACCTCGATGCCGTCGTTATCGGTAAGGTCGTCGAAGGCGACAGGCTAAAGATAATGCATAACGGAGCGCTTGAAGCCGATCTGCCCGTCCTCGCGCTCACCGACGAAGCACCGAAATACAACAGGCCGATGAAGCCACCGTCATTGGTCATTAGTCCTTTGTCATTTGAAAGAACAAATGACGAAAGACAAATGACCACTGACTGCAGCGACGCCTTGCGTCGGTTGCTGGCTTCGCCGAACATCTGCTCAAAACGCTGGGTCTATGAGCAATACGACACGATGGTGCGAACAAATACTGCGGTAACGCCGGGCTCGGACGCGGCGGTTATCCGCATCAAGGAAACGCGGCGGGCGATCGCGATGTGTCTAGACGGTAATGGCAAATTTACGGCCATCGACCCACGCGAAGGCGCACGTCTCGCCGTCGCCGAAGCCGCCCGCAACGTCGTGTGCGTCGGTGCAAAACCCATTGCGGTTACCAATTGCCTTAACTTTGCCTCGCCCGAGCGCCCTGAGGTTATGTGGAGCTTTTCCGAGGTGGTCGATGGTATTAAGGAGGCGTGCGAGGCCTTTGAAACCCCGGTCGTATCGGGCAATGTCTCGTTTTACAACGAGACGGACGGACGCGGTATATTGCCGACGCCGGTCATCGGCATGGTCGGCCTGATCGAAGATACGCGCAAAATCATCACTCACGGCTTTAAACAGACCGGCGACATCATCGCCCTGCTCGGCACAACAAAAGACGACCTCGCGGCCAGCGAATACGCGCAAACAATTGTTGGTCTCACGACTGACGAGATCATCGCCAACGGCATCGTCCCGCGCGTCGATCTCGAACTGGAAAAACGTGTTCAGGAAACCTGTCTGCGGATGGCTGATGAATGCCTGCTCCGCTCCGCTCATGATTGCTCAGACGGCGGCCTTGCAGTCGCTATCGCCGAATGCTGTTTCTCCTCACTTGGCCGCAAGGCCATAGGTGCTGAGATCGAGATCGCCGATCAAAACCTCTCAAACGAAGCTCTTCTCTTTGGCGAAACCCCGTCGCGTATCGTTATTAGCTTTTCCGCCCAGGATCTCGACCGTGTAAGAGAGATCGCCGGCGATTGCCCTTTTGAATTACTCGGAACGGTCGGTGGAAATGATCTATCTTTTGAGGTTAATAGCCAACCACTTTCCTCACCTGTTCATGATCTTGAGGCCGCCTGGAAAACTTCGCTTCCAAATCAACTTGAGTCAAAATAGATTCGCTAACCGCGACTCAAATCTTCAAAAAAGGTATCAGCCCCGGAACGCGAGCTTCCCAGGTCTTAAATTCGTCTCCAAAAGCGTCTCTTAGCAGACCCTCTTCAAAGTGGGTGCGTATTTTCGTCCCGATGTAAAATATGACCATCGCAATGAGGAGAGCGATCCAGTGGGTAAAGGCAATGCCGGTCGCCAGCAGCATACCAAACATTGCAGTATATATGGGGTGGCGAACAATGCCGTAAACTCCGGTCGTAACCAGCTTGTGGCCCTCGGTCAGGCGAGCCGCCAGGCTCCATTGCTTGCCGAGTTCCTTGATAGCCGACATCGCCAGCCAAACGGAAGTGATCGCAAGCACGACGGCAACGATCTGGAGGCCAATATTTAGTGCGAACTGGCCCTCGATCAGAGGCGAAGCAACTGGCGACCGACGGACCGACCAGACGATGCCAAATCCGGCCCCTTGGAGCACAAGGCCCGCCCAGGATCCTGGAGCCCGCTTTGCGTCCGGTGCGGATTCCGGCTTTTTCGACAATAAAAATGTCCCGGCAAAAACGAACCATAGTAAAATCACCGCTCCAAATGTGACGGCGTTTACGTAGAAGGAAATTTGATCTGTATTCATCTTTTGTTTTTACGTCTCAAGCGAGGTTTTGTTCCGCCGCGGCTAGCCTTAGAATAGTCTCAATGCCCGCAGGAATCTATCTCCACATCCCGTTTTGCAAATCGCGCTGCTCGTATTGCGATTTCGCGACCGACGTCTGGCGGAGTAATGACGCGGTCGAGAGATATGTCGCGGCGATCTGTTCTGAAATTCGAAATTTGAAATTTGAAATTCATAATTTGTCGGACACGATCTACTTCGGCGGCGGCACCCCGTCTCTCTTAAGTCCAACGCAACTCGAACGGATACTGAAAGTCGTCAACGATACATTCAATATTGCACCGGACGCCGAGATCACGATGGAGATGAATCCGGCCACGGTTACGCCGGAAACTCTTGCTGGTTATCGTGCCTTAGGGGTTAATCGGGCGAGTTTTGGTGTTCAGACTTTTGACGACCGTGCCTTGAAATTGCTCGCTCGCGGTCATGATGCGAAGGACGCTCGCCTTACTTTCGAGATGCTCCGCGCCGCGGGTTTTGACAATGTCAGCTTTGACCTGATCGCCGGTCTGCCGGGACAGACCTTGTCATCGTGGGCAAAAAATCTTGAGGAGGCGATGGCAATGTCGCCGGAGCACTTGTCGCTCTATCTGCTCGAAATCCACGAAGGCACGCCGCTCGCCGAACAGGTCAGGAGTAAACGCCAGCCAAAGCCCGACCCGGAACTTGCCGCCGAGATGTACGAGCTGATGCTGGAGCGTCTCGCCACCGCCGGTTACGAGCAATACGAAATTTCAAACTTCTCCCGGCCCGGTTTCGAGTCGCGGCATAATTCCAAATATTGGACGCTCGACCCTGTCTTTGGCTTTGGCGTCTCGGCACATTCGTTTGACGGGTGCCAGCGTTATGCAAATGAAAGAGATACCGCAAAATATGTCGATCTAATTGAAAATAACGGCTCGACGGAGGTCATGCGTGAGGATATCGATCTCGCATCCGAATTTGTTTTTCTTGGTCTAAGAATGGAAAGAGGGATCGATCTTGCTGATTTTGCGGAGCGTTTCGGCTTTGACCTGATCAGGAAATATGCGGGAGAGATCGAAAGATTGACGGCGGATTCTCTCATCACGGTCGCCGATGCTCGCTTGCGGCTAACCCGGGCCGGCAAGCTCTACTCAAATGAGGTATTTGAGGTTTTTGTCTGATTAAACAACCGACACGTCGTCTCAAAATTGCCCGCATCCGTCAGTTTTGCTATCTTAAAAAGTTAGCCTTTAATTAAACTTTTTACACATAGGATCAACCGAATGGCGACTGGGACAAAGAACATCGATACAAAAATTGCTGACTCGAATGGAAAGTCGGTCATTGCAGAAAATGCAAAAACGACCGAGGCAGACGGCTTTATAGCTGACGAAAAAACGCAGAAGACGGCGAAAGCCGAAACGCCGAAGGCCTCCGAAACGGCAGCAAAAAGCACGACCGAACATCACGGCCTCGATACCGAGACGCTCATCGGGCTTTACCGGACGATGTATATGTCTCGCCGTGTCGATGACAAAGAGATCCAGCTCAAGGGCCAAAACAAGATATTTTTTCAGATCTCGGGTGCCGGACACGAGGGTGTCTTGGCCGCCGCCGCCCTCGCTCTAAAGCCATCGTATGACTGGTTTTTCCCGTATTATCGGGACCGGGCGTTGATGCTCGGGCTTGGGATGACGGCGCAGGAAATGCTTTATTCGGCTGTCGGTGCTGAGGCGGACCCGAATTCGCATGGCCGCCAGATGCCGTCGCATTGGGGCCACAAAGATCTGAATGTGCCGTCGCAATCGTCGTGTACCGGCACGCAGGCTCTGCACTCGGTCGGCGCCGCCGAGGCGAGCTATCGGGCCGGTTTGGTCAAAGGCCTCAAGGACAAGATCACCGGCTACAAGGGTGACGAGGTCATCTATATGTCGGTCGGCGACGGGACTACCAGCGAGGGCGAATGGTGGGAAGCCCTCAACACGGCATCGAACCTAAAGCTCCCTGTCATCTTCGTCGTCGAGGACAATGGCTATGCGATCTCGACACCTGTCGAGGTCGGTACCGCAGGCGGCGACATATCAAAACTTGTTGCGGGATTTCCCGATCTCTTTATCCAAAAAGTGGACGGCACGGATGTACTGGCGTCTTATGATGTTTTCACAAAAGCGGTAAGATATTGCCGCGAACGTAAAGGTCCGGCGTTTGTCCATGCGAAGGTCGTTCGCCCTTATTCGCATTCGCTCTCGGACGACGAAAAGCTCTATCGCCCGGCGGAGGAGCTTGAGGCCGACGCGGCGATCGACCCGATCAGGAAATATGCGGAATTCCTGATGACAGCCGGGATCGCCACATCCGAAGCCCTCGAAGCTCTGCGCAAGGAGGTCGATGACGAAGTCACACGGGCAGCGGACATAGCGATCGAAACGCCGCAGCCGGCACCCGAGACCGCCTATCGCAATGTCTTTTCGCCTGACATTGACCCGACAGACCGGCAGCTTTTCGACACCGAGGACGGCGCGGAACTCTCCGGCAACGCCGGCACGATGGTCGATCTCATCAACCGCTGTATGCATGAGGAGATGGAGCGTGATGAGCGGATCGTCATCTTCGGCGAGGATGTTGCCGACTGCTCACGCGAGGAGTACCTCGAAACCGTCAAGGGCAAGGGCGGCGTCTTTAAGGTGACGGCAAATCTGCAGCGTAAATTCGGCTCGGCGCGTGTTTTTAATTCGCCGCTTGCCGAGGCGAATATCATCGGTCGCGCCGTCGGAATGGCGATCCGCAACCTGAAACCGGTCGTTGAGATACAGTTTTTCGACTATATTTTCCCGGCGTTTCACCAGATCCGCAACGAGGTGGCGGTCACGCGCTGGCGTTCGGACGGAGACACAAAATGCCCGATGGTGATGCGTGTTCCGGTCGGCGGTTACTTAAAAGGCGGTGCCGTTTACCACTCGCAATCGGGCACTACGCTCTTTTCGCACACGCCCGGATTGATGATCGTTTACCCGTCAACCGCACTCGACGCGAATGGGTTATTAAGAACAGCGATCCGCTGCGACGATCCCGTCTTATTCCTTGAGCATAAGCATCTTTACCGTCAGGTCTATAACAAATCGCAGTATCCGTCGAGCGATTTTCTGATCCCGTTTGGCAAAGCCAAAACTGTCCGCGAGGGAAATCATGTTTCGATAATTACTTTCGGAGCATTGGTCGAGCGGTCAAATCAGGCTGCCAAGCGACTCGAACAGCAGGGCATTTCGGTCGAGATCATCGATCTGCGCACGCTCGTACCGTACGATTGGGAGGCGATCGCCGAATCAGTCAAAAAAACCTCGCGCGTCATCGTCGCTCACGAAGACCCCGTATCATACGGCTACGGAGCCGAGATCGCCGCCCGTATCTCGAATGAGCTTTTCGAATACCTCGACGCTCCCGTCCGCCGCGTCGGCGCCACCGATACATTCGTAGGCTACGCCCCGCAGCTCGAGGATTTTATCCTGCCGCAGAGCGAGGATGTTGAAAAAGCGGTGCAGGAATTGATGAAGTATTGACATGCCTTATGTATCCTTTTTCTTTGGGATCATCATCCGGATGTTCCATCGGGAACACAATCCGCCGCATTTCCACGCGGAGTATCAAGGGCAAACCGGGGTTTTTGACTTCGATGGTAATATGTTGAATGGCAATATGAAGTCTAACCGGGCCAAGAAGCTCGTCCGTGAATGGGCTCGCTTACGCAGAGATGAGCTTCGCCAGAATTGGGAACGGGCCATGCGCAAAGAAGAGATCGGAAAGATCGATCCATTGGAATAATGAGCAAGAAGAAAAACGGCTATTTACCACGCGTGATCGATGCGGACTATTTGGGAGACTATCGCATCAAACTGGTGTTCGATAACTCGCAGGTGCGAACGGTTGATTGCTCCAAGTGGGTCGGCGGTGGTGTTTTTGAACCTCTAAAAGACAAAAACTATTTCAAGAAGTTCTTCGTAGATGGTTGGACGATCTCATGGCCAAATGGCGCCGATATCGCCCCTGAAACGCTTTACGAGGAAGGCGAAGCGGTCGATTAAGTCTTTGACAGTTTATACACCCCGGTCGCGAGTCGCTCAGCAAAACCGTCGTCCACAAGCTGATGATTCGCTTTCCCTGATTCCCAGCGAGGAAAGCCAAACTTGCCGGAGAGTTCACCGAGGAGCGTCATGCCATTCATTTGCAGATAGGCACGGGCGACTTCGAGGACGGCTTCGTCACGAGGCATTTTTACTTTCATTTCCTCGGGAAAACGGGCCTCGGCGAGAGTCCAGATGTAGGTGAATTTTGGCACGTAAAGGACTTCTTGCGGCACGACCTTCATCCGGCGCTGGAGCTCGTCCATTGCGGTTGTCAGATCTTTTTTGTCTTTGAAACCGCACGCTTCGCGAAGATCGGCGGTCGCCATTTCCCATTCTTTTCGAAGAACCTTAAGGACCAATTTAGCGTTCGGCGAGAGGATACCTGATTCGCCTTTTCGCGAGCAGCCCCAGATCGCGTTAAAGACCGGTATCATCGGCGGGGCGAGAAACCACGATTTCCCTTTTATAAGTTTGGCGTAATATAGCTTACCGCGAGCGATGACCTCGTCTTTGAGCACCCAAGCGCGGCTGGCTTCATAATCCTTCTGAACATTGCGAGGCATGTGAGCATCGCGGCGTCCGCAAACGGCGATATAGACCGATGGCATCGCTTTGCGGATGTCGGTCAGGCCGAGGCAGAAACCGAGCTCCTCGACCATAGCCTCGACCTCATCCGCGGTGTCGATCTTGAGCGACTCTTCGCGCCGCCATGTGCGGTCGCGGTATTGTTCGATCTCCTCGGGCAGCTCCTGCATAAATATCAACTCGCAGATTAACGCAGATGGCCGCAGATAAAAAGTAAGGGCATAAAAAAATGGGCGGCCATGAAGATCACCCATTTTTAAGTCCGCAAGTTTTAATCCTTATCGAGGATTCTGTTGTGTCGGAGCCGCCGCCTGCACGGTGATGGTCGATCCCTTACCAAGCTGCAGATCTTTTCGATCTTGGATCGCCACCGAACCCGCTCCGGCACCGCCGCCAATTATCGCACCGAGGATCGCACCGTTTCCGCCGCCGGCGATCGCTCCGATGATCGCACCGATACCCGCGCCGATTCCCCCGCGGGTTGCTGTTTTTACAGTTTGGCTGCCGCTTTTGGCGGTCCCCTCGTTATCGACCTCGATCACCTTGCCCGATGGGTCGGTCAGCCCTTTTAGCGATCCCGCAAAATCATAGGTCTGCCCGTTTCTGAGCGTTATCTTTTCAAAGTTAAGCGTCAGGTGCGAGCTGCCCGAAACCTTGCCAGAGCGGGTAATTCCGGATACATAGCCCTCGACCGTGGCACCGCGAAATTCGTCGGGCGACTGGATCGTCATTCGAAAACGGTCGTTGTTTTGCGAGACTTTGGTATTGATCTCGTTCTCTAACAGGCCGGTCATCATTGTGCCGTTTTGCACGGTGTAATTGCCCGGTTTTACATACACTGCCGACGGGCGTCCGGTGTTATTGTAGCCGCCATTTGAGCCGTTGTTCGAGCTGTTGTTCGAACCGCCGTTTGCGATCGTCGCATTTTGGTCGTTATCGGAATAACCGCCGTTTGGATCGTACGTATTATTATTTGTTCCGCTATTTGTACCGCTATTTGTACCGCTGCCAGCCGGAATGCCAAGCTTGGCGACCGCATCCGTTTTGTTATAAACGCTCTCGGCAAAAACCGTCTGGTCTAGATAATCGGTCGTGATCCGGCGCGAGACCTTCATCCCCTGGCCGTTACTTACCGAGGTAAACGTGATCGTATAATCGGTATCGCCGCCCAGGCTTGAGACCACCAGCTTGTCGCCCGTCATTGTCGCCCGGAGCCGAACGGATTTTCCGTTAGCCCCGTTTTCGACCTTGTCGCGTCCATCGGCGGTAAACGTCACCGGCGAGGCGTTGCTGCTCGCCAGCGTGACCTGAGTACCGCGGATTTCGATGGCGATCTGCTCCGGGGCCTCGAGCTTGTCGCGGAGGTCCTGACGCTGATCGTTAGACGCGTTCGTTGTTGCGACAATATCGTCGATACTTTCGCTCTTTGTCCGGTCAATGTCGTATGTGCCTGAGAGGCCGACACGAAGAACGTTCCCTTTATTTGAGTTCGTTGGATACGGAGGATAATCAATGACGCCTTGCGGAGGGTCTTCCTCGTTTTGCCAATTGTTTGTCACGCCGTAGTTTGCGGCCAGCCGGTCGATCTGTTTCCGAATCGCCAGCCAGTCGTCGCTGACACGCCGATTTTGGCTGCTTGAGCTAAGGAAATCGTTGACCCGGCGAGCGGCCTCGACGATCGCGTTTACATCGTCACGATTCTCGCGTTTTCGGTCAAAACTGTCCTGAAACCGCCTGACCGCATCACGCATGTTGCTTATCTCGTCCGAAATGTCCGAAATCTGCCCGTTATTGGCCGAACTGCTCTGCATCTGGTATTGCAGATTGGTTTCAAAATCATCCAGCTTCGAGTTCAGACTGCGAACCGCATCGCGGACATCGCGCTCATTGCGCCCCTGAGCCTCGACAAAATCCGCGGCACCCAAAAGAAACGCCGCGACCATCGCGATCGCTGTCAATGTGTTTCGAAATCTATTCATAATTACCATCCTTAAATTTGAGCAGTAGGGCGCAAAATGCCCCGTGCGCTTTTTGGAAGCATTTTTCGTGCCAATGGTTGTTTCGATAGCGGTCGCCGCTGGCCGTGTGTGCTAAAATCGCCAATATAGGAGCGAGGAATCTCTATGTCAGAAAATACTTATAAAGCAACGGTCAAATACGCGGGTGATCAATTTTTTATCGGCACCGCCCCGAGCGGCCACGCCCAAACCATTGATGTAAAAGGTGATAGACACTCTGCGCCGACTCCGCTTGAGATGCTGCTTGTGTCGGTCGCGGCCTGTACGGCCGCCGACGTGATGTCGATCATGCTGAAGAAGCGACAGGATGTGACCGGCTATGATGTCGAGATCGAGGGCTGGCGGGCCGAGGAACATCCGCGTAAATTCACTAAGTTTCACATCAACCATATCGTGCATGGACGCAACGTTTCCGAAAAGGCCCTCGCCGATGCTGTCAAGCTGTCTGACACGACCTACTGCTCCGTTGCCGCGACCGTTCGCCCGACCGCAGAGATTACGACGAGCTTTGAGATAGTCGAGGTTTAGTTTGAATCGGTTTCCGCAAACTCCGAAAATTAAATTGCCTCCAGCTTTAGCTGGAGGTCGTCGGATGAAAAGCCTCACGGCTTTAGCCGAAATTTCGAAAGGACTTTCCTTGCTGGCTTTAACCCCGATGTTTTGCGCTTACCCCCCCAGCTAAAGCTGGAGGCAATTGAAAAGAGACCGCCCTATTCAGACAGCCTCGACAGAATTGGTTTGATTATGAAATTTTTATTTATCACTTTGACTGTTTTCGGATTGACTCTACCCGTCTTCGCACAGATCCCGACCGCAATCGGCATCCAGATTCTCAAGGCCGAGGATGCACGACGATACGATAGCGTTCTCGAAGGGTTGATGAGATCGCCCAATTCGGCTATTCGTACGCGGGCCGCTTTAGCGTCGGGGCGGATCGGTGATGATGCGGCAGTCCCGGCCTTGAGTGCCTTGCTCGAAAACGATCGAGCCGATGAAGTTCGTGCGATGGCGGCGTTTGCCCTAGGCGAGACCGAGTCGGTCAAGGCGGCCGATGCGGTGCTCAAGGCGATCAAGAGCGACATTTCACCCGGACATGGCAATGGGACGCCGACGCTCTCGTTAAAGCCGGCGAACGTGACCGCGAGGCTGATCGAGGCTGCGGGGAAGATCGCCGCAGCCAATCCGAAGGATGAGTCGGCAAAGGCCCTCGGCCGGGCGGTCGTCGAGGTTCTCGATGGTGAGGCAGAAAGAGGCTTTGCACAAGATCGAACCACCGTGCTCCTCGGATTGACCGCGGTCCTGCGCGCAAAGCCCGATGGCGGCGAGGTGACGACCGCAAAATTTCTGCTGTCAAAGGATGGCCGCATCCGCACGGACGCGGGCAATACGCTGACGCGCCTCAAAGCAAAAAACGAGAGCGCTAACTTGCGAGATATGCTCGAAAACGACAAAGAGCCCACCGCCCGAGCAAACGCCGCAAGGGCACTCGGAGCCGCCGAGGACAAATCCGCTTTTTGGTTGTTAATTAAGGCTGCGACAACCGACGCCGACAGCCGCGTCCGCGTCTCGGCGATCCGCGCCATCGGCAGCCTCAAGGATGTAAAAGCCTCGGATAAACTGCTCGAGACAGGCGAAAAATTACTGGCCATTTACAACAAGTCTAAATTCAAACATCCGGTCGAGCAAAACGAATTGATCGAGATCGCATCTGTGTTAGGCCGGCTGCTAACAGGCAGCGGCAACGCACGGGCCGTAAAATTCCTAGGCGAGCTTGCCCTACTGGATGACGGCCGAACCGCCGAGTTATCGGTTGCCCGTATGCGGGTCGAGCCGGGTGATTTTCCAAACACAACGCGTAAAGGAATGACCTGGCATGAATTTAGTACGGCCGCGCAGGTTGCCGCCGAGCTTGCGACGATCGAGCCCAAAACGGACGAGGTCAAGAAAATGAAAGCCGAAGCCCCGGCGGTGCTCAAGCTTGTCATTGAGGCATTTTCGGAACCGGGCGCAGGTGACGACAAACTTAGCGCTTACGCAATGCCCGATTATCTGCAGGCGTATGCTCAGTTTAAGACCGCTGATCTGGCCGAAGTTCTCCGCGCGAGTCTTGGCCAGAAAGACGTACAGATCCGTGCATCCGCTGCCGGGCTTCTTGCGGAGCAACCCGCGTTAAAAGAAAATGTCGAAGCGCTCAAAACTGCTTTTTCAAAAGCGCTCCTCACCGACAAACACGACGACGACGCACAACTGGCAATTCTTGATTCTCTTTACAAGCTGGATAAGAAAGAATCGGTCGGGACACTACTAACTGCTTTGAATGCGCCGGATTATCTGGTGCGCAAAAAGGCATTTGGCCTACTCGCGGACAAAAACCTGCAAAAGGACTTTCCTGGCATTCCGACCTCGCTTAAAAATGCTCGATCTAAACAAAAAGAGCAGGTGCTGCCCTATTCAGCGGTGTTTGGCACAAAGCTCGGTCAGGTGCTCAACACTGAAGCGGATTATCGGCGGGCGCTGAGCCGGAAGAACGGCACGGTGAAGGCTGTGCTGACGACTGAGAAGGGACCCTTTACGATCGTTTTTAACCCCGAGGAAGCTCCGCTGACGGTCGATAATTGGGTCAAACTCGCTCGGTCCGGCTATTTCAACGGATTAGAGGTTCATCGAGTTGTACCAAATTTCGTGATGCAGGATGGCGATCCGCGCGGCGACGGCAACGGCGGACCGGGCTGGTCGATCCGTTGCGAGGTGAATTTGCTGCCCTATGATCGCGGTGCCGTCGGCATGGCGCTCTCGGGCAAGGACACCGGCGGCTCGCAATGGTTTGTTACCCACGCTCCGCAACCGCACCTCGACGGCGGCTACACCGTCTTTGGCCGCGTGAACGAAACCGGCATGAAAATCGTGGATAATATAGTCCGAGGAGATAAGATTATTTCGGTACGTATTGTGGGAAAATGAGGGTAATAAATCTTTCAAGCCTGTCGGAACCTGAGTTCGCGTTAGTCGCGAACGAAGTGAGCTTGCATAAAGGATTAAATCAGGTTCTAGCATGGGCAACTGGCAAGCCAAAAAACGATTTTCATCCCCAAATTGTCAGCGAGGTCGTAACGCAGGATGAATACACACACGATATTATCGTTCCGTATGGAAACGTATTTCTCGTTTATGACACTACCTGACTGGGGGCGGTGACGGCGGTCGCCGTCTGGGATAAACATCCGACAGCCGACGAGCTTCTCGAACAACGACTTTCGAGAGGATGGAAACCTACTGCTTCACGACTTAAAGTTGGTGACGTCGTAGAAGGGCACGCAGCGTGTTTGCTAACTGTAAGTAAATACGGGTGATAAGAAAATGACGCAGCTTCAGCAGCAAAAACAGATCGAAGTTGAGAAAGGGCTGGATGATCTTGCCTTTTATCTTGATGACCTGTTTCGTATTCCAGGCGTCGGTTGGCGTTTCGGGCTCGACGCGATTATCGGCCTGATCCCGAACGTCGGCGATACGCTGACGTCGTTTGCTTCGTTTTATATACTCGTCGCGGGTGTCCGATATGGTGTGCCTAAGATCACCCTGCTGAGAATGGCGTTTAACATCGCGGTCGATTATTTAGTCGGATCGATCCCGTTTATCGGTGATGCCTTCGACTTTGTTTGGAAGGCAAACAAGATGAATATGAATCTCATCCGCACACGCGCCGCAGGACACGGTAGAGGAAAGACGACCGACTACATCTTTGTTTTTGGATTGATATTCCTACTGATCGCGATCCTGCTCGGCTCGATCTTCGTTAGCGGTTTTATTCTTTACTGGGTATTTACCAGCCTGCCGATTGTCTAGGAAAAGTAGCCACGGATCACGTAGATAACTCGGATCAACTAGCTCCGTTATCTTTGTTAAAACACCTTGTGATCAGTGGCTAATGTCCTCAAGCAGCTACGGTTTGGGCGGCAAACATCTTATCCAGTGCCGTCTGTAGCACACCGACGCCAAATTCGCCGGCGGCACGTGTTTTCATCTTGCCCTCGGCGTCAAACAAATAATATACCGGGACCCAGCCCTGTTCGTTCTGAAATGCATCCTTTAATCTATGAAGGCTGTCGACCGCCGTCGGTTCGATAATATGATGCTCGGTCATTGCCTCGTTGACCGTATCGAGATCGGTGTCCGCCTCGTATCGCGGCATATGGACCGATATTGTCTGTAGGCCGAGCGGCTGAAATTTTGCTTTAAGCTCATTCAGGGCGGGCATCTTGTCTTTGCAGACGCCGCAAGAAACTGACCAAAAATGAACGAGCGTCGGCTTTCCCTTGATATGTTGTAATGTGTCGTCGAGCGAGCCGTTAAACCATGTGGTCGCTCCATCGAGCGCCGGCATCGCATCCCCTATTCTCATTGGCATAGTTTTACTCCGTAAAATAGTTCCAGAGTCAGCAGAGTTGCAGAGTGCGGGAGTTTAAGAAAAGCTTTGAAACTCCGGTACTCTGCAAGCTCCGCAACTCTCTAAACTCAAACCTTCAGGTTTGAATCACCGGGCTTCCAGTCAGCTGAGCAAAGTCCGCCGGTCTGCAGGCCTTGCAGCACGCGGAGCGTCTCATCGACCGAGCGTCCGATATTCAGATCGTGAACGACCGAATACTGCAGCACGCCATCCGGATTAATTATAAAAAGGCCTCGGAGCGCGATATTGGCCTCCTCGACGAGGATGTTGTAAGCCGCCGCCAGCTTGCCGCCGACATCCGATGCGATCGGGTATTTGACGCCCGCGATCCCGTTTTGATCGACCGGCGTTTTAAGCCATGCACGATGCGAATGGACCGAGTCGGTCGAGATACCCAGCACCTCGGCTCCGACGCCGCGAAATTCGTCCAGCCGATCTGAAAAATGGATCAATTCCGTCGGGCAGACAAATGTAAAATCGAGCGGGTAGAACAAAAGGATCAACCACTTACCCTTGTAATCCGAAAGCTTGACGTTCTCTTTCAGGCTCTCGATGTCCTTCGTCGAAGGCATGTTAAAATCGGGTGCCGGTTTGCCGACCTTAGCAATAAATAATCCCGGTACTCCGTCCGCTGCTGTTCCTGTTGCTGTTGACATGTTTTTTATCTATCTCCTTTGTTTTAACTATTGCCACCACTGAGACCACAGAGATCTCAGAGAAAAGTGAATTATTGCAATGTTTTATTTATCCTCAGTGATCCCTGTGCTCCCTGTGGCTAAATGCAGTCAGGACAGATGCCCCTCAAAGTAAATTCCAACGATTCGGGTTTGAAGTTTGACGCCTTAGCCGCTTTTTTGAACAGCTTAGGCGGATGCTTCATCTCGATATCGGTGAGCGTCCCGCACCTTGAGCAGATCGCATGATCGTGGCGCGTCGTGATCCGGTCAAAACGACTGGCACCATTGCCAAAATGTATCTCGGCAATATGCCCTGCTTCTCTTAGAAACCGCAGGCTGTTATAGACCGTCGCAAAAGATATGCTCGCAAGCTTTGCTTTCGCAAGGGCAAAGACCTCGTTTGCCGTCAGATGCCCCTCGCTGTCACGAATGACCTGCAAGACAACCTCGCGCTGACGCGTCAAACCCATATCTTTTATTGCCGTGATGCTCATGACGATTCCTGAACTAGATTTAGAATAATTCTAATTATAAGTCATGTCAAGCGAGAAACTAAACTTCTACAAAACCGTCAAACCCCCTCTGGCGCCCGATTCCTTTTTTCGACTTTCGGTCTAATTCTTCTTATTGATTACGAGCTTTCGTCGTGCCTGGACTATCAGCCCCGGCCGGCGTGACGTTACGTCGATATTTCGTTCGGCGATTCCGCGAGTCTCGACCACCGAGATCTTTGGCGTATAGGTGACGACATAGCCGGCATCGATCATTTGGGCGACGAGCGCGGCTTTTTCGATCATTTCATCGAGCGAATCTGGCAGGATAAATTCGCCGTTGGTTCCCTCGGAGATCTTTTCGAGCTGCTGTTGGCTGGCCTCGAGGTCGAGATGTCTCGCCTTCATCTGCTTGATCAGCGTGCGGTCTAGACTAATCGTAGGCCCGATCTTTGGACGCTGGGCCGCGATCTTTACGTCATTCGGCAACTGGTTTACAACCTCATCCGGCAAGGCCTTTGGCGGCGGCGTATTTGAGATGCCCTTGGTACGCGGTTCGATATCCGCAGCCTCGATCGAGGTGTAGCTAATAACGTGGACACTTATATCGGTGCCGAGCAGCCGTTGAAACGCATCAAATTTTGCCGATGACCGGCCAAGGCTGTCTGTGCCGTCGGTGATCAAAACAATATGCTTATTTTCGATCGCGCCTCTCGACATAAAATCGGTCGCGAGCTTTAGTGCATCGACAAAAGCGGAACGGCGTCCAAAATTGGTGCGTTTGATAGCGTCGAAGATCTGATTCTGGTCGGTAGTCCATTCGGCAACGATCTCAGCCCTGTCGGCATACTGCATTATCGCTACCGAGTCATCAGGACGGAGCGCGGCAACGACGGCGCGAGCCACCTTTCGTGTCTGATCGAGGCTTTTGACGGCACGCAGTTCGCCGCCGGTGTCCATAACGATCAGCACGTTCGCGGGCAGACGCCGGACACTTACGGGTTGGTGAAGAATATTGTTTTCGGTGATAACAAGGTCATGAGCCGTCACATCGCGAAAAAAATTGCCGTTCTCATCAAACGCAAGCACATTGAGCTTGATCTCTTCGGTAACGATCCGGACGGTTTCGTCATCGGGGGTCGGTGTCGGCGTGGCCTGCACACGGCCGCTCTGGGCATTTGCAATAACCGAACAGTTAACGAGAACAGCAAAAACAAACGCCGACCCGGCAGCACCTAAACAAAAAACACGTTTCATAAAGGTTAAGATGCCCGATTAACGGTTTACTTTGCTTTGGGATTACGGTTGGAGTTTTGGAAATTCATCAACAAAGTCGAGCAAATTGCCGACATAGTTAGTAAAACGCGGGCATGCCATACCGTAAGGCGAGAGCAATCCGTCGGCGACGGAGGTGTCGTACGTCTGCGAGATAAAGAAATAAGGTACGCCGTGAAGAGGCAGGCCGGTCAGGAAGGGCGATATGCGGGTACTCAAAAACCATTCCGTAAGCCGCATCGGCGGGCGAAATTCTGACTTGCGTCCGGTCATATCCTTAGCGATCGCGTCGAATAGGCCGGCGGTCGTTAGCGGCTCCGGGTCGGCAATAGCTATTGTTTTTCCGACCGCATTTTCGTCGCTCGCAAGCGCGGCGATCGCGTCAACCACAAAATCCACCGGCACCAGATTTAGACGAACCTTGTCGTTGCCGACATTCATCACACGCAGCAGAACCGGAGCCTTACGCAAATAATTGATGAGGTAATAGACGCCGTCATATTTGGCCGTTTCGCCGGTTTGAGAATCGCCGACGACGACCGACGGACGAAAAATCGTGACCGGCAGGGCAACCTTTAACTTTTCGACCTCGGCCTCGGCAAGATATTTCGTTTCCTCGTAATTGTTGCGAAATCCGGCAATATGTTCGAGCTCGGTTTCGAATATCTCACCTTCTCGCTTTCCGGCAACATAACAGGTGGATACGTAGTTGTACCGCCGCAAATTGCGGACAGAACCCGCCAGGTCATTAACGTTTTTGGTGCCCTCGAGATTGACGCTAAAGGCGACATCTTTCGCCACGGCCAGATCATAGGCTGCAGCAAGATGAAATATGTCCGTGGTCTCATATTGTATGACCTCAAGATCGGCGTCTGAGATTCCCAGATTGGGCCGCGTGATGTCGCCCTCGACGATGACAAAATTTTCGAGCGGGGTACCCGTAGCCTCGGAGATGGCCTCGACCTCATTCATCGCCTTATCGACAAATTGCCGCTGGACGAGTAAATAAAACTGCGTTTCTGATCTTGCCAGTCTTTCGACAAGCCGTCCGGCTATAAAACCGGGAAACCCTGTCATGAAAATGGATTGTCTGTAAATCATATAAGCATTTTATTCTAACAAGTCCGTCACGAATTTGGCTTAATAGTAAGTTAAATCGGCAGAGATGAATGCAAAATACATTTACATAGCTCGAAGGCATGTGCTAAAGTTTTGAACGCGCAAGGCTTATATGAGAATTCAGGAGATGAAGTCGGGATTTTCGCATCTTAAAAAAAAGACGGGAGATGAACGCCATGAAAATCATTTCGAGCAGATCATCGGTCGGGACGAATCTATCGAGCCGACGGCCATAGTGGCTCCTGCGGCCGAGCCGCCCTGCGAACTGGATGAACCGCGCTGGGCAGTGGTTTCATTCGACCGGATAGAGGCAAGCGGACTGAATTACGCAGAGGCCGCCGAATTGATGTCAGAGTTTGATGCCCGAGGTATCGCGGGCTTGTGTATCGTGACCGATGAAGCTGCAGAGCGGCTCCGCACCTAAAATTCCAATACCACCTTTCCAAAGCTTTCGTTCGACCCAAGATATCTATAGGCAGAAATAACGTCTTCGACGGCGAAAGTGCGGTCGAGATTAGGCCGTATTTTGCCCAACGCAAGCGAAGGAACGACCTCGTCCGTAAATTTTGTTGTGGCCTCCGCTTTCTCATGTGCGGGGCGCGAGCGTAAAACGGTGCCGATGATCGTCAAGCGTTTTTGCAGCGCCATACCGAGATCGATCTCGGCGGTTCGGCCGGATGTCAGCCCGACGAGTATCAATCGGCCCTTTTTACCGAGACTCATCAGATTTTGCCGAAAATACGCGGCTCCGACGAGATCGAGGATCACATTGACGCCCTTGCCGCCGGTAATTTCGTTGACTTGATGATCGAAATCGACGCCCTCCGGCGTGACGATGCCGTGATCGAGGCCGAATTCACTACACCTTTCCAATTTAGCGGCAGTGCGCGACGTACCTATTACGGTCGCTCCTTTGGCCTTTGCAAGCTGTAGAGCGGCGAGGCCGACGCCGGAACCCACCGCGTGGATCAGCAAAATTTCATCTTCCTTAAGAGTTCCGCGCGTGAATATTGCGTCATGTGCCGTGATGAATGCTTCGGGTACGGCGGCGGCATCCGCAAAACTAAGATTTTCGGGAATACGTGTAAGCAAACTGGCATCGGAGAGCAGATATTCGGCCTGAGCCTCACCGGCAGTGATGCCAAAAACGCGGTCCCCGGACTTCCACGCTGAAACCGCGTCCCCTACGTTTTCGATCTCACCGGCGAATTCGAGCCCCGGGATATTCGGCGAGTAACCCGGCGGAGGCGGATATGCACCGCCCGCCTGGAGCAGATCGGCCCGGTTGAGTCCGGCGGCGCGGACACGGATCAATACCTGCGTATCTACCGGCCCCGCAAGATCGGGTATCTCACGAACTTCGAGGTTATCAATCGAACCAAATTCGGCAATGTAAACTGCTCTCATTTCTTTAATTTTGTCACAATGTCATTTGCCTTTAACGAGTTGCCGGTGGCCCGCTGGAGCTCGGCGATCGCCTTATTTAGTTCGGTGCGTGCACGAAGTTCGTTGCTGCGTGCTGCGGCAAGGGCCGTCTGACGTTCGAGCACCTTGTAAACATCTGACTGGCCGTCATCCAGTTTGCGCTGCTCCGATTCGTATTGTTTTCCGGTATTTTCGCGGGCCACGGCAGCGGCACGCAGCCGGGCCTCCGCCGTTCGAATGGACTGCAACGCATTGCGGACCTCGATTTGGATCGTCTGCTCGACCTGCTCACGCTGTACCTCAAGGCGTTCGGCCTCGACGAGCGACTTACCAAGCTGGGCCTTGGCCGTTTTGTCGCCGAATAGAGGGATGTTGAAATTTATCCCAATGCGAAAAACAGGATAACGGTTAGCCAGAATACCGCTAAACGGGTTTCCGGTAAGCAATGCGAGATTGGCCTGTTGCTGGGCACAGGCCGGCGATGACGGATTGGTCGTACACGCCGAAGGGAATGTGGGGCTAAAATTTGGATTGGCGCTGCCGCCTATCCCCGACGATGTGTAACTAGCTGTAAAATCGATCTGCGGTTTTGTCTGATCGCGATAGAGCTTTTGGTCAAGAAGATTTATGTCTTTCTGTGCCTTGTTGATCTCTAGTTCCGGCCGGTTATCGAGGGCCAGATCCATTGCTTCCGTCAATGTCGCATTCGGCATTTTCAATTCGACCGGCTCAACCGGAACGATCGCCTGGCCCCAGATATCGTCATTCCGGTTTGGCGAGATCAGGTTTTTCAAAACATTTTCAGCTATGTTAACTGAATTTAGAGCGTCGTAGACCGCCTGTTCGAAATTGGCGACCTGTGTTTCGGCGGCGACAATATCGATCGGGGCGAGCTGGCCCTCATTGACGAGACGGCGGTTATGCTCGAGCTGATCATTGGCATCGCGGACGCTATCACGCTGGACCTGTAGGTTTCGCAACGCAAAGGTCAGGTCCCAATATGCGCGCTGCACCGCAGCGACGGTCTCGATCGAGCGCTGGCGAAACTGTGTGTCAGTCAGGCTGAGATTTCGCTTTGCTATCTCGATCGTTCGCCGCGGCGCGTCAAATGTGCGTCCGCGAAAAAGCGGCTGGAGGACGGCAAACCCGAGGCTCGAGTTTAGCTGTGGGCTAAGGATCGAGATCGGGTTATCCGTAGTCAAACGCTGGTTGTTAAAAGTACCGGTAAAAACAGTTCCAAATTTTGGGACGAAAGCCTGGAGAGCGGCGTTGCCGACCAGCGTGCCCTGAGTCGTTTTTTGATTGCTGCTAAAAATGCTTACGTTTGGCACGGTCGAACGGTCGTAGTAGGCCTGACCTGTCAGCCGCGTTTGGTAAAAACCGCGGGCCGCGAAGAGGTCAAATTCGGACATGCTTTCGGTCTTTCGCGAGACCTCGATGTCGCGATTATTGTCCATTGCGAGTTCGATCGCCTCGCGAAGCGTGAGTGATTTTTGCCGGGTCAATTCGACCCCGACGCGGCCCAGATCTGGTAGGCTGCGATCATCCGAACGATACTGCGGCGCGATCTCAGGAACGCCCTGCAGATCCCCCGGATTAACATTTTGCTTATCCGTAACTGACGCGGCCGGTGTCGGCGTCGGCGATGCGACCTGCGCAGGCGATCGGCCGGCGGCTATACCCAAGGCAAATAAAATAAATAAAAATGCACGCCCTTTCATAAAGCTCAACGAACCATTTCGAGAGAAAAAACCGATTCCTCTGGGGGAAAACGGGTTCACTTATTAACACTTCCAACAATCGAACTCGTTGCCCCGGCCAGACGCCGTCTAGCTCCGCCAAAGAGCAATGCCGCAAAATTGTTCAGATATCTGAAAAGCCGCAGCTCTGCGAGATCATCAAATACCGAGTAAAATACCGGCACCGCGAGCAAGGTCAGCAGCAAGCACAGCGTTTGGCCGCCAACGACAAGTACACCGATCGACCGGTTCGTACCCGATCCGGCACCGCTTGAAAAAACGAGCGGCAGCATACCGGCGACAAGCGCGATCGTCGTCATCAAAATAGGCCGCAGACGATCGCGGTTGGCCTGAATTATCGCGTCATACCGGCTCATGCCTTTTGAACGGAGCCCGTTTGTATGATCGATCTGCAGGATAGCGTTCTTTTTCACAACGCCAAACAAAAGCAGCAAACCGAGACCGGAAAAGATATTGACCGTTTGTCCAGTGGCGAGAAGACTCAAAATTCCGAACGGGATCGAGAGCGGCAGCGTGAGTAGGATCGTCACCGGATGGATAAACGACTCGAACTGCGCCGCCAGCACGATATACATAAAAATAAACGAAAGAACGAATGCGAGAGCAAAGTAATACAGCGATTTACCAAGCTCTTTTGATTGGCCGACATAGCCCGTCCGATACCCACTCGGTAAATTTAGCTCCTTGACATAATCGTTGATCGCTCCGGTGATGCTTGTCGCCGATCCGCCCGGCTTTGTATTCGCAAGCAGCGTCACCTGCCGCTGCCGGTTTGTCCGATCGACAGAGCTGGGGCCGGTACCGTTTGTTGTTTTTACTACGCGGTCGAGTGTCACCCAGCCCAGCTTGGCCGACGGGACGATCATTCGCTTGAGCCCCTCGAGACTCGACCGAAACGGATTGATCGCACGCACCGTAACGTCATATTGATCCGAACCTTGATTAAACGTCGTCGCGTCCTGGCCCGCAACCAATGTATTCAAGGCCTGCGAAACGTCACCCACGCGAACGCCGAGATCGGCCGCCGTGTCGCGGTCAACCTCTAATTGGACCTCCGGTTTGCCGCTGATCAGCGTCGAATCGACATCGACCGCGTCCGGTATGGATTTCATTTTCTCAAGGATTTTAGATGAATACTCTTCGAGCTTTTTCAGATCAGGGCCGGAGATCAGAAACTGCACGTTGGCCGCTCGAAATCCGCCGCCCGAGAACGCCTGCACCGGCTGGACACCGGTTCGCAGGTCACCCGGTATTGTTTTTAGTACTTCGCGGGCGTCGGCCATTAACATTTCCTGCGACTTTGCGCGATCTTTCATATCGCTCAGTTTTACGTAGATCGAACCTGCATTTACCACCTGCTGCTGGCCGCCGCCGATGGTTGCGAGCGTATCGGTGACACCCGGCATCTTGCGTATCTCGGCGGCGACACGTTCAAATATCTGGGCAGTGCCGCTAAGACTCGACCCCTCGGGTGCACGGATCGAGATCTCAAACTGTGACTGATCATCGATCGGCAAAAAGTTTTTACCGACGAACATAAAGAGCGGGACGATGCTCAAAAAAACGAGGACGACGAGCGTGATTATCACCCAGCGATGGGCCATCGAAAACCGCAACAGAAACGCATAAACGCCATCGACATGGCGAAACCACCCTGTGTAATGGCTATCTGATTTTTCGGGTTCTGACAATTGCAGCTGTCCGTCGCCGCGAATCTCGTCCTTTTCTTTTTCAGGTTCGGCCTTCTTGGGTTTGATCAGCCGGGCGGCTAGCATCGGCGTCAGCGTAAATGACACGATTAACGAAACACCGACTGCGAATGACGCAGTAAGGCCAAAGCTCGACATAAAGCGGCCGACGATGCCCTGCATAAACCCGATCGGAACGAACACGGCCATCAGGCTGAGCGTCGTCGCCATAACGGCGGGGCCGATCTCGCGCGTGCCCTCGATCGCCGCCTGAAATGGATTCATCCCCTTTTCTTCGACAAACCGGTAGATATTTTCAAGCACTACGATCGCGTCATCGATCACGATACCGACCATCAGCGTCAGCGCAAGCATCGTTATCTGGTTGAGCGTGTAACCCATCGCATAGACAAGTGCGAAGGTCGAAATGATCGATGTCGGGATCGCCATAGCGGCGATAAATGTTGACCGAAAACTCCAAAGGAAAAGAAAAACGACGATCGACGCAAGTATCGAACCGAGGATAAGATGCTCCTCGATCGAACTGAGTGAATTCTCGATAAAGATCGAGTTATCGCCGATCACCCGCATCTGAAACCCGTTGGGCAGTGTTTTTTCTATCTCTTTCAGACGGGACTTGATCTCGCGGGCAACCGCGACCGTATTCTGGCCCGATTGCTTTGAAACGATCAAGGTGACCGCCGGCGTGCCGTTCAGACGTGCTTCTGAGCGGACCTCTTCGCCGCCGTCCTCGGTGTAACCGAGATCCTTTATCTTCACCTGGTACCCGCCACGGGTCGCGACGACCACATCGTTAAATTCTTCGGGTTTCTGTATCTTTCCGACGGTTCGGACGGCCGTCTCCGTCTGGCCCTCGTCAATGCGCCCCGACGGAAACTCCATATTCTGGATCTTTAGCGCACCCGAAACTTCGGCCGCCGTCACGTTATATGAACGCATTTTGTCGGGGTCGACCCAGACATTGATCTGGCGCTCCTGCCCGCCGATGATCGTGATCTGGCCGACACCGTTGATCGATTCTATGCGTTCCTTGATCTTGTGTTTAGCGACATCCGTCACTTCGCGGAGCGACGTCGGTGCGGAGATCGAAATACGCAGCACCGGAGCGGCGTCGGTGTCCAGCTTTTGCACGGTCGGCTGCTTTGCGGTTTCGGGCAGACGGGGGATCACGGTCTGCACGCGATTCTCGACCTCCTGGGCCGCGACGTTGACATCCTTTTCAAGAACAAATTGAACGAATATCTGTGCGATGCCCTCGACCGAGCTCGACCGCAGCTCGTCTATGCCGCTGATCGTATTGACGGCTTCCTCGACCTTATCCGTAATTTCGGTTTCTATTTCCTGTGGCGAGGCTCCCGGATTTACGACCGTAATCGTGATCGTTGGAAAATCGATCTTCGGGAAAAGGTCGACACCGAGGCTCAAAAACGAAAATGCACCGACGACCACGAGTGACAAAACCAACATCGTGGCGAAAACAGGACGCTTTACACAGACTTCAGCTAACCACTGCATACTTCCTTACCCCTTAATTCATTTGCCTGATCAGGATTCCGTCAACCAGAGTATTGACGTTACTAGTCGCCACAACATCGCCCTCGGCAATGCCTGTTTTTATTTGAATCAAATCGTTTTCGAGCAGTCCCGTTTGGACGAGGCGTTCGCGAGCGACGCCGTCCTTGACGATGTATATCTTATTGATATCGCCCTCGGTTTTGATGGCTGAAACCGGGACCATGATCGCGTTTTCGGGTTTGGACTGCGAGATCCGCACGGTTGCAAATTGGCCCGGCTTTAACAGGCCGTCACCGTTGGCCACCTCGGCCTCGACGGTCAGGGTTCTTGCCGTTGAGTTTACATTTGGCAAAATTCTCACGACCACCCCGGCAAAATTTCGATCCGGGTAAGCGCTTGTCTGCAGCGAGATACCCTGGCCCAACGCAACCTTGCCCAGCGATTGTTCCGGAACATCAATTCTCAAACGAAGCGGTGACGTCCTCACGATCGTAGCTATCTTGGTATTTGGAGCGCTCGGGCTAATATATTCGCCCGGGTCGGCAACACGTTCGGAAACGTAACCGCTGAGCGGAGCATAAATGACGGTATCCGCGATCGATTTTTGAGCCTGGTCGACCTGCGTCTGAGAGGTGGCGACACCGGATCGTGCGGTTACGACCGCAGCCTCCGCCGAATTTATCGCCCTGACGGCAACGGCCGCATTCGAACGAGCCTCGTCCAACTGTCCGATCAAGGCATCACGCTGTGAACGCCTCTGATCGAGAGTGGATTTTGAAACATCACCCGTATCGAATAAACGTTGGGCACGCGTCAATTCCTTTTCGGCCAAAACGAGCTGTGCCGTGACCGATTTAACCTGCGAAAATGTGGCGATATCAAACGACTCGCCATCCTTTATCCCGAGGCGTATCTGGGCCTGCCGAAGAGCGGCGACCGATTGGGCGACTGCTTTTCGCTGCTGTTCAACCTGAGCCTGGGCCTGTTCGAGCCGGATGCGGGCATCGCGGTCGTCGAGCCGGATGAGGACGCTCCCCTTATTTACAAAGCTGCCGACATCAAAATTGACCTCAACGATCTTGCCTGCCACCGTCGATGCAACATCACTCTGCGCATCAGCGGCGAGGTTACCTGTCGCCTCAAAATACGTGGGGATCGGCTTGACTACGGCCTGCGCGGTCGTCACATCGACCGTCGCGGGCTGGTTGCTCGCGTTCGAATTCGTATTTGCTGTACCTGATCCGCACCCGCTGCCGATGACTACAACCGCCAAAATTACCGCTGCCGGAAAAAAAAGTATCTTCTTATCTCTCATGATATTTGTCGCCGGCCGACCTTTGCGACCTGATCCCGCCAAGCAGGATTTCTGCAAAATTCTTTGCCGCTTCTTCGTTTGGGATATCGAGGATGACCCGCTTTTTGTCCCACAAAATATTGTTTAGCGAATGATGTATCAGCATCCCCAGCCAAGCGCGGACGGCGATACGCGGATTCATCTGGCGAAACGCTCCGTCACGCTGTCTCTCCGAGATATAACCGCCGATAAATTCATAAATACGTTCGATAAACTCGTGAAAGAAACGCTCAGCCAGCACGTGTTCCTCAAGCGCCGAATAAAAGAGCAGCCGCATAAACCCGGCATCTGACTGGTGCTTGTTCAGAGCATCAAACGCAATATTGTAAAATACGGCGTAATCATCCTTTTGTTCGACCGCCTTTCGGAGTGTTTCATTTTCTTCCCATGGGAATCTATGAACACCGTCCTGACAGCCCTTGGTATCGAGGATCGCACCGTAGAGAGCGTCTTTATTTTCAAAATGGCGAAAGACCATCGCCTCAGATACACCTGCAGCTTTCGCTATCTCTTTGGTCGTTGTGCCCTTAAAACCACGCTGCGAAAACAGGGTGACGGCCGTCTGCAATATCTGCTCACGCCGCTTGTCGCCCGTCATGCGGCCGACATGATCACATTTAAAAAGATCCTTTATCAATAATATCTCCCGCCAAAGTAAGTGCTTACTTACCGGAACGTCTAGGTTCGCATTTTCAAAATATAGTTGTCAACTGTAAAAGCGATCCGCATCAAATTCGAGCAAAACTCACGAACTTTCAATCGTAAAATTTCGTTACAACTATCGTGGGGCGCGGCGTCATCCGAGAGGTTGTAATATTAAGGGAAAGAGCGCCTCTTACGCTCAGCATTTATTTAATTACCTGGAGGATCAAAAAATGTCAGAATTTGAAGCCGAAGTAAAAAAAGCAGAAAGAGAATTGGAGCAGGGCCTCGTGCCGCATGCGGGCGAGCCTTTTACGGACAAGGTTGAAACGGACGAGTTTTTAGGAGAACTTAAGATGCAGGCACAGGAATACGGACAGAGAATACAGGATGCGGCGGCCAAGGCAAAGGATTTTGCAAACGAAAAATTTGCTCAGGCTGGCGACAAATTCAAAGAATTTTCGAACAAAGACCCGAAAGAGCTGGTCGAGGACGCAAAAGAATTTGCACGGCAAAAGCCCGGGCAGACGATCCTCATCTCGGCCGCAATCGGATTGGTTTTAGGCCTGATCCTCCGATCGGGACGAAGATAATCGGAAATCCCAAAACGGAAAAGGCGGCTCGCTTAATACGGGCCGCTTTTTTATTGTGAATTGAAAGGTCGTCTAGACCTGAGCGTGTATGAGGCGGCGCATCTGATCGCCGAATAGGACATCGATCTTTTGCGGTTCGATGACGGCGGTGACTTCGCCGCGGCCAAATTTATCGTGGGTCATTGCCTGGCCCTTGCGGTATTTGCGTGAGCGGTCGTACGGCGAAGCATTTTTGCCCGTACCCATCGAAACCGAGGTTTTCACACCTCGGGTAAATGTGCTGACCGTTTCGCAAGCTTCGCAGACGGCCTTGGTGATCTTACCTTGTTTGGTGACGGTCTGGATCTTGTGGTTTTGCTCAAGATCACATGCCGGACACATCATAGATATCGACTCATCAACTGCATACGCTATAACTTTTACTGCCATAATTTTTTCCTCTACTACGCCATTTGAGCTTGCCGTTAAGAACTCGTGTATATTTAAAGCCCTTACCTAGGTGCGGGCTACTGGCATGTGAGTCCCTGCGGACCTATCTGCCGCGGCGTCCGCCGAACGAGCGAAATTTCCTGACGGGCGCCGCGCCTTTTCTTACCGGAGCCGATGCCGCTACCGTGTGTCCGCCGAAATCCGGCAGCACAATCCGCTCTACTCTTTCCCCGGTCAGCTTTTCGATCGCCCGCATTGAGTGCTCCTCGGCGATGGTGAATAGGGTGATCGCACGTCCCTTGTTACCGGCCCGACCCGTACGGCCGATCCGGTGAACGTAATCCTCGGGTGCCTCGGGTATATCATAGTTTATCACATGTGATACCGAATCAATATCGATGCCGCGGGCCGCAACGTCCGTTGCGACAAGCACATTGGTATGTCCGAGTTTAAAGCTCTGCAAAGCGGCTTCGCGCTGCGACTGCGAACGGTCACCGTGGATGCGGTTCGATTTGTGCGAGCGTTTCTCAAGAATGTGAGCGATACGGTCGGCACCGCGTTTGGTGCGTGTAAACACAAGCACTCGGTCAAAATCCTCTTTGTCGAGCAGATCGAGCAAGAGTGGCATTTTTGACTGCTGAGCAACCGGATATGCCGTCTGTTCGATCAGGCCGGCAGCCTTGCCGCGTGGGCTAACCTCGATAAATGTCGGGTCATTGAGCATTGCATAAGCGATGTGCTCGATCTCAGGTGACATAGTTGCCGAGAAAAAGAGCGTCTGACGCTTTGCCGGGATCACCTTGACGATCCGCTTGATCGACGGTAAAAAGCCCATGTCGAGCATGCGGTCGGCCTCGTCCAAAACGAGGTGGGTCAGGCCACTAAAATTGATCAGCCCCTGATCCATAAAATCGATCAGACGGCCCGGTGTCGCGATAATGATATTGGCACCGCGCCGGAGGCTGTCCATCTGGCGTTTGTAACCGGCACCGCCGATGATCGCCGTGCATGAAATTCCCTTTGGTGCAAATTCGCGACAGGCGGCCTCGGTCTGATTGGCCAGCTCGCGGGTCGGCGAGAGCACGAGAACGCGTGTCCCCGGCTTACCCTTGTTATCGCCCAAAAGCTGTAGTATCGGCAGCAAAAATGCCGCTGTTTTGCCCGTGCCTGTTTCGGCACTGGCAAGAATGTCTCCGCCCTGTAAAAGAACCGGAATTGCCTGTTTTTGAATGGGTGTAGGCGTGGTGAAACCCAATGAGGCGCACTTGTCCGTGTAAAACGGCAGCAAGCCTAAATCGCTAAAAGTCATTTGTAATTAAGATCTTTATCTACTTGAAGAGGGTTCGCGTCAACCGGACAAACTATAGAGTTTTACCGGAGGCCGTCGCGCTGAGCACACAAAAGGCTCGAGAGTACGGGTTCCGAACAGATTCCTAAGGATATAATAAGAAGCTACTAACGCGGACAGGTTCTTCAGTGTAACGGTAGCAAGGAAGGATCTACGTTCGAGGAGCTCACCTTTTCAGGGAACATCTTCTAACAGTTATTAAAGTACCGTCTCTCGAACTATCTATTACGCTTAAACATATAAGCGAGTTTACCGTCGATGGATGAGATACGGAATTATCAAATTTTGAGATTACAACAGTTTACGGGAAATAGCAAGTTTATTTCAGCCCGGATTGATTTCTCTCGTTGTGCCAAGGTCAATCATGGCTTATTTCCAACACATAATGTAACAGTAATTTAGACGCTCTTTCGCCTCCGGGGATAGTTGGGGCAGCTCAACCGCCATAAAATCGGCTAATATGCCAAGAGCTATATTCATGTTCATTTCGGGAGAACTCCAGTCCACGGGGCAATCCATCGCCTTATCAAATACGGCCCGCACGTCGTGGGCCGCCTCATCTCCATAAGCATCTGCTAGTTCCAATTCAGCCGATCTTGGAAATGTACCGTTGACAAATTTTACTATGGCCTCGCTGATCAACTGAAAGTTCATAATTAGAATTTCTTTTCGGCCAACCAAGCTGCGGCCACATCTTTCGGGGACCGCTTATTACCGTCAACTTCATAATTAAGCCGCCGCATTTCTTCGGTCGAGATCGCATTTTTTAGTTGTTCAAAAGTCTCATTCAGCATTTCGCTCGCTTCCGGTCGAGCTATAAAAACGGCCTGATAAGGCGGGAAGTAATGTTTGTCATCGGCGAGCTGGAAAAGGTCGAGAGCGGCGATCAGGCCGTCGGTCGAATTGCCTGCGATGATGTCGAGTTCGCTTGATTGCAATGCTCGATAGGTCAGCGACAAGTCCATCTCACGCGGCTGTTTAGCAAAATTAAATCCATAGACTCGCGAAAAACCTGGATAGCCATCCGCCCGCGACATAAAATCCTGGCCAAACCCGGCTTGCCAATTTTTTGCAAGCGGCACGGCGTCGGAAATAGTCTTAATGTTGTTCTGCCGTGCGACCTCGCCGCGTACGAGGATCGCAAAATCATTGGAAAATCCGAGCGGCGGACTCACGCTAAGCTTAAACATATCGGCGTATTCGGCCTTAGTTTGGTCGTAAACCGCCCGCGGATCGGTGATCGGCGTGTGCTTTAGAATTGCAGTGTAGGCTGTACCGGTATATTCGGGATATACGTCGATCTGCTTTGACAAAAGGGCTTCGTGGGCGAGATTGCCGCCGAGTTCAAGTTTCCGCTCAACCGCAATTCCATGTTTCTCAAGCATTTGGGCCAGAATTTCAGATAAAATCACCGACTCGGTAAAATCCTTCGAGCCAATGACGATCTTCTGTCTGCCTTTATCAATCCCGGAGCCAATATCTTTATTTGTATTTGAATTTTCAGATCTGAAATTTGAAATAGATCCGAGACCGACGATCAAAGCCAAAACCCCGGCCACGCCAAGCGCGACGAATCGCCTGCGTCCGGCAGATGCCCGCTCGCCGATCTCATAGCTTTTTTCAAATTGCCCCAACGCAAAATCGCAGAGCAATGCCAGCAGTGCCGAGGCGGACGCTCCGGCGAGGAGCAGATTATTGTCATTTTGCCGCAGGCCGCGGAAGATATACGTCCCCAGCCCACCCGCTCCAACCGCCGCCGCGACCGTTGCGACTCCGATTGAGATTACAACTGCAACACGAATTCCGGTCAGTATCACCGGCATAGCCAGCGGCAATTCGACCATTTTCAGCCGCTGCCAGCCGGTCATGCCCATAGCCACGGCGGCCTCGTTTATCTTCGGATCAATGCCCAAAATTCCGGTCACCGTATTGCGTATCACCGGCAGCAACGCATACAGGGCAAGCGCAATGATCGCCGTGCGTGCTCCGATGCCGCCGATAAACGGGATCGGAATAAGCAGGCCGAACAAGGCGAGGCTCGGTACGGTCTGCATGATGTTGGCAAAGCCGAGGATCGGCGTCTGGAGCGATTTGATCCGCGTAAGCAGAACACCCAGCGGAACACCGATCAAGATGGCAAATCCCGTCGAAATGAAGACAAGGAATATGTGCTCGCGGGTCAGCGTGAACAGCTCGATCCAATTTTGTTGGAGGAATCGTATGAACTCCAAATTATACCCCGTGGCGCGGCGTTTCCCTCTAGGACTTCTTCGGAATCGTCGGCAAAAACTGCGGAGCGACGCGTCCTTTTGTTAGCTGTTCGAATGCATAGGCGTACTTGATCAGTTTTGGCTCGCTCCAGGCCGCACCGAAAAAGAACATTCCGGCTGTCTGTATAGACGCGGTGCTCACCGGGATATTCCCTTGCGCGGGTGCCGCCGGAATATCACGCAGGCCCAGCGGAACCGTTATAGACGGATAGCCGGCAACGGCCGCGATCGACCACAAGGCTCCGGCGGTCGGGCCGACGAGCGCATCGAGCTTGTTAGCGGCGAGCAGTTTGTCGATGCCGTCCTCGCGGGTTTGTTTCTGCGCTCTGGCAAGAGCGTCCATGTACGCCTTGTCGGTAAGGTCGCCCTTGGCCTGAGACTGGGTAAACAGCTCTTGGCCAAATATCTGAAGCTCCTTGTCTTTGTTGTCCTCGTTAAATTTGATGATGTCGGCGAGGGTCTTATTTTGGCCACCACGAGCGGTGAGGTACTTATTGAGATCAGCCTTGAACTCGTATTCAAGAACCGCCAATCGGTCAGCACCCGCCGTCTGGCCGAAGTCGGGAAATTTAACATCGACAAGTGTCGCACCTGCATCGCGGAGCTTTTGGATAAATGGCTCGTAGAATGCCTTCCACGCTTCGAGCATTACCGGCCGCTGCGGCGGGGACGTAATAAGGCCAAGTCGTGCGCCCTTAAGGCCCATCACGTCGAGGAACTTTGTGTAGTCCTTATCCTTGCGCTTGTCGGCATTGGCCGTCGCCGGATCGCGTCGGTCCATTCCAGCGATCGCGGTAAGGACGATCGCGGCATCTGTGACACTGCGAGCCATCGGACCCGCAGTGTCCTGCGAGTGCGAGATCGGTATGATGCCGCTTCGTGAGACCAGGCCGACGGTCGGTTTGATGCCGACGATTCCGTTCGTCACCGCCGGTGAAATGATCGAGCCATTGGTCTCGCTGCCAATAGCAACCGGTATGAGATTCGCAGAGACCGCCACGGCTGAACCTGAGCTTGAGCCGCTCGGATTCTGATCGAGAAAATAAGGCATATTCGTCTGACCGCCGCGGCCCGACCATCCGCTCGTTTGGCGGGTGGGAGTGCCGGTCGAACGAAAATTCGCCCATTCGCTTAGGTTGGTCTTGCCCATGATGACGGCCCCGCTTTTACGTAGTTTTTCTGCGACAAACGCATCGAATTTCGGCGTCGGAGCGTCGTAAAGTGCCCACGAGCCGGCGGTTGTATGCATTTTGTCCGCGGTGTCGATATTGTCTTTGATCAGAATGGGTATGCCGTGCATCATCGAGCGTATCTTCCCTTTTTTCCGCTCCTTGTCCATCTGATCGGCGATCGCCAGAGCGTCCGGATTTAGCTCGAGGACCGAGCGCGTTTTGGTGTCTATCTGCTTGATGCGTTCGAGATACATTTCCGTGAGCCGCCGCGACGTGAGCTGGCCCGATTTCATCTTTGCCTGAAGCTCGGTGATATTGACCTCGACAAGCTCCTGAAACGGGTCACCGTCCGGGATGGTTACTATTTCGCCTTTTGCATTGCGAAATAATGCAATTGCGGCCAAGCCGGCCGCCCCCGTCTTTAGAAACTCGCGTCTGTTTTGTTTCTCTTTTTTCATGATTTTTTAATGTTACTGCCTAAATAATACCCCTGATCATGTCTTGACCATAACTGTGTCGAGGTATGCCCGGACAAGCGGAATGTCGGATCGCCTAAAATCGTCCGGCGTGTCGAGCAAAACTATCTTTCCTTTTTCCATCAGAGCGATCCTTGATGCCAGCAGCATCGCCTCGTGCAGGTCGTGTGTGACAAAAACGGCTGTTTTGCCTAATTCACGGATCAGTCGGGCAAATTCCTTTTGCAGATTTGTCCGCGTGATGGCATCGAGAGCTCCAAACGGTTCGTCAAGCAGCAGCAGATCGGGATCGGCGGCCAAAGCACGGGCGACCCCGACGCGCTGACGCTGTCCGCCGGAGAGCTCATGCGGATAGCGATCCGCAAAACGGCCTGGGTCGAGACCGACAAGAGCAAGCATCTCGTTCGCCCTTTTACAAATCGACGCGCTATCTGTATCACGCAAGCTCAACGTAAGCCCGACATTCTGTCCGACCGTCATATGCGGAAACAGTCCGCCGTCCTGCAGTACATAACCGATACGCCGCCGCAGGGCGATAGAATCCCATTCGGTCGTCGGTTTGCCCTCAACCACCACCTCACCCGAGGTCGGTTCGATCAAGCGGTTAATGAGCTTGAGTGTGGTCGTTTTGCCGCAGCCGGATTCGCCAAGCAAGACCAATATCTCTCCGCGAAAAACCCGTGCGTCAATGCCATCGAGAATCGGCACTCCAGATATAGAATATCCAACATTACGAAATTCAACGATTGGGGATCTAGGCATATAAAATATTAAATCCCAGGTGGTCCACCTTGGTCCATCCTGGTCCGGACCGGACCAAAAATTTCACTCCCACTCGATCGTGCTAGGCGGTTTTGACGAGATGTCGTAAACGACGCGATTTACGCCGCGAACCTCACTTGTAATGCGGGACGAAACCGCCGCAAGAAAATCATGCGGCAGACGCGCCCAGTCGGCGGTCATGCCGTCGGTCGAGGTGACCGCTCGCAGAGCAACGGTCTTTTCGTAAGTGCGGAAATCACCCATCACTCCGACTGATTGTATCGGAAGCAGCACGGCGAATGCCTGCCAGACATCGCCATAGATGCCGAAATTGTGCAGTTCCTCGATAAAAATGCGGTCTGCTTTTTGGAGCAGCTCGACCTTTTCCGGCGTGATCTCGCCGAGGATTCGCACCCCGAGGCCGGGGCCGGGGAATGGATGACGCTGTAAAATTTCGTCTGGAATGCCAAGATCTTTTCCGATCAGTCGGACCTCGTCTTTGAAAAGCTCTCTCAAGGGTTCAATTAGCCCTAAATTCATTTTGTCGGGTAGTCCGCCGACGTTATGGTGCGATTTGATGGTGACGGACGAGCCATGCAAACTTACTGATTCGATCACATCGGGATAAAGCGTACCCTGGACGAGCCATTTGACGTCACCGATCTTTTTCGCCTCGGCATCAAAAATATCTATGAATTTACCGCCGATCGCTTTTCGCTTTAGCTCCGGATCGACGACATCCTTTAGCACCGCGTAGAAATCTTCGCTCGCATCGACACCGGTGACGTTTAATCGTAGATGATCTTTGTAGAGCTTTAGCGTGTCTTCAAACTCACCGGCGCGGAGCAGGCCGTTGTTGACGAAAATGCACGTTTGCCGTCCACCGATCGCCTCGTGCACAAGCACCGCCGCGACCGTCGAATCGACGCCGCCCGACAGCCCGCACACAACATTGCCGGTCGGCCCAACGATGTCGCGGATCTTATCGACCTCTTCCTTGATAAACTGCGCGGGTGTCCAGTCGCCTTTACAGCCGCAAATACCAAACAAGAAATTTCGCAGGATCTCTTTCCCAAGCGGCGTATGACTCACTTCGGGATGAAATTGGACACAGTAAATACCGCGTTCCGGGTTCTCAATAGCGGTCGGGATGTCTTCGCTGGTCGCAACTGGATGAAAACCGTCGGGCAGCCGCGTCATGTGGTCGCCGTGACTCATCCAGACATCAAGCTCGAAAGGCAGTTCGTTAAAGAGAAACGTCTTTCCGCTCAGTATTTTGACCTTTGCGTGGCCGTATTCGCGCCGAGCGGCCGGCTCGATCGCACCACCGAGGTCGAGAGCGACGAGCTGCATACCGTAGCAAATCCCTAATATCGGTACATTAGTCTTCTCGTAAAAATCTGCTGCCACATGCGGAGCGCCGTCATCCGTTACGCTGGATGGCCCGCCCGACAGTATCACGCCCATCGGCCGTTTTGCCGCGATCGTGTCCGCCGACAAGTGAAATGGATGTATCTCGCAGTAAACACCCTGCTCGCGTACGCGCCGGGCGATAAGCTGTGTGTATTGCGAGCCAAAATCGAGAATTATGATGGTTTCGTGCTGCAAATGAAGATCGCTCCCGTCTTAAAAGAACGATTATACGTCGATTGGGCCTGTTTGTCAGAACCGGCGGTTTTTTGCGTCCGCCATTAATTGCATCGATGATAAGCGAGTATTATAGAAACTGCCAAGCGTTTTCCAAATATACTTGACAACTGAGGGCGAACTTTTTAATCTTTAGGTTCGCCCTTATGGGCGTGCCATATTCCGCAGTAGCTCAATGGCAGAGCATTCGGCTGTTAACCGAAGGGTTGTAAGTTCGAGTCTTACCTGCGGAGCCAATTAAATCAACAAGTTACGGGCACCGATGAGGTGCCCGTTTTGCGTTTGTGACATGGATTGTGAGATAACATTCTGGACCGCCCTAAACTACCCAATTAATGGAGCGTTTGTTTCCTGAGACGAAACCGCGATAGTGGCAGCTTCCCTCCTTTGATAGGTTTTGTATCCTACGCAACCGTTCTATGTTATGAACAAATTTCTACCCGAGCTTTCTAAAGCAGCATTGCTTCATTTCCGACTCTCACACAAATAGCGACGACCAAATAGCATGATACTCCAATATTTGCCCTGATTCTCACGAGTCCGACAACGCAGAACGTCATGTGCGACTCGTCAAATTGGGAATACTTCCTCAATTAGACCGATCCGCTTACGGTTTGAAATTGATAAAAATTGAGAAAAAACAAATTTAATTAAAGACGAGAGGTGGATCGGTTCTGTAAAAAAGAACTGTATCCAAGAAGAAATAGATTTTAACCAATAAATTAAATATGTTCAGTCGCAACAAACCAAACGAAGCATATTTCACCAGACAGGTCTGGCAACAGGTAACGACTCCGCGTATCGGAATCCTTCACGAATTGGCAAATAAATTACTTTCCGAAGTCGAGAATATAACGGCCCCCGGCCGACTTCAATTCGGCGACGGATTTAAGCTGAGCGATCAGATCCAAAAGTTTGAGACCGATATGATCCGCCATGCGCTCTATCTGACAAATGGAAAGCAAAGTGATGCTGCCAGGATGTTGGGTATCAAGCTAACGACTCTGAACGCGAAGATAAAACGATTCGAGCTCGACCCGACAAATTCAGATGGACGGCAAGCATTGCAAGGCTAGGAGGTAGATCGATGCAGATGGAAGTAACAGCAAGCAATTTCCAAAAGGCGGCGGAGATATTGTCGAGGTCAAATCGCGGTCCGCAACATTTTAATATCCCGCTTCCGCCGGATCTCGATGACGATGTCGAATCTTTAGACCCGATCTCGGAGTTGGTCGACACAAGTCTGCCAACTTTGGCGACTGCCAACGATGTTCGTGAGGTAGTGAGATTTTTTAAGAACAAACCGTTTGGTGCGACTGTTATTGAGGCGATGAATGCAGAGCCTCGGCGGGTATTTGATGCCCGAAAAATAGCGGCTTATGAATTTTGGGGCATTCTGGAAAGGTCGGGTGAAAGGCTCAAACTTAGTGGAATGGGGCAGGAATTGGCGGAGAGGATCAAGCCCGAATGCGAAATGCACCGGCGTATTTTACGTTCTATTCCGACATATCTTGGAGCCTTACGATCGTTCTACGAGCAGCAGCTCAAAATCGTCACGCGGATCGAGGCGGCTATTTATTGGAAAGATTCGCACCCAGAATTGGACCTATTCAAGCTGGATGAAAAAGACATCGAGGCAATCGCTGTTAGTTTCTTCAGCGTTTGTCACGCTGCCGAACTGGGCACGATGACGGTTGGAAAACGCGGACAACCGGCACGTTTACGAATCGATCTGGACGAACTGGCTACCTTTATTGAATGCCGCGATCCTGCCGAAGACACCACTCCGCTGACTCCGCGGCCAAAGCCAGAGTCAAAGCCACTGCTATTTACACGTACCGGCGAATCAAATTCGGTGACGGGACGCGTTTATTTAGCCGCCGGAAATGATGGAGCCGTTTCTGACAAAAATGGGCAGCTGCAAACTGTGCTCGAACTCGCCGATCTTGATGATATTGTGTATCAGGTCGAAATGCCCGGTAACTTTCTACCACAATCTGAATTGGCCACGATGCGGCAATGCCAAGTGGCCGTTTTTCTTATCGGGTCAAATGACTGTATTCCAAACAAAATTGGCGAATTGGAATTGAGCGCCCGGAAACTGGTGCAGATCAGTATGGCAATGGCCGTATTGAATAATCGCGTTGTCGTTGTTTGGGATAGCTACGGCGGAGAGCCGCCCGAAAGCATAAGAGAAATTAATAACCTGCATATTTGTGAAGGTGAAACTCTTGACTGGAATACGGGTACACGGCTTGTAAGGTTATTGAAAAGTCTGAGAACGTAGGCATATTATGTCCAATTAGTTTGACGCGTGCTTACTACAATTTCATCTTTGAAAGCACGTTCGCCAGACGACGAACGCCACGCCTGATTTCGGTGTTACTGAGTCCCGTGTAACCCATAAGAAGGCCTTCGGGCGGCTTGGCGTTCATACAAAAGAAAGAAAGAGGGGGCGTGTAAACCCCATTTTTCAACGCTTCATTGGCAACAACCTGGGCCTTTAATCCTCCTTTTAGCCATCCGATGATGTGCATTCCGGCGTCCGCATCCTGAGCCTCAATCACGCCGCTGAGATCCTCACCGATCGCCGAAATTATTGTTTTTTGCCGTTCGGCATATAGGATCCGCATCTTTCTGATGTGCCTGCCAAAATGCCCTTCGTTGATAAAATCTGTAAGGACTGCTTGTTCGATCATCGAAGCGTGAAAGGCCATAAATGTCAGCGTTTGTTCGAAAACGCCAGCGAGATCCGGAGGAACAACGAGATAGCCGAGGCGAAGCGACGGGAACAAAACTTTACTAAACGTTCCTGTATAGACCACGCGGCCACTCGTATCGAGTCCGTGAAGAGCGGCCAGCGGCCGCCCACGATAGCGAAACTCGCTGTCATAGTCGTCTTCGATGATCCAAGCGGACTTTCGACTTGCCCATTCAAGCAATTCAAGACGGCGCGAAAGACTCATGGTCACGCCAAACGGAAACTGGTGCGAAGGCGTGACGTAAGCAAGCTTGGCTCTTGGCGAAAGCGTACTTCCTAGTCTGATGTCAAACCCCTCTTTATCAAGCGGAACTGGTATTAGCTTGGCCCCTGCTGCCAGCAGAGCACCGCGCGCTCCCAAATAATTTGGATCCTCAATTAGAGCGTCGTCACCTTCGTCAAGCAGGGTGCGGAATATAGCATCAAGCGCCTGCTGCGACCCTGCGGTGATAAAAACCTGTGACGCCTCACATGAAACACCCCGTGAAGCTCCCAGATATTTTGCAATGGATTCCCTAAGCGGCAAGTATCCGCGCGGGTCGGAATAGTCCAGCGACTTTCGCGGCAAATTACGAAGTCGCCGGGTAAATATTCGGGTCCAGGTTTCGATCGGAAATTCAGCTATCGCTGAAAACCCGATCTGAAAGGCCCGCGGCTTGTCCGGTTCATTTGAAAAGCTGAGAGCAAGCCCTTGGATCCTTTCAGTTCTCTTGGCGACGGCTCTGCCTGATGAAATTTTTCCTGCAACTGATTTATTTGTAGTTAAAGCTTGGAGTAGATCTTCCGGGAGTTCTTTGGCAACGAAGCTTCCTGATCCTCGTTTTCCTTCGAGATAGCCTTCCGAGATCAATTGTTCGTAGGCGGCCAAAACCGTGTTTCGGGAGACTTTCAACTCTGAAGCGAGACGACGACTCGAAGGTAGCTTGGCTCCTACTCCAATTCGGCCGAGCAGGATCGCTTTTCTCAGACTTTCGGATATCTTCTCAACGAGAGTCTGACTTTCGTTGTCCCGTTTAATTGACCCGGATAGGAACAATTCCAGGTTGAATACTTCTCTCAAAGTGGCTCCTTAATAATTCATAAAGTGGTACTTCTCATTGTACCAAAAGGCGTTATTCTTGTGTATTCGGACAAAAGCGAAAACGGTGGCAGGCAATGGTCAATATTAGTAGGTTAGCTTTATCGACGATACTCTTAGCGGCCAGCTTGGCTGTTATGGCACAGACCGCGCCTGACCCAACGTTACTGACAAAAGCGAATGAGCTTTTTCAGGCCCAGGACTGGGAAAAAGCGGCGCAGGCGTTTGAGGCGGTTTCGAATGCGGACCCCGGAAATGCCCGGGCCTGGTATCGCCTTGGCATTTCACTGCATAAGTTAGGCCTTTACGAGCGAGCTATCGTCGCCCATCAGCAAGCGTTAAAGCTGATGCCCGAACAGAATAGATCGCTTGCGATGTATAACATTGGGATCTCGTACGCAAAAATAAGCGATAAAGGCAAGGCGTTTGAATGGCTAACAAAGGCAATTGAGGCCGGCTATTCACCAACTGTCCCGCTCACGACGGACCCGGATCTGTCCGCGTTACGCGACGACAAAACACGGTTTCAGACGCTTGTTGAGTTAGTCGATAAGCTCACAAAACCTTGTCTCTACGGCGCAGAACACAAACAGTTCGACTTTTGGATCGGCGAGTGGAATGTTCAGAACCCGCAAGGGCAGCAGGTTGGCCAGAGCCGCATCGAGCGGATCGAAAATGGCTGCATCATTCTCGAAAACTGGGACAGCGGTCCGGCGGGAAGCGGCAAGAGCATTAACTTTTACGATGCAAATCTGCACAAATGGAGGCAGACCTGGGCGGACAACACGGGCGGGGTGAGCGAGTTTTCTGGCGTTTTTAAGGATGGAGCGATGCGTTTCGAAGGCGAATCGCACAGACCGGACGGTGTAAAGGTCCTTCGACGGCTAACGTTTTTTAACTTTTCGGCCGATCGTGTCCGTCAATATTCTGAAGCCTCGACAGACGGCGGCAAGACTTGGAATCTGGATTACGATTTTACATATTTAAGGCGTCAATAGATCTGTGTCTACTCAATAAAGGACACATCTTCGGACAATGGGGACATTTTTCAATCACATAAAAAGTTTCGTGGCGATTTCTATCGCATTAGCCATATTGACTGTGGCTCCGTGCGGCCAGAATGAAAAAAAAGCCGAAAGTCCTGTGAATCCTTACGACAACGCCAGTGGGATCGATTTCACAACGTTCGACAAAAACGTCCGGCCTCAGGACGATTTTTTCAAGTTTGTAAATGGAGGGTGGATTGCGACAGCCGAGATCCCGGGTGACCAGCCATGGTGGGGCGTTGTCCCAAAGTTGTTTGAGAAGAGCGCGAACCATCAGCGCGAGATTGTTGAGGACATGGCAAAGAAAACCGATAGTCAGGCGGGCACAATCGAGCAGCAAATCGGTGATTTTTACAAAAGCCTAATAAACACCTCCCTGGTTGACGGTAAAGGCGTCGCTCCGGTCGCCTCCTACTTGGCCGAAATTGATAAGCTGAGATCCAAAAATGCCCTGACCGGTTTCTTTGGTAGAGCCAACTACTTGGGTATCAAAACCCCAATTATCTGCGAAGTACACAAGGATACGGGAGATCCGACCAGGGCCCTTGAACATCTGTATCAAGGTGGTCTCGGCCTCCCTGATCGTGACTATTATTTGGATAAAGGGGATGAGCATGAAAAGCTCCGAGTCAAATATCGCGATTATATTGTCAAACTTTTCACTCTGGCAGGATTTGACAACCCTGACGCCAGAGCGGGAAAGACCATCGCCATTGAATATCAACTTGCTAAAGCTCATTGGTCTGTCGAGAGGAGCCGCGACGTTAAGGCCACTTACAATCTAGTAGCCGTCAGAGATCTGAAAAAAATCTCACCACAGATTGCTTGGGATGAACTTCTGAAAGGGGCAGGTGTTAGCGGAGAAAAAGAAATCATCGTTGCCCAACCCAGCTATTATCAAGTTTTGGGCAACATCATCACGGGTGTTCCCTTGGAAGATTGGAAAAACTACCTGCGGTTTCAAACACTGAACGCAACCGCTCCCTACCTTTCGAGCGAGTTTAAGGATGCCGAATTCCAGTTTAATCAAAGACTGGTTGGGGGGCTTCAGGAGAAAACCCCGCGCTGGAAAACAGCTGTCACACTTCTGGACCAGTATATGGGCGAGGCGGTCGGGCGGGTTTACGTCACACGGTATTTTTCTAAGGAAACCAAGGTTGGAGCAGAAAGGTTAGTGACCAATCTGCTGGAAGCGTTTAGGGTTGGAATTCAGAATTTGGAATGGATGAGTCCCGAGACCAAAGCCAAGGCCGAAGAAAAACGATCCCTGATAAAAGCTAAGATCGGCTACCCGGATAAATGGCGCGATTATTCCGGCTTAAGAATTGTTGCCGCTGACCCAATTGGGAATTTAATGCGGGCCAATACCTTCACGTATCAATACAATCTTAATCGTTTGGGTAAGCCGGTCGACACTGGAATGTGGTTCAAAACGCCTCAGACGATTGCCGCATATTACGATCAAGGTCTTAATGAGATAGTTTTTCCCGCCGCTATTCTTCAGCCACCATTTTTCAATCCAAAAGCTGATGCAGCGGTAAACTACGGTGCGATCGGGGCGATGATCGGCCATGAGATCGGTCACGCCTTCGACGATCAGGGGCGTAAATTTAACGGTCACGGAAGATTGGTTGATTGGTGGACCGCCGGAGATTCGGCAAAGTTCGAAGCTTTGACCAAACGCTTGGTTGATCAATACAACCAATTCACACCGATAGAGGGACTACATGTCAACGGCCGATTAACCCTCGGGGAAAACATTGGCGATCTGACGGGCGTTAGCATCGCCTATGCTGCGTACAAGAAATCGCTGAATGGTAAAGAGGCCCCGATCATTAACGGTTATACCGGCGATCAGCGCTTTTTTATTGGCTATGCACAATGTTTGCGCGCCAAGTTTAGCGAAGAGGTATTAAGGGAAATGGTTACGACTGACCCGCACTCTCCATTTCAATATGTGGTAATCGGCGTTTTGCGAAACTTCACGCCGTTTTATGCCGCCTTTGGAGTGAAGCCTGGCGACGGTATGTATTTGGCACCGGAAGAACGGGTGAAGATTTGGTAGTAGCGGTTGTTTCATATTTTCGCGCAGATAAATTGGTGCGCTTCGGGTTTGACACTATTTTGCAGAATTATTCAAGACATAACGAGGAGGAGTACATTTATGAAATCATTAAAGCGTAATGCTTTATCGATCATTATCTTCATTTTTAGCATTGCAGCGCTGCCTTCGTTGGCTCAAACGGCACCGGTTTCTCCCGAAACCCAGAAAGCAGACGAATTTTTTCAGGCTCAGAAATGGGAAGAGGCGGCGACCGCCTATGAAGCCATTACGAAAACAGAGCCGAAAAACGGCCGGGCCTGGATTCGACTTGGGTATTCGGATATTGGTCTGAAAAAGTATGAGCAGGCGCTCGGTGCATTTCAACACGCAAATGAAATTCTTGTGACGACTCCGCGTGCTTCGCTTCCGATGTACGCGATGGGGTCGGTTTATGCCTTGATGAAGGACAAAGACAAGGCGTTCGAGTGGCTCAACAAGGCTCTGGCGGCAAAATATCCTCAGCCGGCAGCCATTAGCAATGATCCCAATCTTGTAGCCCTTAGTGATGATCCGCGATTCAAAGATCTTCTTGCGATGGCCGCGAAAGCCGCCAAAGTGTGTATGAACATTCCTGAATATCGCGGTTTTGATTTTTGGGTTGGCGATTGGAATGTTGTTGGCAAAAATGGCCAGCAGCTTGGGACAAATAAGGTCGTGATGCTTGCCGAGGGTTGCATCATTGAGGAAAACTGGGACGGCGGTGGCGGCAGTATTGGCAAAAGCTTTAACTTTTACAACCCCGTCACAAAGAAATGGCACCAGTCCTACATGGACAGCAGTGGCGGCAATTGGATGATGGACGGCGAACTCAAGGACGGTGTTCTCCGATACGAAGGTGCGATATATTCCCCGAACGGCAAGGTGCTGGTTCACATGACGTTTTACAACCTCGGCCCGGATAAAGTTCGCCAGACGGCCGAAACTTCGACAGACGATGGCAAAACGTGGAACTCGACGTGGGATGGGATGTATATCAGGAAGAAATAGAAACAACCACGCCTTTTATTGTTAGCAAGTTCGAGTCAGTTAAATCGGCAATTGGAGACTGCTCGATACGGAACGCCAAATGTGGTTTGTTCGGGGAGAAATGAATGAAAAACTTCGGTAATGTGCTGACAATTTTGTTATTTGTCCTGTCAACAGTCGCGTTTGCGCAGCAAGTTGCAACGCCGAAACTGGTTGTGACTGATAACGCTTCAGATGTACGGACAAAAACGTTTCGCGGCGGGTTAGATCATAACGGCAAGTATGACGGAAACGGATTTTCGAGAGTAAATCATGTCTTATGGAAGTTTCATGCGGGCGGTAGAATTTCGTCTTCGCCGGCGGTCGCGTCAAACCGCATCTATTTCGGAAGCAGCGATGGTTACTTGTATTGCCTGGATTCGGGAACAGGTAATTTGCAATGGAAATTCAAAGCCACGGCAGGTATCAGTTCATCGCCGGCTTTAGAAAACGACCTGGTGTATTTTCAATCGGATGACAACCACCTGTTTGCCGTGAGTACTCAGACTGGAAAAGTAAAGTGGCACTACCAGACTGGTACAAGCGTTCCTTTTGACGGCCGTTGTTCTGATTGCGCCACTTCAGAAGAAGGTGGATGGGATTTTTGGGTCTCCTCGCCCGTCATCGCTTTGGGAGGGGTTTATTTCGGTAGTGGCGATTCCTACGTTTACGCCCTCAATGCGATCAACGGAAAACTTAATTGGAAGTTTAAGACCGGCGGTCGCGTTCGCTCGTCGCCCGCCGTCTTTCAAAAAGTAGTTTACGTCGGAAGCCTTGACGGAAAGATGTATGCGATTAACGCCGATCATGGCGACATGCGTTGGAGTTTTAAGACTGAAGGAAATAAGTATTATCCGATCGGAGAAATTCAATCTTCCCCCGCAGTGGCCAACGGGCGAGTAATCTTCGGAAGCCGTGATTACAATTTATACGCCCTTGAGCCTATGACCGGGAAATTGATCTGGAAAACGCTCCACGACGACTCCTGGATTCTCGGATCACCTGCAATCACTAATGACAGTGTTTACATCGGCAGCTCAGACGGGCGATTTCTACAGAAAGTTGATTTGGACACTGGAAAAGAGATCTGGCGGGCGAAAGTCGGCTTAAATATTTATTCCTCTCCGGCGATTGCAGGTGAACACGTTTATATCGGTACGGCTCGCGGTGAAATGCTCGGATTTGATGAAAATACCGGGAAGGTAAAAGCCGGATTTTTGATCGATGAGGCGATACATTCTTCACCAGTTGTTGCTAATGGCGTCGTTTACTTCGGAGCGGAGAACGGAAATTTGTACGCCGTTACAAGTAATTAGTTTGGAGTAGGGCATGACAATTGAAGAAGTTTGGTAACAAGGGAACGATTACATGGGTAACGCATAGAGAGGTGATGGATATGAAACTTGAAAAAGGAAAAATTTTGATATTGTTATTGATTTTCGCATTTCTGACATTGTGTCAAACGAACATTTGGGCACAGACAGCCCCGAACCGTTCTGACGCCGTGCCGGGTGCGGCCCAAGAGAAGCCTGCCCGCACGTATGGCAAGGCTAACAAGGAAAACATCAAATGCTTCGTCGTCCTGCTCAGATTGCGGTATGACTTGTTCGGCAAGTGGAAAGATACCGGTAAGTGGCCCGATGACAAGGAAGCTAATCAGGCCCTTTCCGGACATGGCACATACTGGAATGAACAGCTTAAGAAGGGGAAAGTGATCTTAACCGGAGGAATGGACGGAGAGTACTGGGACAACGCTGCGTTAATTATCTTTGAGGCTGAATCAGAGAAAGAGGCCAAAGAGATCGTAGCAAATGATCCTGCAGTCAAAGCCTATGTCTTTCAGGCACAGGTTAGGCCTTTTAACGTCCTCTCCCTTACAAATAAGTTCGCAGATAGGTAATGATACTAATCCTTAAGACATTTTCACGATGGCTGCTTTTCATTTTCATTTTGGCGGCCTTGGTCTCCACGTTGCTCTCTCAGTCGGTGACGCCCGCCAATTCCCTCGCTGACATCGAGAAATACTTAAACGATCTGGCGGCAAAGGGTTTCTCATCAAAAGCAGCACAACTAAATCTGGCAACGGTCCCGGAAGCAAAGGTCGGTGCTCTCGAAGGCCTAAAGCCAAAAGTCGAATTTGGGGTTGGTTTTCGCGGCATTCCGTTTTTTGTGGTTGAGTGGCGAATGGCTCCGAACGCATTTCTCCCGCCACACTGTCATCCGAACGCCAGCGTCTGCACCGTCGGGATTGACGGCGAAGCTCAGATCCGCAACTTTGAGATAGTCGGCGATGCACCCGAGTTTTCATCCGACAAGCAATTTCGTGTTCAGGAAACCCGCCAGGGACTGGTCTCAAAAGGTCGGATAATTACGCTTTCCGCAAAACGTGACAACATCCATACGTTTCAGGCCGGAAAGAACGGAGCTCGCGGCATCGATATCAGCACCTATCATGGTCCGAATATAGGATTCTCTTATTTAAATATTAATAAAAAGGCTGCGAACGAAGAAAAACGTGTGTTTGACGCACACTGGACCAAAATATAGCACCAAGCCTTTCAGGCAACCGGTGACTCAAAATTAAATTTTTAGTCGTGATGGGGCATTTCGATGGAAATCGAAATGCCCCCTTGTCTTATTGCTCTTTTCCGCCCGGAAATATGTTTTCTAATTGTTTGAATCATATTCAATAAGATCTAGCTCACCACCGAACGTATTGTCGGCCGGCTACCGCCACGCTAACTATTGACACATAAGCTTTTATGTCGTCGGCAGAAATTGGAACGGTAGTTGCCAATTCCTATTGTGGTTTTACGCATTCCAGTCAAGACATTTCTTTACTCATGCAAAAACACAATATTTCTGGAGGTTCTAATGAAAAACAAACTACTTGGCGTAAATAGAAGATCGATTCTCCTGTTTGCGATTGCATTACTTTTTGCGGCCGCGTCCGCCGCCAATGGACAGGCAACTGGCGGAGCCGTGACCGGCACCGCAAATGACAGCAACGGTGCAGTCGTACCTAACGTCGCGATCACTATTGTTAACAAATCGAACGGTCTCAAGCTTACGACTCAAACGTCGAGCACCGGATCGTACAATTTCCCGAACGTATCAGTCGGAACTTACACACTGACGGCCGAAAGCCCAAATTTTGCGGCAACCAGTCAGGAAATAAAGGTTTCGCTCAACCAGACAATAACTGCCGAGATCGTATTGCAGGCCAAAGGTGTGCAGGCGAGCGTAAATATTTCAGCCGACAGCGAGGTTTTGGTTCAGACTGATTCATCGCAATTGGGGAAGAGCTTTGAAAGCCGACAGGTGACGGATCTCCCGACATTTAACAATCAGAATCAGCTCGCGCTCCTCGCTCCAAACGTAGTCGAGCGCGCGGCTGGTGTTCGCGGTACCGGAGGCGCTGTTGGCGGTACGCGACCGCGTGGGAATGCATTTACGGTTGACGGTGTCGATAATAATGACCCGAGTGTCACCGGCCCGATCAACGGAGTCATACAGGACTCGATCCAGGAATTCACTCTCCTGACAAATAACTACAACGCCGAATTTGGCTCCGGCACGGGCGGCCAGTTCAATACAATTACTAAAGCAGGAACCAATAGATTCAGCGGTTCGGTTTTTTATTACCCGCAGCGAGAGAAATTCAACGCAGCTTCGACACAGACGGGCGACGCAATTAACAACGGCTCGCTTACAAAAAAACCGGCGTTCAGCGACGACCGGTACGGATTTACGTTTGGCGGACCAATTGTCAAAAACAAGTTGTTTTTCTTCGGTGCGTACGAACGGGAGAAGACGGCCTCCGAGGGGAGCACCTACACGTTTGTTGCCCCGACCGCTGCCGGGCTAACCCGTATCGCGGCTCTACCCGGAGCCAGCGCTTATATCGTAAATCTTCTAAAAACATATACGACGCAGGCAGCAACCCAGAGCTTTCTCCAGCCGGTTCTCGCACCGAGCGTAGATTGTACGGCTACACCTGCAAATGCTAACTGCATACCATTTGGCAATGCGTCGGTTCTGGCCCCAAATGGAGCTACAAACAATCAATACCTGATCAATATCGACTATTCGCCTAATGGAAATAATCAGTTTCGTTTCCGCTATAACGATCAAATGACCAAGGCGGAACAGGTAGGTGGCAGCCAGGGCGGTGGGGCTGCAGTTTTCAATAATCTCGTTGATTTCAAATCGAGGCTTTTCTCGACAACCTGGATCAGGACGATCAATTCGAGTCTGGTAAATGATCTACGTCTCTCGTTCCGCCACCACGCGATCGACTATCCGCTCAAAGACTCAAAATTCAACAGTTTCCCAACCTGGGTCGATGCCGAGACGGGTATAGATTTTGGTCCGGGCGGTTCCCTGCCGCAGGGAACGCCGGTTGACGTGAGCTATCAGATTTTTGACGCCCTTAACTACATTCGCGGCTCGCACACGATCAAGTTTGGCGGAGAGTTTCGTGATCTGATCACGACGGGCCTATTCTTGCCGCGTTCGCGTGGCGACTACATTTACGGGAGCTTTGACGAGTTGATTCTCGACGCTGTGCCGAGCTTTTCTGCCCTTCGCGGCGTCGGCTCGGCGGAATTTGTCGGAAACCAGCTTTTCTTTAATGCCTTTGCGCAGGACGACTGGAAGATTCGGTCTAACCTGACATTAAATCTGGGTATCAGATACGATTTCTCGACCCTGCCGCGAAGCTCCAAACTACAGGGCCGCAACGCGATCGCAAGCGTACCTGGCGTTATCGAATTCGGCGTTCCCAAGAATAAGAAGTTGAATTTCGGACCGCGTGTCGGATTTGCGTATTCGCCGTCAGGTGACGGCTGGTTGTGGCATACACTCTTTGGCACACAAGGGCAAAGCTCGATCCGGGCAAATTTTGCCATGTCTTACTACGCCAATTTCCAAAATCTGCCGACCATTGCTCTTCCGCCACAGGTTCAGACAGAATTGAACCCGGCGGTGGCGGGTACCAATCCTGCGTTACCCTTTTTACAAAACGGTGGCCTGCCCGGAACCCTCCCGGTGATTACTGATGCTGCGACAGCACGACGAATCACCCAGTCACGGATACCTGACCAGATCACGCCGTATTCCCTGGCGTTCAGTGTCAGCTATCAACGCGAGCTTACTCGTTCAATGGGTATCGAATTTCGATATCTCCATACGAGCGGGTTCAAACTCCCGATACAAATTCGCTTAAACGGCGGTGTTGTACCAAGCAATTTGGGTCTTCCGACCTTTCTGAGCCAGCCAACTGCTGCACAGCTTGCCGGCCTGACAAACACGCTCGGAGCGATCAACGCTCTTCGCAAGAATGCTCTAGCACAATACGGGTTTGCCGCTAACGTGACGGAGCATTCGCCAGTCGGCAGATCGGATTACGACTCGGGTTCGGTCACCTTGACGAGGCGTTTTGCAAATAATCTTTCGCTCACTGCGGCCTACACATTTAGTAAAACGATGGACGATTCGACAAACGAACTGAATTCAAGCGCTATAAACCCGCGGCGAGCACAGGACGGCTTTAACATCAAAAACGAGCGAGGTCTTTCTGCTCTCGACGTCCCTCATCGGTTCGTCACCTCGTTTCTATACGACGTTCCATTTTTCAACAAGAGCGGAAACCGGGTGGCGAAGGCATTACTCGGTGGCTGGCAGGTCAACGGCATCTTCCAAGCGCAAAACGGACAGCCGTTTACACCCCTTTCGGGTATTGACTCAAATCGCAACGGAGATTCTGCCGGCGACCGGACGATCGTCAATCCTAATGGAACGGTTGGTACGGGAAGTTCGGTTAGAGCAATCAACGCTGCTGGCCAAACCGTTGCTTCGGGCAGCGCCACGGTGGTTGCCTATGTCGCAAATAATCCAAACGCACAATACATACAAGCAGGTTTGGGAGCTATTGCGACCGCAGGCAGAAATACCTTACGCTCAAAAGGCTATAACCGAACGGACATGTCTTTGTTGAAAAACTTCGGGATCAGCGAGACGATGCGGGTTCAATTTGGTGCTGAGATCTCTGATTTTTTCAATCAGAGAACACCAACAATCACCAGCGGTGCATCGGGGCTTGAAACTAATACCTCGTTTGGCAATGTGAATAGTCCAAACTTTAACGATTATTCGATCGGCGATTTCCAAGGACGGGCAGTAACGTTTCGCTTCAAATTTATTTTTTAAGCTTGAGGGTCAACCGACTCAGTACGCGGAGAACTCCTTCAACGGAATTCTCCGCTTTTTTTGTCTTGTGTCCCACTGAAAATAAACTCAATAATGTTTCAGGCGGGTGCATCAATTCGCCGGATTTAGCTCATCTAATTTGAACAATACCAATTGCTTGTACGTAAATAAAGTGACTCTTTACATCAAAGCTAAAATGAGAAATCAAGCGGTAAATTACGAATTTGAAGATTATAAGCTACTCACGGAAGAGCGTTTGCTAATGCGTGACGGCCGCCCGGTTTCGCTTAAGCCAAAAGTTCTCGAGACATTACTCGCTCTGGTTCGCAGCCGTGGGCGGTTGATGACCAAAGACGAATTGATCGGCGAAATTTGGGCCGGCAATGTCGTCGAAGAGGGGAATCTCACACAGTACATTTTTACGCTTCGAAAGGTGTTCGGCGAAACTCCGCAGGATCATCGATTTATCCTGACGGTGCCAGGACAGGGCTATCGATTTATAGCTAAAGTTAACGAGATAAATTCAAATAATGGTTTTGTAACAAATGGAAACAGTGGTTCCGGCAAGGTCGCATCTCTTGCGATCTTGCCGTTGAAATTACTTACAGTCTCGGAATCTGATCATTATCTTGGCCTTGCGATTGCCGATGCTCTCATAACACGACTAAGCCTAAACCAAACCGTGACGGTGCGCCCGACAGCCACGATCGTCAGGTATAGCGAGTCCGATGCCGAGCCGGTAAGCATTGGACGAGATCTATCTGTTGACGCGATCGTCGGTGGGACGATTCAGAAGATCAAGGGAAAATTTCATGTAAATATTCAGCTTACGGATGTCCGCACTCTAAAAACGATCTGGGCGCGACAATTTGATGCTGACGCTACCGACCTCATTAGTTTTCAGGACCAGATATCTGCACAGGTGGCCGACTCATTGACCATTGAACTTAATCGGACATGTCAGGGTAAAAAGCTCCCTAAAGGTACACAGACATATCAAATGTATCTGAAAGGGCGCTTCTTTTGGGAAAAACGCTGCGAAGTTGGGATTCGCAAGGCGTTGAATAATGTTTTGGAAGTTGTCGAAGCGGAACCTGATTTCCCGCTTGGCCACGTTGGAATTGCCGACTGTTACTTGTTTCTCGGGGAATATCTTTTTGATAAGCCGCAGGCTGCCTTTCCACCTGCGAGGGCGGCTGCTCTTAAAGCTGTCGCACTTGATCCCGGACTGGCCGAAGCCTACGCTTCTCTAGGCGAGTATTATTTTTACTACGAAAGAAATTGGGCAAAAGCTCACGAGATGTACACGGAAGCGATCCGGCTAGATCCGAACTATGCATCAGCATTCCATTGGTATTGCTGGTATCTGATCGCAATGAACCAATATGATGAGGCGTTAGTGCAGATCGAACGGGCCCAAACGCTTGACCCGAATTCGCTCATACTAAATACAATTCGCGGCTTACCATTTTATTATCGTGGCGAATACGAGCAAGCGATTCGCCAATTTAATGATACCTTGGAGATCGATCCAGAATTCGACCACGCACGTTATTACCTGGGCTCGGCTCTAGTTCATTCGGGAAAAAGTAAGGAAGCGGTCACTGAATTCGAAAAACTCGTCCAAGCGCAGCCAATTCAGCAGTTCTACGGACTGCTCGGCTATTGCTATGGAGTGTCCGGCGAAGCAACAAAAGCCCGCAGAATCCTCAAAGAACTCGATCGGATGGAAAAGGAAAGTTATATCTCTCCTTATATCCGTGCAATCGTTCATACCGGACTCGGTGAAAAGGACAAAGCACTTGAGATGCTTCAGCGAGCACTCGACCAAAATGCTGCGTGGCTCGTTTGGCTCAACGCCGATCCATTTTTTAGCAGCCTACGGAACGAACCGAAATTTCTCCGCATTATTCAGGAACTAAAATTTCCCGCCAATTAATGTTGCTTCTCGCAACTATTTCTTTCACATCTGGAAAATCCAGCAGAATTTATCATTATCGAAATGATGAAATGATTACTTTTATCACCATCTGGACGTCACAAGGTGCCCCCTTCCACTGAAAGAAGTCCGAGTGAACCGTTAAACCCTTGTAAAAAGGCGTCTTAGCGGCCCCATCCATTACGCAACCTACGTGGCACGTCTCTTGACAAAGTAAAGTCAGACGAGCATCTCAAGTCAATAAATATAGGCTGCTCGTCGAATTTTATTTCGATAAGGAGAATGACATGAAGAGAATTTTGATAGCAGCCGGACTTCTGTTTGGTTTGGTGTTGACCTCGTTCGCGCAATCCACGACGGGCCGCCTGGTTGGCGTTGTATCTGGCCCGGATGGCGTTTTGCCAAATGCGACTGTTACGGCCAAAGACAGCAAAACCGGTAAGGTGCAAACCGTTGTTTCCAAAGACGATGGAGCCTTTACCTTTCCACAACTGGATTTTGGAACTTACACGGTGACGATCACCGCATCCGGATTTAAGACGTATATTGCCAACGAAGTAAAGGTTGACGTTGGACGCGAATACACGCTGGCATCGACCTTACAGATCGGCGACGTCAGTGCTAGTGTCACCGTCACGGCGGGCGAAGATGTTATTACATCCTCAACCGCGCAGGTCAGCAATACCGTCAGCCCGCAGCAAATATTGTCGCTGCCGCTCATCACCCGCAACCCGATCGAGCTCATCAAGCTGCAGGCCGGAACGACGTCGAATACGTTTCAGCAGACGACGATCAACGGAATGCGGACAACGTTCACAAATATTACCCGCGACGGCATCAATATTCAGGATGCGTTTGTTCGAACAAACGCGACCGATTTTGCACCCGGACGTCCGTTGGTTGACGATACGGGCGAATTCACGATCTCGACCAGCAATCAGGAATCGGATTCGGGTTACGGCGGTGCTCAGGTAAGGCTCGTAACGCCGCGCGGAACCAAAAACTTTCACGGGGCTCTATTCGAATATAATCGCAACTCGGGCTTTGCGGCGAACAATTTCTTTAACAACCGCAGCTCGGACCCGGCCCTGAATAAAAAGCCTCCTTTCAGAAATCGAAATCAATACGGCGGCAAGATCAGCGGGCCGCTGCCGCTGCCAAATTTTGGTGAAGGCGGGCCGATGTTTCTGAAAAACAAGGGATATTTCTTCTTCGCGACCGAATTTATCAAAGATCCGGTAACGCAATTTAGTCCCCGGACAATCCTTACTCCATCTGCCCGCACGGGAGCGTTTCAATACAATCGAACCACCCTCGGTTCGCCGATAAATTCAGGCGGCGTTTCGTGCCCGTCGGGAGCGGCCGGCAGCGTCTGTACGATTTCGAGTATTCTCGGATTTGGCGGGCAGCCGACCTCAATCGATCCGACGATTCAGAGTCGGATCATCTCGCTGATGCCGACGGCCAGTAATGTAACCGGCGGCGACGGCCTAAATACGGCAGGATATGCGTTTAACGCCCGCTTTGACGAAGATCGCCCGACCTACACGACGCGCATCGATCTGGACCTCGACGAGAAAAACTCAATTAATGGCGTTTTCAGCTATACCAAGGATGCAACCTTGCGGCCGGACGCTGTGGCGGCTGGTTACACCACAATTCCAGGGATCAATTTTTTCTCGGAGAATAAAACCCTTTCGATGGGATATCGTCACGTTTTTAATAACAACGTGTTCAATGAGTTTCGTTTTGGTAATTTCAGAAGCTATGTTCCGTTTTTCCGAACCGAGGCTACTCCATCATACTTTCTTGCCCTTCCCCTTATCAGTAATCCCGACACGAACTTCTTAGATCAGGGTCGCCGGATCAATAATTACACTTATGCGGACGATGTTGCTTGGGTTGTAGGCCGGCATTCTATCAGATTTGGCGGACAGATCCAGAAGTTTGCAGTTAACGCCTACAATCTGGGCGGGATCGTGCCTACCTATACGGTCGGGACAGGAACGAACACACCCCAATTTTCGGCTGCTCTCTTCCCGGGCGGTATCAACAATACGCAGCTTGGCACGGCAAACGGACTGCTCGCCCTGTTAGGCGGTATCGTCAACGCGGGGGCCCAATCATTTAATACGGCTGATGCGACATCTGGATTTCAGGCTATCCAGCGGTTTCAGCCCTTCCGGTTCTCAAATGATTCTCTTTATGTCCAGGACCATTGGTCCGCGGCTCGCGGCCTGACGATCAATTTCGGACTCCGGTACGACCTGTTCCCGGCATTGAAACTAGCAAACGGTTTGGCCCTAGAACCGGTGCTAGACCCAAACAATGTCAATCAGTCGCTGCTCAACCAAAGCGGGACGTATAACGTTATCGGCACAAATTCCGGCGTCAAGAATTCGTACTATAAGACCGACTATAACAATTTTGCACCGTCTGTCGGCGTCGCTTACACACCGTTGTTTAAGTCGGGCATTGGCAGATTTCTGTTCGGCGACGGAAAGACCGTTTTACGCGGTGGCTACAGCCAGGCATACGGCAACGATTCTATCGTCACATCGATCAACAATGCCGCGGCGGGAAATGTCGGACTTGGAACAACAGGGGCAAATGCGCTGCAGAACGGAACAACGTCGCTCAACGCCCGTCTGTCAGGCGTTTTGCCGGTGATCAGTGCTCCGACATTCATCACGCCGCCCAGAACGTATTTGCAAAATAATTCGCCCGCGGTCGCCGGTAATTTCGGCACTGTATTTGGGACCAACCCGAAATTGCAGGTGCCGATGGTCGAACAATATAGTTTCGGCATTCAGCGCGAATTTTTTGGCAATACGGCGCTTGAGATACGCTATGTCGGCTCACGCAGCAACAATCTGGTCCGCGGCATCGACCTGAATCAGATTGACATATTTAACAACGGCTTTTTGGCTGATTTCAAACGGGCGGCAGCCAATCTGGCCCTTCCGGGAGCAACCACCGCATTCTGCAATCCGGCGACGGTTGCGGGATGCCAGGCGTTAACCATATTCCAAAGTGGAACGGGTGCAGCCGGAAGGCTGGGCGTCGGAACCGGCGGTTTGTCAACGACGACGTTCAACAACAACTTGCTAAACGGAACGCCGGCGGACCTGGCCATTTCGTTCATCACCAACGGTTTGAACAATCATCCGACGGTGGCGAGCCCTACAAACACGCCGTTTGTCAAATTCCTAGCGAATCCGTCAACCGGCGCGATCGATTTTATGATCAATGACGCCAGCTACCATTATGATTCGCTGCAGGTCGAGGTCCGCAGGCGCTTTTCTCAGGGGCTTTACCTTCAGGGAAACTACACATTCTCGAAAAACCTGACAAATGCGGTCGGCACGGGCTCCACGCTGTTTGAGCCGTATCTCGACAATAACAACAAGGCCCTCGACCGGCAGCGGGCCGATTACGATGACACCCATGTCTTTAATTTCAACGGCATCTACCAGTTGCCGTTTGGCAAAGGGAAGAGGTTTTTGAACGGCGGCGGGGCTGTTGATAAACTGTTTGGCGGTTGGGAAATTTCGGGTCTGGTTTCGGCCACATCCGGAGCACCGATCACCTTTGTCGATAATCGCGGGACGCTGAACCGAACGGGACGTTCCGGCCGGCAAACGCCCGTTACCAGCCTGACAAACGCGCAGATCAAGGCTCTGGTCGGACATTTTGAGGCAAACGGAAAGATCTATTACGTCAATCCGTCGATCCTCAATGGCAACGGCCAGGCATCTGCCGGATTTGGCTCGACGCCTTTCAACGGCCAGGTGTTCTTTAACGTCGCTCCGGGACAAACCGGCAACATGGCGCGCTCCGTCATCGACGGGCCAAGATATTTTAATATCAACGCCGCGTTGCTAAAGAGCATCCGGTTTGGCGAAACCATGCGGCTCCAACTGCGGGCTGAGGCGTTCAATCTGTTAAACAATACGAATTACTCGCCGGATGCGCAGTTCAAGAGCATTACCAGCACGACCTTTGGCCAACTCACGGCGGCCTTCCCATCACGCGAATTCCAATTCGCGGCTCGTTTTGAGTTCTAGTCCCGGATAGGTGAACTAACAAAATGATCAATGGGCCGCCTGAAAATTATGTTGACGGGCGGCCATTTTTCTGTTCAAACAATCTAAATGAAAGAAGTAGAAATAAGGACGGCGAGACCCGACGATGCTTCGGCAATCGCCTCGGTTTTGGCGGCATCATTTATCGAATATGAATCGCTTTATACCGCGGCAGCATATGCGGCAACTACGCTGAAGGAATCGGGTATCAAAGCTCGTTTGGACGAAGGCGCAGCATGGATCGCCGTAGTTGAGGAAAGAATTGTGGGTACGGTTTCAGCTGTTTCCCGGAACGAGTCTCTATATATTCGTGGCATGGCCATTCTACCTCAAGCACGTGGACATAAGATCGGGCACCGGTTGTTATCAGAAATAGAGGCGTACGCCATCGCCCAAGGTCTCAGGTGTCTAACCCTTAGCACAACACCTTTTCTCCACCAGGCTATAAGACTTTATAAAAAATTCGGATTCAAACGAATTGGCACCGGTGACTTGTTTGGTACGCCGCTTATTACGATGGGAAAAGAATTAATTGCTTAGCGAAGAATCACATCAATGGTCGGATTAGGATAGGGAATCATGAGGGCACCAGCATTGTATCCTCTTCAAAATAGCGAGCTGTAATACTTTTTTAGATCGGCCTGGGGGCGGCCGCATCCTATACACGTAGTACGGAATGTGTCATGGTTTGTGACATAACTGGTTGAAATCATACCCAATACGACACAAAACCTCCGAGTGTTTACCCAGTGCCAAGAACGCATATAGAATGTTATTGTGATTAGCTTTAATGGTACTCGGTAACACTCGATGAGCATGAAATTGACCTTCCGTTAGCCGAAGGGTTGCAAGTTCAAGTCTTACCTGCGGAGCCAATTAAATCAATGTGCTACGGGCATCGTCATGGTGTCCGTAACTTGTTTCATACGGCACTTCGCGAGACTTCCCGCCCGACCGCGAAGCGGGCTCAGGTCATTTATTCCGCCAAAGACCGTGTCCTTGTTTCGCATTATCGTTTCCAACGTCTTGCCTTCTTTCGGGTGACGGCCGGCCGTTCTCAGCGCAAGCCGCGACCCCATTTTGCGATAAATATTACAAAACGCATTCTGTCGTCCATCGGCAACCAGCCGGGCGGCGTGGTAAAACATCGCCGGTGCGAACTTTTGGGCGTATGGCGGTCGTTAGCCGTGCGATCACAAAACACTAGATCTTGAGCTATTGGCCCGACGCGGCTCGTGACGTTTCGGCAATTGGTAAAACCTTGGCGGGCAGATCGAAGAGATGAACGGGTTCGCCTAAAACCTCACGGACCTTGCGGACCAGATCGTCGGGCGTGAAGGGCTTTTCAATAAAGGCCGCCCCTGCAGGCAGTGCGCCGTTCTGGCCGATCGCGTCGCCCGTATAGCCGGACATGAACAACAGCTTGACGTTCGGCCTCACCTTAAGGACCTCGTCCTTTAATTCCGTACCGCTCATTTTAGGCATGATCATGTCCGACAATAACAGGTTGATGGTCTTCGGGTAGCTCTTACAAACCGAAAGAGCCCCGCTGCCGCTGTCGGCCTCCAGCACCCGGTAACCCTGTCTGGTCAAAACATTATTGACGAGATTGCGGACCGATACCTCATCCTCAACCAACAGAATTGTCTCAGTTCCGCTACTAATTTCAGTGCGTTTTAACGAAACGGGTAACTCGGCGATCGCTTCGTCAACGCATGGAAGATAGACCCGGAATGTAGATCCGCGGCCGATCTCGCTCTGAACTGCGATGTCACCGCCCGACTGTTTTACAATCCCATAGGCCGTTGACAGGCCGAGACCCGTGCCCTTCCCAACATCCTTTGTCGTATAAAACGGCTCAAAGAGGCGCCGCTGTGTCTGTTCGTCCATGCCAATGCCGGTGTCGGAAATGATAAGCTCGGCAAACCGTCCGGGGCTGACCTCGATGTGATCCGCTGAATAGTGTTCGTCAACGACGACACCTTTTGTCTCGATGGTGAGTGTGCCTCCGTCAGGCATCGCGTCACCGGCATTGACGACTAGATTCACGATGACCTGGGCGATCTGGCCTGGGTCGGCCTTGATATTACCAAGCGCCGGGTCCAACACGATCTGAAATTCGATATTTTCCTTGACGATACGCCTGAGCATTTTCTCAGTGTCGCTAACGGCAAGATTAAGGCTGTGGACTGTGGGCATCAAGACGCGCTTGCGGCTAAAGGCCAACAACTGACTGGTAAGACCGGCCGCCCGAACACCGGCGTCCTTAATTTCGACGATGTAGTTTCGGAGCGGATCATCGGGCGCCATATTCTGCAGCGCAAGGCCGCTGTTGCCCGAAATGGCCGTCAGGATATTATTAAAATCGTGCGCCACACCGCCCGCGAGTACCCCGATCGCTTCCATTTTTTGCGCTTGCAGCAGTTGTTCCTCGAGCTGCTTTCGCTCAGTTGTATCACGGATCACAGTCAAGGTGTTGCCGTCTGGCATCATCGTTGCCATCACCTCACCCGGAAATACCGACCCGTTTTTACGGCGAAACTGCCATTCCTGATAGTACTCAAGATCCGCGTTTAACCCGTCAAGGGTATCGCCGAGATGGGGTATATCCTTTGGCACGATAATATCGGTCGCATGAAGCCCGATCAGCTCATTGCGGTTGTACCCTAACATGCGGCAAATCGAGTCGTTTGCATTAATGTAATAGCTTTCGCGGTCGGCGATGACGATGCCATCGGGAGCGTATTCGAAAAGAGTGTGGTAACGTTCCTCGCTCGCCTGACGGGCAAGTTCAGCCAGGCTTCGCACCGTGACATCGGTGACCTCGGCTACGACCTGTGAAACGGTGCCGCTTATAGTGGTTGGCTCGTATCGAACCTCGTAAAATCGATCACCGTCCGGTGTCGGGCGGCGCAATTCATAACTTAAGCTGGCACCGGCGAAAGCACGGTCGAGTTTTGGGCAAATCTGCATTTCGTAGAGCATCGGATGCACATCAGCGACGCTTCTGCCGACAAGATTCACCGCCGGCAGGTCAAAAATATCAGCGTAGGCGGAATTTGCGAATGCAAAACGTCGATCGCCATTGATCATGACGAGCCCGACACTGGCGTTGTCCGTCACCATTCGCAGACGCTCTTCGCTGGCGCGCTGCTTTTCCAGTGCCCGATGGTGTTCGGTAATATTAACAAGTGTAGTGACGACATGAGTTTCGCCGAACATCTCAACAAAAACAGATCCGACAAGAACCCTAAGGTTTTCTCCCAACTTGGTCTTGATCTCAAGTTCGCGGTCGGTGACGGTCCCATGTTTTCTAAGGTAGGATAGGAGTTGGCCCGACACTTCCGCGTCAACCAGACCGCATTCGAAAATCGTCCGTCCTAAGACTTCATCTCGGGTCCAGCCCGTGAGCCTGGTAAATTCGGCATTGACGTCAACAAATGCCCTGTCGCTCCAGCGGTTGACCAACATCGCAACAGGACAGTTTCCAAAAACTTTTTGTAAACGAACTTCGCTGGTCTGTAATGCATCCGACGCCTTTATCCGGTCGGATACATCGACGGTATGGATCATGCGTGCCGGGCGGCCATTAAAGATCAGATCGTGTGAAATGACCTCAACGTATAACAAACCGCCGTCTTTTCTCTTATGTCTTGAAACTTTGCCGGGATCAGTCAGAGCCGCGGTTTCGGATCGATCAGACCCTGATGCCTGGGCAACTTCGTCCGCCTGAATGTCCTCGATCGTTAGATTCAAAAACTCAGCTCTTGTATAGCCGTAACTGGAAGTTGCTGAATCATTAACTGCGAGAAACTCGGATGTTTTCGGGTCAATGACCCACATGGGGAGGGGATCGCTTTCTAAAAGAAGTCTGTAGTGTCTTTCAGTTTCGACGATTGCAAGATTACGTTTCTGTAGAGTCTCGATCAGCTTGATTATCAGAAACGACAGAACAAAAAAGACGCAGAATTGGATCGCGCCATAGAGATTGAACTTAAAAGAATTGACGGGAGGCATTAGGACGTAATGTGCCGTCACAGCCCCAAGGATGAAAGCTACGATACCCGGCCTGCGTCCGCCGAACCATGTGGCTGCGGCCACAGCGACAAAGAATAAGGCAAACGGCGTTCGTGCTGCCAAGACATCGACCTGTGTCGCGGCGACCAGAGCGATGCCGACAAATAATACAGCGGCGCCATATCGAACTAATGCAGTTTGGGAAGAACTCAGCATTCTGTTCGGGATCAGGGTCAGGCGATCGTGCCGTCTGACGCATCGAAACGAGAGCTAAGAATTGACTAATCTTTATTCAAACCAGTACAAGAACGCTAGCTAACTCGAATGTTTTGGATCGCAATCTTGAAAACGCCCTTAGCGTAGATTAGCTGCCGGACCACAGCGGCCAATCCAGGTGTGATATCATCCGGAAACGACCGGTGACTAGGCGTTCAAAATCGCACTCCCAACTTCCGACATCTGCTTAACTTTTGAACTTGGATTAAGACAAACCAAAACAACCACGGCTTGAGGACTCTGAATCTCGGACCATACGAAAAAAAGATAATCGCAGGAGCAAATCAAAATGTCGCCTAATTGTCGGGAGATGGTATGCAAAACAATATCTTTATATTAGATATACAACACCAAGTCAAGGACGGAATGTGTGCCGGCGCCCAGGCTTGGGAAATAAGTACAAAATCACGATAGATGCAATACATTATTTACCAAGCAGGTCGAGCGCGTTCGTTATTCGGATGCTCGATCAATAGGAAGGCAAATAACAAAGGAAGTCCCTTTTCCGACTTCGCTCTCTACGTCGATGGTTCCTTTGTGCTTCTCGACAATTACTGTATGTGAGATGGCCAGGCCTTGGCCGGTACCTTTTCCCACTTCCTTTGTTGTGAAAAAAGGGTCAAATATCTTTTTCCGAATGTTTTCCGTCATACCGCAACCTGTGTCGGTAATGCGTATTTCGGCGTGATCGCGATCATGTTTAGTACTGATACTGATTGTTCCCTTGCCGCCCGATCCGTTTGTCGGGACATCCGCTATCGCATGTGCAGCGTTGACGATCATATTAAGGACAACCTGATTGAATTCTCCGATAAGGCAAGGTACGAGAGGCAAGGTCGGATCGTAGTCGGTAACGACGTCGGCCACATATTTCCATTCGTTGCTGGCCACCGTGACGGTGCTTTCGATAGCCTTATTTAGATCAGTCGCACGAAAATCGTTTGACCCCGGGTGCGCAAAATCCTTCATTGACTGGACGATCTTGCTGATCCGCTCGACACCGTCGAGAGCCTGTTTGAAGGCCTTGGGTATCTCTTCGGACAGGTACTCCAGGTCGGCCTTTTCGATCGCCTCAGTCACTTCGGAGACCATTTTCGGCAGGAGCTGTCGCTCCCGGCACGAATCGAGCATCTGAGCGGTCTTATCCAAAACGGAAGTATAGTCTTGAAAACTGTCCTTTAGGAATCGCACGTTGTCACCAACGTACTGCGTCGGAGTGTTGATCTCATGGGCGATGCCCGCGGCAAGTTGGCCGATCGACTCAAGCTTTTGGCCCCGCTGGAGTTTGTCCTCAAGTGTTTTTCGTTCGGTAATATCGTTAATTACGCCAACTATGTATTCTTCGCCTTTTTTATCTATATAAAGCCGTCTGCGGGTGACGATCACGCGGATATTTCCATTTGCATCAGTAAGCTTTTCTTCATTGACGCTCTCTTTTCTCGATGTAAACACGATCTCGTCTTTTTCCCACATTATGTCAGCCTCTTGCTCGGGAAAAAACTCGTGATCTGATCGGCCGATGATCTCGTTTCGACTATGGACCATCAATTCAGCCATTGCGTCATTTATTAGGGTAAATTTGTGGGCCCGATTCTTTACAAAGATCGGATCGCCGACGGCGTTGATGATCCGGTCAAGGTAATCGCGCGAATTCTGGACCGCCTCTTCCGCCCGTTTGCGTTCAATGGCTACAGAGATCTGATCGCCGATCGAAGTCAGTAATTCAAGATCGCGAAGGCCATAAACGGTACTGTCTTCGTAATGCTGAACGACTAGAACCCCGATTACGCCCTTTGGTGTCCTTAGCGGAACTCCAAGCCACACGGCCGGCGGAGTTCCGTGTAGTTCGATCTCCCCCTCCTCGATCAATTGTTCTATGCTCGCTGCCGTCAACAGCATAGGCTCGGCAATGCGGAATGCGTAGCCGGTCAGGCCGTTGCCCAATTTACCGGCCGGCGGCACGACGTCATACTTATCGATAAAGAACTGCATATCGAGGGTTTCGGTTTTCGTGTCATAAAGCGCGACGAAGCAGTTCTCGGAGTAGAGAAATCTGCTTATCGAATGATAAATATGATCGAGTAATTCTCTAAGGTTGGAGGTTGTGCTGACACCCTGGATAGTTTCGAGTATGACCTGCGATTCGGCGACCGCCTGCTTTAGTTCCGTAACATCCCGAACGACGATCAGTATTTCAGATTCACCGCAAACGACGATCCGGCATTCGTAATGCTGAATCTTGTCGTTATTGCTTAGAACAAAATCCAGGGTCTGCGGCTCGCCGGTTTTGAGTGATAGCCCGGCGAGTTTTATCATTCTTTCCGAAACATGCGGCGGCAGAAAGTCATAGATCGTCCTATCCAGCCACTGTTGAGGCGAGACGATCAGGTTTTCACCTTGTGCCGGAATTACGTCTAGAAACCGCCCTTGACTGTTCGTGCGCCATATGGCATCCGGCATTGCGTGTAGTAGAGCTTTGTTGTTTGTTTCGCTCTTTTGCAACTCGATGTTGCTCCACAACAACTCCATTGTGCGTTCCTGCACTCGTTGCTCAAGGTTTTCGTTTATGGCTTTTGCAGTTTGAGAAGCCTTGCGGAGCCTGATGATAACAAACGCTACGTAGGTCAGAAAAAGCCCCGAAAATATGTACAGCAACAGCATTGTCATAATGGAAAATACGGCTTTCGCTCAACCGCCAACGAAATTATCGACCCTATGATCGAAATCGTTCTGTCGCTAACACAAATTGAATTTCTTGGCATGAAAGATCAAGCGTCTCGCAAATGCCGGATATGAGACATATCGACTCGCCGGGCAGAAACTTTAGTGTCAGCGACCGACTGCGGCACCAAACTTGCAGGAGGAGGCGTAAAGGTGACTCACGGGATGCATAGCATCCATCCGGAAAAGCCAGGAAAATTTCATGACAAGATCGCCGATCCAACATTTTCTTAGCCGAGCAAGCGGCCTATCGCATTTAACTGTGCCGATCGCGGCCGTCGTGATCCTGTTGGTTTTGTTAGTACCGCTTCCGTCGTTTTTGCTTGATATCTTGATCAGTCTTAACCTGATGTTAGCGGTCGTCGTCTTGTTGGCGTCGATGTACGCCATCGAGCCGGTCAAGTTCACTTCGTTTCCCAATATTCTCCTGCTTACAACGCTTTTCCGGTTGGCTCTAAACCTTGCAACCTCGCGTCTTATTCTGACCGACGGGAACACGGGTCCGTCCGCAGCCGGTGCTGTGATCCACGCCTTTGGCGAGTTTGTCATTGGCGGAAACTACGTCGTCGGTGTCGTAATTTTTCTTATTCTTCTGGTGATCCAGTTTCTCGTTGTCAATCACGGGGCGGTCCGTACATCTGAGGTCACGGCAAGGTTTACACTCGACGCAATGCCGGGTAAGCAGATGGCCGTCGACGCTGACCTGGCAGCCGGAATGATAGATGAGACGGAAGCGAAGCGCCGTCGCGAAGACATTAGCCAAGCGGCAGAATTTCACGGTGCTATGGATGGGGCGATCCGCTTTACTCAGCGTGATGCCGTCGCCTCGATAATCATCGTTGCGGTAAACATCTGTGCCGGTTTTGCCATCGGCGTTTTACAGCATGGTTTGCCCCTCGTAGACGCGTTAAAAAACTACACGATTCTCACGGTCGGGGACGGTGTCGCAGCTGCGGTTCCATCGCTTTTTATATCGGTCGCGGCGGCCGTAATTACGACCCGTTCGACGACGCAATCCAGTATGGGAGCGGAAATGAGCGGTCAATTGCTGGTCAATCCGAGGCCATTGTTGATCGCAGCCGCCGTCCTCGTTTTTCTTGGGATATTGCCCGGAATGCCGCATTTTGCGTTTCTTTCTTTAGCTGTTGGGGTCGGCGGAGTTGGTTATCTATCGATCCAAAACGCACGGAACACGGCAGATAAACAGGACGAAGATCTGGATGCCCAACAACGTGCCGATAACGCAAAACAGCCGGAAAAAATGGAGGCTCTGCTCATGGTCGATGCCTTGGCGTTAGAGGTTGGCTACGGCCTGATCGGCCTTGTTAGTTCGGACGATTCGTTCTTAAACCGCATTCGCGAGATCCGACGGCAATCAGCGGTCGGAATGGGCATCATTGTCCCGTCTGTCCACGTTACGGACAATCTGCAACTACCGCCTCGCGAGTATTCAATTTTGCTGCGTGGTGAAAAAATCGCCGAGGGTGAGATCCACCCCGATGGAGTTCTCGCTATCGATCCGGGTGTCGTTCGGGAGGTTGTGATAGGAGTCGAAACGGTCGATCCGGCATTTGGCATGCCCGCCGTGTGGATCCGCCGGGATGAGGATCGTAATCGTGCCGTTGCGGCGGGATACACGGTTGTAGATCCAACTACGGTCGTCTGCACCCATTTAGCTGAAGTGATCAAGACTTACGCCCACGAACTACTCGGACGACAGGAGACCCGGACGCTACTTGACACCCTTGCGGAGTCACATCCAAAAACTGTTGAGGAAGCCACACCAAAGGTATTGTCGTTGGGCGAGGTACAGCGTGTACTCCAAAATCTGCTTCGCGAGAAAGTCCCGATCCGCGATCTGGCAACGATCTTAGAAGCAATCACAGATGTCGGCGTCGTGACGCGGGATGTCAATGCATTGACAGAAGCAGCCCGCGCCGCACTTGCCCGAACCATCTCAGGCGGGCTTGCAAATGAAAGCGGTGAATTGACGGTTTTGACGCTCGACCCTCGTCTCGAAACTCAACTCGCCGAGCGTCTCGGCTTGCTCGGAGGGGCGTCGCACCAAGTGATTGAACCGGAATTCGGAAAACAGCTCCTCGAAAAGATCGAGACGGCGTGCCGTGCGGCCGTGATGTCTCAGCCAATCGTTTTGTGTTCCTCAATGGTGCGGCCACACCTTAGAAAGTTAACGGAACGGTTCTTGCCTGACTTGGTCGTAATGGCTCATGGAGAAGTGGCTGCAAATGTGCGACTGGTCTCAATGGGAATGGTTGGGTGATCGGCGATAAAGAATGCCGAATAACGATATCAAAATGAATATAAAAAAATACCGCGCCGCATCAACACGGGGCGCCCTCGAAATGATCAAAAATGATCTTGGCGAACATGCATTTGTTTTGGAAACCAAGCAGGTTCGCACGGGTGGATTCCTTGGTTTGCGATCAAAGATGCAGATCGAGGTAAGTGCAGCCTCTCCGTCGGTATTTTCCAGATCCGATGCGGGCGAATCTGTTGACGTCAGGTATGAGTCGAACCGTGGCCTGAATTTGTCGAGCTCCGCTACCGTAGCTCAGAAAACATCCAGCCAATCGAACGATCTTAAGCGGCAAAACCTGATATCGGCTCTTTCTGCCCGGACCGCGTCCGGCGACGATCTGGAAAAGCGGAGTTTGGTTTCTCCACTGCGAGTAAACAGGTCGGCAATTGAATCGGTTGAGATTAGCTCTCAGGAACCTCGTCTTGTTTATCCAAAAAGGAATCTGGCGAAATCTTCATTGCCTAACGAAAACGAGACCGCCGAAGCAATTTCTGAAGCTACACCGTCCGCCGCCGCACCAAATCGAGATCTCGAGCTGTTACGGGCCGAACTTCGCGAGGTCAAATTTTCGCTCGGCGCATTTACGAACCGGCACGGTGCCCAGTCCTGGCAAACCGATGTCGATATGGATATTTTCGGAAAGATATTCGAAGCACCCTTTTATGAAACGTATGTCGAATTAACCGGTACTGGTATTTCGGATGCGTTTGCCCGCAAGATCGTCGCGGATATCATCCCGCTATTTAATCGGACGACCGGCAACGAGAAACAACTCACCATGACCACTCTCAGCATGGCGATCTCGTCACTCGTTAATTTCGAACAAAATGCACTACCGAAGGACAGGCCGTCGGTATTGGCCATGATTGGGGCCACAGGGGTTGGAAAAACGACAACGATCGCAAAACTTGCGGCGAGTCTTTCGCTGTTCGAACACCGGCGGGTTGAACTCGTGACCCTAGACACCTATCGAATCGCTGCCGTCGAACAGTTAAAAACATATGCCGAGATCATTGGAGCCGGCTGTCAGGTGGTTCGTTCAGTTTCGGAGCTTGATCAGGTTTTGCATAAAATGGCACCCGACGCAACCATTTTGATCGATACAACGGGCCGAAACCCGCACGATCTGGCCGATCAATACGAACTATCTGATTATTTACAACAACACAAAGAAATTCGTAAGTGTCTGGCAATTCAGGCGACTACTCATCCGTTAGATGCGCTAGCCGCGATCAGAAAATATGAAATGTATGGCGCCGATTGTCTGGCGGTTACAAAGATGGATGAGACGATGCGGCCCGGTTCAGTCATCGAAACTATAGCGGAAAGCAATTTACCACTGGCTTATATCTGTGCCGGACAGCGTGTTCCCGAGGACCTGCAAATGGCTACAGTAGAAAATCTTGCAAATCGAATACTCGGTAATCAGATCTAGAGACCTAGAGGGCTCTTAACCACATCCCTTAATTAGCAGAATATTAAATGAACGACCAAGCTACCACATTACGAGCCATGGCATCACCGGGAACGGCCACCCAACCAATTGAGATCAGCTCGCCGAATACAAAACAGCGGCGCTGTCTCGCCATAACCGGCGGGAAAGGCGGCGTTGGCAAATCGAACCTATCGTTGAATCTTGCTCTCGAATTAGGCTCGCTGGGCAACAGCGTCGCCCTTCTGGACGCGGATTTCGGGCTAGCCAACATTGATCTGTTGTGCGGTGCCGTTCCCGATTTTCACCTGGGACATGTGCTCACCGGCTTAAAGGATCTCGACGAGGTAACTATTGGATTGTCGGACAAGGTCAAGCTGATACCGGGTGGAAGCGGTATCGAAGAGTTAGCAAATTTTTCGATCGCGGCCACGCCGCATATTTTCGCCAAGATGCTGGCGATGGAAGAAAACCTGGATTTTATGCTCATCGACACAGCGGCGGGGATCGCCGAGAATGTCTCGGGAATTCTTGCATCGGCGTCGGAGGTTATCGTAGTTGTGACGCCCGAGCCGACATCGATCGTCGACGCTTACGCGACGATCAAGCTCATTCTCAGGCACTCGCCGACCAAGCCCATAGCGATCGTCGTTAACAATATTGTCGGCGTCGGCGAAGCGGGGCAGGTTTTTCAGTCGATAGGTGCGGCCGTAAAAGGATTTCTGGACCGTGAGATCGAATTTCTGGGAATGATCCCGCATGACTCACAGGTACGCGATGCCATCCGCGAACAGGTTCCTGTAGTGCAGTTCGCCCCTAGTTCGTCCGCGAGCCGCGCAATTCGGCTCATTGCCAAGCAGCTTAACGGCAAGATCAGATGGGGCACCGACTCATCCGAAATTCAGTCCTTTTGGGAGATGCTGACGACAAATTGATCAAAGGCGATCCGAAAAGATCGAGTAAATATTATTAATTATTAAAATGCTTTCCTATTCAGCACCCGCAACATATCAGAAATTAAACGGTTTCGCCTCCGATGCGTCATCGCAGGAGTCTCGCGAGACGTTGATCATATCGCATTTGAGCAAAGTGAAATACATCGCCGACCGGATCGCGGCAAAGCTGCCGCCATCAGTCGAGCGCGACGACCTTTATGGTGCAGGAGTCGTTGGATTGATCGACGCGGTCGAAAGGTTTGATATTTCCCGCGGCGTGGCTTTTACAACGTTTGCCGAAATGCGGGTTCGGGGGGCGATATTAGATAATTTGCGCTCGACCGACTGGGCATCGCGGACAATTAGGCGACGCGGACGCGAGATTCAGGCTGCCTATGCTCAACTCGAACAGGAAAGCGGACGCACCGTAACCGAAGAAGAAGTCGCTAGCTACATGGAGATCCCGATCACCGATCTGCGTGAAAGCCTACAGGACATCCGGGGGCTAAAGATCACGAATTTGGACGAACGCGACGAAGTGACCGGTTTGAGTTTTTCAGATCAGATCGCCGATAAGTCAAAATCACCGCTTGATGAGCTAGGTGACGCAGAGTATCGCGGGCAGCTTGCTCATGCCATCGACCAATTACCGGAACGAGAACGCCTGATCATCAGCCTTTATTATGTTGAAGAAATGACGATGAAAGAGATCGGCGAGGTTCTTGGCGTTACGGAATCGCGAATATCCCAAATGCGGTCGCAAGCCATCGTCCGATTGAGAAATACCCTTAAGAGATCACAATGAGCGAGAAAGAAGAATTATTAACATCCGAAGAAATGGCGGCTCTGCTGCCTGTTCAATCGACCGATGAATCGGGTAGAGAACGCGACAGACGTCAGCGGATTGTGCCGTACAACTTTCGTCGGCCTGATCGCTTGTCGAAAGAGCAGGTTCGTTCGCTCTACCTTCTGCATGATCTTTTTGCCCACAGTTTATCTTCGAGTCTTCCGCTTTTTCTGCGGGCGATGTCCGAGGTAAATCTGATCTCAGTCGAGCAGCAGTCATATGGCGACTACCTACGCGGGCTGAGCGATCCGACTACGATCTTTACCGTCGCTGCTGATAATCTGCGTGGCCTTTTCGCTGTCGAGATGAATTCCTCCATCGCGTTTCCGGTTATCGACCGGATGCTTGGCGGCGAGGGAAGAGAACTTTCTGCACCGAGGGCCGCCACCGATCTTGAGTTAAAGATCCTTGAGGGATTTTTATCGGTTGTGATCGATAGCTATCGCGAAGCTTGGAAGACACATGTCGAATTTAAGAGCGAGATCGTCGGGCGTGAGACACGGCCGCAATTGCTTCAGATCGTTGCACCGAGCGAGATCGTCGCGACGGTTGTTTATCAGGTTCAGATCGGCGATGCCAAAGGCCTGATGAGCATTTGTCTACCGGTCGCTATGATCGAAACGGTAACGAAGACTATCAATCAATCGTCGTATTCGCCGGACAATTCGGCATCGCCCGAGGCCGTTTCGAGCCTATTAAGGACGATATCAGGTGCTCGTTTCAACGTTTCCTCCGAACTTGAAATGATTCCCGTCGCCGTTTCCGACCTAATGGCATTGTCGGTCGGAGACGTACTAAGAACAAACCACAGCGTCGAGAAAGCTATCAGGATCTCGATCGCCGACATACTTAAATTCAAAGGAAAACTTGCCGGTCTCGACGGAAAATTGGTGGTACAGGTTACCGAACAAAGCGGTAGACAGGCAAAGTCGGCGAGTTAGAAAGGATCGAGTTATGAAAGAAAATAATTCAGGTAAAAATATTGACAGGCTGTTGGACGTCGAAATGAACGTCATTGTTCGCTTCGGCAACACTGAAATTCCACTTCGCGAAGTAGTGCGTTTTGGCGTCGGCTCAATGATTGAACTTAATCGAACCGTCGACGAGCCAGTTGAACTGCTTATCAACAATTATCCGTTCGCCTGCGGCGAGGTCGTCGTAATTGATGGATATTACGGTGTTCGCGTAACCGAGATCGGTTCGCCCGAGGAAAGATCGAACACAATACTGGCGGGTACGGTGAGCGAACCCGCTCTCGAGATATAAAAATGGAATTTGAAATACAGATACTTTCGGGCGGGATATTTTTGGGTGCCGGCGGAATCGTCCTTTCGATCTATAGCATGCTTAAACAACGCCGAATGACCCGCGTTGTTGACGAGGCGAGTGAGCAAGTAAAGGTGCTAACTGATGAATTATTAAGGATCAAGGAATCGATCGAGCAAAACTCGCAGCGTCTTTCGGAACAAAAGTGCCGAGTCGCATGGTTGGAAACCAAGATACGCCAACCCAAGCACAATAATAGCGAAGTTCAACCCCATACCGCGATACAAGAGACTCCAAAGGAGACGATGACGGAACGCCGGCACCGTGTTGTCGCACTCGCATCGCGGGGACAGAACGCGGATATGATCGCTATGGCCTTGGGAATGCTCCGCGGCGAGGTAGAGCTGATCATGAATCTTAATCGGGCCGCCGCCACACGTAGGAACATATGAATTACGGACTATATTCAATCTTTCTGGGGATGCGTTCCCGTCAAAATACGCTTGAGACGCAGGCAAATAATATTGCAAATGCCTCGACAACTGGCTTTAAGGCCGAACGTCTCGCTTATACCTCATTTGAAGCCGCGTCAAAGGGCACGAGTGACAAGCAAAGTCTCGTTGCCGGTGTGTCGACGTCAAACGGAACAGATTTTTCAGCGGGGTCGCTGCAGCAAACTGGCCGCAGCCTCGATGTCGCGATCGAGGGAGACGCTTTTTTTCAGATCCAAACGCCAAAGGGTGTCCGCTTTACACGGGCCGGCAATTTAACCTTGAATTCGGGCGGCCAACTGGTGACAAAAAATGGTGATCTGGTGGTTGGCGACAATGGGCCTATCACGATTCCGCCGGATGGCGAACTGTCTATTGGCGAAGACGGCAGTTTGTCGTCGGCGGGAAAGCCGGTCGACAAACTTAAGATCGTAAGCTTTGTCAATCCCGCAAGCGCCCTGATGAAAGAAGGTAACTCACTTTTTGTGGCGACGGGAACCGAACCGCCTCAGGAGAGTGCCGGATCAAAGATCGTACAGGGCTCGCTCGAAAATTCGAATATTAACCCGATCTCAGAAATGGTTGCGATGATCAATAACAACCGCGAATTCGAATCGCTCCAAAAATCGCTCACTGTGCTGATGAATGACATTGGGCGAAAGGTGTCGAGCGAGTTAGGAAAGTTTTAGCGTAAAAAGGAAGGAAAAGGAGAAATTATGCCAAACAGAGCATTATTAACAGCCGCAACCGGTATGCAGGTACAGCAGCAAAATGTCGACAATATCGCCAACAATCTGGCCAACGCTTCGACCGTAGGATTCAAACGAACACGGCTCGAATTTCAGGATCTGCTTTATCAAAACATGCGGACGGCGGGCGGAGCGGCAAATGCATCGACAGCTCTTCCGGTGGGACTTCAGATCGGCCTTGGTGCCCGGTCGATCGCGAGCGAGCGAGTTTTCATTCAGGGCGAGTCCAAGCAGACGGAAAATCCGTTGGATATGGTGATCGAGGGCAGCGGGTTTTTTCAGATTCGTCAGACCAACGGGGATCTTTCGTATTCTCGCTCCGGCCAGTTTCATCTGAATAATCAGGGTCAAATAGTTACCGCTCAAGGTGATTCATTGGAACCGGCGATCACGATACCGACTGAGGCGACGTCGATCTCGATCGGAAAAGACGGAACCGTTTCAGTTTCGCTTCCCGGCCAAACAAATGCCTCAAATGTAGGACAGATCCAACTCGCGATCTTCGCGAATCCGGCGGGCCTCGAGGCCCTCGGCGGCAATCTTTACAAGGAAACCGGAGCCTCAGGGGCGGCAACTGTCGGGACGCCCGATTCGAATGGGATCGGAGCCATCAGTGACGGGTTTGTCGAAGGCTCAAATGTGAACGTGGTCGAAGAGTTGGTCAATATGATCTCGGCTCAGCGGATGTACGAGACCAATTCGAAGGTCATAACGACCGCTGACCGTATGCTGGGAACTATCAATCAGGCCGTTTCATAATCCGGCGCCAAGATAAATGAAAAAAGCACCTCGCAAATATGGTCCGAATCTTGAGGCACAGAAAATTGCCCTGTTGTGTTCGATCATTTTTTCGTGCGTCGCTGCTGCATCGGGTCAGGCGGTCGCCATACGAGTTTCTCAAGAAACGACGGTAGCAACCGATCGCGTTGAACTCGGAAAGATCGCTCGTATTTCGGGTCAGGCAGTTGCTGTCGAGCGGTTGAAGAGGATCTCTTTGGGATATGCACCAAATATCGGCTTGACACGCGAGATCGGCCGCGAACAGATCACATTAGCGATCAATGCGGCGGGCTTTGCGAACAGCGAGTTTACGCTCGAAACACCTCCGCGGATCAATATTCACCGCGCAGGACAGATCGTGCCTCAGGAGGCGATCCGGGCGGCGGTCGAAAAAGCTCTTGCCGATCACATTGGTTCCAACGGTGTCTCGATCAATATCCTCGATATTCAAATCCCCGGAAAAATAGAGGTTGCCGCCGGAGGTTTGGACGTCCGGATAGGCTCAACAGATATTCGCAGTATGTTCGAGCGATTTTCAATACCCGTCGAAATAAGGGTTGACGGAAAAAAGGAGCGAAGCTTTTCCGCAAATGTAGAGATCGAGGCATTTGCGGAGGTTTTCGTGGCCGCGAATGACATCTTGGCTAATACGCAGCTTGGACGTTCTGACCTGCGACTAGAAAGACGAAAACTCGTAAGATCCATCACAAACTACTTTCGAGATCCCGACAGCTTGCGCGGGATGAGAGTGATCAAAAATATCGCAAGCGGCGATGCACTAACCGCCGATTCGTGTGTTCCAAGTGTGGTGATCAGGTCCGGCGACACGGTTCGCATCGAGGCAAGGTCAGGGAATATGAAAATAATTATCGCCGGGGAAGCGCGTACGTCGGGCAAGATCGGAGACAGGATCGCAGTGAAAAATAAAGAGTCGGGAGCCATCTTACAGGCCGTGGTAGTTGACGAGGGCTTGGTCAAGGTCATTTTGTAAAGCTATGAAAATAAAGAGATTTAGAGTCGCAATTTTAATTGGGTTTTTGTTCGTAGCTGTCGGCGCTCAACAGAAAGAAAAAAAGAAAAAGAAAGGAGACCAACCGCCTCCGCTTACGATCGTTGAGGTTCGGCCTACGGAACCTGTCGTTGCGGAAATGGAGATCCAAAAGCCATCGAATGGCTCTTTGTTTACGGAAAACTCGGTTAATGGAAATCTACTTAGAGATTTTAAGGCTCGTCAGGTTGGCGATCTCGTATTTGTCGATGTCGTCGAGGAAAATACGGCGAACGTCACGTCCAACGCTAAACGCGACCGCGATTCGGGCAATCTCGCAGGTATCGTACCGCTGGTCTCAGCTCTACCCATCAATGGAGCTGCGGTGGCCGGCTCCGTACTAGGAGGATTGGGACAACGCAAATTTGAGGGCAAAGGAACAACCGGCCGGACCAGCAGCGTCAGGTCCCGCATTACCGCGCGTGTCATTGAGGTGTTTCCAAACGGGGATATGCGGATCGAAGCGGTGAAACTTGTAAAGATCAACAAGGAGACTGAGCAGCTCGCCGTTACAGGCATTGTCCGCTCAAACGACCTTGCGAGCGACAACTCGATCGCGACTACATCGGTAGGCGACCTAAAGGTCGAATTCAATGGCAAGGGAATTGCATCAGCAGATAATGCACCCGGTTGGTTGTTCAGATTTTTTGACAAGATCAACCCTTTTTAAGCTTTCCGGGTTTGCTAGAGCGGTCGTTACATAATGCGTAATAACACTATAAACTGCAGTATTTATGGCTATTTGGTCAGAATATCGGGCATATGGGCAGCCGCATTGCTTCTCATTTTGGCCGGTATACCTGCGGTCAGCCACTGTCAGAAACCGGACGGGGATTTGAATATTCGCGTCAAGGATTTGGCGGATATTGAGGGTGTGCGTTCAAATCAGCTCATCGGTTATGGACTGGTCGTCGGCCTTAACCGCACGGGTGACCGGGTTCAGCAAAATATTTACGCCCGCCAGACGCTGCAAAATCTCCTCGAAAGAATGGGTATCTCGACGACGTCAGCCGGGCTAAAACCTGAGAATATCGCAACGGTATTAGTAACAGCGACGCTGCCGCCATTTGCCAGGCCCGGATCAAAGATCGACGTGACTGTTTCATCTATCGGTGACGCAAAAAGCCTGCAGGGCGGGACACTCATAATTACACCTCTTAAAGGGCTCGATGGCCAGGTTTACGCAGTCGCCCAAGGCTCTGTTTCTATCGGCGGTATTTCGGCGGGAAAATCCGGAAACTCGGTTGAGATCAATCATCCGACGGTCGGCAGAATGCCGAATGGAGCAAATGTGGAGCGAACCGTTCCAACCGAGCTAGCACAAAACAACCAATTGACGATGGTACTTCGCAATGAGGATTTCTCGACAGCCTCGCGACTAAACAAGGTTATCAACGCCAAATTTGGTTCCGGCACGGCAAGGGCCTTAGATGGTCGAAACATTGAGGTCATGCTTCCTGCCAAATATTTTGACGATCGCGTCGGGTTTATAGCTGAGCTCGAAAGCCTTAGCCTAAAGCCGGATAAGATAGCCAAGATCATCATCAATGAACGAACCGGCACCATTATTATGGGCAGCGAGGTTCGCATCGCGTCGGTCGCGATCTCGCAGGGCGGGGTTTCGGTAAGCGTAGGCACAGAATATGGCGTTTCGCAGCCGAATCCGCTTACGCTCGGCGGCCAGACCACCGTTGTTCCATCGACGACCGTTAATGTTAAAGAAAAGAAGATCGAATCGGTCATCCTGCCTGACGGAGCGACGGTCGATGAGGTAGTTAGAGGCCTGCGGACCGTGGGTGTTTCGGCACGAGACATTATCAGCATCCTGCAGGCGATAAAATCAGCCGGAGCGATGAACGCCGAACTGGAGTTGCAGTAAGTAAATGCAAGTATCACCGATCGAACAGCTAAATGTTATTCAGCCTGGCGATAATAAACAGTCGCTAGACGCCTTGCGCAGGGCCGCGACGCAATTTGAGGCGATACTATTGATGCAGCTGACAGCGGCCTTGAACAGCACTACCGATGATGGCGACGACGGCGAAGAAAAACTCTTTGGCGGCGACGGTGGCACGGGTCTCGCGAAACAGATGTTTTCGGAGCAGCTTGCAACTACAATGGCTCAGTCGGGCGGCGTAGGACTATCCGATCTGATCCTTAGCAAGTTTGGCATTCCTAAAGGGTCGGCCCGCTCAACCGGTCTCAAAGGTTTAGACGAAGCCATCGGCGCAGTAAAGGACATAAAGGCTAACCGGTCCGCGTTTCCAGGCGGCGAACCATTTATCAATAGATCGGCAAAGGCCTTGCCGATTACAAGTGAGGCCTTTACGGGAAATCCGGATGAGGCCGAGGTGATCTCGACGTTTGAAGACCAGGCTCGTGCCGAAGGTATCGAACCGTCACTTGAGCACCTTATATTGAACGGACGCATTGTAAACACGACGCGTCCGCGGATAGCGAATGGACCGGTAAGGGACATTACGTCTGCGTCCCCGATCTCTGACAATATTTTGCAAAGATCGGATGAGACTCTTACGTACAAGTATCCGGTTTCCGGCCGGCTTTCGTCTGGATTTGGCAACCGCTTTCATCCGATCGATAGGAAGACGAAGTTTCACGCCGGTTTGGATCTTGCGGTACCGTTGGGAACCTCGGTCGGTGCTTCTACAAAAGGTGTGGTCAAATTTGCCGGTTGGAGCGGCGATTACGGTAATTTAGTGATCATCGAGCATTCCGACGGACGGGAAACGCGATATGGCCATTTGAGCAAGGTTTTGGTTTCCGCGGGCGACAAGGTTGTCGGCGGACAGCAGATCGCCCTTTCGGGATCGACCGGTAAATCGACCGGGCCTCATGTTCATTTCGAAGTTCGGGAAAACGGAAAAGTTGTGAACCCTACAAAAATTTTGTCTAATGTTTTACTTAACACTGCCGAAAGGTAATGTAGTAAATTTTTTTCAAAAGTAGGGATGATGGGAAAAATGAATATTCACAAAATAGATAACTCAACGCCGATCCGTGCCGAGTTGCAAAACGATATCAAGACATCGGCTGAGGAAGCCGCTCGGCCTGTCGGAAATAAGGCAGCGGTCGGCGAAGACAGAGTTGAATTTTCGAGCCGTGCGTCCGAAGTCGGCAAACTTGTCGACCAGGTAAAACAAATGCCCGACATTAGGGAAGGCAAGGTTAGCGATCTGCGTCAGCGGATCGAGGCCGGCACATATAAACCGTCGAGCGAGAATATCGCCGACGCAATTCTGAACGACGAGAGGTCTTAATCTCCGCAAACGGCCTGTTTTACAGGCCTGGAATGGATATTAGATCTCTTGCCCAACAAAGATTTCTATGCAAGACGATCTAATAAGAAAAATTGCCCAACTTATGGCCGAGCAATCGGCCGCCTACACAAGCCTAGAGTCTTTGACGGGCCAACTCATCTCCTCACTTACACATTGCGAGCCATACCAGATCGAATCATTATCACGCGCCGGGGAAACGGAATTATTCCGCATGCGATCACGACTGCTTCAGATAACTTCTTCACTTACAGATTTTGCTGATATCAAGGCTGGTCAAACTGATTCGGTCCCGATCGAAACTAACGCCCGAGAACAATTTGAGAACTCGGCCAATGCCTTACTGGAAACAGCCAGACGATTTGAAAAGACCATCGGCCGGGCTACAAGCTTAGCTCTGAGTGGTTCGTCTTTTGCAGCTGCCAATATTCAGATGTGCGGTGTCCCGCCAACAACATACGAGGCTCCGGTTCTGAGATTCAGCAAGGGGGCAGCATAATGAGCATTAATTTTTCAGCTTTTGAGATCGGCCGTAGGGCCCTAAACGCTAATCAGCTTGGCATTACCGTCGCGGGTCAAAACATCGCTAATGTCAACACGCCGGGATACTCACGCCGCCGGGTCCAGTTGACTGAGGCCACACAGACGAAGATCGGTGGCTATTCAGTCGGAAATGGCGTCACGGTCGCGGGCCTTCAAAGTTTTCGGGATAATTTTATTCAATCCAGGATACAGACCGAAACCGGCATTGCCGGGCGCCTGACCGCCCAAAGGGATTCCCTAGCTCCGGTCGAGGCTGCTTTGCAGGGAAGCGAAAATGGCGGTTTACAAAATGCGTTGAATAGTTTTTTCGGAGCTTTTCGGGACCTCGAAGCAAATCCGAATTCCGTACCGCTGCGGTCGCTCGTAGCACAACGAGGGGCGGGTGTCGCAAACGCATTTCAGACAACACGTTCGCGGCTCGATGAGATCCGACGCGGAACAGATGGTCAGATCCGTTCGACCGTTGACCAAGTCAATTCCCTATCACAACGTGTTGCGGAACTTAATGATCAGATCCGTTCAGCCGAGGCTGGCGGGGCCGAAGCATCCGGTCTGCGCGATCAGCGAACCGAAAATGTAAATCAACTTTCCGGGTTGACCGGTGCCAAATCCGTGGAGAATAGTGACGGAACCGTTTCTGTAACCATTGGGGAAGGGCGGCCGCTGGTAACAAATGGAACCGCCTATGTGCTTCAAGCCAATAATACTCCGCCGCTTGGGTTGTCATCGCTCACGATCGATGGCCAGCCTGCTGTCTTTACTGACGGAACGATCGCCGGTCTACAGGCGGCCGTATTCGAAACAACAACACAGATAGATGCTCTCGATGGTCTGGCTGCTGCGGTTGTCCAGCGGGTGAACGGTCTCCATACAACCGGGACTGATCTCGACGGAAATGCTGGAACGAACTTTTTCAATAATTCCCTGCCGGTAACCGCGGCGAATATTTCGATAAATGCCGCGATCACGGGCAACCCGCGTCTTGTTGTTGCTTCACCGCTTGTTCAACCGGGGCAGTCAGGAACTGTAGCTGGTCAGATCGCGAATCTCCTTACGGACACCAATACGACCGTAGGATCCCGGACCGGCTCGTTCAGTTCGATATTCGGGACAATGGTTTCAGAAGCGGGCGAACACATTCGCTCAGCTGATAACAGCCTCGAAACTCAGGCTGCGATCCTGGCACAAGCGACTACACAGCGAGATTCCGTATCCGCCGTCTCACTCGACGAAGAAGCTATCAATCTGCTTCAGTACCAAAAAGCCTTTGAAGCAGCAGCCCGCTTTATCAAAGTGGCGGACGAAATGACACAGATGATACTTTCTCTGGCCCAATGACCTTCTGAGACCGGAGGGTAAATCAATATGACATATCGAGTTGCAGACACAACATCCAGCACAGACTTTACATCGCGGATAAATTCTCAGCGTAGCCGTTTAAGCGTACTTCAAGAGCGAATGACTACCGGAAAACGCATTAACAGAGCGTCGGACGATCCGGTTGGAGCCGAAGTGGTCTTGAGCCTCCGGACCTCGCAAACCGAGATCCGGCAGTTTCAGCGAAATGCACAAGCTGCGAGCCAAAAACTGACCGCGGCGGACGATTCGTTGGGCGGTTACGGAAGTTTGTTGGACCGTGCACGAACGTTGATCGCACAAGGGCTCACCGATACGACGACGCAGGAAGCGCGTAACGCAATTGCGACGGAGTTGGAATCGCTGCGCAGCAGAATTTTGTCCGTTGCCAATACAAAAAGCGGTGATGATTATATATTTGGCGGCACTCGTCAGAATGTCCCGCCGTATGACCCCGCAACCGCGGCCCCGGCAGGCTCGCCTACGAGTCCGCAATATATCCAGATCGAGCCCGGAGCAAACCCGATCGCTGTCGGAGTTACGGCGGAAACGGTTTTCGGAGACGCCACCTCGACCATATTTGCGGATCTCACGAGTGCCGCTGCGGCCCTGCGCGGAACAGGAAACGCTGTCGCTGACAAAGCTACGCTTCAAAACACGAATGCCCGTCTTGGTGTTTACAGCGGCCTTGTTAATAACGCTTTGACGATCGTTGGAGCCAATATGAATTCGACTGATATCGCCGCGGAAACGCTTGGCAATAGTTTTTCGTCGCTTGATGAAAGAGCCTTAGCTCTCGAAGGTGCCGATTTCGCCGAGACCGCCGTCGGGCTCGCCGACGCTCAACGAGCTCTTGAAGCAACCTTGCAGGTTGCCGCGAAAGGCCGCCGTTCGCTCTTTGATTATCTTGGATAATTCTAACTGACCTTCAGATTTTCTGAATTAACAACATGCAATTGATTTCGATAAATGAAAGAGAGTATTCCTTTGAGGATGGCGAAATAATTGAATTTGCCGAAGGACTGATCGGCTTGCCCGAGATGCGCCGGGCGGTGTTGATCGAGATGGACGAATACCAACCATTTTGTTGGCTCGCGTCTCTGGAGAACGAAAATACTCGCTTTATTGTTGTCGATCCACAGAAGATATTTGAAGGTTACAATCCATTGGAAGATCTGTCACCCACAGAGGATAGAATGCTTTCGATTGTTAAGATCTCATCTGATTGGGAAAAAACGACGATCAATTTGCGGGCTCCGATATTGATCAATGCTGAAAAGAAAAGCGGATCACAGCTTATCTTGTCCAATAGCGATTATCAATTTTCAGAAAGACTTCCCCAAAATTAAACATGTTGGTTTTATCCCGCCGTACGGGGCAAAAAATTGTGATCGGAAACGAGATCGAAATTGAAATAATATCGATAGGCGGCGAGGGTGTGCGGGTAGGCATTTCTGCTCCACATGAAACCTCCGTTCACCGGTACGAGGTTTTTACGGATATTAAGGCAGCAAATCGGGCAGCCGAGATAATTTCGGGAACGGTCGAAGCAAGGTCCCTTGAAAATCTTGTTGCCCGTATCCGCCCCATAAATAGATGAAAAAGCGCTTTGATTGGACAATCTGGCTGGGTGTCGCGGTCGGAACATCGGCGATCATAGCCGGTGCTTGGTTTGAGGACCTGAGTATCAGAGTTTTGTGGCATCCGGCGGCGGCGCTGATCGTCGGTGGAGGTACGTTGGGCGCGGTAATTGTTCGCCGTGGAGTCCACGGTGTTACCAGTGCCGTGAGGGCCGTGTGGAAGCTCCGTCTGAAATACGAGGATGACGATTCACACCGAATCGAAATGGCCAAACTCGCGTGGCTTTCGCGCACGGCTCAAAAGAGCGGCATCAAAGCATTTGAAAACTACGCCGATGCTAGCAATGACCCATTGGTCATCCAGGGGTTGACACTACTAGCAGACGCGTCGGAAAAGTCTCGAATTGTCGAGGTTCTCAAACGTCGGCTTGATCTTGAGTACGAAAACGGGATGCACGATTCGGCGACCTTGGATGCAGCCGGCGGATTTGCTCCAACTTTCGGAATTCTCGGAGCCGTGCTCGGCCTTATCGGTGTGCTTCGTGTTTTAGATCGCCCCGAAGTTCTTGGAGTCGGTATCGCTACCGCCTTCGTCGCGACCATCTATGGCCTGAGTCTGGCAAATTTGCTCTTTTTTCCATTGGCCGCGCGGCTTCGTGAGCGTCACGATGCTTTTATGAAGCGCCGGGAAGAGACCGTTTCCGTCATCCTCTCCCTCGTTTCGAATGAAACCCCGCAGGCCATAATGAATCAATTCAATTTGCCCAAATGAGAACGCGAACACATCAATATGGAGGTGAGCACGATAACCGGAATCGTGATCGCTGGCTGATCTCGTATGCCGATCTGTTAACGCTTTTGCTGGCGTTGTTTATCGTAATGTATGCGGCGAGTGACAAGGATCGCGCACGGCAAATTGCCGAGGGGTTTTCGACCGTGGGTGGAAATGGGGTTTTGCCCGGGAATGATTCCGAAAAGACTGAGCGGGCTAAATTGGAACAGAAATTGATGAATGATCCGATCTTGATGCAGAAAACAAAAATTCGCCAAAGCAAGGTCGGTCTAGTCGTCTCGTTATCAGAGGCAGGCTTTTTTGCTCCGGGTGAGGCTGTGATCAATTCCGATGCCGAGGCAGTCATCAATACTCTTGCCGAATCGCTGCGGATCACAAATGCGCAGATCCGCATTGAGGGACATACCGATTCGACACCGATCTCGAATGCACGGTATCCATCCAATTGGGAGCTGTCGACGGCCCGGGCGTCATCTGTTCTGGTTAGGCTAACGGAGCGGGGAATCGAACCGGCCCGTCTTTCGGCTGCGGGTTACGGCGGATTTCAACCGGTCGCGGACAATTACACACCGGAGGGGCGAGCGCAAAACCGGCGGGTTGATCTTGTAATATTGAATCATTAAACAATGTTTAAATAACTCTAAAGTTATCGGTTGTGTTGCCGATATGGTCACTACGAATCGCAAACGGCGATTCTATTCTGATCAAATATCAACATGACCAAGGCAAGGATGCGGCGGTCACAAATGTTCAAGGAGGAACAAATAAATGTCCAATTTTTCACTAATCAATAACGTCGCATCGTCAGGTGCCCAAAACCGTCTTCAGGGAACAAGTACCAGCCTTAACAAGACACTTCAACGTCTTTCTTCGGGCCTGCGTATTAACCGATCTGGCGATGACGCTGCCGGATTGGCAATTGCCAACTCATTCCGCAGCGACAGTGCGATCATTTCCCAGGGTGTCCGAAATGCAAATGACGGCCTCTCAACTTTGCAGATCATTGACGGCGGTCTGAACACCGTTGCCGGCCTGCTCGACCGTGCTGCATCTCTTGCTTCACAGTCGGCATCGGGTACATTTTCGGGCGACCGCGGAACCTTACAGGCAGAGCTCGGAAAGGTTTTCGACGAAATCAGCCGTCAAGCACAGAACATCGGTCTTGGCGGAACCGCGGGTTCCGACGAAGGCCGCTTTAACCGTGCGATCAACGTCTTTATCGGGGGCGGTGCAAGTGCGACCGCAGCCGGAAACAGCGTTGCTATCGATCTCTCGAACAGCCGCGTCGACAAGACCGGACTGAACCTGAACAACCTGAACATCGGTAACGGAACAGGCAATGTCACTGGCAACAGGGATATTACAGGCGGCCTGACAGCTGCTGAAACGCTGACGTTCCAGTCAGTTGGTTCGAGCGGACAGCTAAAGAGCTTCACATTAACCCTTTCAGCCGGTGCTACCTCGTCAAATGTGCTGGACGCGATCAACACCGACTCGAACGCTCAGGCAGCGGGCATCGAAGCTTCGTTGGACTCGGCCGGTAAATTGGTTTTGGCCTCGGCCGACTTCTTTACGGTTGCTTCCAGCCGGGCCGACGCTGCGAACCAGACCGGTATCGCGGGCGCTGGTGCCGCAATTGGCGATGTAGCCGTAACTGGTGCAGCAAGCAAAACGTCCAAGACGGTCTCGGCCGGTGCCGCCGGTGCAAACCAAACCTTGAGTTTCACAGGCGACCAGATCGGCTTTGCCAACACTTCGCGAAATGTGACATTTGCCTTGTTTAACTCAGTCAGTGCAGCAAACACCGATACGATCGCGGCTTCAGTCAACAACGATACCGCGCTTCGCTCAGCGGGTGTTTTTGCCGTTCGTACAAAAGCTGACGGTTCTGAGGTCAGTTTTGTTTCGCTCAAAGCGTTTAATCTTGCCATCTCGGCAGATGACGGTAATGACCCTGTTGCTACCAACATCGACGGCTTGCAGTCGGCGACAGCGGCAACAGCCGGCGTTCTAACAGGCGGCGAACAGGGTGGTAAAGATGCTCTTGCGGCTATCAAAGCGGCTCTTGCCACACTTGGAACGGTTCAGGGTAAAGTTGGTGCTGGTCAGAATAACCTTTCACAGGCTATTGATCTTGCTTCGACCCAGATCGTCAACTTCCAGGCTGCCGAATCTTCGATTCGTGACGCTGATGTAGCTGCCGAGGCCTCGAACTTAGCTCGACTGAGCACGCTGCAGCAGGCCGGTATTGCCGCCCTTGCTCAGGCCAATCAGTCAAGCCAGGCACTTCTTTCCCTACTTAGATAGTTGGTTTGGGAATGAAACTCTCTCACTTCATCCCCAAAACTCTCTAGTATTTCTTAACTAAGTAGAGAAAACAGATGCTTCAAAAGTCCGTAGGCGAAGGTTAAAAATTACCTTCGCCTTTGGACGTTTGAAAGAGACTAAAAAGGAGGTAGATATGCAGACGAGCACAATCAGTTTTCCGGCTAACGTTACGTTGCCGGGCCGTCAATTCGGCGAACCTCTTCCCGACGTCACGGCAAAAGAAAAGGCACCGCCGGTAAAGGAAAGAAAACTGGCCGGCCCAGTCGAATCAGAGGAGATCGCAAAGCTTAAGAGCAGTCTGGCCGAGCATAATATCGAGTTGAAATTTAGCAAGGACGACGAGACAAATGCACTCGTAGTTCAGTTGATCGACGAAAAAACCGGTGAATCGATACAACAGTTTCCATCGGACGTCTCGCTCAAACTGGCTGCAAATTTTATCAAGCCGCAGGGACATTTTATAGACAAGGTAAAATAGTCGCGACTGGGATCAGCGAAGGTATTTTGAGGCACCAAACATAACGTTATGGCAAGTTCTACAAGTTTCAGCGGAGTGGGCAGCGGCATTGATTTCAGCGTCATTAGGGACGCTATCCTTAATCAAAGGACCCGGCCTGTGACGCAGCTACAGACAAAGGTCAGCAATTATAGTAGCCGTGTTGACGCACTGACCCAACTTAACGGAGGTCTCGCCGCTCTGACAACGGCCGCCGAGGCTCTAACAAATCGCGACCTTGGCAGCGGCCGCAGCGCAACAACCGGTGACGCGACGGTAATCACCGCATCCGCAACCACGACCGCTAATCTTGGAAACTACGACGTTAATATTACGCGTCTCGCAACGACGCTTGCACAGGCATCCCGATCACTCACATCAACGGAAACGCCGGTTTTGGCCGGTGGAGCCACAACAGCAACATTTGAGTTAAGAAAGGGCGGAGCGGCTACAGGAGTTTCGTTCACGATCGATTCTTCAAATAACACTCTGGCCGGGCTTCGTGACGCGATAAATGCTGCGAACGCCGGTGTGACCGCCAGCATCGTAGATGTGAATGGCGACGGCACGGGCCAGCAGCTTGTTTTGAGTTCTAAGGATTCAGGGGCGACGGGCCGCGTCGAATTGGTCGAAACGTCATCAACCGGAACTCTTACGGACCTAAATATTCGCTCGCTAAATCCGCCGGACGGTGATTTCACAAAGCTCGACGCCGCTCTGACCGTCAACGGCCTCGGCATTACGCGTTCGACGAACACGGTCTCGGACGCCGTTTCCGGAGTAACTCTCAATCTTAGGAAGATCGGTTCAACGGCTATCGGCGTAACCCAATCGACTGATATCGAAAACAAACTCCGCGGTTTTATTCTTGCCTATAACGCAATTCAGGACTTCACGACCGCACAGTATAAGAAGGACTCAAATAATAGGCCGACCGGCGTGCTTGCCGGCGACTCAACGCTGAGAAATGTGCAGCAGCAACTTCGAGACGCGACCCGAGCGATCTCGTCTGACAACGGCGGTACCCTCACGTCTTTGTCTGAGTTAGGGATAACAAAAGATGCGAACGGTAATCTCACATTAGATTCGGCCGCGTTCAATGAGAAGTTAAAAAATAATCCTGACGATGTTAAAGCACTCCTATACGGGAAGACATCGACCCAGGAAGGGCTGTTTCAAAAGCTAAACAACGTGTCGAAAGGATTGAGCGATAATATTACTGGCAGCGTCCAAAATGCGATCACCGGCTACCAGTCCAGCATCAAGAGCCTTAACTCGCGGATCTCTGACAACCTAGCGGCACTTACACGTCTAAAAGACACGCTTACCAACCAGTTTTCGGCTGCGGATGCCGCTATCGGTCAGTTAAACGGTCAAGGTACAGCATTGACCAACATCATAAAATCGCTCCAAACATCCAGCTCCAATTAGCTCGATCGAACCTAAAATAACCCGGCCCATAGGCTAAAGGTTTTCCGGCCGGTGCCGATATGTACATTGTCCGTTGAGTAGCAAAAACAAATGTACGAACAACCCAAAGCAATAGCCAGTTACGGCAGGATCGCCAACTCCGAATCGGATCCGATCAAGCAGATCGTTATGCTCTATGATGGTGCGATCAAGTTTTTGAATCAGACGGCCGCGGATATAGAGGCCGAAGATTTTGTTGCCAAAGCCGAACACTCTACCCGTGCTCTGGCGATCATTAGTTATCTCCAATCAATTTTGGATTTTGAAAAAGGCGGCCAGGTTGCTGTCAGCCTCGATAATCTGTATCGCAGCGTGACCGTAACTATACTGCGTGCAAGTGCAGGCCCCGATGCCGGTATGATGCGACGGGCCGGTAGCTTGCTTTTGCCCGTTCGCGACGCCTGGGAGACCAACGTCAATTCGGCGGCAAGTAGCCCGGCATTTTCGGGTCAGCATGCCACTTTTGCGATTTCCGGCTAATTAGCCTTTATTTGGGATTTATGCCTGCACCAAAAGACATTGTAAATAATTCCGATTCGCTGATCGAACTATTGGGCGCCCAGTGCAGCGATCTCGAAAAGCTCCTCGCATTGGCCCGTGAAGAAACAGAGGCTGCACAAGAGGGCCGGTTTCTGAAAATTTGGGATATTGTTAGTGAACGTGCAGCGATTGGAAAAAGACTCGAAACATTTCAACATCGGATCTCGGAACTTCGCAGCCACCTTGAATCGAAAGGTGAAAATGTAAACCAATATGACATCACAAATCGCGTTATTGAATTAGCCAATCAAACGTTGATGGAGGATCAGAAAACGCGACTACTCCTTACCGAAACTCGCGAAGAGGCCGCGGTCGGCCTCAAGCAACTAAGTAAGGTCAGCGCCGGGACAAACGCATATCTCCGAGAAACAACAAAGGGGTTGGCCTATAACCAAAGTTTTTGACGCAGTCTCGATCAATACAACTTCTGCTTAATCGAGAAAATCATAATATTTGGTCGTGACGCATAGAATCACGGTCAACTATTTTTATGGGTTGTCCTACAATTCCGAACAGATGAGTAACGTTGTTACTCATTAGCCTCATTTGCGAGTCCGTCGTCGCCCGCATCGATATTCAGACGCTTTATCTTTTCGACGAGGGTTGTGCGTTTCATATTTAGAAGTATGGCAGCCTGCATCTTGTTACCGCCGGTTTTGTCTAGCGTCTGAAGTAGGAGTTTCCGCTCAATTTGCGATACTACCTCGTTAAAGTCGATGCCTTCGTCGGGAATCGCGGACGGTAGTAAACTTGCGCTCGTGCCGATCTGAAACATACTACCCTGATTGCGAAATTCTTCGGGTAAGTGTGCGAGCCTTACCTCGGCTTCGTTGCCGGAAAAGACTGCGGCTCTCTCCATGGCATTTTGCAATTGACGAACATTACCGGGAAAATTGTAAGAGATCAAGGAATGGTATGCTTCGTCGGCAAGCGTTTTCTCCGGCAGCCCAGAGGAGCAACAGAATCGCTTGAGCAAGCCTTCCGCAAGCGGCAGAATATCATCGGATCGCTCGCGCAACGCCGGCACCCGAAGATGCACGACATTTAGGCGGTGGTACAGATCGGCACGAAAACTTCCGTCGGCGATCCTTGCCTCGAGGTCCGCACTCGTGGCTGAAATGACGCGAACATCGACTTTAATGGTCTTTGACGAACCAAGCCTTTCAAATTCGCTCTCCTGCAAAATACGCAACATCTTTGCCTGCAACGCGATATTCATGTTACCTATTTCGTCCATAAAGAGTGTTCCGCCGTCCGCTTGTTCGAAACGTCCTTTGCGTTCCGCCTGAGCACCCGTAAAAGCCCCTTTCATGTGGCCAAACAGCTCATCTTCCAGTAACTGTTCCGGGATCGCGGCACAGTTCATCGCAATAAAATTCTTTTTCGAGCGTGGGCTGGACTGATGGATCTCACGTGCGATCAACTCCTTACCGGTGCCGGTTTCGCCTGTGATCAGAACGTTGATCTTATATGGGGCGATGACCTTGACCTGTTCGAGCAGGTTCAACATCACAACCGAACTGGCGATGATCGGCGAATTGGTGGAACCTTTTTCGCTAGGTACAACGGGCAGAGGGGAGTGAATCCTTGTGCTGGCGACCCGGACAGCACTGCTGAGGTCTTGAAGGGAAATGGGTTTGCACAGGAAATCTAACGCTCCGAGTTTCATGGCCTGGACAGCCATATCGATCGACGCATAACCGGTCATTACGATCAGATATGTATTTGGATGATGCTGGAGGCAGATCGGGAGCAGGTCGATCCCGCTCTTTCCGGGAAGGTTTACGTCGGTTAGTAAGACGTCAAATGACTCCTTTTCAAATAGTTCGATCGCGGCCTCAGCCGTATCCGCACCCGTGACCTCGTGGCCCTCCAGACTTAGGGTCTCGATCAAGACCGCGCGTAACCGCCGGTCATCTTCGACTACGAGGATCTTCGTTTTCATTGGAAGCCGTGTCATTCAACACATAATTGAAGAATACTCTCATTTATCTAAGTGTCAAGAAAATGACAGCTCTTACACTCTGCTGACACTGTGACGTACATAATAACCACGATTCTTGCTGTAAATGCAGCGTTTACCTGATCTGTGGGTCAGGCACGCCCCTTGCTAACTTGTTTGGAGAAGGTATTGGCTCAATGGACATTACAGCAACAGACAACGTTACCGATCTGCTTCAGAAATATCTGGATGTGCAGACTCGCAAATCGCAAGTGATCGCCGGCAACATCGCAAATGCCGATACGCCGGGTTACGCCGCTAAGGAACTCGTTTTTGACGACTATTTACGAGATGCTGCCCGGCAGAGTGAACTTCCGCTTTCGAAACAGGGCCAACTTGGTTCGCCTTCTCAAATGCGAGTGATCGAACAAACGCCGACCGCGATCGGCTTGGATGGCAATACAGTCGACGCGGCGCATGAAATGGCCAACCTGGCTGAAGCCGGAACTAGCTTCAATTTTGGCGCAAAGTTGCTGCAATCGCGGCTTCGGTTACTACGAACGGCGATTCGTGAAGGTAAATAGACAACGATTTAAGCGGAGAATATATGTCGATATTTACAATCTTCAACATTGCGTCACAGGGTATGGCGGCCCAACGGGAACGCCTCGAGGCCGCATCTGCAAATCTGGCGAATGCAAACTCGACCCGCGGTGCGTCCGGCGGCCCCTATCAGCGGCGTGACATTGTTTTCACCGCTAAGGATGTCAATGACGAATGGCGAACGAGTGCGATGCAAAGCGGTTTGTTTGACGGAAAAGAAATTCCCTCTTTGGGTGTTGAATCAAGGGTCGCGATCTCGAGTGCAGATCAATCTGTGATGCAGTATCAACCGGGTCATCCCGATGCAGATGAAAACGGCTACGTCAGAATGCCGGATGTCGACCCGCTAGAGGAGACCGTTAATATGATGTCCGCAGCCCGCTCATTCGAGGCCAATGCCACAGTTTTCAATACAGCTAAGGAACTCGCACGGGTCAGCATCAATCTCGGCGACGCCTGATCTAAAAAACGCATATGACGATTAGCAGCATCAGTACCCTCACACCAATACAGTCAGGGCAAGGCAGCGCGGCCGCAAATGTAAATGGCTCCGGCGAAGGTTTTGGCTCGATTATCAAGGATGCGGTCGATTCGATCGACAGCACGCAAAAAGGAGCCGAACAAGAAATTTCAAAAGCCGTGACGGGCGAATCGACCGATCTGCATAAGACGATCATCGCCCTGCAAACTGCTGACCTCAAGTTTCAACTCGGACTGCAGGTCCGCAACAAGCTTATCGGCGCTTATGACGAAATAATGAGGATCCCCGTATAAAAGTTTTTGCGAATCAAGCCCTACATCGCGTAAATGTCCACAATTCTTGCACAACTTAAAGACATTTGGGACCGCCTGACGATTGGCGGGCGGATCGCGACGATCGGGGGTGCCATTGGAACCCTTGCATTGATCGGCGGGCTCGTCTATTACGGAACACAGCCCAATTACGGTGTTCTGTTTACAGATCTAAAGCCCGCCGACGCTCAGTCAATCATCGAAAAATTAAAGACGGCAAATGTACCATATTCGATCTCGGATAGCGGCACAACGGTCTCGGTTCCCAATGATCGTGTTCCGGAACTGCGTCTGCAAATGGCGAGCGAAGGAGCTTTATCAGGCGGGCATGTTGGTTTTGATCTATTTGATAAAACGAGCTTTGGAGCGACTGATTTTGCCCAACAAATAAATTATCGCCGGGCGATCGAGGGCGAACTTGCCAAGACACTCGAGGGACTCGACGAGGTCGAATCTGCCCGCGTTCACATCACTCCGCGCAAGGAGTCAGTCTATTCAGAGAAAGAAGAAGGGGCAAAAGCTTCGGTTATGGTGCGTGTCCGGCAAAATAAGGCACTTTCAAACGAGCGTACCGAGGCAGTTGTGAGCTTGATAGCGAGTTCGGTCGAGGGGCTCGACCCCTCAAATATTTCCGTGATGGATACGAGTGGACGATTACTGGTTGCTGCGGGAAAAGGTCGGGACGGTTCGCTTGGCGATGCCGGAGCATTCAGGGAACAACTCGAGGCAAAACAGAAATTTGAGACGGAAAATTCCGCGCGGATCATTGCATTGCTCGAGCCGGTGGTGGGTGACAATCGAGTACGGGCGGATGTTGCGGCGGACATTGATTTTAGCAAAATAGAACAGAGCGAGGAAAAATACGATCCGAAATCTCAGGTCATTCGCTCACAGCAAACGTCTCAGGAAGCCAGAACGCAGCCTGGTTCAGGCGCGAATTTAGCTGTCGGAGCGAGATCAAATAACCCGGCAACGCAACCCGTGCCGGGAGCCGCCGCAGTACCGGCGGCACCGGTTACCCCAAGTGGCCCAAATGACCAGCGCACCGCTTCTACCCTCAACTACGAGATCGATAAAATAGTCAAAAAAACGGTTGGCGGCGGCGGACGAGTAAATCGAATGACCGTTTCGGTCGTCGTTGACCACAAAACGGTCGGCGGCGTCGAGGTCGCGAGAACCTCCGACGAGATCAGGCAAATACAGGATCTTGTCAGTGCTGCGGTCGGCATAGACCCAAATCGCGGAGACTCGGTTGTCGTACAGACGATGCCGTTTAGTAAACCTGAACAAGAGACCCCTGGAACGGCTTCGTTCCTCGAACGTAACAAGCAGCTCATACCAAATCTGACGAAGTACGGAATTTTGGTTTTAGTAGCGATCTTACTTCTCTTATTTGTAATTCGGCCCGCAAAGAAAGCCCTTAAAGCTGCTTCTCTACAATCTCAGCAGCAGAAACAGCTTACCGCGGGGGGCGAACAGGCCGAACGCCGCCGATCTGACGGGGCGGCGAGGCAACTTGGCAACAGTTCCAGCTCGGACTTGACCCAAATGATGACCGTTAGCGAGATGGAAGCTCAAATGAACGTCAATGGTGAGCCAGCCCTCAACCGTGAAACCGAACGCGTCGAAACGATACGCAAGCAGATCGCGGCGCAGACGTTAACCGATACTGAAACCGTTGTAAGCACAATGCGCGGATGGCTAAGGGAAGACGCGTAAGACACCAATTATGACCTCAACGGTAGAAAAGATCATTGTGACACCTAAGGCAAAGCCCGAGGAGGTTTCGTTGACCATCAGCGCTCCGGCGGCCGAATCAATATCGGGAGCACGGAAGGCGGCTATATTGTGCCTATCGCTGGGCGAAGAAGCGGCGACAGCTCTGTTCAAACAGCTCGACGATGACGAGGCCCAACTTCTATCGAAAGAGCTGGCTCTTTTGCCAAACGTAAAGTCCAATATCTCGAGCAGCATTGTCGAGGAATTTCATCAGTTACTCACCGCTCGAAGTTATGTCTCGACCGGCGGTGTCGATTACGCCAAACGATTGCTGAATAACAGTTTCGGCGGTGAACACGCCAAGCGGTTAACGGACAAAGTAATGCACGCGATCGAATCGCCGGCGAGCTTTGAAGTTTTGCAAAAAACAGACCCGCAGCAGATAGCGAAATTATTTCAGTCTGAGCATGAACAGACGATCGCCGTAGTCATGGCCCATCTTGACCCGGAAACGGCTTCTACGGTTTTGCAACAGCTTCCAGAAGCACAACGCGGTGAGATCATCCTACGCCTTGCAAGCTTACAAACAGTTTCAAAAGACGTCGTAAAGCGGATCGCAAATATCCTGAACCAAAAACTCTCCGCTGTCAGCGGCCTAAGCCGAACCAGTATTGGCGGCGTTCGTGCGGTTGCGGATATATGTAATCGACTTGACCGCGAAACGATGCGGCTAATGCTCGAAGGTATCGAGGGACAGAATCCCGAACTTTCGTTAGAGATCCGCAGTCTCATGGTGACATTTGAGGACATCTTGCTGATCGACGATGCAGGTATCCGCGAGATCATGCAGCGTGTGGACAAGAAGGTTCTAGCCCTTGCACTCAAGGGAACAATCGCCGAACTACAGGACCGGTTTTATACAAATATGTCCGGGCGTGCGGTCGAAATGATGAAAGAAGAGATGGATTTCATGGGCCAGGTCAAATTGAAGGACGTAACGGGTGCTCAACGCGAGGTTGTTGAAGTTCTGAGATTGCTCGATGAACAGGGCATAGTTAGCCTTTCCGGCGGAGGCGGAGCAGACGAATATGTTACCTAAGGTCATAAAATTTGAACACTCCGGAGATGTTTGCTCGTTTGCGATACCGGTCATTGGCGAGCCGCTATCTCGGCCAAAGGGTGTAAACGAATTTGTCATACCTGATTTTGAACCTGTTCGTTTCAAAACAGCGCAGGATCAGTCGGGGCCAGCTCGATTTCTGGACGCGGATGACATTTTACAAAATGCCCGCGATGAGGCGGCCCGGATAATCGCTCAGGCCGAGGAGCATGGCGAGATCATACAACAGGTTGCTGTCGACACTGCCGTCCATAAGACGGAGGCGTCATTTGAGACGCAGGTTGCGGAACGTGTAGCGGAAATACGCGGCCTGTTCACAGACAACATTGTTCAAATAGCTGGGTTGTCGCAGGAAATTGCGGCCCGTGCCGAAACTGAGATCGTCGAACTCGCTCTGAGCATCGCAAAAAAGATCGTCGGCCACGAGGTGACGGTCAATCGCGATGTCGCTCTCGAGCTAATAAAAGTTTCACTTGGCAAACTTCACAACCGGTCCGTTGCAGAGGTTCACCTTAATCCGGAGGATCTCGCCTTTGTCGAAGCCCACAGCGATAAACTCGATTTTCGCGGCACGCTGAAGCTGGTCGAAGACAAGTCAATTTCCGTCGGCGGTTGTCTGATCCATACAGAAACTGGTGACATCGACGCTCGGATCGAGTCACAGTTCGATGAGATCGCAAACGGATTATTTACCTAACATGCTCGCTACGCACCTTAAAAAACTCGACAAGATAGAGCCGCTGAAATCGATTGGCCGGGTCATTCGCTCTGTTGGACTGATCGTCGAATCGCAAGGGCCAACTGTGTCGGTCGGCGACCTCTGTTATCTACCGTCAGCGAACGGCGAGCGGACGACGATGCTCGAGGCGGTCGGTTTTCGCGAAAATAATGTGCTTTTGATGCCGCTCGGACAGATGCCTCCGGTTCGGGTCGGCGATTCGATAATTGCGGCTGGTGTAAGCAGCCAAATCGGCGTCGGCGAGCAGCTACTTGGCCGGACAATCGACGCGTTGGGGCGTCCGCTTGATGATCTGGGAGAGTTAAAAACAGAAATTTCCTATCCGTTAAATCGTGCAACAACGAATCCGCTTGAACGGTCGAATATCGACGCGCCACTCGAAACCGGAGTTCGCGTGATCGATGGGATGCTGACGATCGGTGCTGGACAGCGGATCGGCATTTTTGGCGGATCCGGTGTCGGCAAATCGACATTGCTCGGGATGATGGCCAAGCGTTCGGCGGCTGATATCAATGTCATTGCGCTGATCGGCGAACGTGGACGGGAGGTTCGGGAGTTTATCGAGAACGAACTTGGCGAAGAAGGAATGAAACGCAGTGTACTTGTGGTTTCAACCTCGGATGATTCAGCTCTTGTCCGGATACGAGCGGCTCTTGCTGCCACCGCGATCGCAGAATATTTTAAGGACGCAGGCTCAAAAGTCCTATTGATAATGGATTCGGTTACTCGATTTTGCATGGCGCAGCGGGAGATCGGATTGGCGGCGGGTGAGCCTCCGTCGTCGAAAGGCTATACACCTTCAGTCTTCGCATTGCTGCCCAAAATATTGGAGCGGGCCGGAAAATTCGAAAACGGCGGTTCGATCACTGCTTTCTATACGATCCTTGTCGAAGGCGACGATATGAACGAGCCGATCGCTGACGCCGTTCGCTCAATACTTGACGGACATATCGTATTGTCACGGCAACTCGCTGCTCAGAATCATTATCCGTGTATCGATATTCTAAACTCGGCGTCGCGATTGTTCTCCGTGGTTGCTGATAAAGAGCATCAGGCTCAGGCGGGCAAGGTGCGAGAGCTGATCGCGGCCTATGAAAAGGCCGAGGATCTGATAAACATAGGTGCCTATCACATGGGCAGCAACCGGAAGATCGATATGGCAATCGACCGCCATGACGAGATCAACGCCTTTTTGAGACAGAACCGCGAAGAAGTAGCGCCCTTTGGAGACTCGATAGAAAGAATGATGGAAATCAAACTTCAATGAAGAAATTCAAGTTTACATTGCAGACGGTGCACAACTTTCGCGAACTCCGTAAAGAGCGCGAGAGCGTTTTGCTCGGCGAGCTTCAGGCTGAAGCGGATCAGGCAATGGAACGTGTCCGCCATTACGAAGCCTTGCGAAACGAAGCGATCGATGACTACACCTCGCGACTTCGGTCCGGCGAGCAGATGAACGCAATTGAGATGGAACTGAACTCGAACCACTTTGATTCGCTCAAGCGGCTGCGGCAAGAGGCGGAAAAGATAGCCGAAGAGAAAGACCAAGCGTGTCAACGGCAGATCGAAGCGGTCGCGGCGGCAATGAGCGAAGTCAAGGTTACGGGTCGTTTGCGCGAAACGCAAAAGTCAGCTCACGACTCAGAATCTGCAAGACAAGAACAAAACAGCGTTGATGAAATAGTCTCGACAAATTTCGCACGGCAATTAATACAAATAAGATGATGAACCTCATTTCTTTCAGTCAATCCCCAAAAATCGAGAAGCAAAGATCTATAGAAACGGACTTTTCACCGGAAGATTTCGCCGGGCTGTTAAATTACCCCGTCTTTGATCCGGTCAAGATCATGCCAACGGAGCCTACGAACCCCGAGGACGCGAACGGGTTAAGATTCATGGAGACGGTCGTACCGAATCCGCTAGACCCTAGGCTTGGCATTGCGTCCGGAACGGCGGCGACGTCAAAGATCGAGCTCTCTCCAATAATCGACTTAATGCCCATGGGAAAACCAATCGTGGGTCAAACGCCGATCAGCAGTTTTGTTTTCCCGATCGAAGCGGACCCTAGTTCGTCGGTCAGAACCGAACCTTGGAAATCAGTAGAAAATAAAAGTGGCGAATCAAAACCCTTGGAGATTACGGTCGATCGATCGATCCTGACGACCGTGTTACCGATCATTTCCGACGGCAAGGAGGGCTTGCATTTAGCTGACAAAATTAAAGAAATGCCAAAACCCGCCGAGCTACCACCGCCGCTGATGTCGTTAGAGGCACCTTCGACGGAGGAGTTGCCGCAAAACGTACTGCCTGTCAGGCAGTTGCCATTTCGAGTGAGGGATATCATGACACCATTCGAACCCACTACGTTAGCAAGTGGGGATACTGCCCTTACGTCGGAACTGGGGCCGCAGGCCGCGCCAAAAATCTCAACATTGACACTGGATCGCATTAAGGAACTTTTAACACCCGAGAGGATTACAGACAAAGATCCATTGCCTAGCACCAAGGTGTCTACACGTGATCATCCGGTCAACGCTGTAAAACCAACGGCTGTACAACTTTTCTCAGTCGAAAGTAAGCCGTTGGAAATAAATTCCCCGGAAACTCCGAAGGAGATGCCTCAGAATATGTTGAGAACGACAAAGGGACCGCTGACAGCTTTGGGACCGGATGATGTTCCAGCCGGCCCCCCGACAAACTTGTTTGCCAGCCTCACTGGTCTTGAACCGAAATCAAAGGTCGATCCGGGAAATGGTGCAATGCCAGAGATCTCGACACGGGAAATTTGGAAACAGATCGAGCCGCCCCTTGCTCAATTAGCAATGCGAATACAAATTGGCGGTGGAAAACACACGTTGAAGATGCGTCTTAATCCCGCCGAACTCGGAACCGTCGAGGTCACCCTCGAAAGAAACGTGGCGGGCAAGATCAATGCACACTTTCAAACCGAGAGTGAAAATGCCCAACAGATCCTTAGTGAGGGTCTAGCGCAACTTCGAGCCTCTTTGGAAAAATCGGGCATGCAAGTCGGAGACCTGAAAATTTCTTTTGATGCGACTTCTACAAACGGCGACGGACGCCGTCAAGATCAGACGCAACAATTCGATTCCACCGAACAAGGACCCGTCATGGCGAATCGCGCCGACGGCAATTCAGCAACAGAAGACGATAAACAAGCTCGTCTGGTAAATTTGCGGGCTTAACGCCGCGGAAAGGAGTAACAAAATGTCAACAAATGCAATATCGGGGGTCAACGTAAATTCTTCACCCCTTACAAATGCTGCCGCGAGCAGCAGTAACAGTCCGGGTTCGCAACGCGACCTGTTTATGACGCTGCTAGTGGCTCAGCTAAAAAATCAGGATCCACTTTCGCCACAGGATGGGACGGCCTTTGTCGCCCAATTGGCGCAGTTTAACTCACTCGATCAGCTTGTCGGGATACGTCAATCGATCGAACAACTCACCGCTTTGCTGCACCAACAGCATACGTCAACGACCTAAGTTAGATTTCAAAAATCAGGAGAATTAAAAAAATGACCTTTTCATTCAACGCCGCACTTTCAGGCTTAAACGCCAACAGCAATGCTCTGAATGTTGTTGGAAACAACATCGCAAATGCGAATACTATCGGATTTCGCAGTTCCTCAATAACGTTTATGGATGTATTTGCCAATCGTTACGGAGCCCGTCTTAATGGGGCTGGTAATTCGCTGCAGATAGGTAACGGCGTGCAGACCGGAGCCATTCATTCGAATTTTGAACAGGGAAACCTGAACGAATCCGGGTCACCACTGCATGCGGCGATCCAAGGGAACGGGTTTTTTGTGGTAAGAAACGCTGACGGCACTTCCGGATATACCCGTGCCGGGGATTTTACAGTTAATAATCAAGGATTTCTTGTTTCATCGAGCGGCGGGCAAATACAGGGTTACGCGGCACAAAACGGTGCGATCCCAACCGGGGCTTCGATAAGCTCGTTACAGATCCCGATCGGGCAGACCCTTGCTCCACAAGCGACAACCACGGGGAGTTTCCGGATGAATCTAAATTCGAGTGCTATTACAGGGGATGCATTTCACTCGACAATGCAGATATATGATTCGCTCGGCACGGCGCGAACGTTGGATATGACGTTTACACGCCAGGCCGATGGATCCTTTCAAATGTCGGGGACTCTAGACGGCAATCCGGTTCAGACCAGTGTGAACGGCGGTGCGGCGTCCGGTACACCGGTCAGCTTCACTTTCGATTCAAGCGGCGCTCTGACATCGCCTACGTCATTGTCGGTCATTCCAGATCAATCACAACTTGGCAACGCCGTCTTGCCCTCAGTCAATGTTGAGTTGCGTGAAACCAATCCCGACGGCACGCCCGGTGCTTTCTATATGACCAGTTACGCCAGTCCGTCTGCCGTGGCCGCAACGACCCAGAATGGTTACGCCGCAGGCGAGCTAAACGGGGCGGCAATTGATCCGAACGGAAATATCTACGGTATTTTCTCGAACGGCCAATCCCGTATCGTTGGCCAATACGCTCTCGCCACTTTCAACTCAACAGAAGGGTTGGGTCGAATGGGCGGAAATATGTTCGCGGAAACCATCGGTTCAGGACAGGCAACGATCGGTAGTCCGGGAACCGGGGGACGCGGACAGATCGCAGGAGGTTATCTTGAGCAAAGCAACGTCAATATAACTAATGAATTTGTTGATCTGATCGAGGCTCAGCGTGGTTTTCAGGCAAACTCACGCGTAATTACAAGCCTCAATCAAACTTTTCAGGACCTTTTGCAGATCCTCTAAAGTTTTCAGGCGGGATTTCCGATATGGTGGGTGAGCCTCTAGCGGCTGATGAATGACCTATTAAATATCAGTTTCGGCTACGGGTAGACGTGGATTTTGATATTCAAAAGACAAGTTTGCCTGTAGCCGATTGCCGCTAAGATCTTTTCGCACACACTTTATATCCCTATGTTATTAATTATCGGCATAATCGTCGTAATGGTTTGCGTCATCGGCGGATTCCTGATGATCGACGGGCCGCTGGGCGTATTAATGCAGCCTTCTGAGTTCGTTGTCATTGGCGGAGCGGTGATCGGAGCAACTCTTGCCGCTAATCCGTTGAAATTCCTGATGCGTATCGTCAAGCTATTGCCGGCGGCAATGAAAGGCTCACCATATAACAAAAATACCTATTCAGACGTTTTACGCCTCCAATATGACGTTTTTGTTAACTCCAAAAAAGGCGGGCTGCTTTCGATCGAAGAAGATGTAAATAACCCATTTTCATCGGCAATCTTCACTAAATATCCTAGTTTCGTCGCGAATCATCATGCTGTCGAATTCTTCTGCGACGCGATGAAGATGCTCGTGAACGGAGCGTGCTCACCGGAAGAGCTCGAAATAATTCTCGAAGCCGAAATGGAGACGCATCATGAAGAAGGAGCAATCGTTCCGGTTCTGCTACAGCGTGCCTCGGACGCTCTACCGGGCCTTGGTATCGTCGCGGCCGTGCTTGGCATTGTAGTAACGATGCAGCACCTCGACGGGCCTCCAGAGGAACTTGGCCACCATGTGGCCGCCGCACTCGTTGGTACGTTTCTTGGTTTGCTGCTTTCTTATGGTTTCCTGGCCCCCGTTGCAGCCAATCTAGAAAATCTCGCCCACGACGAGAGCAAATATTTTTCATGCATTAAGGCCGGCCTCGTCGCATTTGCAAATGGAGCGGCTCCGATGACAGCGGTTGAGTTCGCCCGCAAGACTATCTTTAGTTTTGATCGGCCGCCGACAGCCGAGCTTGAACCGATGCTGAGAGAGATCAAGCCAAGATAATGGAAAAGAAGCAGGACGAGCCAAAACCGCCCCGCAGGCGGGTCAAGAAGACGAAAAACCACGGAGGCCACCATGGCGGAGCGTGGAAAGTCGCCTATGCTGATTTTGTAACGGCTATGATGGCTTTGTTTCTCGTTTTGTGGCTTGTTTCACAGGCGGATACAAAACTTAAGCAAGCTATCGCGTCCTATTTTCGCTCGCCCGGGGTTTTTGATTCGATGGAAGGCGGAATCTTGTCACAGGCGAAAAAGGTTTCTAAGGAACCGACGAGCCAAACCTCCAAAGACGATGAGCAGGCGCTGTTCAGCGTAGCAGAAGCGTTGCAAAAACAGTTTTCCACGAAACCCGAATTCTCTCGGTATAAGGATCAGGTAAAAATCGAGGTCACCGACGAGGGGTTGCGGATCCAGTTGATCGATAAGGCCGACAAGGTCTCGTTTACCTCAGGCAGTGCCGAGCTAACATTTGACGCGCAAGCCATACTGGCCGAGATCGCCACTGGTATATGCAGTCTGCCAAATCAAATAAATATCGGCGGACATACCGATAGCCGCATATTTCCGTCGGACAACGGCTATACAAATTGGGAACTCTCTACCGATCGTGCGAACGCCGCCAGACGTATTCTCGAATCCAACTGCGTCAAATCAGAACAGATCCACCGGATCGTCGGGTTTGCCGACACCGAACCAATGGTTCCGGAGGACCCATATTCGCCAGCTAACCGCCGCATAAGTATCACCGTTCTTCGTTTAGCTCAGCCCCAAGATAAGGAACCTGTTGGTTCGAAATCTCCGGCCAAAAACGACGGCCAGCTCGATTCTGCTGAGATACAGTTGCAGAAAAAGAAGCTGCAGAATGATGGCTCCGTGGTCGTGGGCGAGTCAGATAAGGTTCCGGACAAACCTAAGGTGAAATAATCAAATGGACAGAACCGAATGATAGGACGCCAACAACGGTTTAGTCATAAAACACAGACCATTTCACCTTTCTTAAGTGTCGGTTTGTTGACGCCTTTTCGTCAAAAGGACGATCGATCAGGCTCAATATCTTCGAATTCTTACAAAATAAGCTATAAATAGGCGGTTATCCGTGTGGCACACCATTCGCTATTCAATTAGTGTTGGAGGATTTTCTATGTCGGAAAATGAACAAGAAATAATAAGTGCGGAAGAAGCGACTCCTAACGAAGGAAAGAAAAAGCGCGGTAAGAAATTGATAATAATTATCGCGATCGTGTTTTTGCTCGCGGGAGCAGGCGGAGGCGGATTTTACTATTGGAGGGCTTCAAGGATGGTCGCAGCAGAGACTGCGAGTAAGAAAGCCAACGATAAGAAGTCCCATGCAGACAAGGAAACCGATGATCCTAACGGTCAGGCTGATCCAAAGGCGGCTCCCAAGGCTAGTGATCCGTTGCAAAATGCCTTGCCAAATGACGAGGAGGTCAAGAAGATCATCGAGCTTCCGTCATTTATCGTTAATCTCGCCGATACGGAACAGGCGCGCTACTTGCGGATGACCGTAAGTCTCGGCATCGACGGCGAAGTTAGCGAAAAACCGGATCAGCTATTTATGACCCGTGTTCGAAACGCGATGCTCGCAGTCCTCTCCGACAAAAAATCCGAAGAGATCCTTTCAGTCGAGGGCAAAACTAAGCTTCGCAAAGAACTGCTTCAGGCCGCTCGGGCAGCTTCTGAAGATCCAGAAGTAAAGGCGATCTATATAACCGACTTTATCGTCCAGCTATAGGAAAGATCAATGCAGACAGAGAACGACAAAATACTTGCCTCCTGGGACGATTTTTTAGACTTGCCGCTCTTGCTTTCGGTCGAGCTTGGCCGTACAAATCTAAAGATCCAGGAGGTTCTGGATCTTGCACCAAATAGCATTATTAAACTAACACGCTCTACGGGCGAAGGGGTAGATATTCGTGCCGATAACAGATCACTGCTGCGCGGCGAGATCGTCGTTATTGAGGATCGGGCCGGTGTGCGGATCAGCGAGATCCTGACAGAAGAAAATTAATGAAACCCCAGACTCTCACAAGGCCATTGATCTTAGTGTTCATGTTTTTTTCACTAGCACTTGTCTGTAATTCCCAGCCGGCCAACACGACCGAGCAAAAACCCCAAAACACCGAAATTATGGGTGAGAATGACCGTGTTTCTTTTATGCAGACCGGCGAAACGCCCGAAGCTCAAGAACCGGGTTCCGGAGGGCTTCTATTAAAAACAATCGGGGCTATGCTGCTGATCGTAGGGTTGATCTTCGCCGGCGCGTGGTTGGCAAAAAAGGTCGGTGTCGGCGGATCGAGGTCAAATGGATCGTCGGATGAAATGAGCTTAGCGATACTCTCGTCCGTGTCGTTGGGAAATGGACGAACGATCTCGACCGTGCGTTTTGGCGAGCGTGTTTTATTGGTCGGTTCAACTACGCAAGCGTTTACATTGCTCGGAGAAGAAAAACCGTTTGACGCATCATTGCTGCATAATTCGCGTTCTGTTGCTGAAATGCTTGAAGAGGAAAATGATTCATTTGGCAGCGAATTCGACAGAGCTAGAACAAAACTTGGTCTTTGGGAAGAAAGGGGAGAAACGGACTGATGAAGAAATTTTTTATCGTTTCTCTATTCTTGGTTCTTTTGACGTTAGGGCCTGTCCTGGTTCAGTCCCAGCCCCAGGCTGAGGCCAAGACGCAGACGAATACCGCGGCGGCCCCACAAAACAAATCCGACGCGACGATCGACCTAAATAAGACGGCAAACAGCTCATCGCCTCTACAGATCGTGGTCCTGCTGACGTTGCTCAGCTTTATCCCGGCGATCCTGATCTCGATGACGTGTTTCACGCGTCTGATCGTAGTTTTTCATTTTCTGCGGCAAGCTCTTGGCACGCAAGAGGCACCGAATAATCAAATTTTGCTCGGCCTTGCGCTCTTTATCACGCTATTTGTGATGAGTCCGACGCTCAAACAAATATACTACGACGCTTACAAGCCCTTGTCCGATGGCGAGATCTCGCAGTCGGACGCTCTTGAGAAAGGCCTCGTGCCTTTGCGAGCATATATGCTCAAGCACACGAGGGAGAAAGACCTGGCCCTCTTTCTGAGGCTTTCTAAAGGAGCACGACCTAACACGGCTGACGACGTTCCTACGACAGCGCTGATACCGGCCTATATGATCTCAGAACTGAAAACCGCGTTTCAGATCGGCTTCGTGCTTTTTCTGCCTTTTCTAATAATCGATCTGGCGGTCTCAAGCGTATTGCTTTCTATGGGAATGATGCAATTACCGCCAGTAATCGTCTCGCTGCCATTTAAAATTCTGTTATTCGTGATGGTTGACGGATGGTATTTGATCGTCACGTCGCTCGTAAAGAGCGTGATGTAGCAATTATGGATGACGCTCTAATTACCTCTTTAATGCAGGGTGCCCTAACGACACTGATGTGGATCGTGGCTCCCATGCTGGTCGTGGCCATTGTCGTTGGTGTTGTCATGAGCCTGATACAGACCTTGACGTCGATCCAAGATCAGACGTTTTCATTCGCTCCGCGGATCGTCGCTATATTTGTGATCTTTCTCGTAACTTTCCCTTGGTTGTTACGAGTTTTGACGACATTCACCGCGTCGGTTTTTAGTGACTTCACGCCATTTATCAAATAGCTGACGAACCTCAAACAATACCTTGGAACCATTTGAGATACCGTTACGGCCATTTTTAGTCTTCCTTGTTGTCCTGGCAAGAGTTGGCGGCATGGTCACCTTTGCACCGTTTTGGGCACATAAGGCAGCCAGTGCAAAAATTCGCGGCGTACTTGCTTTCGTTCTGGCATTGGCCCTAACACCTGTACTGATGACTCGAATGGAGATGCCTCCGTCGGACGTTGGCGGCCTGACCCTGATCCTGCTCGGGGAGATCGTTATCGGTATGGTATTTGGCTTTGTTGGACGCATCGTCTTTAGCAGTTTCGAATTGGCGGCACACTTACTAGCTTCACAGATGGGGTTTTCACTCGCCGGCACGATCGATCCTTCGACACAGGCGCAGACAACAGCGTTCGGAACTATCGCCCAAATGTTTGGGCTGATCGTGCTATTAGCGGCTAACGGACATCATTGGTTTTTGGCCGCCACGGTGAAAAGTTTCTCGACGACCGCTCCCGGGAGTTTTTCCTTTACGCCCGAGCTGTTGGATGTAATCCTGCGGCTGTCGGCAAACGCTCTCGTTGTTGGGGTGACACTCGCGGCTCCTGCAATTATCGTCCTGCTCGCCGTCGAATTTGCTCTCGAATTTTTTGGTCGAACCGCTCCGCAATTTCAGGTTTTCATTCTTGGTTTTCCGCTCAAGATCGCAACCGGATTATGGCTCGTTGGGGCATCACTTTATTTTTTGCCCAACGAGGTGCGTGATGTATTAGGCGGCCTCTATCACGGGCTCGTCCAAGTATTGGACAAAATCTAATATGTCGTCCGAGAAGACAGAAAAAGCAACCCCGAAGAAGCGGGAGGACGCGCGGAAAAAGGGACAGATCGCACGGGGTGCGGAGTTGCCCGCTGCCCTCGCGTTTCTCGGAGTGCTCATTACTCTCAGGCTCATAAGCGGTAATATTTTTGAACAAGTTGGCTACTTCATTCAAAATTCGGCTAGTCGTATAGCGGACCCCAAAGCGCTGACCGACGTTGACCTGCACGTGATGCTAATTGGCGGAGGAAAGATGTTTGCGCAACTGACGTTGCCGGTCCTTTTGGTTGGATTCACGGCAGTTGTGGCGGGCAATTTTGCACAGGGTGGATTGACGCTGACCGCAGCTGCAATGAAGCCGAAAGCGGACAGGTTCAATCCGGCTAAGAATATTAAGAAGGTATTTGGGCTTGACGGCATTGTAAATCTTACCAAATCGCTCCTTAAGCTGATCTTTATTGTCATGGTAGCCTACAGCGTTCTGGCGCCGGTAATTGAAACCGCTCCTTCTTTTATCAACGCTCCCCTGCCAACCGTCGCGGTCAAACTGGGCGAAACTCTCTACAGCCTGGCATTCCGCTGCGGCATTGTATTGCTGCTTCTCGCAGTCGCCGATTACGGTTACTCCTGGTACAAACACGAGAAATCTCTGAGAATGACAAAACAAGAGATACGTGACGAATATAAACAGCAAGAAGGTGACCCGATGATCAAAGGCCAGCGTCGTCGGGCGGCCCGGGCGATGGCTCAAAAACGCTCCCTATCCGAGGTTCCGACGGCGTCGGTTGTTATCACCAACCCGACGCACTTTGCTGTTGCCTTGCGTTACGATCGTGACAGAGATGCGGCGCCTATCGTGGTCGCCAAAGGAGCGGATAATATCGCGGCAACCATTCGCGGTCTAGCCGCCGAACATGACATTCCACTTGTCGAAAACCCGCCCCTTGCGCGGGCTCTCTATAAGACGGTCGAGCCGAGACAGACTATCCCGGTTGAGTTTTTTGGCCCGGTCGCGGAGATATTGGCTTATGTATTTCGCCAAAACGAAGGTTAACGTGTAATGTTTTTACTGCAATAACCTAAGTAGAATGATGCGATCCTCTGAACCAAATTCAAACATACTGACCGATCTATTTTCAGATTCCCATGCTGTCGACGATCATCAGAGGTTTTTGGAACTCGTACCGATTCCTGCCTTTATCATGTCCGCCGGACATTTGATCATTGGCGTAAATTCGGCCGCTCGCGGGTTTCTCGATTACGAAACGGAAGATCGGACAGGTAAGAATGCTTCTGATTTTGTCCGTTTTAAAGGGACGGTGGGTTGGGATGGCGTCGCCAACGACTGTTGGGTCGACTGTGAGATCCTAGGGCGAAATTTGATGCCTATTTCTGCCGAGGTGTTTTGTCGCCGGATATCAGGTGGGCACCGGCTCGTTTTTATTAACGATGATTCCACACGACGACAGACGGATACCGCATTTCTTGCTTCAGAAAAACTGCGATGGCGTGCACAGAAAAACGAAGTTCTTGAAAGGCTCGCCGGTGGGATCGCACACGATTTCAATAACATTCTAGCGGTTATTCTTCTCCATACGGACATTTTGAACCTGCAACTTTCCGAGGACAACCCGCTCTTGAAACGGGTAAATGAGATAAAAGCGGTTTCGAACGACGCTGCGGCTATCGTTCGGCAACTTCTGGCATTCGCTCAAAAGCAGGCGCTTAATCCGTCCCCTGTGGTGCTAAATAATGCGATACGGGATTCAGCGGTGAGTATCAACGCGCTGGTCGGAAGCAAGATCAGTTTAGAACTCAGCCTTGACCCTGATCTTGGCGTATGTTTTGTTGACCAGAACCAACTCGTACAAGCATTAATGTATCTAGCGGTTAATGCCAGAGACGCAATACCAAACGGGGGCACGCTAAAAATCGAGACTGCTAATGTCGTGCTCGACCGGGCCAATACTCATAAGGCCCAGGCCGGAGGGCCCTTTATTCAAATTTCGGTTACCGACAGCGGTATGGGAATGGATTCGAAGATCGAAGATCACATTTTTGAACCCTTTTTCTCAACCAAGGGCTCCGATAAGGGGGCCGGACTGGGACTGGCGACAGTATACGGTATCGTAAAACAGTCGGGTGGTTTCATTTGGGTTGAAACTAAATTGGGCAGTGGCACGACCTTTAGAATTCAGTTTCCGCGTGTCGATCAGCCTCAGCTAAATGCAGCCAAAACCAAAGCAACCAAAACGGCTGTGAGCGGCCACGAAACTATTCTGCTGGTCGAGGATGAAGCATCGGTTCGAAGAGTTGCGGCCGAGATCTTAAGGCACACTGGTTATAAAGTTGTGGAAGCAGGCGGTGGTGAAGAAGCGATCGGCATCGCACGGCTTGTGCGTGAACCGATTCACCTTCTTTTAACCGACTTCTCAATGCCTAATATGAATGGCAGCGAGACCGCAAAAAGGATCAAAGAAATACATCCCAAGACCTCAGTTCTTTATATGTCAGGCAATCTCAGCGACATTGAAGCTCACCAACCCGACGTTGCAGAAAAGGCCCATTTCCTTGGTAAGCCCTTTTCCTCATCGGAGCTGACTCACAAAATACGCGAAATACTCGGATCCTAAAGTCCTTGCTTTTGGTTTGCCTGCCAAACTGCAATGGACCGGCTATGTTGGACCGGAACATTCACCCTGATCGTGTCAAGGATTATTCCCGCCTCGACCAGATTGGCAAGCCGCAAGATAAGTGACGTTGTGATTTCCTGACCCGACGGCAGGAGTGTCGAGCCTCGTGCGGAATTAAGCGGCCCGTCCAGAACCATTCCGGATTTCAGATCTGACACGCACATTTCGAAACTTTCGTATTCGTCGACCGACAGATCAATAATATCTTGCAGAGCGGTCAAGACTGCAGGATCATACCATCCGACCCGCGTCGATAATTCTTTGAAAGCATTCTGGCGAGAACTACCGTCTATCATCAACTTATCGAGATCGAGAACCGCTTTGAGGATACGCGCGCCAAGCCTCGGTTCATCAATACCAATCGATTGCTTCACGTGGACGCTTTCATCGCTAAATCTTAGGTTTTGATCCGCGACAATATCGGCGACTGTCTCCATCCGAGGAATGCGGGCAATTAGATCGTGACCGATCTGCGGATGCTGGTTATAAAGGCCCGTTTCTTTGTTCGACAAGGGAACGTTATAGGAGATCTTTCGCAAAATTTCCTCCGGAACCGTAACGCAGCCTATCTGTGAGAGCATGGCCGCGGCTTCAACTTCCCAACAGTTATTGACGTTTAGGCTTTCCGCGATCTCTCTCGCCATTTTCTTAACACGCGCCGAGCGGCTAAATGCTGTGGGATTGACGATCGCGAGTATGTCGACCAAAACTTCAAGACTCTTGTTCAGTGTCTGTTCTAGCAACTGTTTTTCCGACGTTACGAGACGGTATTGATCAAGGCTCGCGGTCAAAGTTTGAATCATGACTTCGGGCGGGCAGGGTTTGGTTAGGAAGCGAAAGATACTACCTTTATTGACGGCGTCAGTAGCAGTTTGCTGGTCAGCGTTACCGGTCAGCATCACCCGAACAGTTTCTGGGTGGAGATCCCTGACCTTTCCGAGAAACTGGATACCGTCCATTCCCGGCATTCGCATATCAGATACTATGACCGCGAAAGGCCCGTCTTTTTCTATTACAACAAGGCCTTCGGCCCCGCTTTTTGCAACCGCTACGTCGAAATCTTTACGAAGCGATCTGCTAAATGCTTCTAAAACGTTGGGCTCGTCATCGACAAAAAGTATTCTAGTATTCATCCTATTTTTTCTAGTTTAATTGATTTACGCTTGGATCCGCGCGGTTTCGCCTCCGATAGAAGCGCATTGTTCATGCCAGAATGGAATTCGTTCGAGAAGTCCAAGACTCGCGAGATATTCGAGATCAAGGTCTGGTTTTGATACCGCTGTCGTGGTTGCGGACAGGGCCGGATATATGGCGTTTGCCGCGTGAACTGCGGTGAGTGCTGTAAAACGGTCCGGTGGGGCACTACGTGGTGAATGATGAAAAGCAACCGCCTGAACGACCTGACTCGGCAATCCCCACAAGCCTAATAGGTATGCTCCGACATCGGCATGTGTGGCACCGAATATCCTTTTCTCAGCCTCGACCAACGACAGTCCTTCGGTTTTTAAGAGAGTCTCAACCCCATTAAATTTCTCCGGCAGGTTAACAGCTAGGACGACTCTGCCAATGTCATGCAGCAACCCCGCCGAGAACGCGTCATTTCCAAGATCGGGATTCTCAGCCAAGGCTATTTTGTTGGCGGCGACGCCGACAGCCATGCTGTGTGCCCATAGGCTCGCAAAAAATACGCCTGATTCCTGAAATTCGAACTGCGATATGACGCCGAGACCGAGGGTCAAGGAACTGATCGTATCCAAACCCAGAAACTCGACGGCTGACCTTGAATCAGAAATATGTCGCCTTAGGCCGAAAAATGCCGAGTTAACTATCTGGAGGACCTTAACGGTCATACCGATGTCCTTCCGAATAATATCGGAGACCTTTCTGGTTGAGGCCCCGTCTTTTCCAAGTTCATCGATGAGTTCGCTATACAATGTCGGCAGGCTTGGAATCGTCGGTAATTGTGAAACCAAGCGGCGCAATGTCTGGTCGGTAAGCAGATCGCGCAGTGCACAGACTCTCGCGACAGTAGATTTCAGGAGTTCCGGGTCACAGGGTTTTGATAGATATTGGTGGGCCGTCCCCACCGATCTCATGTTAACTTCTTTTTCTGAAAATCCCGATAGAATGACACGAACAATATGCGGATGCTTTTCGCTGACAATCTGAAGAAGCTCGGCGCCATCCATACCCGGCATCTTCATATCGGAAATAATAACGTCGATGCTTTTTTCTTGAAGTATGGTGAGCGCCTCGTCGCCACTTCCGGCAAACACCATTTGCCATTCGTCCCGTAGGCCTCTCAGCATCCGCTGAAGCCCCTCAAGTATGCTTGGCTCATCATCAACAAAAAGAATATTGATCATAAGTGCGCCCTTTTGTTTGATTTGATCGTATTTACACGCATGCTGACTGAGAAATTACCTTTAATCATATCGGCAAATACTTTAGGAACTTAAGGTAGTACGGGAGTGGACGTAGGGGTACTTTGCTACGGGTAATGCGGAACGTTAAGCCGTGAACGGACCCAGTATTTTCGGCGGAGGTGTATCTAGGGCCACGCTTACTATGGCGTTCGAAAAGGGCTAGTTGGACTCTGACTTTGTTAATACTGGATTCTTAGGATTTACTTTTCTGAGTTTTTCCAACGTAATCGCAAGGCTCTGTTTGTCGCCGTTTTCTGTATACGCGAGGGCAAGGTTTTGGAGCGTGATCTCGTGATTTGGATCAAGAGTGAGCGAGGTTTTATACTCCTTGATGGCCCGGTCGATGTCGCGCGGCTCACGCAAGAAAAATGTCAGGCCGAGATCGGTCCTGACGTTGATGTTATTGGCATTTTTTTGCAATGCCTGGAGGTACCATCTCTCGGCCTGGTCGTATTTCTCGGCATCAAAATAAGCGTTTCCCGCCTTGACCATCGGCTCGACCTCGCCGGGCTTTAGTTTATTCGCAGCTTCGTAAAACTTTGCCGCATCGTCAAATTTTTGAATTTGGTAATAAAGGTCGGCGGCGGTCATCTGAGCGTCGTAGTCCTGTGGCCGCTGTTTGGCTTTTTCGATCGCCTCGGCGACCTGTGGCAGAGGTCCGGACTGGGCCGGGTCGCCGCCGCTGCCGCTGCTCGTACCAAGCGGCGGATGATCGGGCGGAAGATTTGGAATGCCCGACGGAGCGGTCGCCGACGACGGCGGTGGTGCGGTCGGGCCCTGACCCGACGCAGAACGGTTCATACTGTTGGCACCCATAAAACCGACTACGATCCCCACGACCAGCCCAAGTACGCCAAACATCAGATTATCTTTCTTCATTAATTTATCCCACGCGCCGCTATCAACGGTTCCTTTAATTTATTTGATAGTAATACCTATCGACTCGAGAAATCTATTTGGCCGCTCGCCGCCGATCAGGGCAAAGATGTAATGGTTGGGTATTGTATCGACCACCTGTTTGGTCTTTACGTCCTCGAGCACGAGTTCGCCCTCGCGCATTTCCTTGATCCCGATGCCAAACCGCAGATCGAGCAAGCCGTCCTCGGCGCATTGATAGAGCTGAAACTTATTGCCGAATTTGACCGTCGGCGCCAAATAATCGCGAACCAGCACCGTGACCTTATTCATATCCTCGGGTTTTCTCGGCGTAATGGCCGCTCCGTCGCGGACGGCGATGAGATCCACTGCGGCTTCGACGGCGACATTGCCGCCCCCGACGACGACAAGATGCTTACCTCGAAAATCCATTGGGTTTGAAAGCGCGTAGATAACTTTTTGTTCGTCTCGGCCATCGATATTGATCTTGAGATCTTCGTTTGGCAGCCGAAGTTTGTTTGGCGCGCCGCGAAGGCCGATCGAGATTATGACCCGCCGTGCCGTGTAGGTATGCGGCGTCTTTTCGTTGCCGCTCTCGGTGTTTATAGTGAAATAATCACCATCCTCCGCACGTTTAACTGTCTTGCAGCTCTCTTCCTCGTTTATGGCCACACCCTTTTCGGCAAGGCTGCCGAGCCAAACATCCAGAATATTTTCACGCTGATCGCCCGGTATTTTGGTCTGTAATTGATCAGCTATATCGGCACGAAAGTCCGAAAAAAGTTTTTCTTTATCTGGTAAAAGATGCGTCCTGTAAAGATTTGCCCAATTGTCCGACCCCTTTGCCCGCAGAAATGCCGCGATGCGTTTCTTCATCTCTTTCTCGATCTTCTCCGTCAGCTTGGGGGAAAGCTCGGCGTGAAGAGCTTTCGGAATCTTACCGATCAATTCGTGCTGCAAAATAGGCGTCTGCTCGTGGACGATCGCTGTAAGGTCCGCGCCCAACGCGTCGAAAATGGGCTGATCGTCATCACCGTCACCGCCGCCATATTTTGCTTTTGACAGTCCGAGCCCGATAGCCGGAATGCCGCCAAACCAATCTTTGGTGTCGGGTTTGAAAAAGATGTATTTGCCCTTCGGATAGAGGTCGATGGTCGATAGGATCTTGCCCTGTTCGATGCCGATATATCGTAGCTTTGCATCACTCGCCGCCGATGCCGCCGACGCTCCGCCGGGGCCGATGCCGATTATCGCGACGTCATACTTTGCTTTTGGTTCTGTCGGCCCGTTTTGCAGCTCGGCGGCGATGTGTGAGATCACATCCGCACCTTCTTTTACGGCATTTTTGATGAGCGGGACGCCCGACACGTCGCCGATGATATAGCAGCCGGGCACATTGGTCTGAAATGTCGAGCCATCGCGGGTGGGCGTCGGCATCGAGCGGACATCCTTTGTCGTGTTGATGATAATACAGGCCTTTGGATTGACCGGACACTCGGCCTGGCAGGCCGTGTCCTCCATACACAGGTCAGGTGCGACCGAGGCTGCCGTGCCGTCAACGATCGCTAGAACATCATGCGGACACGCATCGACGCAGGCCTGACACCCGATGCATCGTTCGGGAAAGATCACCGGATGCGGGTATGACGGACCGCGATACTTGTCGAGCCCGAGTTCTTTTAGCTCGGGGCTTGTGAGAATGCGAATATTCGGCGGCGGCGACGCCTTGTCGTCTCTTGAGCGAAAAAACCCAAATGCACGCGCCGAATCATTAACGAGCGTCAGAAAGCCCAGTCCCAAAACGACCAAGCCAATGCTCGCCCAGCCGATCCACGTCAATCCGCCGTACATGACCGCTGCGTCGCCGACCACCGCGCGGTTTAACCACACCAGCAAAGTGATGATCGCCAAACTAACAATCAGGTGAAACGCTTTCATTTTTCCTCAAGCCGTTTTATCTGCGCGGCGACCGCATCATTTCTGCGTTTCAGAGATTCTTCGGACAGAAATTCGCTCCAGCGCGTGCCGCTATAAGCGTGCTGGACGTGACACGATATGCAATTTATTTGTCCCGGCGAAAAGCGTGCATCACGATTCTCCGTTCCCGGAGCGGTCGTGTGACATACGGCACATGTTTGCCGCGGGGTGACACGATCGATGGGGTTAAAGCTTTTGTGACAGCTCGAACACGAGACGAGCCCAAATTTGTCGCCCTTTAACCCGGTTGGCACCTGCAGCCTCCCGACATGGACCGAGTGAAAATGACGGCTGAGCTTTGCCTGTTCGTCCTTGTCACCCGTCGCGGGAGAATTTATCTCAGGTATCGCCTCCGCCACCTCCCGATAAACGCCCTTCCATTTCCAAACACCGTCGATCACCGGATAGCCGTATGATCCGCCGTGTGCCGTGCGAACGGTTTTGCCGTTAAACGTCGTGGCCGTGGTGTCGTTATGACACGCCGCACAGCTTTGGATCGCTGACGCGATTAGCGAATGATCTGCTCCCTGATGCTCCTTATGACAGACCGTACACGTCACCCCTGCGTCCTGGTGAGCTTTCGTGTTGGACGCGTGAAACTGCTCGGCCGTGTGACATTTGATACAAGCATTTTCGATCGGTTGATCCAACGTATGACAGGTCGTACACGAATTCTGGTTAGCCGCGACCGCGATCGTGCTGCCTTCGATCCTGGCAGCGTGAGGGTTTGCTAGGGCCTCCGGTGCATAGGCCTGCGGATAGCGAAAGTATGCGAAGGTCGCTAGCGCCCCGACAAGCAGAAACGCCCAGACGAATAACCCGACCTGCCACGGCCGCCGCAGATCACGGGTCGGTTTCCAGTTGATCATTGCCTTGCCGGGGATCGGCGTTTCGGTTGGCCTCAGCTTTGTTCCCCAATCTTCTTTTTCACGTGTTCGCTTTTCCCAAAATACATCAAGGACACCGCCAGCCGTTGCGGCTGCCTCAGCTTTTTCGGGACGGACGCGAATCAATTCAGGGGTGCGGTCAGCAAATTGCCGCTCGACGACCAGTAAGATTTCATCCCCGAGCCGGGCTACGAGGATGGTAAATGGACCGATCTGTATGGTGTCGCCATCGGCGAGGACGTCACTCTTTTTGGGGCCAAGCGGCCGGCCGTTCAGCGTCAAAATATTTGACGTCGAAAGATTGACCAAAACATATTTTGAATTCTGATAATTGACCCCTGCGTGGATCCTCGAAACCGCAGTATGATTGAGGACGATCTCACACGTGTCCAGCCGCCCGATGTAAATGCCGTCCTTTTCAAACGCGGCGGTCGCGATCGCAAGATCGGCGAACGAAACCGTAAATTTTCCTATTTTCTGAGCCATCGCTATCTGACGTTAAAATAAAAAACCTGAGCAATATGAACGGCCATCAGGACCAGCATCAATGAGGTAAAAAGCACGTGCGGCGCGACCCAGAGCTTTAGTAAATTGTGCAGGTAGCAAAGAGCGTCAACGCGGCGAAGCGTTGCGGCATTTTCGACCGCCTCCATCAAGCGGGCATCATCGAGCCGCGAAAATTTTTCGGCCGCCGGCCGGAATTCGACCCGGGCCGCAGCCAACATCGATGGCAGATCCTCTTTCTTAATATATTGCCGCAAAAGATAGCCCAGGCCCAAAAACCGCCGCCGCACCTTTCGCTCGATCAAACTCTTTAATTCACTATTTTCAGTTTGTTGTGCTGCAAACAAAAGCTCGGCCCGCAGCTCGTCGCGGCGTGCTTCGAGGTCCTCGATGAGTAGGGGCTCGCGTTCGATACGGGTCATAAACTTGGGCACTATTGCGTAACAGAACGCTCCGAAGATACCCGTAAATATCACAAGATCGAACGCGATCATCAGGCTCGTCGTCAGCAGCCCGCCCGTGCTTGTGCCGCCGTGGACCAGAAGCAGGACGCCCGCTAAAACACCAAGATAGATATGCGAAAGCATCCAGTATCGAAGAGCTCCGGCACGCCGCCTATAAACCTTTTTCCTAAATGGATAGGCCATCACCCACACGATGCTTGCAAGCCCCGTCAGCCCGGTCAGCCACCGCATCGTGACCCACGTGCCGGGGCTTAATGCAACATCTTGCGAAAATTTATACGTCGCCCAAACCGCAAGCCCGCCGCCGGTAACGACGATCAACGATCCGAGGATATGCCAGATACGCGACCATAGATCAAATTTGTGAATATTTACGCCTATCGCGTGTGTCTTGCTGCGTTTGATCAGCCCGATGGTCTCATTTACCTCGTCAAAATACTCACGCGGATTTACACGGACCAACGCTCCTGTCGGGCAATTCTCCTCGCACGAATAGGCGGCCTCTTTCGCTCCGGACGGATTCAAACCCGTATCCTTACAAAGATTGCACTTAATGGCGAGCAGGTTTTCGGTCTGCGTGACGGGCGCCGGGATCTTATCCTGTCCCAATGAAAATGGCGATAGGAGCGTGGCTAGCCGGCTTTGCTCGGAGCCGTTTTTGGCTCCATCCCGGACGATCATCGAGATCGCGTTGTACGGGCACTGAGTTGCACAGTCGCCGCAGCCGATGCAGGTCGCCGCATTGATGTCGATCTCGCCGTTTGGAAAACGTGCGATCGCACCTGTCGGGCAGCCTGTAAGGCATTCGGCGTCCTGACAGTGCATACAGACTGACGGCATCAAAACGCTTTGCGTCGCCGGTTTGTTTGCCTTAAATGGTCGTTCGATATGGATGCCGCGCCGCACAAGCCGCGAATGGCCGTGAACTTTATGGCAGGCGAGCGAGCAATTGCCGCACCGGATACATTTCGCCATGTCCATTACGAGAAGATTTACACCATCGACGACGCCCGTCTCGATCTCCTTGGTCGTTGCGGAAATGACTCGCGTATCGGGCGGATGGGCAGGCACCTGAGTTTCGTTTCCGGTCGAACTTTTGAGAAACGGCACGACCGCCGAGCCCATTTCTTTGTCCTCACGCAAGCGGCTGATCGCGATTTCGACAACCTCGGCACGTCCCCGAACGGTAGCCGTGTATTTCCAGTTGCCCGCCGTTTCTATCGAATCGAGGCCGAGACACGTACCCGCCCCGATAAAATCAAGCCCGACCGACTCATCGGATTCGAGTAGCAGATCGGCCGCCTTTGGATTAAATTCGACACCGCTAACGCGCTGTATCCAGCCATTACGAACAAATACTACACGATTGATGGGGTCGCCCTCCCGAAACAGGACATGATCTTTTTCGTAAACGGCGAACCGGGCTGCATCGTCAAGCCGCTTGAGGACGTCCGGATCAAAATCCGCATGGGTGAAATCTTTGATCTCGTTGAGGGTGAGCGATAGGCCGTAAGCACGGTAGTTGCGGTCCAGAGCACGGCCAAATTTTGGGAGTTTTCGCAGGAGGCGGATAGCGGGGCGCGTAAATTCAAGAACCAGGGCGGGTTCGGTTCCCTCAGAAACCGAGACGGTCGCCGTTCGAGGTGTGCCGGACAGTAGGGCCATCTCGCCAAAAGAATTACCCGCCGGTATCTCACCAACCTTTCTTCGTTTATTGCCTTGCTCGGTAATGCTCGCGTCGAGCTTGCCGTGAACGAGAATGTAAAAGATGCTACTTTCCCAAGTGTTCTCCTGGACGATGATCTCGCCGGGCAGGAATTCGAGTAGACGTGTATATGGCCCCACCTGTTTGCCGCGATAGCTCCGGCCAAACAAGATTATGTCCATGTCGAGCTCGTTTTTAAACTCGCCATTGGGCAGCTGGGTCACGAGCTCGGAAACGATCTCGACATTTCGAAATGCCTCGATTATTCGCGAGTGGTTTTCGATTACACTTGGCATCCAAGGCTCGGACCGCTAAAGAAAGATGGGTCTAAAAATTACGCGACCAGAGCACAGAGCCCACTAAGATCGCTGCAACAACGAAAATAAGCAAAAGCAAAACCGCGATCCCGCCGATGATGAGCCACTTATTCGAACCGCCCTGCAATAGCTTTTTGGGTTCGCCTATAGGCTGGAAATTGGGCTTAACCGCAGGTTGTATCACCTCATAAACGGGCTGGACGGCCGTCGGCACGGCAGGTTGAACGACCTGGATCGGCGGCTCAACGCCCTCGGCCGGCTGCTGCGAAATGTTTAGCCCCATGTCGGTCAGCATCTGGCCGTACATGGTCTTGCCAAACTGCATGGTCCCGTCCATGCTGTCGTAGGCCGACTCCTCTTCCCGTTTTTTTTCCTCGACAAGGGCGTGGCCGCAAGCCGGACAAAACGCCTTTGCCTCGTCGACCATTTCGCTGCATTTATCACACTGTCGGAGGCTCATTTACTAGTTCGCTTTATGACAGATAGTGCAATCTTTACCCGTGGCAAATCCGGGTTTCTTTTTCAATTCCGGTCGTAATTTAAAAGCCTCGTCATGGCACGTGTTGCAATTGATATGGTAGGCGATCTCACTGTTCAATTCCTTGCTGCTCGATTTGCCTCCTGTCGTATAGGTCGCCGAGGGCATCGTTTTACCGTCGGGGACGTTTCCGTCCTGAAAATGGCAAGTCCGGCATTCGTTCACCTTCTGAGATGAGGCCTTCCACGATTCGAATGTCAGCAATGTATCACGCTCCGAGGTTGAAAGTGGCGGCTTGAGAGCCGATTTGGGCTGATCGGTATGGTGGCATTCTGCACAACCCATCACCGACTTGCCGTCGGGACTATAGTTTTTGAATGCATGGCTGTCGTGATCAAACGCAACCTCGCCATATTCAGAAAGGCTGTCTTTACCAAGTGTGAAGGATTTAGGAATACTCTTGTCACCTGCCGCAGGCGTGGACGGGGTGGCAACCGTCATGTTTGCGGTAGCATTGGCTGGTTTAGCATTCGCATTAACAGGTGCCGGCGTGGGTGCGGCACCGCCTCCGGCCAATACCCGCGAACCTGCCTTGGTAGAGCCTACCGCATTCAAAAACAGTCCCAAAACAAGGACGCCAAAAACCGTGATCGCAAGTAATTTAATCGAATTCTTCATAAAATCGCCGCACCCTCTTTATTATCTTTGCACCTATTAGAACCTCTTTTCGAGGTGAATGTCAAGGTTTTCATAGATGCCGATCGGGGCGGTAAAAGTTGTCGAAAAAAACACTATTTTTCCTCGGGCGGCTTTTCATCGGGGGCCGTACCAACAGGAAGTGCGGCAAATCCGGAGCCCGTGTGACAGCGAGTACAGCTGCCCACATCAAACGGATTATTTCCTGTAAAAGCCCGCCGTCCGTTATGGCATTGGAGGCAGTTGTTACCCGGTGACGTGCGGTGTTGCAGTATCGAAATATTGGTCACCTGACGTGCGAGCGGGGCACCGGCGACCACGTTGTGACATTCGCTGCAGCTAACACCTTGGCGGGCGGTATGATCGCCGTGCCTAAAAATCGCCTTAAATCCGTATTGGGACTGAAGAGTCCGGTTGTATGGCCCGAGCGCATGACAAACGGTGCAAGAGCCGATCTTGCTCTCCGGCGTATGACAGGCGTAGCAGGTAGCATGTGTATCGATGCCGGATTGAATCGATTGCCCGGGGCCCGACGGAGTATGACACAGCGCACAACCCTGGGCCGGACGGCCTCTGCCCTGCGAATGGGCGGCGTGGTCAAACTTCATATTAAACCCCTCGATAAACTTGGTCGGAAATGCCTTCATCGTCGGAGGGGTGGAGTCCATCTTATCGTGACAAATAGAACACATCGCAGGCTTTTCGCCGGGATTTGTAAATTGGCTTAGGTGGCAGCCGACGCATGAATCGTGTCCGGCGAACTCAAGCGTTTTAGATTTCCCCTCGCGGCGGTGACACGAAACGCAGTCAAATTGTTTGTGTTCGGCGACGCTATGTGAAAACTTGGCGAACGTCGAATCAGACGCTTTTACGACCGGAGGTTCCGGCGTATCGGATGCCGTTAACGGCACATTTACCTTTTCGCCCTGCTTGAGACAACCGGCCGCAAATACCAGCAAGGCCGCCAAAAGCAGGGCAGCCTTGCGGGTATTTTTTCTTTTTTCGGATCTCATCATTTATTTAAGATGATCTGGTGACTCGAAGGAATATCATACCTTCCGACTGACGATGTATGGCAGTAAGTACATTGAAAAGCCGGGTTGGCCTCACGCTGATCGACCTCGACATTGATAACGCGTTTTTTGTCGTTTTCGCCATTGGCGTGACACTGAACGCACGCAAAGATGGGGACGTCAGCCTTTTTCAGGGCGTTAACATCCGAGTTTTGAGTAATTCGCTGATGACAGCTCGTACAGTCCTTGACCGAGTGATCCGTGCGTTCGTGATCAAATTTCAGCGAGTATCGCTTGATCTCGTTTGATTTGAAATAGGGTGCCGCCGGTGCGTGGCATCCTGAGCAATTGTTCCCCTTGCCCACGGGGAGATTTTTGAATTGATAATGACACGTAAAACAGGATTCATGGCCGCTCGGCGAATCCTTAAAAAATGCCGGGACGATCGGCTTTTCAAATAGGTCAGGCACGAGTGCAGTCTTGGCCGTGAGCAGCGGAAAGGCCCTCGATGGCAGCGGCTGAGCAGCATATTTGGGCATTATCGTCGCCGATGTGTGACAAATGGCACAGCTGTAATATTTGGCTTTGTCCTTGTCATCCACACCGGCCGTCAAATACGACGCCTGAATAAAGTGAGCAGACGCGTAGTCGCTGCGTTTATCGTTAGAAGCGATCAGATCCTGATGGACATTATGCGGGAAAATGGTTGTGAACTGGCTCTTGTGCGATCTGATCGGAAAGGCAAGGACAGCCTTTGCCCGCATGGTCGGAACGGTATGGCAGGTGCCGCAAAATGCACCGCCGTTACTGTAAATATCCTTAGTATGACAGCCGAAACATGACGTGTGTGACGGGAAATTTACCACGTCGGGGTAAGGATCAAGTTTGTCGCGGCGGGCCGATGCCCAGTTCTTGGTCGGCAGCGTGTGGCAGGAGCTGCAATCGCTATATTTTCCATCTTTGTGAGCCTTGGTACTGTGTGAGAATGTCCCAAGGCGTTTTTGGGCGCTCGACGTGCTAAGCCAGCCGGCCGCAAAGAAAGCTGCCACCAAAACGACCATTAATATTCTCAAAGTGGTTCTCACTTCGTAGCGCACGCCCCCGTTTTACAAACCGGCGAATTTACCGGAGTCACTTCGCATTTACTATTGGTCTTAAGCGGCAGCGGCAGTTTTGAAAGGGGTTTGTTCCGGCCCAGATCTGTGACCTCACATGTCCAAACATAGCTCTTATCACCCAAATCGACCGGCACGATGGTCGAAACAAGATACTTTTGAGCTTTATCACCTATCGGCACGTCGACGAAATAAGCCTCGGCCGCGGTGATCGTTGCGATCGTTGTCTGCAGAGGTTTTAGACCGCCGAGGATCTTATTGACAAATGAACGCTGCTGGTCATAGTAACCGGCGACGAGCGGAGTTTCGAGATTATTGATCAGCCAACTCAAAGATAGTTCCGTCTTTCCGCGATATAACGTCAACCCCTTCTTATAAGCCGCATCAAACTCCGGAACACCGGCAACCTCGGTGGAGCTAACGGCACGGCAGAACGGGCCGTCGCAATTCTCGCGTTGAAGCCAGCATATGAATTCAGGACTCGCCTTGGCGCTCAGGTAATAACAATCGCGTGATGTGATCTCGGCCGACCTGATCCGTTCGAGGAGCTCAGCATTGTCTTTTAACCCGCCCGGAAAAAGATAAAATCTCTTTCTCGCCAATTTAAGCTTATCTCCGGCCTTTACCGGTTTGCCTTGGATCAGTATGGTGCCGGACAACTGCTCGACCTGGGCCTCCGCAACAATGGCGGCCCCCAGCATAAAGATGAGCAGTAGCAGACGCGTAAACGACATTATCGTAAAATGTTATAGAAATGGCCGCGGCGGAAATTTTAGAAACGGCAGCCGCACACCTCGAACGAAAAATTTATCCGACCGGACCGCATCGGGCGGTGGAAACAGGTTTGCCCCGCCGGCCGCGATCAGGTCGTCCTGCTCGATGCCGTCGCCGCTGACACCGATCGCTCCGATCAGGGTCGAACCGCGATAGAGCGGAACGGCTCCCGCAAATATCTGAATTCCGTTTTTGAGCTCGGCGATCGCTGTGCACGGACAGGGCGCGGCAACCCTGGCACCGCGGCCGTTCCCACGACGCGGTCCGCAAACCGTCGTTAACGCGGTTTTGACCAGATCAAGTTGTAGTCCGTCGTTAAACGGGCTCCAATCGACCAACGGAGTGCTAAAAGGCCCGCCCTGTGTATCGTTGATCCCGTCCGGAAACAACGGCCGATGGAGAAATCCAAACCCCCGGTCGCTAAATGCAATATTGCCGGTGAGTGCCAGACCGTCTGTATTTGCACGGACAACGTAGCTGCCAAATCCGGCGGTCGTAAGTTTTGTCCCGGCGTCGGAGCGGGAAAAGAAGTTTACGGTCCTGGCTTTCTGGACGGCGACATCCAGCCCAAAAACCGGTGCGTCTAATTGACGAAAGATACCCAGAACCTTGCCGTCAGTATCGACGACGGTCATCGTCACCCGCGCATTGCTGCCAATCGGCTGGCGGATACCGGCCCGCGTCCGATTTGCAATCTCGGCGGCGGCCCCGAGTATTTGAGTCACCTCGGCGGCGGTCAGTGCAGAACCGGCAATTATCGGAAACCTCGAACTAAACTGGCCGTTGACGCCGTTCAGCACTGCCGGAACAAAATCGCTCGGCGGCGTAGCTATGACAGGGCTTGTAGTTATGCCGGGCAAACTGCCGAAAGGCGTAGTCGCAACGACCGGCGCGGCTGCTAAGTTTGAAAATGGCAGGCGTATGCCCGCGACGAGGATATTATCTGCGCGGATCAGAGCCGGTGCTTCGTAGCCGCGTGTGGCTGCGACGGCGATGATCTCTTCGAAGGTTTGATCGTCATCGCGCGGGTCGCGGTCGATAGTGTAGAGGCCGTCGCCCTCAATTCCAACGCCGCCAACAGCGACGCCGTTCTTATAGAGCGGCATACCGCCGGGATCACCCGACAGCCCGAGCGGGAGACCAGCGATCGCAATGTCAGAACAAGCCAGCGTCGAAAACTGAACGCCGTAGAGCGGCCCGCCCGGCGTATTATCGATGCCCGTAGGAAAATGTTCCTGAATAATAAATGAGGCGGTCCGCGTCGTAAATGCATTGCCATTCGCCGACAAGATACCCGCTGTTCCCGCCTTTGAGTACGACGCGGCGGTCGAGGGGACCGCCACATTTTCCAATCCTTGTCCGGCGCGGCCCACGCTACGGATTAACGTATTCACCGGGGCCCCCGGGGCCCCCGTCATTACAAATGTTCCGAGCAGATGCCCCTCTCTATCTACTACCGAAACCGTAACTTTTTGATTGAGCGATACGGCCGTCGAGACGGCCTGGGCAATGACGGTCTGAACGTCAGCAACCGTAAGCGTTTGTGCCCTGGCGGAAAGGCTAAACACCAGCAAAATCATGAACCCAACAAGAAAATCCAGTTTTATTAAGGAAAATTTATTCTTCATGATGGCTAAGAATATTATACAATACGCTCCGATAGTCAAGTTTTTTCATCGATTTGTTATTGCGTGCAAGATGTGCTAAAAAGCACAGGCAGCTTAGTAGATTTTCCGTTCACGCTACAGTTCCTATGTTGTCGAGTTTTCTCAAACTGACCTTTTGGCTCGTGGTGGCGGTCGCCGCCGGATCATCTATTGCATCGGCCCAGTCCTCCGGTGGCAAATTGACCGGTAAAGTGGTGGACAAGGACGCCAAGCCAGTGGCCGGGGTCGTGGTCATCGCAACTAACCAGACGAGCGCGGGCGGCTCGTCACAACGCACAAAGCCCGACGGCAGTTATACGATCCGTCTGCGGCCCGGTGCGTACCGCATAACTGTCCAGGCTCCGTTTGAGGCCCGCTTTGACCGTGGTAAGACGGACGAATACGGCGTCTTTTCAAACCTCATCTGCGACGAAAAGAAAAATTGCCCGACGCTTGAAAATGTGATCATTGACAGCACCGAACGCAAGATCGATTTCGCGGTCACTGACCCAAGCAAAGACATCGAGCCCGCGAAAGCCGGTGACATCGCCAAAACCGCCCCGGACCGCCGCGAGGTCCGCGACCGCTGGCGTTATGAATTTCCGGAATATGACCGCTACGGCGACAAAGGTGCCCGCGGACGCGATATCCCATTTAGACGCGGCCGCTGGTACAACCCCTACGACCGTAATGTTTTGAAAGGCGACCTGCCGGTGTTCGGAAATGATTACTTTATGATCCTTTCCGCCGTCAGCACGACCGGCGTCGAGATCCGCCGCACGCCGTCGGGCAACAACGTCAGCTCGGCCGATCCGAACAGCAACAACTTCTTTGGCCGACCCGAGAGCTTTTCGGTCAACGAAACGGTCCAGCTATCATTCGAATTTTTTAAGGGCCAGACCGTTTTTAGACCTCGAACGTGGGCGATCAAGTTTTCGCCGACCTTTAGCATCCCAAATTATTTGGACGCCCGCGAAAACGGCATCGTTAATATCGACGTTCGTCGAGGCACCAACCGCACCGATTACCACGTCTCACTGGAGGAGGCGTTTGGCGAAGTAAAGCTGTTTGATACCAATAAGAATTACGATTTTGTCTCCGTCCGGGCGGGAATTCAGCCGTTCAACGCCGATTTTCGCGGATTTCTTTATTCGGATAATAATCTGGGTGCACGTGTCTTCGGCGGATTTTCGAATAACAAATCGCAGTTTAATTTTGCGTATTTTCGCCAGATCGAAAAGAACACTAACAGCGGACTCAACTCGATGCGAAAGATTCGTCCGCAAAACGTTTACATAGCAAATTTTTTCCGGCAGGATTTTCTGGCAAAAGGTTATACGATCGAGGCGGTCGCGGCCTACAATGACGACCGGGCCGATATTCATTATGATGATAATGGCTTTCTGGTCCGTCCGGCATTGATCGGCAGTGCCCGCAAGCATAACGTAAAAGCCGGATACGTTGGCTTTAACGGCGACGGGCACATCGGCTGGCTAAATCTGTCAAATTCGTATTATTACGCGTTTGGCCGTGACGATTTTAATCCGATTGCCGGTAAGAAAACCTCGATCAGTGCTCACATGGCGGCGATCGAGGCATCGGTTGACAAGGATTGGCTGCGTTTTAGAACATCGGTCTTTTTCGCCTCCGGTGACAAAGATCCGACAGATAACAAGGCGAACGGCTTCGACGCTATCTTTGACGATCCTAATTTTGTAGGTGGTCAGTTTTCGTATTGGAACAGACAGGGCATACGACTCGTCTCGACCGAGGTCGGGCTGGTGCAGGGAAACAGCTTGCTGCCTAGTCTACGTTCAAGCAAATCTGAAGGTCAGGCAAATTTTGTTAACCCGGGCATTTTGATCTTTAATGCGGGCGTCGATGCCGAGCTGACGCAGACCTTTAAGGCTGTCTTTAATGCAAACTATCTCCGTTTTCACCGCACGGATGTGCTCGAATATGTACTTTTTGAACCTGTAGTGCGACATGACATTGGTTACGATCTTAGCCTCGGTGCGGTCTACCGTCCGCTGCTTATCAATAATCTGACGTTTACCTTTGGCGGAAGCATTTTTCTGGCCGGTAAGGGGTTTCGTGACATTTACACCGACCGTTCGCAAAATTGCCCGATACCAAATTTTTGCATGCCCGGCAACACTATTATCAATCCGAGCAAACCGCAATATTCATTATTCACCCAGATGAAACTTATTTTCTGAGGCGTGGGGAAAGGTTAAGAAATGGCCGCTCGAACTAACAAAAATATTCGCGTCAAGGTGATCGTTTTGCTGTCGGTCGCCTCACTTGTAGTATTTGCGTTTTGGAAAGGCGAAACTCGTGCCCAGCAAAACGATAATTCGCCGGTCAAGCCGTCGGTTACTGCGGGCGGTTCGGAGCAGCAGCCGAGCCCGGGACCCGTAGCATCTGCTCCGAATCCGGATGGCCCAAAGATGGAGGGCTGCGCAACGTGCCATAAGAATATAGAACCGATGCACCGCTACAATGCGCGCGGCGACGTTTTTGACAAACTCGACGAGGGAAAGGACGCACAGGGGCTGACGTGTACAAGCTGTCATGGCGGAAATCCGGCGGCCACAACGCAAAAGGACGCACACGTCCAACCGCGCTTTCCAAAAGAGTGGGGCTGTAAGGACGGCAATTGCTCGAGCCGTAACCCGGAACGCACCAATACGCTGATCGCAAAAGAAAGCCGCGAATTTGTCCGTTTTGTTAATCCGGGCGATTTTCGCGTCGTCAGTCAATCATGCGGCCAATGCCATACCGACGAGAATCAAAAGGTATCGCGGAGCATGATGGCACACGGCAGCATGTTGTGGGGAGCCGCTCTCTACAACAATGGCGGATTTCCGATCAAAGATGCCCATTTTGGAGAAAGCTATAATGAGGACGGCTATCCGCAGGCATTAATCCAAAATCCAGCGCCGACGCGTGACGAGCAGGCTTTTAAGGGGTGGCTTTCGTCGCTCTATCCGCTGCCGCGATGGGAAATTTCACAACCGGGTAATATCCTCCGGGTGTTCGAACGCGGCGGTAAGCGCCGCCTCGAGATCGGCAATCCCGATAGGGAAGAAGAGGGCGGCAAACCGGATAAGGGCCTCAGCCCGCGCGGTTTGGGGACAAATAACCGCACTGATCCGGTTTATCTCGGCTTGCAGAAAACGCGTCTGCTCGACCCGACCTTAAATTTTCTCGGCACCAACGATCACGCCGGTGATTATCGTTCGGCGGGATGCACGGCGTGTCACGTTATCTATGCAAACGATACGAGCAAAGCCGCAGCCGGGCCATACGCATCGGCGGGAAATCAGGGCTTTTCTCAATCGGCTGATACAAACATTCCCAAAAAAGAATCCGGTCACCCGATCAAGCACCAATTTACATCGCAGATACCGACCACGCAGTGTATGACCTGCCACATGCACCCTGGTACAAATATGGTCCTCACCTATCTCGGTCAGACCTGGTGGGACAATGAATCGGACGGTAAGATGATGTATCCGACCGATCACCAAATAAACCCAACGGAGGACGACCGGGTTAGGAAACTCGATAATAACCCCGAGGGGTCAAGCTTGCGGGGGCTGTGGTCGGATTCCGTCTTTCTACAGCAGACAGGCACCGCCGATTTTAACGCTAAACTCAAGAATGTGCAGTTTGCTGACTCGCACGGACACGGCTGGATTTTCAAAAACGTTTATAAGAAAGATCGTAAGGGCAATCTGCTCGATGCGGGCGACCGGGTCGTCGCCCCTGACGATCCAAACAAATTTCAAAAAGCCGTCCATTTACAGGACATCCACCTTGAAAAAGGAATGCACTGCGTCGATTGTCATTTCCGGCAGGACTCTCACGGCACGGGGATACTTTATGACGAACCGCGGGCCGCGATCGAGATCACCTGCGTCGATTGCCATGGCTCGATAAAAGCCAAAGCAAACGGCATAACCAGCGGCGAAAACGCCATGCCGCCCGAGAATAAGAATGAGCTGAATCAGCGAAAGACCGCCAATAAGCCGTTGATCGGCCGCGATCTGACGCGGCTCAGATTTCGCTCGCCGGACGGCAAACGCGTCGCCGTTCTTGAGGTTCTTGGTAAGGACGAAAAGCGTAAGAATCAGAGCGGCCGCGACATCCAGCTCAAAAAGGGTGACATCGTCCAGCATTCGATCGTCGATCCTGATCTGTGGTGGCGTGTCAAACAAACTCAAGACACCGTAACCGAGGGCAGCCGCGATTACAACGTCGCTTCGGCCTATGCCAAGACGGTGCAAAAGGATAATGCAACATGGGGAGATGGCGCCGTGGCGGACGAAAAGCTCGCCCACCAGGACAGCAGCATGACTTGCTACGCGTGTCACACCTCGTGGGTGACGAGCTGCTTCGGCTGTCATCTGAGCATGGAGGCGAACAAAAAAATGCCAAACCGCCACAATGAGGGCGGCGATTCGCGTAATTTTACCAGTTACAATTTTCAAGTGCTCCGCGACGATATCTTTATGCTCGGCAAGGACGGCACCGTGACCGGCCACCGCGTCGCACCGGTAAGTTCGCGCTCGGCGGTTCTCGTCTCGTCGCGAAACCAAAACCGCGAATGGATCTACAGCCAGCAGCAGACTGTCTCCGCCGAAGGATTCTCGGGACAGACCTTTAATACACATGTCCCGCACACCGTCCGCGGCCGTGAGACCAAAACCTGCTCAGACTGTCACGTCTCAAAAGAAAAAGACAACAATGCATGGCTCGCACAGGTGACGCTCCAGGGCACTAACTTTGTTAATTTTATGGGCCGCTACGTCTATATCGCCGCGACCGACGCACTCGAGGCCGTCGCCGTCACCGAGCACGACGAGCCGCAGGCGGTATATGGCAGCAATTTGCATAAACTGGCTTACAAGGACGATTTTGATAAGTTTGTTAATGGTGGCCGCGAGCTGAAAGAGGTTTACGAAAACAAAGGACGTCCCGAGGCCCTGCAGGTGCAGGTGCGCGGCGAATACGCCTATGTTGCCGCTGGTAAAGGCGGGTTGCGGATCTATGATGTTGCGCAGATCGATAACAAGGGATTTTCTGAACGGATAACGACCGCTCCGGTGTCACCGCTCGGGCAAAAATTTTACGTCTCGACGAAATATGCGGCGGCTGTCGCGGCCCCGTCAACCCTTGCCGTCGATCCGGCACGCTGGCGAACGGTGCAGAACGAAGATGGAAGCTATAAACAGGTGCCGCCCGATGAGGCTCTAAAGCTCAATGCCGAAGCCGCCAAAGCTGGAAAGCCCGCACCCGCGATCAACGAGGAGGGGCCGATCCATCCGCTGTACGCATATCTCTATATTGCGGATAAATTCGAAGGCCTGATACTTGTTAACGCAGCGACACTACTTGATGGCGACCCGCAAAACAATTTCCTGAGCCGCGCATTGACCTACAATCCGGACGGCATTTTGAATGGCGCAAGCAATATTACCCTCGCCGGTAATTTCGCGTACATCACGACCGAAAAAGAGCTTGTCATCGTCGATCTCTCGACGCCGCTCCAACCAAAAGTCACCGCACGCGTACCGCTCAATGCACCGAAAGCGGTCGCGGTTCAATTCCTCTATGCTTTTGTCGTCGATGCCGACGGGCTTAAGGTTCTGGATATTAAGAATCTGCAAACGACAGGGCAGGTGAACCTACTCGAATCTGCCACGATTCCGCTTGCCCATGCTCACGACGTCTACGTCGCCCGCACATATGCGTATGTTGCGAATGGCGAGGACGGCATCGCGATTGTCGATGTCGAAAAACCTGAGCAGCCAAAGCTTGACCAGACATTTAACGCCGGTGGCTCGATCAACGATGCCCACTCGATCCGCGTGGCGATGACAAACGCCAGCCTCTACGCTTACATCGCCGACGGGAAAAACGGCCTGAAAATACTCCAATTGACCGACCCTGAAACGATGCCGAATTACGCCGGCTTCAGCCCGCGTCCCGAGCCTCGCCTTATCGCAACCTTTAAGACTAAGGGTGAAGCCCTTGCCATCTCAAAGGGCCTCGATCGCGATCGGGCCGCCGATGAGAGCGGCAATCAAATCGCCGTCTTCGGCCGTCGGGGTGCACGCCCATTTGGCTTTGACGATGTGATGCAGCTCCTTCGGACCAATGATGGTACCGGTGAATTCTTTAGCGTTTCCGACGAACCTACAAAATAAGGCAGCCGCAGGGCTGCCTTATCAAACACATATCAAACCTGATCTATTTCCCGACCAAACGGGCGATCATTTGCGATTCGAGCAAGTTTTCGCTCGCTGGCAGAAAGTTATAATTTACACTATCCTTTTCGCCGCTGCGGAGTACAAAAAGGATCGTACCAGGCTTCCATCTTAAGAAAATACCTGTAAAGCCGCTCACTATCGAGCTTTTTATCTCAGTTTTGACAACATTCGTCGTGGAGGTTTCAAACGTGTGTCTGTTGTCGTCGGATTCGAACCGGACGGTGTCTTTGGCGATAAAGAGCGTCCCGGTACAGTATTTCGAAAATGTTCGCGACGAATGATCGTGCTTAACCGTAAAAACTCCGCTTCCCCCGAGATTGATCGCCAGACGCATGTATTTTTCGGCTTCGGCATAATTTCCCTGCAACAAGTAATTAGCCCCCAATTGCTGGTAGGCCCGTGCGCCATTCGGATTGGATTTAACCGCCTTTAATAGGACCTGGTTATCCTTGGAAACAATAGCTTTATCGACCATCTCATCGTAATTGCCGGCCGGAGCGGGCTTTACCGGCCCAGCCGAAGCTCGATAATTCGCCTTTGCGGCCACGATGACCTCGGGGCGGGCACCGGCCGAGACAAGCTCCTGCTCGATGGGCGACGTGATCAGAAAATCAACGCCGTTCGATTTGATCACCTCTACGATCTCACGCGTCTGCAATTGGTGCGACCGAAGTACGCTGAGCAGCTTATCCTTCTTGACCGGGCTACCCTTATACTGTGCGAATAGAGTAGTGCCGCACAAAAGAAAGATTGTTATCGTTAAAACGATAGATCCAAAATGACCACAATTGCGATACTTCATACTAAAAAACTCCTTACTTAATTTCCGGTCAATAATTTTTCGGCCCGCGATTTATCTTGTTTTGGTTTTGGTGCCGGGGCTTCTTTCTTGGGTGCAGCGGGTTTGGGTGCCGTAACAGAGGTCTTATCATCCTTTGGCTTAGTGTCAACCGGGGTCAACTCGCCGGGCTGCTGCGTTTGTGCCGCCGGGCTATTACTGGTCAGCGGCTGGGTCGTAGGCTGCGAACTCTGCTGCGATGGCTGTTGCTGAATCGTGATAACATCCGGTTTTTGGCTTTCCGTCTTAGATTCAGTCTTGTTGGCAGTCGGTTTTCCGCTCATCAAGATCAGCATCAAGGGGATCGCGATCACGCCCCCGATGAGAATGAGCAAAACCAACCCAGCCCCGGCGTAATGGATCGCGGTCAACTTGCTAAAAAACGATGCGGGAGCGGCGTTTTGGCCAACTGCCGCCTCTTCCAGGGTTCCAAGCCTCGTTGCCTTCATCGCACCTGTCGCCATCGGCTCACCAAGCCGCGTCGGTTTCAGATCGGGGACGGTAGGCGCCGTCGATATATTCTCGCCAAGACGGGTCGCCGGCGGCAAAGTATTTGAGATCTCGGCTGATATTAGCGTCTTGGCATTTTCGGAAGCGACGGGTGAGCCTTTTGAGATGGGTGGCTTTGACGCTTTGGTCGACGACTTTCTAAACGTGCCGGTTGCGCCGTGCATCTGGCCGTCACCTGCAAAGCCCGCGTCGAGCAGGGTCTCGCGAAAATCGCCGCCGGTTTGAAAACGGTCAGCCGGATCTTTCTGGATCGCCTTCATGATCGCGGCTTCGACACCGATGGGAATATTAGGATTGATCTCCCGCGGCGGTGTCGGCGTCATCTCGGTCTGCGATTTCATCAGCTCAAATTCATTCTCGGTCTGGAATGGCAGCTGGCCGGTCAACACCTCATAGAGCATCATGCCGAGCGCGTAGATGTCGGATCGGCCATCGGTCTCGTGTCCGCGAACCTGCTCAGGCGCCATATATTCGAGCGTTCCGATGATGTTTCCGGCCCGGGTCATGCGGGCGCTGCCGAGCAGACGGGCGATGCCAAAATCGAGCACCTTGAGGGTTCCCTTTTCGGTCAGCATCATATTCGCCGGCTTAATATCGCGGTGGATAATACCGAGCTCATGGGCGTGATCGATGCCGTCTAGTACCTGACAGAAAACCGGTATCGCCTCTTCGGCGGACAATGCACCGCGTTTTTTCATGATACTGTCGAGCGTTTCACCGCGGACAAATTCGAGCACCATGTAGAGCTCCTCGCCCTGGCGAAACATCGAGTAGAGTGTTGCGATATTCGGATGATTGAGCTTTGCGAGAGTTACCGCCTCAGTGCGAAAGCGTTCGACGATCGAATCTTGGCTGGCGAGTTCCGGTTTGAGGGCCTTAATTGCCACCTCGCGGTCGAGCATGGTATCGACGCCCTTATAGACCGCGCCCATTCCGCCTTCGCCAAGTTTTTCTTCGATCTTATAATTACCGATTATTTGTCCGATCATCTTTTTAAGTTACTGCCTCCACTTCGCGTGTAATTCGAACATTACGGCTTGAATCCATGGTGTTTTGCAAGCCGATGCGCACAATTCCGGCCGTGATATTATCATGACCGCCGTTATTTTTTGCCTCGGCGATGAGGCTCTCGCAGGCGGTATGAGCGTCGAGCTCCGCATTTAATATATCCTCGATCTTAGTGTCATCAAGCATATCGCTGACACCATCAGAACAGAGCAGAAAAAGATCACCCAGCTCAACCGCAAATCGTTCCGACACCTCGACGTCGACCGAGCTTTGCGTCCCGACGGCACGCAGTATCACATTCTTATCGTCATGGTCACGAGCCTCATCCATTGAGATGATACCCCGTTTGACCATCTCCATGACTTGAGAGTGGTCGAGAGTAAGCATCTCGAGCCGTTGCCCCCGAAGTCGGTAAAGGCGGCTGTCGCCGACATGGGCCGAAAAGCCCGTGTCACCTTGAAGGACCAATGCGATGACTGTCGTCCCCATTCCGTTGTATTTTTCTTCGCTGGCCGAAGTATCGAAAATCTCTGCATTCGCGGTCTCGATGGCCCTTCGGAGCGAACCGCGAGCATCGGTTGATGGGTCTGCGTAGTAAAATTCGCTGATCAGTTCTACCGCCATTTGCGAAGCCACCTCGCCCGACGCATGACCGCCCATCCCGTCAGCAACGATCGTGAGCGTGCCCTTGTTGACTCGTGTTTCGTCGTCATTGGGCGAGACGTGGCGCCCGCTGTCTTCGTTAGTTTCTCGCACACACCCCGGATCGGTCTGAATGCTGGCAATGACCGTTTTTGGTATTTGACTAAGGTCTAGTTTTCTAGTTTCGAGCATATTCCGTTCGTAATTGATCAATTTTGGGGTTTTAGTGAAAACGTTAGGGTCTTTTTACCGCTTCCGGCTTCGATCTGCACATTCTTATCCTCAAAGCCGGCTCGACGCAGAGTCAGATTTGGCTTTTCTCCGGCCGCTACCTCAACATCTAGCGGCGTTGTGCCGAGCACCTTTCCATTCTGAATCACTTCAGCCTTCCCCTCGTCGAGGTCGACGCGAACCCGTTGCTTCCCGCCTTTTAGATCTGCCGTTTGCGGGGTGTTGGTTCCGTTGGCTTTTTGTCCGGAAACGTTTGAGGCCGTAGGTGACGGCGAAGAGCTGAGCGCCCAAAGACCGATCCCCGCAACAACGACAATAAATAGCAAAAGGGCTGCTACCCCCGCCGCAATGAGCGCGGTCGGATAGCTCTTAACCGGTTGGATCGTGCGACCATAGTCCTCATACCCGCTATGAATGTCATCCGTCACAAACGAGGTCGAGATCACTGTCGGGTCATTGGTCGAATCAAACCCAACTGTAGGTTTTCGGCTCACCCTCGAAGAGGTAATTCCATAACTACGTTTTCCCAAAGTGAGACGAACCGCATTTGCTAGTTCGTCCGCCGTCTGGTAACGGGCGCGCGGATCCCTTTTCAAACATTTTCGGACAATATTTGCCGCTTCGCGCGGGATGCCTGGATTTACGCTTTCGGGCGGTATGAATTGGGCGGTTGTGATCTTGAGGACGAGTCCGGCCAGAGTATCGCCCTCGAACGGCAGCTTGCCGGTCAGCATTTCATATAGCAGCACGCCGAGAGCCCAGACATCGGCCTGCGATGTTGCTTTTTCACCAGTCAACTGCTCGGGAGATAAATAATTCGGCGTCCCGATGACACCGCCGGTCTGAGTGAGTCCGTGGCTCGCAGTTTCTTTAGCGATACCAAAATCCAAAAGCTTAACCGATCCGCCGGACGTGAGCTTGATGTTTTGGGCCTTAATATCCCGATGGACAATACCGTTTTGATGGATGTAACCGACCGCTTCGCAAATAGACGCGAAAACCGTCAGGGTCTCGTCGATCGAAAAAGCACGCCTCGACACAAGTTCGTCGAGGCTCTCGCCATCGACAAACTCCATAAAGATAAGCAATTCATCATCCTGCTCGCGAAAGTCGTAGAGCGTTGCGATATTTGGGTGATGCAGGCTGGCCTGCAGGCGGGCCTCGTTAAAAAACCTCGTTTTAAAGTTTTCATCCGTGATCGACGAATGAAGAATCTTGATGGCCGCCGGACGGCCGAGCTTTTCGTGGACGCCAAGATAGACCTCGCCCATACCGCCCTCTCCCAGAAAACTGGAGACGCGGTATTCGCCGATCATGTCATTTACCTGAAATCGCTTTTGCATGAGAATTTAACGTGATGAACAGGATCGAAAATCGGTAAAGCGTTGATCTCGTATCCTGTCCATCTTGTCCATCACTGGTTGTCTCCTACTCCCCGGCGAGGAATTCCTTACCGTAACGGATAGGCACTGCGTAAGTGATAGCATTCGCTTTGTCACCGGCAAAGAAAATTCCGATCACCCGGCCTTGCGAGTCAAACACGGGGCCGCCTGAGTTGCCGGCACCGGTCGAGCCCGTAGCAAGCTGGATAACATCGCCCATCGTGCTGACGCGTTTATCGGCATTTTTTTCGTCGCTGTCGCGAATAATGTTGCCGATATTGGTGTTTGTAACGGTCGGGTCGGGAATGACCTTAAGCTGCGTGCCCTGATTGAAGACGTCCTTTGACGCGATCACACCATACACACGCGGAGATGCCGCCGGATAGCCCATAATAGTAACGCTCTCGCCCTTTTTCAGAGCGTCGTAGTTATCAAAAAGCTCGACCTTGGTAAGCTGTCCCGGAACATCTATCTTGATCAGAGCCACATCGTGCCGGTCGGAAACCTGCTTTAGCTGGGCCGCCATTCTGCTCTCTTTGCCGGCGAGCGTGATGTCGAGCGTGTCGTCGAGCCCTTTCAGGCCGCCCTGGAGCTGCTTGCCCTCTTGTTTTGTATTGGCGGGTACCCAGTCGGTCGGCGGCGGTACAAGCGAGGTGCTGGCTAGCGTTCCGGCCGCGGTGATGACGACGCCGCGGGGAGTCGTTTCGGGGAACTGATAGGCTGTCATCCAGGTTGCTGCGACATGCCGGTTAGTAAGAATAAAGCCATCGGTCGTTACCAGAAACCCGGTTCCCGTGTGGCGGCCGCCAACCGGAACGGTGAGATCCGTTTTGTTGTCGGTTAGCAGTGGCTCATATGTATTGCCCGCCTGGATATAGACCGGTACCGCGCCGCCCGCCGTCGGATCGATAGGACCTTTTCCGAGATTAACGCCGAGTAGTTTTGAAAGAACCTCACGGCTGTTTGGCACAAACTGATGATAGACCTGAGCTTGTTTTTGTGTATCGATCAATCGCCATGCAACCTCAATATAGACGACGGCCTTTCCATATTTGTCATTAATTTCAGTGGCCGCGACACCCTTGTCGTCAGCGACTTTTTTCTCGAGGTCAGACGTTTTACCGCCAAGGTCTTCCCTAAGGGCCTTTTCACGCTGGGTGTAATACCAATATCCGCCGCCGAGGACACCGGCAACGAGAAGCAAAATAAGGAGGCCCGCAACCGCCCCGATCGCGCCGAATTTACGGCCCTGAGATTTCTTGGTTTCGGTGACTGTCTCGGAGATCATTCGCTCGACAGTTGCCTTGCCGACGGTAGGCTTGCCGCCCGGGGCCGCGGTCACCGGCACGGACATCCGTGTGGCCGGAGCGGTTGATTTTCCGGGCTCGGCCATTCGCGTTGTTTTGGCATAATTTTCTGGACGCGGTTCGACGTCAAATGTGAAATCGGGACCGCCGGGGCCAAACTGAACGTTGTCGCCGATATTGAGCTTGACGGTGCCTGTAACCTTTTGTTTGTTAAGAAAGGTGCCGTTCGTGCTGTTCATATCCGTCAGCAAAAAGCCATTTGGGTCAGACGGATCGCGGGCGATCTTAGCGTGCTCGCGTCCGACCAGATCATCGCGATCCGGATCGTACTTGACCGTTGCCGAGACGTCACGGCCAAAGGTAAGCTCATTGTGATGTTTAATCGCAAATTCCTCGACCTGATTGGCTTTAGAACCGCTTAGGTGTTTTATCAGCATTCTCTCCATAAATGTTGCTCCTTTTTCGCTATTTAATACGGGTGGATTCTTATCTTACTCGCGTAAACAATTAATAACTTACGACCCGGCGGTCTGTTCTTGAAACTTCTTTGCCATCGAATCATCTAAATCCAATGATCGAGGTAAATATGCTGACGATAAAAACAACTCGTCCCTAGTTTTTGCTTTTTGTAATCTCGATGTAATTCTAGCCTGAAAATGAAAAAAAGCAAGAAAAAACGGGCACACAGCCCGCTTTTTCACAAAATAAAATGGTGGAGACGAGGGGGATCGAACCCCTGACCTCTGCAATGCCATTGCAGCGCTCTCCCAGCTGAGCTACGTCCCCGAAAGCAATTACGAATTATAAATTACGAATTACGAATGAGCAACCGCCTCTCTTTCATTCGGAATTCTCAATTCTTAATTCGTAATTTAACCTATCGGCCTTTGAAAACCGGTTTTCGTTTTTCGAGGAATGCAGCGACGCCCTCCTGTTTGTCCTCGGTCGAGAAGCAAATCGCAAAAAGGTCGACCTCGCGGCGGAGACCCTCGTCAAGATTTGATCGAGAGGCAAATTTTACAGCTTCTTTTGATAGCTGCAAGGCGATCGGTGCTTTTTCGGCGATCTTGCCCGCAAGCTCCATCGTCTTGGTTTCAAGGTCGGCGGCCGAATAGACGTGATTTACGAGGCCAAATTTATGAGCGGTTTCGGCGTCGATCATATCGCCGGTCAGGGCCATCTCCATTGCCCGTCCCTCGCCTATAAGACGCGGCAAACGCTGGGTCCCGCCGCCGCCGCACATAATCCCGAGATTTATCTCCGGCTGCGAAAACCTCGCATTTTCGCTAGCTATCCGCAGATCGCACGCCATCGCAAGTTCGTTGCCGCCGCCGAGGCAAAAGCCGTTGACCATTGCGATCACAGGCTTTGGGAACGAATCGATCGAGTTAAAGAATGATCTATCGTGAAACGAATCGCGCTGCATAACTGGCGTTTGACCCTCAAATTCGCTAATGTCGGCCCCGGCGATAAACGATTTTTCTCCGGCACCCGTGATCACCAGTACGCGAACAGTGTCGTCTTTACGCAGCGCATCGAGAGCCGCGACGCCCTCGGCATGAACCTTTGTACTGAGAGCGTTGAGTTTATCGGGGCGATTAATCGTCAAGATCGCGACTTTTCCGCGTTTTTCGATTGTGATGGTTTCGTACATAAAAAGCAGTTGGGGTGAAAGCGTAGCTTGTCCCAACTCGAGCAGGAGAACAAGCTAAAGCTTTCACTCTCAACAAATTATTCGCTAACGCCCTCGACAATGTTGTCATCAGCGATCCACGCTACGAAAAGACGAAGCCAACTTTCCTTCGGCTCCTCGATCGAAACGCCGATACGCAGCGTCCCGTAGCTTGCCGGAATAACGCGGATGACCTGAGCCTTGACTTCGACGGGAACACCATTTGGGCGGTGTGAACGAATGTATAAGCTGTCGCCCTGTTCGATCGGTTGATTTAATTGAAATAGGGCGCCGAGCGTCGAGATATCGTCTGTTTCGGTGGGTTCGCTCCATGTCGCGCCGTCGTCGGAGCGACCCGAGACGACTATCGGCAGTCGAAGAGCCATTCTGAGGGCAAACCGCTTTTCCTCAAATTGAGGTTGTATAGAGGCCATGACCAAATTCGAAAATAATAGACGGGACGTAAACTACTCCCCAAGTTTAACACGAAAGTTCTAACAGACGTAACAATCTACGCTCGGCTTGCCAACCGAAGACGTAAAACTATCGTTTGGACGGATCCGAATTGGAGGTAGAGACGATCTATTAGACGAACCCGTCAAACGATAGTTATACTATAAGCACCGGCAAATCCAAAGCGCTATATTAGCCAATGCCTAAGAAGTTATGAGCGAAATGCAAATTCATAGAAAGGTAGTAATTTTAGGGTCGGGGCCGGCGGGATTGACTGCTGCGGTTTATGCCGGACGTGCTCAACTCGAACCACTTGTGATCGATGGCCCGCAACCGGGAGGCCAGCTGACAATTACTACGGATGTTGAAAATTATCCCGGCTTTGCCAAGGGGATCATGGGGCCGATCCTGATGGACGAGTTTCGCGAGCAAGCCTTAAGATTTGGCACGGAGATCCTCAGCGTTTGGATCGACCACGTTGACCTGTCATCCCGGCCATTCACGCTTTACGGCAAAGAGAGCGAAGACAGCGATGAGATCACGACCATTATTAAAGCAGATTCGTTGATCGTCTCGACCGGTGCGTCGGCAAAATGGCTGGGTATTCCGGGTGAGGCCCCGGTGCCGGAGGGTTTGGGTGGCAATGGCGTCTCGGCCTGTGCGACCTGTGACGGATTCTTTTTCCGTGATAAGCCGATCACCGTCGTTGGCGGGGGGGATACCGCGATGGAAGAGGCATTGTTTCTAACAAAATTTGCATCAAAGGTGACGCTCATTCATCGGCGGCATGAGTTTCGAGCATCCAAGATAATGCAAGACCGCGTTCTCACCCACCCAAAGATCGAGATATTTTGGAATACGGAGGTGCGTGAGATAATCGGATCAAAAGAAACGGGTGTCGAGAACATTAGAATATTTGACAGCGAATCAAACGCGGAGAGCGTGTTTCCGACGCAGGGCGTATTTATCGCCATTGGGCACAAGCCGAACACGGAACTTTTCAAGGGCGTCCTTGATATGGACGACGTGGGGTATCTCATTACCGAGGGCAAAACAATGAGGACCAACGTCGATGGCGTTTTTGCCTGCGGCGATGCTCAGGACGCGTATTACCGGCAGGCCGTTACGGCGGCCGGAACGGGCTGTATGGCGGCGATCGACGCGGAGAGATTTTTGGCGGAACACGGGGAATAGTGATAAGTGATAAGAAGAAAATAGGCTTTTTAACTTTTCACTTTTAGTTTTTCACTAAAGAGATTTATGCCCATCTACGAATATAAATGCCAACAATGCGGATCTCACGTTGAAAAACGTCAGAATGTCTCGGACGCTCCATTGACGACCTGCGAGAAATGCCACGGCCGGCTTGAAAAGCAGTGGTCACTCTCCGGTTTTCAGTTAAAAGGCGAAGGCTGGTATGTGACCGACTACGCCGGAAAAAAAGGCAAGGCGGAAAAAAGTTCTCCGGCCGAATCAACGCCTACGCCGGACACTGCATCCAAGACTATAAGCGACACAAAACCAGCCAAGACTGAGACCGTCGCGAAACCTGTCAAAGAATGAAACACGGCCGCCGGACACTTTTACTTTCAACGGTTTGCACACTTATTTTTGCGGCCTCCGTCTCGGCACAATCACGCCGCAGCGCCCGAGGCGACAACACCGAGGGGACGATCCTGGCCGTCACCGCCACGCGCGATGCCGATAAAACCGGCCCGATCAAGGTCGAAAGCCTTAACCTATACGAAAACGGCGTCGAGCAAAAGATCAAAAATTTTAGCTACGACCCGAGCCCTGCCAAGATCGTCATCCTGGTCGACAATTCCTTAACGCTGCCCATTTCGGTAGAATCGATGAAAAAGGCCGTGATGGAATTTGCCTATGAGATATTTGAGGGCGATCAGCTTTTCGTCCTCGCTTATGATGAGCATGCCGAGATCATCCAGGAGTGGACCGACGACGCCAAAAAAATGGATGTAAGCTTAGGCACATTGCGAAAAAAAGGCAATCCTTACCTATTTGATGCTGTCCATGATTCGGTAAAAGAAGTTTTGCTCCCGCTAATGCCGGGAACGCGAAAAACGGCGGTCATCGTTATCGGCGACGGTCTCGATCGCGGCAGTAAGACGTCCTTTGACAAGATGTTAAACGAACTTCAGGAGCAAAATGTCACTGTCTACTCGCTCCAGATACCCGACCGGACCGGCGGCGCTTATCGCCGCGACCAGCCCAAGGCATCGGCGATCATGACACAGATTGCCGAGGAAACCGGCGGAAAGGTTTTCCCGTTTGAAGAAGCGTCTAACGCCGCCAAGTTCATCTGTGACGAACTCCGTAAAAACCGTTATCTACTTTCTTATGTTCCCGCAAACGCATCCACCTACGACGCCCGCAAGCTCCTCCTGCTCGGCGACGAAGGCATCACCCTGCGCACCAAGGCGGCTCAACCGCCAAACGTAAAATAGACAGCGTCGACCATATTTTCATTGACGCTTTTGCGGCAATGGCGATAAAATTCCTAAATATCCGTAGGAGGTAAATGTGATGTTCGTGCAAAGGTTTGTTTGTTGGTCAATTCTCGCGTCAATTATCTTGATGGTTATGGCGATACCCGCCGCCGCTCAAAAAACAGAAACACCAAAAGGGAAAGTGAGCGTTTGCCGAGAGATCGACGACGACTGGAAATGCGTCGGCGAATCGACCGAGTGGGCCGCGAACGCGAATTTTAACGTCCTTTTCGTAAACCCAACGCCGGTCGGCGTTGATTTTATCGGGATTGTGATTCACAAACAGGGCTTAAACGGTAAAGACATCGAATTTATCAACGAATACCAGCAAAACATGGATCCGGCGTATCGAAAATACGCGACCGTCGGTGATAATTTCAAGCTGCCGGCCGGGGTTTACAGCGTTTACATTATCTCTTGGGGCAAGCGCGAGACGATGTATCACAACGGTAATTTTACCGACTATCTGGCGAAAACTACGTTAACTGTAAAATAGGTTAGACCGCAACCGGAGCGGCGATCTTGCCCCACGACTGATAATTATTTAATTCCAGATTCTCAAATTTGAAATTGAGCAGTCCGTCCAGGCCTTTCAGGTTGTCCGCATCGACAAATTCCAATTTAGGTAATTGCATCGGCTCACGCGAGAGCAGTTCGTCAACCTGTTCGAGATGGTTGCTGTAGATGTGCAAGTCGCCGAATGTATGGATAAAATCACCAACTTCGAGGCTGCAGACGTGGGCGACGAGATGGGTGAGCAGCGCGTAGCTGCTGATGTTAAACGGCACGCCGAGGAAGGCGTCAGCCGAGCGTTGGTAAAGCTGGCAGTGGAGAGTTGCCTTTGATTGCGGATTGCTGGTTGCTGATTGCGGATTTAAATCCGGTTTCGCGTCTGTGTCGACCTTAAATTGAAACAACGTGTGGCACGGCGGTAGGGCGACATCGTCGCAGACGCGAGGATCCCAGCCGGTGACGATGAGGCGGCGTGAATTCGGGTTGGTTTCGATCTCGCTTATCAGCCTCGCGATCTGATCGACGCCATTCATTTTCGGATAATCGCCGCCGAACGAACGCCAGAGGTAGCCATAGACAGGCCCGAGATCCCCGGCTTCGCGACCAAATCTCGCGCTCTGCTCGTCAGTTGCCCATTCGGCCCAAATATCGACACCTCGGGCGTTCAAATCTTTCTCGCTCGTGCTGCCGCTCAGAAACCAAAAAAGTTCCTCCGCGACCCAACGAAAGGGAACTTTCTTGGTCGTTACGATCGGAAAACCTTCGCGTAAATTAAACCGGGTCTGATAGCCAAACGTCGAGATCGTGCCAGTCCCGGTGCGGTCCTCATGGCGGACACCGGTGTCGAGAATATGCCTTAGCAGATCGTGGTATTGCTTCATGGTTTGACCATTTCCACTTTGAGCACGTTATCTGTCTCATCTATCTGCAGGCCGATGGCGTCCGAGCCTGCTCTCTTTACCGCCCGGGCGAGATCGGCGAGATTTGCGAACGTCAAATTCTTAGCCAGCTTGATGATGACCGTCGTATCGGTTGTAGTTGTCCCTTGTCGCCACACCCCGTTTGCCGCTCGATCCTCAAAAATCTGTCTCAGATGCTGTTCCAGCTTCGATGTGTCCGGAAACGAACCTTCGTTTTCACCGTTAAGCGAAATATTAGACCTGTCATCAAAATTTACGAGAAGAAATAGAGGGTTAGGTTTTGGAGTTGCGTTTGGATCGGCCTTTTTAGGGATAAAAATAGCAAGGTCGGCGTCAACCTCGATCCTCACGTCCGTTTTTGTGGACACGCGAATCGCGTTTATCGCCGCGAGGATATCCGCCATTTTTGCTCCTTTATCCGGCCGGATCACGAAAGATGGATTTAGGGAGCTTTTTGCGGACTGGTTCGCAAAGCTACTGAGCATAGCAGGCGTGAAGAGACCCAGTCCTGATTTTCTCCGAACGATAATTCCCGCCAATCCTAGCGGCGTAATTGTTACTTCGAATTCAAAATCCGCTGCCGCCTGGTTAGAGCCGGCACTCGTCGCCGAAGGCCGCTTGGGGACAGTCTTCTGCCCCAACGTTTGTCGAGTTAGAAATGAAACGGCCACTAAAATAAATGCGATAGCGGCGATATATCGAGCTCTCATATTTTCTCCTCCAATGTCTGATGCCTAAGTTGTGGAACTTTCGACATAAAGTTACCATAATTTACTTATGTCGGGGAAACTTGAGGTCAGTTTTAACTCGCCGCAGTGCGGATGGATGTCGATCGGTTTTGACGACGGCGTGAGCGAATTTCACACGACGACCGCCCATACCCCGCACGAACTGGCTTTGCCGGAATTGTTGCAAATATTGACTGATCTGCTCGACGAGAAAGGCGGAAACCCGACCGGTAAGGAGGGTGCGCATGAATATCTCCTCAAATGGAACCGCGACCCTGAGGAATTCGATTTTAGGTTTGTCCGCGACGGTGGAAATGTCGAGATCGACATCTACCAATACCCGACGGAGACCCGTGAGTCAGGCGAACGGAAATTGATCTTTTCGCATACAGGTTCGGTCGGCGATGTTTTCTCGGCTTTCGCCAAAACATTTGACCAGCTCTACGCGGACCGAGACACGGACGAATTCGAATTCAACTGGCGTCAGCCATTTCCGTTTGCTGAGTTTGAGGCTTTTAGGGCAAGGCAAGTTAATCGCCAAAATTAGAACACTAAGGAAAATACTTAGTGTCTTGGGTCCATTTTATTTATAATGGTTTACTATGAATACGGTAATGTCGCAAATTGAATCGAATATAATATTGCTCCCAGCGGATGAGCAGTTGACACTTATCTCCCGCATTGCCGAACGTCTTAGCCGACGCCCGGAAAGTCCCTCTGAATTTGAGGCACGAATGATCGAGATGGCGTCGGATCCTGAAATTCAGCGGGAAATGGAAGAAATTGCGAGAGATTTTCGGATAACCGAGATGGACGGGCTCGGTAAATGATCGAGCGTGGCGAGATCTATTTTGTCGATCTTGATCCGTCGCGGGGTCGGGAGCAAGCCGGAAAGCGTCCAGTTTTAGTGCTTTCTTCTGACTGGATCAATAGGCTGCCGTTGGTTGTGACTGTCGTTGCCGGAACTAAGGGAGCGAATGTTTCAAAAGATTATCCTTCTAACGTCCGTCTGTCGCCCGTCGAAACCGGTCTAGCTATTGAGACCGTATTTATATGTTTTCAGATTCGCTCGGTTGACCCTTCGCGATTCCCCTCAAAACCTGCCGGAAGGGTTTCTTATGAATCGATGCGAGCAATCGAAAAAGCCGTTCGGACCTGCCTCGAATTGTGAAAGAAAAATTACTTGACTTACTTGCATGTCCGACCTGCGGCGGTGATATTTTGCTGGCCTATGCGAGCAAATACGACGGCAAGGAGATCATTGAGGGTGTACTGACATGTAAGAAATGCGATCGCGAATATAAGGTCGTGAGCGGCGTACCGCGTTTTGCGGATCTGGGAAAGATCGATGAAGATAAGGCCGAAACGGCTGAGAATTTTGGGTGGCAGTGGACAAATTTTACTCAGGAGGACCCGAAGTACAACGAACAATTTCTCGGCTGGCTCCAACCGGTAAAAAAAGAGTTTTTCGAAGGCAAGATCGTGCTCGAAGGCGGCTGCGGCAAAGGACGGCATACAAAGCTCGCCGCCGAGTGGGGAGCTGCTGAGGTCGTCGGTATCGACCTCGGTGACGGCGTCGAAACCGCCTTTGCCTTGACCCGCGATATGCCAAACGCCCATATCGTCCAATGCGATATCTTCAAATTGCCGCTCAAAAAGGTTTTCGATTACGCATTCAGCGTCGGCGTCCTGCATCACACGCCGGACCCGAAAAAGGCGTTTTTCTCGCTGGCATCAAGAGTAAAACATGGCGGCCATATTTCGGCCTGGGTTTACGGTGCCGAGAATAACGAGTGGATCACGCGGTATGTCAATCCGGTGCGCGAGAGCTTTACGTCGCAGATAAGCCAACCGCTGCTTTACCAGTTGTCAAAACTGCCGACGCTCGGCGTTTTTCTCTCGACCAAGCTGCTCTATCGCCCCATGAACTCGGTCGCAAAGCCGATAGCAAACAAGCTGTTTTACAACGAATACCTCAACCACCTCGGCACCTTCGGCTGGCGGGAGCAGCACAATATCGTCTTCGACCATCTGGTCGCCCCGACGGCGTTTTATATTTCGAAAGAGGATTTCGCTGGCTGGTGGAACGAGATCGCCGCCGAGGACGTTAAAATAACGTGGCATAATGAAAATAGCTGGTGCGGATTTGGAAAGATCGTATGAAGTTCGATAGAGGAATCGACAAAAAATACCGCCAGTCGATCGAGGACGCGTTTGCGACGATCTTGGCTAAGGGCAATGATTTTCATCGGTATATGATGAACGAGATCATGGAATCTAATATGCTCGTTCGCGTCAAACCGGTCGCGAAGATCAACGCGTCGGGCATTACCGGAGTGATAAATCCGGTCAAGACGAATTACAAGCTGGCGACTGAGCGGATCAGCCTGCGTGAAGCTTTGGGCGAGATATACATCGCTATCGCCGAGGAGACGATCGACACGGGCGGACAGCGTGGATGCGAGGGGACGTTTGTCCACGAAGGGCGTCATGCTTATGATTTTGCTCAGACGCTTGCGAGCCTCTCGAACGCGGATATGAACCCCATCGGCATCTTTAACCCGACGCTTTACGAGCTGGAATGGGAAGCCCACAAGACAGCTGGCGACTATATGCTCTGCATCGATAAGCCCGAATATATCGACGAGGGGCTGCAATTAATGATTCTACATCTCGGCGACAACGGATCGTGTTTCGTCAATGACGACGGCATCCGCCAACGCCTCCGTGACAGCTACGGCCTAGCTCCCGACGGCAATCAGGGCAGCCTGGCGAGCCAAATGATGGGGATAGTGGTTTAGGGCAAAAACACGACCGGTTGGGCGGGTGTCTAACATAGTTCGCGAGAGTGGTGGTCAAGGAAACAACCTCCGTTGCCGCTCAGGTTTCCGCCCATTGTGGCAAAATATAATTATGAACGCCGCTTTGCCACAAGAAATGCAACAGCATACATACGCCATAATGGACGAGGTCGAGGGCTCGCATTGGTGGTTCGTCGGCCGCCGCGCGATTCTTGAAAGTTTTTTGAAAGGCATCGTCACCCGCTTAGAGTCCCGCCTTCAGGCGGCAAATTCGGGGGATCAGCCAACTAACGTTGGAACTCCAAACCTCCGTATACTCGACGTTGGCTGCGGAACCGGTGCAAATATCGAAATGCTTTCAGCCTATGGAGAGGCTGAAGGCGTTGATGTCTCAGACGATGCGCTGGAATTTTGCAGACGAAAGGGATTAAAGGTCCAAAAGGGCCTTGCCGAAACGCTTCCGTACGAGAACGGTTCTTTCGACCTGACGACAGCACTCGATGTAGTCGAGCACTTGGACGATGACATCGCTGGATTGAGAGAAATGTTTCGCGTGACAAAACATGGCGGTTATTCGCTAATATTTGTCCCGGCTTTTATGTGGCTCTGGGGTGTGCAGGATGATATCTCAAATCACCGTATCCGCTACACCAAGTCGCAGATCGTCGATCGTCTGAAAACCGCAGGTTACACGGTCGAGCGTGCGACCTACGCCAACTGGACGTTCTTTGCTCCCATCCTCGCCGGTCGAACGATAATGAAGATCACAGGCATCAAGCCCGAATCCGAAAACAATATCACCGTCTCGGCGCTCAACGGCTTCTTCGGCAAGCTGTTCGGTGCCGAACGTTTTTGGCTGAAAAATCTCAATTTCCCCTTCGGCGTGTCGATCGTCGTGGTAGCCAAAAAGAATTAACAACAGGATAAGCAGGATAAGCACGGTGACGGATTTTTGATTTTTCTGAATCCTGTTAATCCTGTCTATCCTGTTAGAATTAACCGTAGATAAATGGACAAAGTTAGTAATTCAGACAACCCCGAACTTTCACTCTTCTTACCCGTGCTCGACGAGGAAGAAAATCTGCGGCCAATGCATGCAAAGATCGCGGCGGCGCTCGATGCGCTTGGCAAGACGGCTGAGGTCATCTATGTGGATGACGGTTCTACGGACAAGAGCCTTGATATTTTAAAGGAGATCGCTGCGTCGGACGACCGCGTTCGCGTGATCTCGCTTCGCCGAAATTACGGACAAACGGCAGCGATGTCCGCCGGCATCGACGCCGCCAAGGGTGACATCCTCATCCCGATGGATGCCGATCTGCAAAATGATCCGGCCGACATCAGGCGCCTTCTCGACAAGCTTGATGAGGGCTACGATGTCGTTTCCGGCTGGCGAAAAAACCGCCAGGACAAGTTATTTTCCCGTAAGATACCATCGCAAATCGCCAACCTTGTCATTTCCTGGATCGGCGGCGTTCCGTTGCACGATTACGGCTGTTCGCTAAAGGCATATCGCCGCGACGTGATCCAAGACGTAAAACTGTATGGCGAGATGCACCGCTTTATTCCGATCTACGCAAGCTGGGCGGGAGCCCGCGTGGCAGAGATACCGGTCGATCATCATGCGCGGACCATGGGCAAATCAAAATACGGCATTTCGCGCACCATCAAGGTCGTTTTCGACCTCATAACGATCAAGTTCATGGCCGAGTATCATACAAAGCCGCTCTACGTTTTCGGTGCCTTTGGTATGATCGCGTTTTTTACGTCGGTTATTGCGGCGGTGTGGGCCTTCGTTTTGAAGTTTGTCTATGCGGTTTCGTTTATCCTAACGCCGCTGCCGATCATCGCTATCGTGATGCTCGCCATCTCGGTCCAGTTTTTTCTAATGGGATTGCTCGCCGAGCTGCTCGTCCGGACATACCACGAATCGCAAGATAAGGCTATCTACGCTGTGCGGGAGAAGATAGGATTTTGAAAAGTTAGCAGTAAGCCGCGAGCCGAAAGATTCTTTTGCTGACTGCTGACTGCTGACTGCTTACTTTATGTGCGGCATCACCGGTTGGATAAACCTCGAACAATCTAAAGAAAATCACACCGAACCCGTACTCCATTCCATGTGCGAGCGAATCGTTCATCGCGGCCCCGATTCCGAAGGGGTTTGGATGGACGACACCGTCGCATTGGGCATGCGGCGGCTGTCGGTGATCGATCTCAAGACGGGCGACCAGCCTGTATTTAATGAGGATAGGTCGGTCATCGCTATGATGAACGGCGAGCTTTACAACTATCGCGAGATCAAAGCCGACCTAGAAAAGCGGGGCCATAAATTCCGTACAAAGTCTGATACCGAGGTCTTGCCGCATCTATACGACGAATACGGCGAAGCCCTTGTCGATCACCTCAACGGAATGTTTGCATTCGTGCTGTGGGACACGCGTCAAAAAAAGCTCATTATCGCCCGCGACCGTTTTGGCGAAAAACCGCTCTATTACGGGGTTTTCGACGACAAACTGATCTACGGTTCTGAGCCAAAAGCACTACTTGCTCATCCCGCGGTAAAAGCTGAATTGGATCTCGACGCTTTGCGGCAATATCTCTCATACGACTATGTTCCCGCGCCGAATTCGATATACAAAGGTATCTCCAAGCTCCCTGCTGCTCATATAATGGTCGTCGAAAACGGTGAGGTGAGGACACGACGGTATTGGAACATGAGCTGGTCAACTGCAAGCTCCCCTCCTTACGCGAGGAGGGAGGTAGACGCCGCTGTGGGCGGACGGGGTGGTTCTCTCGATTCGTCCGCGGCCGAACTCCGCAACCTGCTTTCTGACGCTGTCCGGATGCGGCTCGTGGCGGATGTGCCGCTGGGCATTTTGCTCTCGGGTGGTATCGATTCTTCGACCGTTGCGGCGTTTTCGGTCCAACATGCGACCGAGCGGGTCAAGACGTTTTCTATCGGTTTCGAAGAAGACTCTTTTGACGAATCGAAATACGCCCGCCAGGTCGCGAAGCATTTAGATACGGAACATTACGAAGAAAAACTGTCTGCTACGACCGCAGGAAATCTGATCAGCGACGTCGGCACCTGGCTCGACGAACCACTTTCCGACGGTTCTTTAATACCGACCTTTTTGCTGGCACAGTTTGTTCGAAAACACGTCACGGTCGCGCTCGGGGGTGACGGCGGCGACGAGCTTTTTGCCGGTTACCCGATGTATTACGCCCACACTGTCGCGGCAAAATACGCCCGCGTTCCGTCGGTTATCCGCAAAGGCCTCGTCGAACCGATAGTCAAACGCTTGCCTGTTTCGAATAAGAACATGTCGTTCGACTACAAAGCAAAACGCTTTGTCCGCGGGGCAAATCTTGACACCGTCGAACGGCATCATTCGTGGTTTGGCTCATTCAGCCTCGGCGAGCAAACCCTATTGTTAACGCCTGCAATACTCGCAGCAAGCGATGGTGATATTTATCGCGGCCCGCGTGACCTCGTCCAGCTTTGCGATGCAACGACCGATATCGAGCGGATGCAGTTTCTCGACATCAACTACTACATGGCCGAGGACATCCTGACCAAGGTAGATAGAGCCGCGATGGCTGTTTCGCTCGAGACGCGTGCGCCCTTCCTCGATCCGCGAGTCGGGCAGTTTGCCGCGTCGCTCCCGCTCGAATACAAGCTCAAGGGCAAAAGCGGAAAGCACATCCTAAAAAAAGCAATGGCCGATCTGCTGCCCGCAACGATCCTGAACCGCCCCAAAAAAGGCTTTGGCATCCCGATCGCCGAATGGCTTCGCGGGCGACTAAATCCGCTGATGCACGACCTGCTCACGCCCGCGAGGTTAAAGGTTCAGGGTATATTCGAACCGGCTTACGTACAAAAACTAATCAACGAACACGAAAAAGGCATCGCCAGCCACCACAAACAGCTCTGGACTCTGCTTGTTTTTCAGTTGTGGTACGATAATTTTTTAACTACTAACTAATAACTTGTAACTATAAACAGGAAAATGAGTTTTTATTCAGTTGATAGTTCTTGGTTAATAGTTTTATTTTCGGCTTAGTGTTCGCGTATTATCAATTTTATGGCATCACTTTATCCTGAGATCGAACCATTTGACGTGGGGACGCTTACAGTCTCCGAGATTCACACGATCTACTATGAGCGGGTCGGAAATCCGGACGGCATTCCAGTAGTTTTTTTGCACGGCGGGCCGGGCGGCGGCCTGATACCGATGTACCGGCAGTATTTTGATCCCTCGGTCTATCAGGTCATATTGTTTGACCAACGCGGCTCCGGACGCTCGACCCCTCATGCCGAGCTTCGAGAGAATACGACGTGGGATCTCATCGACGACATGGAAAAGCTCCGCGAAAAATTTGGCGTGGATAAATGGTATGTTTTCGGTGGTTCTTGGGGCTCGACGCTGAGCCTTGCATACGCCGAGACACACCCCGACCGCTGTTTGGGATTGATCCTGCGTGGGATTTTTCTCACACGGCGCAAGGAGCTTGAGTGGTTCTACCAGTATGGTGCATCTGAAATATTTCCCGATTTCTGGGAGCGTTACCGCGACGAAATTCCTGAGGCCGAACGTGGTGATTTTATCGCCGCCTATCACAAGCGCCTCACCAGCGACGACGAGCAGACACGCCTGTCGGCAGCACGTGCGTGGAGCGTATGGGAAGGCTCGACATCCAAGCTCTATCCCGACAAAAATCTGATGGACCATTGGGAAGGCGAGCATGAGGCCCTGAGCCTCGCCCGCATCGAATCGCACTATTTTGTAAATAACTCGTTTTTCCCGTCGGAAAATTACCTGCTCCAAAATGTGGATAGGATCCGGCACTTGCCCGTGGTGATAGTCCAGGGCCGATATGATGTCGTTTGCCCGATCAGTTCGGCTTGGGAGCTGTATAAGGCGATGCCGGAGGCTGAACTTATCGTCGTTCCCGACGCCGGACATTCCGTGTCGGAACCCGGCATCACATCCGCCCTCGTCGAAGCGATGGATCGGTTTCGATCGCAACATCAATGATTTTGAATGAAATTTGGCCGAAATAGCGGTATTATGAAATCAGCTCGTCGTTTAGGCTATTTGGCAATTGATAACGTCTGATATTTAGGATTAATTATATGCTTGGAACAACAGAAATTATTTTGATCGTTGCGGTCTTATTTTTACTATTTGGTGCGACTAAGTTACCGCAACTTGCCAAGTCACTTGGCCAATCGCGAAAAGCTTTTAAAGACGGCATGCGCGAAGCCGAGGACGAAGAAAAAGCCGAAGCACAAAAGCTCTCATCAAACGCGGCTGCCCCGCAGATAAACCAGATGAGCGATGATGCTCTGGCCGACGAAATGCGGCGAAGGGCGGCAGCACAGGCCGAGCATTGATATGAAAGTAAAGGTCTTCGTTCACGAAGCGGAAGAAGGTGGTTTTTGGGCCGAGGTTCCATCTATTCCCGGTTGCGCTACACAGGGTGACACGTATGAGGAGTTAGAGGCGAACCTTCGCGAGGCCATTGAGGGATGTCTTTCGGTGGACATGTCAATTATTCAGATGGGTGCGACTGATAGACTACTCGAAGTTGCTGTATGAAGCCGATATCCGGCAAAAACTTCGCAAAACTTGTCTAGCGGCGTGGATGGAGTTTGCTTCGCATTCAAAGAAGCCATCACATTTACGGAAAACCAAACGGTGACGTTAGGCTTTCAATTCCAGTTCATAAAAATCGGATGCTCAAGATCGGACTGCAAAAGCATTTGATGAAAATGGCAAATATTCAAGAAGAGGATATTTAATTATTTTTTCTCACCTGTAAGCAGCGTCGCCTTTACCGAAAATCTAAAGCTGAGCGATTCGCCCTCGGCATCTATTATCTGAGCGAGCTTCTTTACGACTCGCTCATTTTCGTTTTCATCGAGGCCATCGAGCCAGGCGGGTAGCAGGAAATCTGCCACCAGCGGCGACGCGATAAATTCATCGCCATTCTCATATTCAAAAACCTCGATCTCGCTGTGGGTCTCGATGTTAACAAGCCCGGCCCGTTCAGCGATCGATTCAAGAACCGATACGGTCGGCAGATCATTGATGATTTTCTCGGCGGCGGTGCCCTGTACGCCAAAGCCCTCGGTAAATAGTACCTCCCACAGCAGGGACGCAACCTCTCCGAAACTTCCCGACGTTGGTAGAAATATGCCGACATCGCCGGTCACGCGGGCGACACGTACAGCATTCTCAATAAGAGTTTCGACCTCATCCGTCCTTGCAAATGTGCAGTCTGCCAAAACCGTATCAAATGCATCATTGTCGAAGCGGATCATCGAAAAATCGACCGCAGAGCTTAGGGCCGCCGCCTTATCAAGTGCGATCTTTAGTACATCTTCGTTTTCGCAGGTCGCAAAAACATCCGTCGTTTCGCCAAATTTCTCCTGAAGCGCTAACGCATGGCTGCCCGTTCCGGCATTGATGTAGAGTAAATTGTCCGAATCGTCGAGATTTAGATGTTTATCGACCAGATCGGCAAAACGCTGGGTCCATTCGTTCTGGATGTATAAATCATGGAGAAATGCGAGTTCTTTTTGGGTTTTCGCCATTTCTCAATCGTAAATAGTAAATCGTGATTAGTAAATGGATCGCGAACAATTGAGCAATACAGATATTTAAGCATTTGGTTTACTATTTACTCGTTACAGTTACTATTCACAAATCAATTATGTCGAAAAACGTTAAGGAATTATTTGATCTATCGGGAAAAACTGCCATTGTAACCGGTGGATCGCGGGGCATTGGCAAGGAAATGGCTGAGGGGCTGGCCGAAGCCGGCGCGGATTTAATGCTCTGCGCCCGTCGGGCCGAGTGGCTCGATGAGACTGTCAAAGAGTTTGAGGGAAAAGGCTTTACCGTCGCGGGAACGGTCTGCGATGTTGCGAAAGCAGAGGATGTCCAAAAGGTCGTCGATGCTACGGTCGCAAAATTTGGCACAGTGGATATCCTCATCAACAACGCCGGCATCTCATGGGGAGCGATGCCTGAGGATATGCCGCTCGATCAGTGGCAAAAGGTCATCGACGTTAATTTGACCGGCTGTTTCCTATTTGCTCAGGCTGCGGGCCGCGAGATGCTCAAGCAAAAAAGCGGCTCGATCATCAATATTGCCTCAATCGCGGGTCTTACCTCGTCGGCGAACGGCCCTTTTTACGCGGGTTATGTTGCAAGCAAGGCAGGTCTCATTGGCCTGACACGAGAGTTGGCAGCAAGCTGGGGCCGCAAAGGCATCCGCGTCAACGCCATCGCTCCGGGCTTTTTTCACTCGCGGCTAGCCGATGCCGTGATCGATATTTATGAAAGATCTATTCAGGAGAACAATGTAATTCCCCGCGTGGGCGAAGAAGGCGAGTTAAAAGGCGTGACGGTCTTTCTTGCCTCTAACGCGTCAAGCTACATCACGGGACAGACAATTGCGATCGATGGCGGAATGACGGTGTAAAAGTTCAGAGTGCAAGCTTTAGCTTGTTTTTCTGGACGTAGCGAAACAAGCTAAAGCTTGCACTCTGAACTTATTTTACAAACTCAAACTCACCAAACTTTTCCGGTACATGAAAATTCGGCTTCGGGGTTTCGGTCGGGCTCCAAGCCAGATAGCCGCGCGTCTTACCTTTCCCGACACATCGAAATAGATTGCCGAGCCAGACATCACCGATCTTGGGACGTGCAACGCCGAATGCTTCCCACGGGATCTTGATCGCCATCACGACTTTGCCCTCTTCGATCTTCGCGAACGATGTCATGCCGGACTTGTAATCCCAATCGGTTACCCGCTCATCGGGCGTGACCTCAATTCCTAGATCGATCCATTCGCCATTTGGTGCGATCTCAAATTCAAAATACTTATTTCTCTTCTTTTTGTCAGGCGCGATGAATATCTCGCACACATCACGGTCCCACAGGCCGCGTATTTTCATTTTAACGTCCGCTTTTTCACTGACAACAAGCGGCTCACTTTGGGCTGCCTCAAACCGCACGTACAACGCCGTGTCTGACCATAACAGCCGGGCTTTGAAATGCCGCGTGGCGGGCGCCCCGGCTCCGGACCAATATTTTGAGATCAGGATATCCCGAGCCTTTTCCCAAATGGAGGCTCTAAGCTCGCTGATCGTGAGGTCATCAGTAATGTGAGCGACGGTTAGCCGCCGAGAATTAGACATTTTGCTTGTCGCGAGTGTAGGAAAAACAGTCAGATAGATCAATGTGAAGATAACCGAGACTCGTTTCTTGATGATGAAAAGATCTGTCTAACGCTTTGGGCCGCAAAATGACATCTCAACCTGCATTCAAAACGGTGCGAAACGCCATCTTTGCGAGCTTCCATGTACGGTCCCAGTCGATGTGGCCGCCCTCGTCGCGGCCCATGATCTTGTCGACGAACAGCTTGCGAAAGTCCTTGCCCTCACGCCGAAGCATAAATTCTTTGGCGTACGGCTTAGCCGTTTCAAAGAAATTGAATTCCGGGTCGGTCACGATACCTATGCCCTCGAGCGTCATAAGGGCACGCATTATGTATGTAAAATTTGACGGCAGACGAAACGGATAGTCGTACATCACGTCGGCCAGATCGTATGTCAGCTCCTTAAAATTAACATCCTTGAGTTTAAGGTCGAAATGAAACTCAAACATCCTTTCAACGACCGGCTTAATCGCGCTCGGGTTTGTTCCGGGTTTTAGGAAATCAAGCTCGATCAGATCTTCGGCAATCCCGCCCGGATCTTTATCGACAACGTGGAAAAAGGCATCGATCATTTTTGCCTGAAGCTTGGGCGAGATCCTCCCGACCATCCCAAAATCAAAGAATGCTAGCCGCCCGTCGGGCATTACAAGCAGATTGCCGGGATGCGGATCAGCGTGAAAAAAGCCGTCTTCTAAAAGCTGTTTCAGATAGGTTTTAATGAGTAAACGGTTTACCTTTGCCGGCGAGATGTTGAGCCGTGCCTGTTCCGCAAGATCCGTGACCTTTGTGCCGTGGATAAACTCCATGGTCAATATCCTGGCGGTCGTAGCGTGCCAGTAGATCTTAGGCACATGAATATTTTTCCAATTCTTAAAATTCTCATGAAATCGCTCGGCGTTGCGCCCCTCAGCGGCGTAATCCATCTCTTCGTGAATCGTTACGTCAAATTCGCGCAGCATCCCGGCCCAATCAGCATTTTCGTTTAACTGCGGAAACCGCTCGGCAAATTTTGCGACCTTTTTGAGGATTACGATATCGCCTTTTATAGTAGCTTCGAGATTTGGCCGCTGCACCTTGACGGCAACCTCTTCGCCGCTGTGAAGCCGGGCCCGATATACCTGACCGAGAGAGGCGGCCGCGACCGGCTCAAGGTCAAACTCGGCATACACCTCGTTGATCTTCTTGCCAAGCTCATGCTCGATGATCGCAAAAGCAACGTCGTTTGGAAACGGCGGAACCTGATCGACCAGCGTTCCTAATTCTTTCACAAACGGCAGCGGCAAAAGGTCAGCTCGGGTGCCCATGGACTGACCTATCTTAATAAACGTCGGCCCCAGCTTTATCAGTTTTTCTTTAAGCCACAGGGCCTGTCTTTCCTGATTGGCTTCCTTATTTATGCTGTTGCCGACGAAAAACCGCCGAACACTCAACAAAAAAATATCAACGAACCATAGACGCAAACCGTACAATTTTTCACCATAGACGGCCGCTCGCGTCAGACTGCGGGCGTTGTCCATACGCGCCGCCGCTTTTTTTTGGCTATGTTTACGATGAATATCGTACTGGTCAAGATAGAGATACAGCGACAGCATGGCTATAACTCGCGAGATCTGAAACAACCGCAGATAACCGCGTATACCGAGATAACTACTCTCGACAGATTCTTCCGTTCGCAGAAGCTCACGCTCTTCGGCGATCAGATCTTCGTTCGAAGTGCGTTTGGCGATCTCAAGCCCATTTGTCGGCAATAAAACTCCGTTTGCAACGGCCGGATCGATTCTTTCTTTTACCGCGATATCGTTCATTTCTTTCTCTATTCGTACTTACTGCGACCTACCAAACTTCACAGTACCGCCAGCATATTCTTTACGCCCTGATGGCAAAAATAGTTCCTTGCCCGCAAGGTGTCCCGCTCGATCTGAGCTTTAAGTTCATCAATACCGTTAAACTTGCGCTCGTCACGGATGCGGTGCAGAAACCGGACGCGAAGTACGTCTCCATATAGGTTGCCGTCAAAGTCGAAGATATAAGATTCGATCGACGGCTCAGCTTCGTTTTCGAAGGTCGGCCGGACTCCAATATTGGTAATGCTCTTTCTCCACGCCCCGTCGATCAGCGTGGCTGTCGCGTAAACGCCGTAGCGTGGAATTACGCGATTGTGAGGCTTGAGATTTGCCGTCGGGAAACCGATGGTATGGCCGCGGCGGTTGCCGCGAATTATAACGCCCTCGACGCCGTATGGTCGACCCAGCATTCGGCGAGCCAGGTTTACCTTGCCTTCGTCGAGGAGTTTACGAATATTTGACGAGCTGATCCGCGTCCCGCGGATTTGAACTTCAGCGACCTCATCCGCGACGAAACCCAGCGTTTTGCTCATCGTCTTGAGCAATTCGATATTGCCGCCTCGATCTCTGCCGAAAGCAAAGCCTTTGCCGAGGTATACCTCCTTTGCGTTAAGCCTGTCATAAATAATATCGGACAAAAAATCCTCAGCCGGTTGGCCGGAAAATGCCCGTGTAAATGGGATGACAATGGTTTGGCCAATTCCCAGCACTTCTAGATTTGCTAAGCGCTGATCGAGCGTCTGGAGCAGCGGCGGGGCGGTTTCGGGATGCAAAACGGCACGTGGATGTGGATCAAATGTTATCGCTGTCGCATGTGCACCGATCGCGTTGGCACGCTCGACAACCGTTTGCATTATTCGCTGATGCCCAAGGTGCAGGCCATCAAAAACGCCAAGCGTCAGGACGGTTGGCCGCAGAATATTAGCGTTTTCGGTGCCGTGAAATATCTTCATTGCCAAATGAAAATGGTATTTCACGCGGGAGTGTTAAAGCAAACGGGAAATGGGACTAGGGCTGTTTTAGTTTTGCTATGAGTTTTCGCATTTCGCCCGCCGTCAGAATGCGATAGGCGGGATTATTGGCTTTTTCGTAATTCGAGCTGTGGTGAATGGCGGGATAATCTTTGGCTTTCATGTCACCATCGAGCCGGTCCCAGGCTTTACGATCTATCTGACCAAGGGATTTTTTCCTTAGGCGTTTTCCCAACTCCAGCCACGCGTCGGTAAAACTTGAGACCGTCGACCGATATTCACGGCTTGCAGTCAGAAAGGCGGCGAGAATATCGTCCTCGCTGCCGCCCCGCGTCTTAAATGGCCGGAGGTTTAGGCGGCCAATCTCACCACCCGGACACAGAGGGTCCCAGAGAGGCTCGCCTTTTTGCGGCAGGCTCAACCCGCTCCACTCGCCGTCAAGCCATTGTTTGGCCATCTCGCGGTCCGGCGCGGCGTGTTCACCGCCGCGGGTAGCCTGATAAAGCCACTTGTAAGTATCCTCGATCCGGACGTTTTTGTCGGCTTTCCATTTTGGCATTGCAAAATCGATCAACGCGGACGGAAGACAGGAAAGCATGAGGACGATAGCAAGCAGATTCATGATGTTATTCTAAATGATTTTCGCGTTCGTGAGCGGCAAAAAACTCATTCTCCATCTGTTCGATCACTGTCCCGATCTCCTTCACGGCAGTGATACTCGATTGCTTTTTCGAGAGCCCGTCAACATTCGGCTTGATCAGTTTCATATAAAGCCTGAAACGCGAACCTTTCGGCGGATAATTTGAAAACACCTTTTGCAGCGGACTGCGAATATAAACACATAGGACGCGAGCTTCTTCGAGTGAGGTCAGTATTTTTCCCGTGCCGAACCGCAGACGGTCAACGTCAAACTTACCCTCACGGCTTCGTTGACCCTCCGGAAAGATAAGCACGACATTTCCTTTGGCAAGCAGATAGCGGCATAGATTTAATACCGCATTTTTATGTGCGGGCGAGCCTTTGCGGTCGATAAAAATGCACTTGGTTAGGTAAAGGATTGTGTGATAATGCAGCTTTTTCTTAAAAAAATCACCCGCGGGCACGTTCCATGTAAACGCACGATAGTTAAAGAAATACCAATAATTCGATGCAAGTGCCCAGATTATCAAGGCCGAGTCGATAAAGGTCAGATGGTTGGAGCAAATAACGAGTGGATAATCCTCCCGCTCTTTTTCCTGCCAGATCGCCTTGAACTGACCGCGTATCGCCGCCATATTTTCGATACGATAGCCGCGGATGTATTTCATTACTGCAACCAACAGGCCGCCGATCGGCAGAAGCAAGATACGGCAAAGCGTTGACTGAAAGCGCGTCTTCTCGATCTGCCACGCAGGCGGATCGTCTACGCCGCCTGTAAGTTTGGCGCTCTTGATGATCTGGATCAACTTTTCGGCTCGCATCATACCTCTTTACCTCAGATTCTGATTGCCGGCACCAAAAACGTTCTGCGGATCGAGTCCGTGTTTGATCTCTTGCTTCCATTTGATGGCGGTTTCGGACATTATTTCCGGCAGATATTGCTCACGAATTTTGCCGATGCCATGATGATGCGAGAGCGACCCGCCGCAGCGGAGTATCTCTTCGCGGGCGATGTTTTCAAGCTCGAGATAGACCTCAGACGGATTTTCAACACCCTTATAATAAAAGCCAAAGTAAAAATAGATCGCAACGCCCGTCCTGTAAACCTGGGTGATCCGCGACGTGACAAAAGGCTTTCCGGGAAACCCACGTTTCGTGTATTCATCACGCAGAACCTTTTTGACGTTGTCGCATATCTTCAGTGCGTCGCTCCACGCACAGGATGTTTCGAAGGACTCAGCAATGATGTAGTGATTCATCAAAAAGTCGCGGATATAGGCAATGCTGTATGTAAGCTGATAGCCGCGACGGCCATTTTCAGCTCCCGCTTTCATTCCGCCATGTTTTGCGGCGATGCGATAAACGTCCTGCTGCTGACGCACGACCTCTTTTTTCGTGCCTTCGAAAACCAGCGTCAAAGCGACCATCTTGCAGGGTTCAAAGCCCTTGACCTTGGTAACGAAAAATTTTTCGATACTGCTCTTCCAGACCTTTATTCCGGACGAAGCCGGCTTTAGAGCAAGTCCGAATTGGAACTGCAGGTTATCAACCAACCGGACGCTTGCGGGAGGTGTAGATGTGTGGGCAAGCTCGTGCATAAAGGCATAGCCGTCCTCGTATGATGGAAACAGGACAGAGCCATAAGTTTGAGCTTCTGGTAGCGGAAATAGCTTAACGACGGCGGACGTAACGATGCCAAGCGTTCCCTCGGAGCCAAAGATCAGGCGCCGCATGTCTGGGCCGACGGATTCACGCGGAGCGGTCGTCCTCCGTTTCAGCTCGCCATCGGCGGTCGCGACAGTCATATCGACAACGATGTCTTCAATGTTGCCGTACTTGTTCTTTTTCATCCCGCTCGCGTTGGTCGCGATCCAACCGCCCAGCGTCGAAAACTCAACGCTGTCAGGCTCGTGGCCCATCGAAACGCCATATTCCGCAAGCTGCGTCATAATGTGACGGCCAACGGCACCAGCCTCGACACAGGCCGTCATATTTTCCTTGTCGATCCAACGCACCCGGTTCATGCGGCGCATATCGACCGAGATGATCACACGTTTTTCGTCGTTACGACATCGAAGGGCATCCGTAACATTTGTACCGCCTCCAAAAGGCAGCAGAGCAACATCGTTTTCCTTTGCAGCCAAGATCAATCCTGCGACCTGCTGCTCACTCTCGGGATAAACGACCATGTCGGGGATGCGGCCAAGTTTATTATGCTTGATCGAAAACATCTCTTCCTGCGTGTGTCCGTGACCGTGACGCAGACGGTTTTCACCATCAGTGTCGATTTGGTTATCACTTAGGAATGCCGAGATCGCTTTTGTAAATGCTGGCGATTCGACCGGAGCTGGAATTTCGGTTGGATACGAATTCGTGTGCTGGTCGCGTACGTCGAGATCAATCTCAAGCGTCTCTCGGATCCAGGGCAAAAGACGAGGCAGTTCTTTGCCGCTAAGCTCGTAACGAGCGCCGGTTATCTCGACAACGTCACGTTCGTTTATCGCAAAGCTCGTGTCACGAAAGCCCCAGTTGTCCCAGCTTTCACCTTCGTCAGCGCCGATCACAATTGGCTCGGGATAGATCAGTTTGTCATTGTTCATTAGAACAAAGCATAAATACTAGGTCCTAGAAATGCTTGAACGCTCCTGCTATTTGAGAAAAGATGTGATAGAACTTTCTTTGGTCAGTGCAGACGGGGCGATACCGAGCAGTGAGCGGAAAGTGCGGGCAAGATGTGCGGAATCGGAAAAACCTGCTTCGTGAGCAGTCTCTGTCAGCGAACGCCCTTGGGCCAGCAGATGCATCGCGTCACGCAGACGCAGCCAGAGCAAGTAGCGGCGGACAGGAATGCGAACGTTTTCCGTAAAGAGATGCGAAAACCTGCTTTCGGATAGCTCGACACCCGAGGCGATCTCCTGGACAGCAATGCCCTCTTCGCGGCTCGACCTGATCCATTCGATGCTTTGTGCTACGCGGCTGTCGATCGGCAGACTGTCGTCCCCACCAATCGCCTCAACCATTTGATGACAGACATTTGGCTCGTCGCCCGCTTTTGCTTGGTCAAGATCGGCAAAGATCGCACGGATCTTTTCGACCGCCGAGTTAATTTTTGTGATGCCGTTCTTCGAAAATATAGGTGCCAGCGGCTGGGCAAGCGGCGTTTCGGGTGCGAGCAAGAGCATCACCATCCGATTCTGCCGCCCATCAATAGCGTGTGGCTGGCCCGGAGCGATAATCGCGGAATTGTAATCAGTCCATTCTTCGGCTTCACTTGTCCGGAGCCCAAAATTGCCGTCGAGAGCAACGCAGACCTTGATCGCAGGAGATTCGTGCAGGCTCGCGCCGGCCGCGAGGCCAAGAAATATTGCTTGCTCGTCCCATACGAGCACGGTGCCGCTCCAGTTTAGATCGCCGATGTTCTGGCTCATTACTGTCGATCACCTAGATGCTTGCCTGGGATAAGATAATTTTGAACGTAATCAGCGACTGCCGATTCGAGCGAGGTCGTTTCCGGTGAATAACCCGCTCGCCTGATCAGCGTCAGATCGGCCTGTGTGTAATATTGATAACGGTCGCGAAGTTGCTCAGGCATATCGATGTACTGGATATTGGGCGTGCGGCCCATAGCGGCAAAAGTTGCGTTTGCCAGAGCGTTCCACGTCGCCATCCGGCCCGAACCGACATTAAACAAACCACCGACCTCGTTCTCGGCAAAGTGCAGCGTCATATCGACCGCATCTTTTACATACACAAAATCCCGCCCAAATTCGCCGTCCTTGTACTCAGGATTACAGCTCTTAAACAGCCCGATCATCCCGGTCGCGTTTATTTCGCTAAAGGCCTTGTTCACTAGGCTCCGCATATCGCCCTTATGATTCTCGTTCGGCCCAAAGACATTAAAATATTTCAGCCCCACTATCCGATCGAACATGCCGTTGCGGGTCGCGTACTGGTCAAAAAAATGCTTCGAATACCCGTAAACATTCAGCGGGCGAAGACTGTCAAGCTCATCGGTGCCGTCTGCCATCCCGGCCGAACCGTCGCCATAAGTCGCCGCAGACGAAGCGTAAACAAACCGGATATCATTTGCCAGCGAAAATTCGGCAAGGTCCTTCGTATACTGATAATTGTTTCGGAACATATAGTCCGAATCGGTCTCGGTAGTAGACGAACATGCTCCAAGATGGAAGATTGTCTTTACGTTCTTAAAACTTCCGATTTCATCAATAAAATCGTCCGCGTCTATATAATCCGCAAATCTAAGCGGAGCAAGATTTTTCCACTTATCAGTCTCGTCCATTCGGTCGACGATCAGAATATCCTCATGCCCAAGCTTGTTCAGGCGCCAAACGACAGCACTGCCAATAAAACCCGCTCCGCCCGTGACGATGATCTTTCGCTTCGACATAAGTTAATATCATACACCACGAGATTGGGCGATAAAGGCTAAACGACTATAACTATAATGTTATAGTAGTTTTTATTTGAAGTACTCTCCTATGAGATTGCGGCTCTTAATCCTATTCTTCGTTTGCTCCGCGGTATCTTGTCAATACGATAAAGTTTCCGTGCCGATCTCGTCATCAGTTAAAGATCAAACGACAGAAATTTTAGAGCCGAACCCGTCTCAATCAGACCCAAATTCTAAGGAAGTTTTAGAGAGTTATTCAAATCAGTCAATAATCGGCCGCCCCCGACACAATAGGATCGAAATGCAGATAGTGAAACGCGGCGAGTTCCGCACTTATCACTCGGATAACCTTGCGGTCATTAGATTTTACTCAATGGATAGTGCAAAAAAATGGGAATTAAAACAAACGCTCGAGATCGCCGATGACGCTATTGATCAAGCTGACCCAAAGTTTCGGGATTTCAACGGGGACGGTCTGAAAGACTTAACTTTTATCTCCGGCATAGCGGCACGAGGTGCCAACAAAATTCGAACATTGTTGATCTACGACAAAATTTCAGACAAGCTTGTACATATCGAAAATTCTGCGGAGTACCCGAACATCGCTTACAACAAGAAGCTAAAATGCGTCGATGCATTTCGTGTTTATGGCGGAACAGCGACCGACTTCGCAAAGATAGAGGGCAACCGACTACATACATTCGCAATCGTCGAGAATTTTGATGGGTATCGCACGGTTACCGTTTACGACCGCAACGGTCAAGGAAAGGTAATAAGTCGCATCAAGATTTCCGATGATGATCTCTACACTCGATACAGCAATTTTCGACCTGTGGAATAGTGGACTTACCCATTTACCAGGCAAGAATATAAGCAAACATCAGCGGTGCGACGATCGAGGCGTCAGATTCGACGATGAATTTTGGCGTCGTTGCTTCGAGCTTGCCCCAGGTGATCTTCTCATTCGGTACAGCTCCCGAATAAGATCCGTACGACGTCGTTGAGTCTGATATTTGACAGAAATAGCCCCAGACGGGGACGCCGTCGCGTTGGAGGTCCTGGTGCAGCATCGGAACGACGCAGATCGGGAAATCGCCTGCGATGCCCCCGCCGATCTGGAAGAATCCGATGGTCGAATCGTCGGTCGCATTCGCGGTGTACCATTCGGCGAGCGACATCATATATTCGATGCCGGTGCGGACGGTGTGCACGTTTTTGATATCGCCGGTGATGACGTGGCCGGCGAACATATTGCCCATCGTCGAATCTTCCCAGCCCGGCACGACCATCGGAAGGTTTTTCTCCATCGCGGCGTACATCCACGAGTCTTTGAGATCGATCTGGTAATACTCCTCAAGCGAGCCGTTTTTGAGCACCTGATACATAAATTCATGTGGAAAATACTGCTCTCCGGCTGCGTCAGCCGCAGTCCAGACATCCACCATCGCTTTCTCCAGCCGCCGCATCGCTTCCATCTCGGGGATGCAGGTGTCGGTCACGCGGTTCATGTGACGGTCGAGCAGTTCCTGTTCGTCGGCCGGCGTCAGGTCGCGGTAATGCGGCACCCGCTCGTAAAAATCGTGAGCGACGAGGTTGAACAGATCTTCCTCAAGATTCGCTCCCGTGCAAGAGATTATCTGCACTTTGTCCTGCCGGATCATCTCGGCCAGGCTTAGGCCCAACTCCGCCGTCGACATCGCCCCCGCAAGCGTTATCATCATCTTGCCGCCACTTGCGAGATGTTTGACATAAGCCTCAGACGCATCGATCAACGCCGCCGAATTGAAATGGCGATAGTGGTGCTTGATAAAATTTGTAATTTGTCCGGTCATAAAATGATTTATAGGTTACGGGTACGAAAAGGAAATAATAACCCATTCGATCCTTATCACGAATTTCGACGGAGTGCCCTTTGGCAATTTCGCTGAATCCAACACGTGTGGAAGGCCGAAGTAGTAAACGGCGAACGTCGCTTCAAAGTCCGGAAGAACGTATCAAATTAACCGAAAATTTAGGAGAAACAACGAAATTGATGATCCAATTGTCATTACTTCTCAACATCTTGGTCCTCATTCCGGTCTGCGCAGGTATTGCTAGAAACGCAGATTGGGCGAGGGAAAGTTATGGAGAAAAAACACCCGCTCGCGGCATATTACATTCGATATATTTTGCTATCCTCATTTGTTCCGCAATGCTTTTGGCTCATCCACGAAATGATGCTGTCGCAGCATTGTTGTTCGTTCAGATCGTCTACAAACTGACGACACCACTTACGGTGGGGACGCTAAGAAACCCGGTTGTGATAAGCAACCTTTTTATCGCCGTCTTTCATGTTGCGACGCTAACAGTCATTTTTTAATAGTTTTTCCTGATGGGGGCCGATTGGCTTATCATAACCTGATGAGAAGATCTTTGGTGTTTGGCGTATTCGTCCTAGTCGCTCTATTGGCCGCATGCGGACAGGACCAGCAGACGGCAGGTAGCGTGCAAAAGGCTTTCGATGCCAAAGCGACAAATGTACAGGTCACCGGCGAAGGCACCGTTTTACGCATGCTCTTAGACGACCGCTCCGGCACGCCGCATCAACGAATTATCCTGTATGTTGCATCCGGACAGACCGTTCTGATCCAACACAATCTCGATGTCGCCCGGCGCATCGACGATCTAGAGGTCGGCGACACTGTTGGCTTTAGCGGTGAGTATATTTGGAATGACCAAGGCGGCCTTATCCACTGGACGCATCACGACCCGGCAAACCGCCATCAGGCCGGATGGCTAAAACACGGCGGCCGGACATATGAGTGATCATGCATGCCGCGTCAGAGTGCTTCGGCGTAAAATGACGTGACATCTCCTCACCTACACACCGTGCGATCCGCTCAATAAGTAATACTTGACAATTCGGTAAGGTTTCGCTATCTTTTAAAAACAATTTAGTTGGGGAGTAGATCCCTCTGTTTACACAGAGGTCCACGACATCGTCAATACGTTCGCATAAATAGCCAAGCGAGCCGGTGCGTCGGGAAATTTCGAGACCTTTTGCGGCTTTAGTCTGCGAGAGGTCTTTTTGCGTTCGCAGACTCAGAACAAAAGGAGTGTGCGAATGAATGATTTCTTAATGCACGGCATCTCGGAATATCGAAGTCAATCTAAAAGAGAACAACAATTCAACGGCTACGCCCGACGTATCCGCAACTTTTTACACCTTAGCGGTTCAACGACCGACGACTCATATTTGCTAATGCTGACACCGATGATCGAGGTCGCGTGGGTAGATGGACGAGTAGGGAGGGCCGAACAGAACGCAATTCTGAAAACGGCTGAGATCTACGGGCTGCTGAACGACGACAAGAATTTTATCGAAATCATGACCAGGCTTTCGAGCCGGCCGCATGCAGCAATGATCGAAAGTTTGTGGGACGGTATCGCTGATCTGATGTCAGGTCTGCCGGTCGGCCAGACCGCTGCGATCTCGTCGCTCATGCTCGGGCAAACGAGGTATGTAGCCGAACTCGGACAAAAACAAATATTCGGTATGTGGCGTGGGCATACAAGTGGTGAAAGCGAGAAAGGCAAGCTTGAAGAAACGGAAAAACGCTTCTCCGTTTTGGAAGAGAAACAACCGGGGGGTGCATCCGCCGCTAAGAAAAACAGTATCGATGATCACCTTAAACTGCTGCCGCTTGTAAAGGTCGCGTGGGCGGATGGGCGGATAACAAAACGGGAACGGCAATTTATCTTCGATTCCATGTTTGACCTTGGTATTGATCCGAACAACGAGAATTTGAACCAATTGCTTGGCTGGTTGGAGCTGAGCCCCAAAGAGGAGGTTTTCCAGGAATCGCTTAAGAAACTAAGAGCCGGTTTGGAAACACTCTCCGACGACGAACATGCGGAGCAGAAATATAGCCTGATATCACAATGCACACTGGTCGCCGAAGTCTCGGGCGGCGATTCCGATTCCCCTTCCGGCGGCCCCCGGATCTGCGACGAGGAGATCACCGCAGTGAAACAAATCGCCCGAATTCTGAACGGAGCGATCGATCGGAACTAATGGTCGACTAACAAGCCGACCTAATTTTGTTACTGGTTGTGTGTAGCGAGGGAGAAAAAATGACTCTATTTCCGTTTGTTGAGTATTGGCTGTTCTACGCGGGATTTCTGGTGTTTGTACTGGCGATGCTCGCCATCGACCTAGGCGTTTTCAATCGAAAGGAACACGTCGTCTCATTTAAGGAGGCGACTATCTGGAGCGCGATATGGGTCGCGCTTGCGTTGGTATTTTCCGGGGGATTTTATCAATACACATTGACTAATTTTGGGGCTGATGTCGCGAGGACATCGACGCTCGAATTCCTAACCGGTTACGTTCTCGAGTATTCGCTGTCGGTCGATAACATATTCATCTTTGTGCTGGTGTTCGGCTACTTTGGCATCCCGGCTAAGTATAAGCACCGCGTGCTGTTTTACGGCATTATGGGAGCGCTTATTTTTAGAGCGATCTTTATCGCCATGGGATCCGCACTAATGCAGTTTCACTGGGTAATCTATCTGTTTGGCGGATTTTTGATAATTACCGGCATCAAGATGTTTTTTACGAGTAACGAAGAGATCAAGCCGGAAAAGAATCTGCTGATCCGAATATTTCGAAAGTTCATGCCGGTTACGAATAAGATCGACGGCAAGAGTTTCTTCCTAAGGATAGGCGACCGTTGGCATGCAACCCCTTTGTTCATTGCTTTGCTGTTTCTAGAAGCCACCGACATCATATTTGCGGTTGACAGCGTTCCCGCGATCTTTGCCGTAACGAAAGAGCCTTTTATTGTTTTCACCTCGAATATATTTGCGATACTCGGCCTTCGGTCGTTGTATTTCATGCTTGCCGGCGTGATCGACAAGTTTTATTTATTGAAATACGGCCTTGCGATAGTTTTGGTTTTTGTCGGACTAAAGATGGTCTGGTTGAATAATTTATTCGACGGAAAGTTCCCGATCTCATATTCACTTGGGTTTATCCTGACGGTTATCTCAGGATCGATCATGTTGTCGCTTATCTTTCCGCAAAGCGAAGGAGTAGAAAAAAATATATGAAACAAGAACTCTTGGGTAAGGTTGAGGAAAAAGTTCGTGACTATTTTCACGACGATGCAGAGAGGTTTGACGCGAACTACGACGTTAAGAAAGGAGTGGTCGCGCGGATTATAGACAATTACTGGCGCGGCGTGGTGCAAAAGCGCCTCGAACTGGATGTCGAGAAACTCGAGTCTCCCCAGGACAAAAGGATCCTTGATGTTGGCTGTGGTTCTGTATGCCACAACAAGGCACAACGAATATGACCGATTTCACAACCTTACCTAGCTTGCGCGAGCGCGTTCGCTTCTTCATCGAGCATCCATTTTTTGATCGAGCGATCATCGCTCTGATCGTCGCGAACGCGATCACCCTCGGAATCGAAACCTCGCCAGCGATTGTCGCCAGCTTTGGCGGCCTGCTGTATGCGATCGACCGGGCGGTGCTCGGGGTCTTTGTGCTCGAGTTGTCATTGCGCTTTTTTGTATATCGTAGCCGCTACTTTCACGATCCGTGGCGAGTGTTCGATTTCGTGATCGTAGGTATCGCTTTGATGCCGGCAAGCGGTGCGTTCAGCGTCCTTCGCTCCCTGCGTGTGCTGCGTGCAATGCGGTTGATCTCGATGGTTCCCTCGATGCGCGGGGTGGTTAACGCCCTGCTCACGGCATTGCCGGGCATGGCCTCGATCATCGGCCTGATGGCTCTCGTGCTATACGTATCGGCGGTAATGGCTACGAAATTGTTTGGGGCGATCTCTCCAGAGTACTTCGGCAGTCTGGGAGCCTCGCTGTTCACGCTGTTCCAGGTGATGACGGTCGAAGGGTGGCCCGATATTGCGCGCGGGTTGATGGAGCAGTCGCCCTACGCTTGGATATTCTTTGTCACCTACCTGCTGATCGCGACGTTCATGGTGTTGAATTTATTTATCGCGGTGGTCGTCAATGCCATGCAGTCGCAGGTAGCCGAAGATCTCAAGGGCGCCGAAGCGGCTCACACCCAGATAATCCTCGATGAGGTCCGCGCCCTTCGCCGAGAGATCGGGGAGCTGCGCCTGCCGTCTAAACCGTGATCTTTTGTTGGGGAAACTTCGGCCAGCTGGGTTGGTGGAGCGATCGATGGTAATACTCCGCGATGTCCGACCTGATTTGAGCGTGTACCGGGTCACTTTGCGATTTTTTTGAGTCGTTGGACGTGGCTCTTCGGAAAGAACAAGTCTGGATCGACACCTAAAAAGATTCGTTAAAACTCACATCGCCCGCCACGGCGACCTGGTAGGCCGAGACGCGGCGTTCGAAGAAATTGGCGAGTTCCTGAACGTCCTGCAGGTCCATGAATGAGAACGGGTTTTTTGCGCCGTAGACCTTTTGCATGCCTAGCATGATGAGCCGTTGGTCGGCAACGAATTCGAGGTATTGACGCATATCGGCAACTGACAAACCTGAAATGCCACCGGATAGGATGTCCTCGGCAAACTGCATTTCGCACGTCACGGCTTCGTCGATCATCTCGACGATCTGGCGGTGAAGCGGTTCGTCAAAAAGTTCAGGCTCTTCGTTGCGTACCTCTTTGATCACGTCGAGTGCAAACGCCATGTGTGCCGACTCGTCGCGGAAGACCCAATTTGTCCCCGCCGCGAGGCCATGGAGCAAACCTTTGGAACGCAGAAAATATACATAAGCAAAGGCCGCGAAGAAAAACAGGCCTTCGATACAGGTCGCAAAGCAGATCAGATTGAGCAGAAATTGTTTGCGGTCTTCCTTGGTCTCAAGAGCATGGAGATTCTGGATCGAATCTATCCATTTGAAACAAAACTCGGCCTTTTTATGGATCGACGGAATATTCTGCACCGCCGCAAACGCCTGCTCCCTCTCGTGGTGGTCGGGAATGTAGGTGTCTAGCAGCGTCAGATAAAACTGAACGTGGACAGCTTCCTCATAAAGCTGCCGCGACAGATACATCCGAGCCTCGGGCGAATTAATGTGTTTGTAGAGATTTAGAACTAGATTGTTCGATACGATCGAATCGCCGGTCGCAAAAAACGCCACCAGACGATTGATCATATGCCGCTCAGACGGCGTCATCTTGTTACGCAGGTCGTTTACATCGGTCGAAAAATCGACCTCCTCGACCGTCCACGTATTCTTGATCGCATTTTTATACATCTCATAAAACTGCGGATACTTCATCGGACGAAGCGTTAAGTTGAAACCTTGATCTAACAGCATAATAATTTTGTTGATTCACACCTGGGCGATTTGTTCGAGATGAACAATGGTCTGGCCGTTTTTGATGGAACTAAATCCAAATGCAAAATTGCCTTGATCCTTTTTGAACGAGAGAAACCACTCCTCATCGCCGGGAAGTAAAGTCATTGGCTCGAACACCACTCCTTCTGACCCACTTAGCTTTGTGGCGAAGCCGCGTTCTTTTCCCCGATCGATATCATCGACAAAGAACCAGCATCGCAAAAAATAACTTCTTGGGCGGCCTTCGCCAACAATTAACCAAACACGAGAGCCAATTACCTCAGTTGACACTTTTTTGTCCGTGAATACGCATAACGGATTTTCTTTGTATAGATCGCCTACTGAATCTGGATTGTTATATACAACATAATCTCTCATGGCTTATTTACCGACAAGCTTCACACGCTAGCAAAGGGTTTTTAATTACTGCGAATCTCCTCGAGAGATATATTCCTGAATCAGAGCCAGGATGTATGATCCGTTAACGGTATAAGACGTATAATCACTGAGGCGAAACGAGTTCGTTGCTGATACTTGTTGGCAAACGCGGTCAACTACCTTTCGATACTGCTTCCGGGCTTTAGCGGAAGATTGAGGTGTGTAAATTAACTTCTCCCCCTCAACGCGAACCAGAAAATCACGCCCAGTTCTGGTTCTTACAGTTTTACCCTCGATCGATTTTACAAATTTGTATATTTCGTTTGAGGTTATCTTCACCATATTGGTTCACTGACATGCTTCACACGCCTCGGGATTCTCCAGCGAACAAACCAACGCTTCTTCATCTGTATACACCTTCTTCGTAGGCTCTTCGATAACAGATGCGATATTATCAGCGGCGGCGACCTGTGCAATCCGCGTAGCTGGGCGCGAGCGAAGGTAATACGTCGTTTTCAAGCCCTTTTGCCACGCATACATATACATTGATGAAAGCTTACCGATATTTGGGCTCTCCATGAACAGGTTGAGCGAAGCCGATTGATCGATGAACGCTCCCCGGTCGGCTTGCATGTCGATCAGGGAACGCATCGGTATCTCCCATGAGGTGCGGTAGATCGCTTTTAGCTCGTCGCTAAACTCATCGATGTCCTGCACCGAGCCTTCGCTCAGTTTGATCTTATTGCGAATCTCGTCGGTCCAGAGACCGATGGCTTTTAGCTCTTTGACCAGGTATTTGTTGATCTGGACAAAGTCGCCCGACAAGGTTTCGCGTTTGAACAGGTTTGACACCTGCGGCTCGATGCATTCGTAACAGCCGGCGATCGAGGCAATGGTGGCGGTCGGAGCGATGGCGATCATCAGGGAATTTCTCAGTCCCGTCGCCTTGATCTTTTCACGCAAGGCATCCCAGCGTCCGATGTCGTCGGGCGTTACACCCCAAAGGTCAAATTGCAGATCACCCTGTGCGGCACGCGTTTCGAAAAATGCCGGATGCATGCCGCGTGTCACGGCGAGGTCCGACGAGGCGTCGAGTGCGGCAAAGTAGATTTCCTCTTGTATTTTAGCCGAGATTTTTCGTGCTTCATCACCGTCGAAAGGGAGACGCATCTGAAAAAAAACGTCCTGCAAACCCATCACACCCAGGCCAATGTTACGCCAGCGGTTGTTCGAACCTGCGGTGCTGGGGATCGCGTAATAATTGAGGTCGATCACCTTATCCAGCTGTCTGACGGCGAGATGCACGTTGCGGCGGAGCTTGTCGTAGTCAAACTGACCATCCTTAACGTAGCGGGCCGCATTTATCGAACCGAGATTACACACGGCCGTCTCGCTATCTGACGTGACCTCGATTATCTCGGTGCAGAGGTTTGAAAGGTGGACGACGTTTTCCGGGCGTCCCGTCTGGTTCGATTTTCGGTTGCTCGCGTCCTTAAATGTCATCCATCCATTGCCGGTTTGGGCCATCGTCCGCATCATCTTGGCGTAAAGGTCACGGGCATTTATCTGACGCATAAAAAGCCCTTCTTCCTCGGCTTTGACATACGCCGCCTCAAATTCCTCACCATAGAGATCCGGAAAATGCGGCACGATCTTTGGATCAAACAGCGACCATTGGCCGTCCGCCTGGACCCGCTTCATAAAAAGGTCGGGTATCCAATTTGCCAGATTGAGGTTGTGCGTGCGGCTCGCGTCGTCGCCGGTGTTGTCGCGGAGCTCGAGAAAATCGTCGATGTCGGCATGCCACGTTTCTAGATAGACACAGCAGGCCCCCTTGCGTTTGCCGCCTTGATTTACCGCTGCGACACTGGAGTCAAGCGTCTTGAGCCACGGCACGATACCGTTCGAATGGCCATTGGTCCCGCGAATTAGTGATCCGCGTGATCGGACGCGTGAATATGCTATGCCGATGCCGCCCGAAAATTTCGAGAGCATAGCGACGTCGGAATACTTTTTGTAAATGCTGTCGAGGCTGTCGAGCGGCGAATCGAGCAGGAAACACGATGAGAGCTGCTCGTGCTGTGTACCGGAATTGAATAACGTCGGGGTACTGGGCACGTATTCGAGCGACGAAAAGAGATTATATAGGTCTATAGCCTCGTAGGGGTTTTCGGCGAGGCCGCAGGCGACGCGCATCCAGAAAAACTGCGGCGATTCGATCACGTCCCGTGTCTCAGGGTTTTTCAGGAGATAGCGGTCATACAATGTGCGAAGACCAAAAAACTCAAACAGGTCGTTTCGTGTCTTATCAACCGCGTCGTTTAGCTTCCGGCTGTTCTCCGTGACAAACTGGGCGACACGTGTCCCGATCAACCCCTCTTTAACGCCAATGGCGATCGACTGTGAAAATGAATGTATCTCCTGATTGCGGACCTCCTTCTCAACATATTGATTGAGCAGGCGGGCCGCGAGGAGCGAGTATTCCGGCTCCTCAAATATCAGACTTGCCGCCGTCTGGATCGACAGCTTGTCGAGCTCGCGGGTCGTTGCCCCGTCATAAAGACCGCTAATGGTCTTAGTCGCTATGCGTAGGCTGTCCACACCCGGTAGATTGACGCAGCAACGCGTGATTGCACGAACGATCTTATTAATATCGACCGGCTCGAGCGAGCCGTTACGTTTGCGTACCTGCATCGAAGTTTGGGCCGAGTCATCCGTTTGTCGGGTTGCGGCGGTGCCGGTCTGTCCAAAAAAAGTGTCCATGATTAGCTATTTTCCTCCTACGTCCGGGCCGCATTTCGACACGCTCACGTGATTTGTCCGGTAAAAAAAGAGAGAAAGTTCCACTCCCCCCGCATTACATTTTCGCAAGCAAGGCCGCTGCTTTACACCGGACTGGTAAGTGTTTCAGACGGGTCTCTAAATACTTAAATTAAAGGCTGAGTCCCTTAGTGGATATAGACTATATGGTAGTCTATTCCCGTTGTCAACACAAAATATAGTGGTTTTAAAACTTTCGTCTAAGTCTAGTTTTTGCAGCATTTAGCGCGCCACGTCTAACGTACAGCGTTAAATTGGGCGTAACAATTTCGTAACGCATTGCGGCACAATAACTTACATTGAATTTAAGTTAAATCGAGTGTTATTTTACGCCTTAATCGACCACCAGTTCGTCGTATGCAAACCGCACATTATCCGGCAACAGACGCGAATCGCGTTCGTGCAGGATGTCGTGATTGAGATGTGTGAGGAAAGCTCGTTTCGGCTTTAAATCTTCGATGATGGTAAGCGCTTCATCGAGGCATAGGTGCGTCGAGTGCGGTTTGATACGGACACAATCGAGAACTAGAACGTCAAGATCGCGAAGGCGTTCCATTGACGCGAGTGGAATGACCTTCAGGTCGGTGGCGTAGGCAAAGTCATTGAAGCGGTATGCGATGACCGGCAACTTGCCGTGTGTGACCTCTAGCGGCGTGATCTCAAGATCCTCGCCGACGCAGAACGGGGCATTTGGCTCGACGGTGTGGGGTATCAATTGCGGCAGGCCGCCCCCAAAATGGGTGGGATTGAATATATATTGAAAAATGCGGCGCAGATCGACCCAGGCGATCTCATTAGCATAGACGCCCATCGCTCCGTGGCGAAAATTGAGTGGGCGAATGTCATCGAGGCCAAACACGTGATCGACGTGGCAATGCGTTATGAGAACTGCATCAAGGTGATTGATCCTTGCCCGCAAGGCCTGTTGGCGAAAATCTATCGACGTATCAACTAGTACTTTCTTATCGCGGTGCTCTATGAGAATCGAGACACGCAGCCGTTTGTCACGCGGGTCCTCAGACAGGCATGTCTCGCAATCGCACCCGATCGATGGCACACCCGTGGAAGTTCCGGTTCCGAGAAACGTTAGACGCATACAAAGATTTTAACCGCCTAGATTCATCGAGCACATAGAGAAATATTTTTCCGGCTATGTGTCCTATGTATCTATGTGGTCAATCATTTTTTACCTAGGATATCCGCGCCCGAGAGTTTTTGAGCGGCCTGGGACCTAAGCTTTTCTTCGGTTGCTTTTACAAGCTGGACATATTGCAGACGCAGATCCGCGAGCAGTCCCTCGAGCAGGCGGTCTTCTTTAGGATGAAGATTGCCTTTTGTCTTGTCGCGGATCATACCCAGCACATCAAGCCAGTACTTAGCCGTCTCGAGGTCGAGGCTTCGCTGGCCAGTCGCCGGATTTGGCACAGCGCCGAGAGCACTGGCCGCGTTTGTGGCGAGCATCGAAAGAAAATTTACAAAGCTCGCCGGGTCTTCGGCACCCGGGATTTCACCGCTTTCGTCTGCCTGGTCCTGGTCGAGAGCCGCCGGGTCGTCCCCGCTTTTTTCCGCCTGAGGGGGCGCGGGGGCCGTAGCCGGCTCGGTCCCCGGTTTCGCGGCTGGCGGCTCGGCAGCCTTTGCCGCATCGAGCGTCACACCGTCACGCACTGACCCGTCGGCATTAAATTTTCGCTTATCAGCGACCTTAAAACTGACCTCTTCTTGATTGTCGTCATTGCCGATCATATATTTTAATCCTTAATTCGATAGTAGCATTTTGCCGAAAAAGAATTCAAAATTTAGGTCATGTCAAAATCAATGGACGAACTCGTTGCGGTAATGGCCCGGCTACGTGCCCCCGGTGGATGCCCGTGGGACCATGAGCAGACGTATCAGTCTCTGTCGCCGTATCTACTCGAAGAGGCTTACGAGACGTTTGACGCCATCCAGGAGGCGGATGCGACCGGCGACACGGCAAATTTACGCGAAGAGCTTGGCGACCTTTTGCTGCAAGTCATTTTCCACTCGACGATCGGGGCGGAGCGTGGAGATTTTACAGTCGATGATGTCGCGGCCGGTGTGACGCAAAAGCTGATCCTCCGGCATCCGCATGTATTTGGCGATGCAAAACTCGACCGGGCCAAAGATGTTCTTGATAATTGGGATCAGCTCAAGGCCAATGAGCGAAAAGCTTCGGGCAAGATCGAGAAAAAGCGAGATTCGATCCTCGACGAAGTACCCGTACATTTTCCGGCATTGCTCGAGGGGCTAAAGCTTACAAAGATGGCCGCGAAGGTCGGCTTTGATTGGGAAAACGCGGGTCAGATCTTTGACAAGTTTGATGAGGAGATCGCCGAGTTGAAAGAAGCCATCGTAAAAGGAGAGACAGGAAACGCAGCCGAGGAGATCGGCGATCTGCTATTTGTTGTTATGAACCTTGCACGCCATCTCGACGTCGAACCTGAAACCGCTCTAAAGAAGACGAACCGAAAATTCCGCCAGCGGTTCAAATTTATCGAGGACGAGTTGAAACTGGCCGGCAAGAGTCTGGAAAACGCAGATCTGAAAGAAATGGATGATCTGTGGAATAAGGCGAAGTCTAAAAAGGCCTGATCGACTATCTCTATTATTCCGCAAACATTTCTTGCAAACGGTCGAGTGTTTCCTTTTGAACAGGTTTGTCGATCTCACCAATCTTTTTTACAAGCCTAACACTATCGACGACGCGCAATTGGTCGAGAATGATAGCACGTTCGCTATTGAGAAAAGTGACCGGGATCCGCGTCGGGTATTTCGGACCGGCTGAGGAGAGCGGTGCAATGATCACGTTTTGGACGTTGTGGTTCATCTCGTTTGGCGAGATGACGACACAGGGGCGCGTATTCTTGGCGTCCTTCGAGGGGTCGGCGTCAAGATTGACAAGATAAACATCGAAGCGGCTTACCATTGCCACTCCTTTTTTTCAAACTTGGTAGCCGAACCAGCATCAACAAGTTCATCGTCCTCGTTTTCCGACATTTCCTTAAATGCCTCGCCCCAACCGGCCCGCGGCTTTTGTACATTTCGGATCAGAATACCGTCAGCGTGTATCACGAGATCGACCTCGCCGGTGATCTTGCAATCCTCGAGCAGCACCTTTGGAATACGTATGCCCTGCGAATTACCGATCTGGATGATCTGGGTTTTCATAATTACATTGTAATTACAGGGTCGCGTTTCGTCAAGGCATTTAGCCGCAGATGACGCACATAAAGCAGATCATGAAGGATATGAATAGTTGATTTTTCTCTGCTTCATATGCGGTTACAAAGCGTAACGCTAGGATGACTTTATCTCCGTCAGCCCATTCATGTATGGCTGCAAAATTTCCGGAACCAGAATGCCTCCGTCGACTTGCTGAAAATTTTCTAGAATTGCGATCCACGTGCGGCCAACGGCGAGACCGCTGCCGTTGAGTGTATGTGCAAATTCCGGCTTGGCGCCGCCGGCACGGCGAAATCTGAGGTTCATACGCCGCGCTTGAAAGTCACCGCAGTTTGAGCAGCTTGATATCTCGCGGTAGGTTTTCTGCGAGGGCAGCCAAACTTCGATGTCGTAAGTTTTCTTTGCACCAAAACCCATATCGCCTGTCGATAGAACAACGGTCCGGTAGGGGAGGCCCAAAAGCTGCAAGATGCGTTCGGCGTTCGCTGTCAGTTTTTCATGTTCGTCCTCAGAGTTTTCCGGCAGGCTCAATTTTACAAGCTCGACCTTTTCAAATTGGTGCTGACGTATCAGCCCACGCGTATCTTTGCCATAGCTCCCGGCCTCGCTGCGAAAACACGGCGTATATGCGACATATTTTACCGGCAGATCTTTTGCGTCGAGAATCTCATTTGCATGGTAATTGGTGACCGGGACCTCGGCGGTCGGAATCAGGGCAAAGCCCCGTTCGTCCTTGATATGAAACAGGTCGCCTTCAAATTTTGGCAACTGATTCGTGCCAAAAAGGGCGGTGCGGTTTACAAGAAAAGGCGGCAGCGTCTCGGTGTAGCCGTGCTCGGTCGTGTGAACATCGAGCATAAAATTGACGAGTGCCCGGCTCAATCTTGCACCCGGGCCGTTAAGGATCGCAAAGCGCGAACCAGCAATCTTCGTTGCTCGTTCAAAGTCTAGTATGCCAAGACCTTCGCCGAGGTCAACGTGATCCTTCGGTTCAAAATCAAATTTACGCGGATCTCCCCACCGGCGGATCTCTACATTTGCAGTTTCGTCTGAGCCGACGGGAACGTCGTCCGCGGGTAAATTCGGCAACCCCGATAGCAATTCGTGCACTGCTGCTTCAATATCCTTCCGGTGGGCGTCTAGCATCGCATGCCGCAATTTCCAGGCGGAAACCTCTTCTTTTTTTTCAGCTACTTTCTCCAAATCCTTCGCCTGCACAAGGGCGCCAATTTCTTTACTGGCATCATTTAGTACTCGGTTAGCCTCGTCGGATTCACGTATCATCCGTCGGCGCTCGGAGTCAAGCTCGACAAATGTGTCGAGGGAGTCGGCGGGAAAGTTACGATTCGCAAGAGCTTTACGAACCGCATCCAAATTATCTCTGACAAAATTAAGGTCTAACATTTTTACTTTTTTTTGGCAGCGACCATTTCAATTGTTTTTGCGATCCGTCTCGCACGGGTTTCCGGGGCTTTTGCCTCTTCGATCGCACGGACGTGTTCCTTGCGATGGGTATAGCTCATCGCGTCAAATGTTTCGCTAAGTCCGCTTTTGGCAAGAGCACTCGCTAAGTCGGCGGGTACCGCCACAACCCTTTCTTCATCGTCACGCTCGATCGTAACTACAATGTGGTCACCCGCACTAATACCGGCGGCCTCACGAAAAATCTTTGGGATGCCGAGACAATATTCACCGCCCATCCGGACGATCGACCCGCGATAGACTTCGCCGTTTACAACGGCTTTAACCGGTACTCGCTTGGCGCCAAAGACCTCCTCCACGTCGAAAGGGATCGTCACACCGGTCGCCTCCATGCCCGGATGCTGTATCAGCACGGTTTCGAATGTTTGTTTATCCGCCATTTTTACCCTAAAATCTAAAGTTTGTCTTATGTGAAAGACTTATCGAATTTAACAAACTTGGTATGACAAACAAAATTCGCAAGGCTGTTTTCCCCGCCGCCGGCCTCGGCACCAGATTTCTGCCGGCGACCAAATCGAGCCCGAAAGAAATGCTGCCGCTGGTCGATAAACCGCTGATCCAATACGCCGTCGAAGAGGCGGTCGCGAGCGGCATCGAATCGATCCTAATCATCACTGGCCGCGATAAAGGTGCGATCGAAAACCATTTCGACATCTCATTTGAGCTCGAACAGATGCTCAAAGAGCGTGGAAAGGACGATCTTTTCGAGCAGATCCGTGCCATATCGGACATAGCTCAGATCAGCTACACGCGGCAAAAGCAGGCGTTGGGCCTCGGCCACGCGATCTATCAGGCAAAAGATTTTGTCGGGAACGAACCTTTTGCAGCCCTGCTCGCTGACGACATTATTGACAGCGAACGGCCGGCCTTAAGACAGATGGCCGAAGTGTTTGAGAGGTACAACGCCCCCGTGATTGCTACAATGCAGGTTGCGGGTGAGGCGATCTCGCGTTTCGGCGTAATCGACGCCACGGAAGTAGAGCCGAATGTTTACAAGATAAATGACATGATCGAAAAGCCGGCCTATGCCGACGCTCCATCAGATCTTGCGATCATCGGCCGCTACATTTTCACACCCGATATTTTTGACGCGATCGAGGCGACGACGCCCGGCTCCGGCGGGGAGATACAGATCACCGACGCGATGCGTATCTTATTAAAAACACGGCCTTTCTACGCCGTCAAGCTCGAAGGGACGCGGCACGACGCGGGCGACAAACTCGGATTTCTGATCGCCACGGTCGAATTGGCCTTAAAACGCGACGATCTGGGAGCGGAGTTTCGCGATTATCTAAAGACGCTAAATCTAAACCACTAAGCGGCCTACCGCTGTATTATTCGCTTAAATCCACTCGATTCGATAAAATCTAAACGAACTGACGGGATCGGGCAAATGCCCACGCGGATTATACAGCATGCCATTTTCCTCTATCGAAGCCGCTACCGCCGACATACGCGACGGCAAAATGATAATCATCGTTGATGACGAAGATCGCGAAAACGAAGGCGATCTCGTCTGTGCGGCTGAAAAGGTGACGGCGGAGATCGTCAACTTTATGGCCGTTCACGGCCGCGGCCTGATCTGTATGCCTATGACGGAGGAGCGGTGTGACGAGCTGCAGCTGTTTCCGCAGACAACGGAAAACACTTCGAGCATGGGCACCGCTTTTACGACGTCGATCGAGGCCCGGACGGGGGTAACCACGGGCATCTCAGCCGCCGACCGGGCAAAAACGATCTTGACCGCAGTTGACCCGGCGTCAAGGCCATCCGATCTTGCACGGCCCGGCCATGTCTTTCCGCTTAGAGCAAAACGCGGCGGCGTCCTTGTGCGTGTCGGGCAAACCGAGGCGAGCGTCGATATTGCAAAGATAGCCGGATTACAGCCCGCTGCCGTCATCTGCGAAATCATGAATGACGACGGCACAATGGCCCGCTTACCCGAACTGGAGATCTTTGCCGCAAAGCACGGCCTTAAGATCATCTCGGTTGCCGATCTTGTTCGCTACCGGATCGAAAAGGAAACGCTGATCCGGCGGATCGTCGAAACTGATCTACCGACCCGCTCGGGCGTCTTTCGAACCATCCTTTTTGAAAACGTTATCAATGGCGAGACACATGTGGCGATGGTCGCGGGCGACGTTTCGAGTGCAACCGAGCCGGTGCTTGTTCGCGTCCAAACGGAGAATGTTACGTTTGCAATGTTCGGTTCGACGCTTGGCGAAGCCGCAGCCGCGATGCAAGCCTCCCTCGTAAAAATTTCTGAGTCGGGGTATGGTGTCATACTGTATTTGCGTCAGCGTGAGAATAATCTTGATCTGGTAAATCAGCTCCGGACATACGCCCTAATGCAGGAACGTACCATCGATTTTCAGACGGCGCGTCAGGAAACGGGATATGGCAACGTCCACGATTACGGCATCGGTGCACAAATATTAAAGGATCTGGGTGTAAATAAGATACGTCTTTTGACCAACCATCCGCCAAAGATCAGCGCCCTCGAGGCGTTTGACCTCGAGATCGTTGAAACAATTGAATTGAACTAACAAGTGGGATAAATGTCAGAGAAAGACCTTGGAAAAACGAGTGACGGCAGGGATAGACCGTCCGTCGGGCGAAGATATTTTACGCGGCGCAACATACTCATTTCGGCCGTCGCGGTTGCCGCTGCGATCCTGCTCGCAATAGGCGTACTGGCCGTCCTTTTCAGGACGGGTGTCTTTGACAACTACACAAAAAATCAATTCAGGGCAAAGATGGCTGATATCGGTATCGTTTTCGACGCGGATGTATTTCGCTTGTCGGCATCTCCGCTTGCGCTCGAACTGCATAACGCCTCTTTCAACGACAGATTGTCCGGACAAAAGCTCTTCTTTATCCGCGATGCCCGCCTAAAGATGACCGTCCTCGATCTGCTCGCATTCAGGACAAGCCGTGACATCAATATTGACTCGACCGAGGTAACGGGGGCCGAGGTGTGGGTAAAATTTGATGAGAATGGACGCTCAAATTTTGCCAACCTAAAGCTTGTGGAAGATCAGGCGGGCTCGGCCGTAAATTTTAAATACGACTCGGTCAATTTTTCCCTTTCTGACACCGTTGTGCATTTTGGCGATGTCTCGCGAAAAATATCCGGTGACGCAAAAAATATCTTGTTTCTGATCTCGCCGATAAAGGGCGAGGTTTCCGCGGCTCCAGCCGATCTTATCGACGAGCCAAAACGATACAATTTTGACCTGACCTCGCGTGAGTCAAATTTTGTTTACGATACAAATGTCGTGGAGAGTATCAGCCTTCGCGCGATCGGCATCGCAGATAGCAATGGAGCGGAGCTAACGAGCCTCGAACTCCGAACGCCAATTGGCGAGTCAACTCTTACCGGAACGCTGACCGACTGGGCGGCACCAAAGTACGCTTTCGATATTCAGTCGTCGGTCGATCTGACGCAGGCCTCAAGCATCTTTGCCAACGGAACTTCCTTAGTCGGCGTTGGAAATTTTAAGGGCAAAGTAACCGGCGAAGGTGAAAACTACCACATTGAGGGCGAGGCGGACGCCGCCAGCTTAAGGGCCGGCGGCGTTTATCTCAAGGCATTGAATGTCGCCGCGACCGTTGAGGGGATCAACTCAAATTACACTGCGAACGGCACGGCCATCGCCCAAATGTTGACATTTGACGATTTTCGGATTGATTTTCTAAAGATGGTCGGGAATGTTCGCGGTACGGGAACCGATTTTCGATGGGTCGGCGAGCTGCAGGCGGCGGCGGCGAAATCAGGTTCGCTGACCATCGGCGGGTTGTATCTTTCGGACGCGCTCGCCGAGTATAAGGACAATCAGCTTCGGGCTGAGTCCGGCACCGGGCGGGCACGGAAGTTTGCGATCGGGGATACTGAGTTTGGCGAGCTTACGGCACGAAATCTACGTTTTTCGATGGCAAATGGAGTAACTAACATAACCGCTCCAAACGCAGGCGCACGGTCATTCTCGACAAAACAGTACAGCTTGCAGGGCGTTACGGGCCGGAACGTGCGGGTAAGAAACGCCCCGGGGCGCACCGATGTCGATGTTGACGGCATACGGTCGGAGACGTTCGCGGTCAATGGCTCTAAGGCTAAAAACGTATCGGCGGACAAATTCCGCTTCTCCGCCCTGACAAGATCGACCGAGGTCTCCGCCACGAATCTGCGCTCGGACCGGGTTGACGCCAATGGAGTGCACATCGACGGCATCGAGGCTCCATTGGTCAATCTCGAAAACACCTCGGCCCAAACGGTCATATATTCTGACAAGTTGCGAGTCGCGAAGGTCGACGCCGGTGCGGCTATTCTCGGCAGCCTCAATATCGGCGGAGTTCGCGTCACGATCAGGCAGGGTAGGGTCGAGGTTCACTCAAATGACATCGATGCCGGCAAGATCGCTCTTAAGAAAACTGCCAATTTGCCTAGCGGCGGCACACTCGAGGCCGTCCGGTTTGAAAAGCCGGTCTATGTGCTCGAACCTTCGGGGCGGTATCGTGCGACAGCCGATATGAGCCTCGGCGGAGGCGCCTTAGGAAGCGTTTCGCTTGGTGCAGCAACCGCAAAGGTTGACGTCACCAATGACCGCGCCGCACTCGATGAGCTGACTGCTGCGGTCATGAACGGCCAGCTTAACGGCAAAGCCGTAATCGCTTTTAACAGCCGGAGCAGGTCAACATTTACGGGGGATTTTAGGGATCTCGATATATCAAAACTCCTCGCACTATATGGCGGGCGCGTCATCCCGATTGTGGGCCAGACGACCGGCGACGTCGATCTCACCTTTAACGGGACGAATTTTCGCACAGCGAGCGGCAGCCTGAATGGCGACATCAGAGCAAATGCCGGAACTGCCGACAGCGCCTTGATACCCGTAAACGGCCGGGTAAATTTGAGCGGGGTCAACGGACTATTTAATGTCGATCTCGCGGATCTCAATTCCGAAAAAAGCAAGCTTTCCGCTACCGGGCGTTTCGATCTAAATGATCAAAACTCAGATCTCAAGCTTGCCCTGAGGTCAACCGATGCGTCGGAGATCGACCGCCTCATCCGGGTACTCGGCGTCTCGCCGGAGCTTGAACGCCAACTGGACTCGATGCAGGTCCAATTTGCGGGAAATCTAAATTTTGACGGAACGGTGACGGGCAATCTGTCAGACCCTACGGTTGACGGACGTGCGATGCTTGATTCGATCTCGCTACGCGGGCGCGAAATAGGCAGTATTTCGACAGACATACTTGTATCGCCGCTGGGTGTTGAGCTCCGCAATGGAAATCTGCGGGAGCCGGGCATCGGGGGAAGCGCTGTGTTCGCCGTGAGCATTCCAAATACTGGCAATAACAACATTTCTGTTAACGCGACCTTGTCGGGCGTCAACGCCGGCAATCTCTTTGCGGCGTTGCCGATCACATTGCCGGAGCGGATCCGTGATCTTAACGGTAGTACAACAGGCACGGTGGATATTCGCGGGTTGCCAAACGAAGCTCAGGGCGAGGTCAACTTAGAGGCCGCAAAAGGGACTATTGCGGGACAGACATTCGATAATCTCATCGTCAAAGCGGTCTTTAAGGGTACGCTGATCGATCTGGAGCGCGGCGAGATGCAGATCGGGGCAGGGCGTCTGACGGCGGAAGGTAGCTACGACCGGCTGTCAACGGCATTCAATCTGGATATTCGCGGCAAAATGATTCCGGTGCCGCTCCTAGTGGCCTTGCTCCCGCAAAATGACGCGATACCGGTGATATCCGGCGATGTCGATTTTGCCTCTTTGGCGACGGGCAATGCGGACCGGACATCGACATATAACGTAAATTTTAGCGGCACGGCGCCAAATGTCACGGTTGGCGAAAACCCGCTCGGACCGGTAACATTCAAAGGAATTACCACTAATCAAATCCTCACCGCCGATCTGACAGCCGATCTTAACGGCCGCCCGCAGGTTATCGCAGCCACGGTAAATTTAGGTGACGACAACTTGCCGTTTAATGTCGCGACCGATTTCAATCAAAGCCCGATCGAGCCGTTTCTAGCATTTATCCCGCAGGTAAAGGGAATGCCGATCACCGGTACCGGCACCGGACGGGTCGAATTTGGCGGCAACCTCAGTAAACTGGATGATAAGGGCAATCGCGTATATTCCGCGGCGGCGCTCAATGGCACGGCGGCGTTTTCTCAGCTTGCCCTCCAAATACAGGAGACTCCGTTGTCGGCGGCCGAGCCGATCTTGATCAAATTTAGTACCTCGGAGATAAACTTTGAAAAGGCGCGTTTCTCGGGCGGCGGGTCAAATATGACGATCACCGGTACCAAGGCGTTGACGGCAGATGGTGTGAATAATTTGTCGATCGATGGCCGGGTCAACCTCAACCTTTTAAATCTCGCCTCTAAGGACATCTTTTTCTCAGGCTTTGCCGATACCGCGGTCAGGCTGGCTGGTCCTAATTCGACCGCCCGCCTTTCGGGCACGGCCAACATTGTAAACGGATCGGTCGCAACTTTTCTTGGGTCAGATAGATTTACGGTTGAGCGCTTAGCTGCCCGGGTGATCTTTACGACAAATCAGGTCGAGGTGGATGGTGCGACCGGCTATCTCGGCGGCGGTAAGTTTGTCGCCTCGGGCGGCGGCTTGCTTGACGGGTTGTCTATACAGGCATTTAGGTTTTCGCTCGACGGTAATAACGTTACCGTTCCGCTGCCAAAAGATTTTCTGACGACCGGTGATGCAAAGCTCGAAATTTCCGGCCGGCGCGAAACGCCCGCATCGGATCTGCAGTTGACTATCGGCGGGCGGGTATTTGCCAAACGCAGCCTTTACTCAAAGGATATCGATCTCGCTAACGTTGTCGGTGCGCGGCGTGACGCAAACCTCGCGTCGGGCGGTGGCTCGGTTTCGGCCCCGCGATTGGACCTCATCATTGAGGGGCGCGATGCGCTGATCGTCCGTAACAATGTCGCCGATCTGACAGCGTCGGTTTCGCTTATTTTGACGGGCGACGCCTCTAATCCTCGTCTCTCGGGCCGCATAACTGCAAATAGCGGTACTATTTTCTTTCGCAAAGACCGTTACGTGGTACAGCGCGGCGTACTCGAATTTCCGCCAAATACCGCGATCGACCCGATCATCAATCTTCAGGCCGAATCGGAAATCGCCGGATACCAGATCTTTGTAAATCTCAACGGGCCGTTAAAAGACTCTGAGCAGCTTTCGGCGACCGTACGTTCGTCTCCTGCACTGCCGCAGGCCGATGTGGTCTCATTGATCACAACTGGAAATCTCGCAAATACAAACGGCGGAATTCCGACGCTTGCACAGACGGGTATCAATACTGCCGCCGAGATTCTGACAGATTCGATCATCAATAATCCGGCTCGTAAGGCAACAGACCGGCTCTTTGGGCTGAATGTCTTTGAGATCGACCCGATACTTTCCGGGCAGCGGCTCAATCCGACGGCCCGGCTGACAGTTGGACGGCAGATCAATAACAATTTGCGCGTTACCTATGCGACAAATTTATCGCAAGATCAAAATCAGGTATTGGCTCTGGAATATCGTGTCTCGAACAAACTCTCGTTTGTTGCCCAATATGAGCAAAGGCCATTGAGTAATGTCACCCGGACGCGCGACAATTTTAGCTTTGAGATTCGGTTTAGAAGGCGATTTTAGTGAATAGCTGCGGATGAGTATCAAGCGGGACAAACAGTTAGATGCGGCGGGAAACGTAAAATCGCCGCCCTGGGGCGGTGTGTCAAAAATCTTGCAGGTGGCGGTGTATGTCGTGCTCGCGTGCGGTGGTTTCATGACTACGCCGGCCCAAACCAAATACGAAAAGGCACGCATCGACAAGGTCGATATTAGCTTTGGAACGATGCCGACCAACAACCAACAGGCCGAGCAATACCGCCAAATTGCGAAAGAAGCTCTCGGGCCGATCTATACATCCACGCGAATCCGGGATGCGATCCAGGCATTGTATTCCACAAAGAAGATCGACACGATCACAGTTGCGGCCTCGACGAATGCGGCTGGGGGCGTCGATATCTATTTTAACATCAAGCGAAAGACTCAGGCTGAAAAAATCGATTTCATCGTCGGTACAACGGTCGGCGATAGGGTGCTCGAACAGGATCTATTATTCAAGCTCAACCTGCTGACGCCCGGTACCGCCATAACCGAGCAAACGCTCCGCAGCAATGCCGACGAGATCTTGGATTATTTGCGTGAGCGGGGCTTTTACCAGTCTGAGGTGACATACGAGCGGCGGCCGCTGCAAAATGAAAACGAGGTCGGCGTAACGTTTCGCGTTATGCCCAATACACAGGTAAAGGTTGCAGATTTTCGTATAAACATCGCGGGAGGTAAAAAGCCGATTCTCGCATCGGAACTCAAGCTTCGCAAAGGCGAATACTTTTCGCGCGACCGGCTGACGGCCGATCTCCAAAAGATCCGCAATATTCTAAGAAAAGATGATTTTATCGCGCCCGAGCTTGATGAGCCCCGTGTCGTTTATGACAGCGATAGTAATAGTGTAACTATCGATCTGACCGGAAAGGTCGGCCCGACCGTTACCATTAAGATCGACGGTGAAAAAGGTTCGAAGGTCGGCGCCGCGACGCAGACCCGGCTCTTGCCGATCAAACGGGATGGGACGCTCGATTTTGCGGCGATCGTCGAGGGCGAACGGCGGCTCGAAAACTACTATCAGGAGCGGGGATTTTTCTTTGCTAATGTAACGCCGATATGTACGGTCAAACCGACTCTTAATGACAGCGAAAATAATCCGATAGCAAATGGTACAGAATTTTTGTGTTCGTTTTTGGGCGGCGAGGACCTCATCGGTCGTGAGGTCGAGGTCACATATCAGGTCGCTCTAAACCGGCGTCTCCGGCTCAGTAAGATACGTATTACCGGTACGGACAAACTGACCGTCGAGGATGTTCAGACCGTACTCGGCTCTCAAACGGCGACGGTTTTAGGTGTGGTGCCTTTGCTCGGATACGGCAATGGCTATACGAGCGAGACTATTCTGGAGGATGACCGCGCGACGATCCAATCTCTCATGGCGGAGCTTGGTTATCGCGATGCGCAGGTGCGTGTCAATCAGGGTGTATCGCCAAACGGCCAAGATCTGATCATTACATTTGTCGTCGAGGAGGGCGTCCCAACCGTTGTCCGCGATGTGAGTATTGTGGGTAATTTGGCGATCCCGACAACGGAATTGACCGCCGAGCTGCCGGTTCTCACTGGGCGAAATTATTCGCGTGCGAGAATGCGGAACGCTGTCCAAAAACTTTCGCAATATTATTCACAGCGTGGCTACTATGATGCCCGCGTGGTCTCGTCGGTTATTGAGACGCCAATCGCGGCCGGTGCTGATAAACGAGAAGTAAATCTTGAATTTAAGATCGAGAACGAGGGTAAAAAGGTTCGGATTGACCGCATCCTTATCAATAATGACGGCAAGACCAAAACGGCCGCCGCCATGCGGGCCCTAACATTTCGCACCGGCGATCTGCTCCGGGCGGCAGACGTTTATTCGAGCGAACAAAATCTCTACGGCACTGATGCCTTTAGCCGAGTGGATATTAAGCCTCAGCCAAAAGGCGATGCACCCGGTGGCGAACGCCTGACAGATGTCATCGTTAATCTTAAGGAGCAACCTGCCCGACTCTTGTCATATGGCGGCGGATACTCAACGGATATTGGCTTGAATGGCTTTTTTGATATTCGTCACGTTAACCTCTTCGGCAATCTATGGCAGGGCGGAGCGCGTGTAAAAGTGAGTCAACGGCAGCAATTGGTCCAGTTTGACTTTATCAACCCTCGCTTTATCCGGGATGGAGAGAAAAAATATGCGCCTCTTACGATCTCGATCCAATACCAACGCGACACGACTGTTACACGTTTTTTCCGCTCGGTGTTTGATAAGGGCACATTCGGCATCGTGCAACGGATCGATGCCAACGGCAACGCGATCGACCAATTTGGTGCCCGCGCCGGCAGTCCGACCATAAACCGTCTGACATTATCGGCCGAGACCAGCCGGACGCTGAGCCGGAAAAGCCGCAGTATCTTATTTTTCCGGTACCGGTTTGAGGATGTGCGTCTCTACAACATCGAAAGCCTGCTTATCAAGGATCTGCTGCGGCCGGACGCCCAAACGCGAATATCGGGCTTTACCACGACATTTGTCCGCGATACGCGTCAAAATTGCTCGGTCAAATATTCGCTGCTCGAACTGATAGCCAAGGGCGAGCCGACCGCCGCCTGCCGCTACAATGCGAGCGACCCTACGAAGGGTGATTATCTGACCGCCGATTACAACGTGTCGATTCCCTTCCTCGGTGCGAATATCGGCTTTCACAAATTTCAGGCCAGCTACAATATCTACTACACCTTTCCGTGGTTAAGGAATACGACGCTCGCCGCTCGAGCGCTTATTGGCGTCGGTCAAGTATTCTCCGGCGGCAACAGATTTACAAACGCTCAATTTCCATCGTTGAACGGACTCTTGCCGGTTAGTGAACGGTTTTTTGCGGGAGGTGCAAACTCGCTTCGGGGGTTTGATTTCGAAGAGGCCGGGCCGCGCGTCGCGATCGTACCTGTAGGGTCGTTTCGCAACAGCAAAGGCGACCCGGTCTTCCTCCCACCTTTCACCGTCCCGTTTGGCGGAAACGCATTCGCCGCCGTAAATCTCGAAGCGCGGATACCGGTCACCAAATTTCTGCGTGCAGTGCCGTTCTACGACGGCGGCAATGTATTTCGCCGCGCCGGTGACATCTTAAAACCGCCTACAGTTCCCGCAAATAATGTGGAGCTTCAAAATCAGCGGGCCGTGTGGACCCATACGGTCGGACTAGGTTTTCGAATAAAAACGCCCGTCGGCGGAGAATTTGGCGTTGACTATGGCCGACTGCTAAATCCACCGAGATTTCTCATCCCCCAGGGCATATTTCCAAACGCGATCTACCAGTTGCGGCAAGACCACATTCATTTTCGGTTCTCCCAAGCGTTTTAAGCGTTCAATTGATGGGCGCGGACGCGAGGACATGCGATTCGTCCAATTCGACTATAAAGCTGTCGTTGAGAATCTGATCCTCCGTGGCCAGCGCCGTTTGATGCACAGGAGCATTCGCTATTTGCGACAGGCGTTTGCGGCTGAGTTTGCGTGTGTACATAGCCTTGTCGGCGGCGGCTACCATTTGATCGAATGTCTCGCCGTTTCGCGGGTACTCGGCCGAACCAAGGCTGACACCAACCGATGCTGACCGGTCATCGTCAAAGCGAAGGGAAAATTGGCTGACCGCCCGCTCGATACGGTCACACAGTTCTATCACATCCTCGCCCCCCGTTTCCGGTATCAAGGCGACAAATTCATCACCGCCATAGCGTGCAAGAAAGTCGTAATCGCGTAGTTGGCCCTGTATCACCCGCCCGATCTCACGCAGCATCTCGTCTCCGACCTTATGGCCAAACGAATCATTGACCGCCTTAAACCCATCGAGGTCGAGCATCAATAATTGAAAGCTGGTCCCGCTACGCCCGGAGCGCCCGACCTCTTTGTCAAACTGGAGCTGCAGGCTGCGGGCATTCGGCAAGCCTGTCATCGGATCGGTCAGGGCGTGCGTTTTTGCTTCTTCGTGCTGGCACGATTTGCCGATAGCGTCGGCGGCAATATGTGAAATCGTCTCAAGCAGACGGATATGCTCCTCGCCGTAGATTTTAAGACTTTTGGAATAGATCGTCACCGCTCCGAGGAGTTCGTCATCAGCAATCAACGGCACGGATGCCATCGTCGAATAATTACCGGCCAACTCTATCTGCGAATATGAAAAATCGAGATCCGGATCTACATTTTGGACAGTCTTACCCGATTTCAAAGAATAACCCGTCGCACCCTGCCCGACCCTTACCGAGCGGCTGGATAGCACGCCCGCGTTATCACCCTCGACATGATTCGCGATCGCAAAACTTTTTTTCTCGTCCAGCATATAAAGCGCACATGTGTCGAACGGAACGAATTCACCAACCTTTTTCGCAAACATTGTAAGCGTTTCAGTGAGTGTTACGGACGAGCTAAATTCGCGGGCGAGCTCGTAAAGGTTAAAGACCTCGCGATTCGCCAGTTTGATCTGCTCGACATAATTGTGATCGCGCGTTTCCGATGCCGGGACCTCAGAGCTTGGCGAATCGGAATACCCGAGCCCCTGACCCCTTATCTCTTCCTCAAGAAAGCTGAGATTACGGATCAGGGTCTGCACGATCGCAGGATCAAATCGCGTTCCGGAACCGTCAAGAATTATTTGCCGGGCTTTTTCGCGTGGGATCGCCGGACGGTATGGGCGTGCCCCCCGGAGGGTGTCATAGGCATCCGCTACACACAAAATCCGGGCCGTCAGCGGAATTTCATTTCCTTTCAAACCTTCCGGATAGCCGCGGCCATCCCAGCACTCATGATGATATTTGATCGTCGGGATAACAGGATATTTAAAGCCGACGTTTGCGAGGATCGAAGCACCGACCAGCGGGTGGATCTTTGTTTTTTCCAGTTCGGCGGCGGTTAGGCTGCCGGGTTTGTTTAGAATGTGGTCAGGAATGGCCAGCTTTCCTATGTCGTGGAGTAGCGCACCGGTGCGGAGCGCATTTATGTCATCTTCCCCGAGACCAAGAATATTGCCCATACGGACGGCGTAAATCTGTGTTCGGCGAACGTGCCCAAGACCAACCTGGTCGCGGGCGTCGATGGCGGTTGCGAGGGCCTCGACGGTGGCAAGGTGGACGCGGCTAAATTCTGATATCTGCTTTGTCTTGTGTTCCAAGCTTTTTACGTGAATGCGGTAACCGATACCAACAAGAGAGATAAGCAGCCCCATCATTATCAAACTCGCATAGAAAAAGGCGATAACCGAAGCAGCCACAAGGCCGGCGACAGCTATTGCGATCAGCAGCGAGAAAACGCAAATGACCTTGGTCGATGTTTGATACTTACTAAGGGGCAGGTTTTTCATCACGAATCAAAAAACGGGAATGCCAATTAGGCGACACGAATGCCCGCGAAATCGAAGCTGGGACACTCACGCAGATCGATATACAAACCGCGTGCCAAAATACGATCGGTATTATGGTGCCAAAAACGTTGAAAAACAGGGCCGTGGTGTAAGAAACGGACTATTGAGGTTGTCGATTTGACCTGTCAGTTTGAATGTATCCGGTCAGATCGACCGAATAATGGATACCGCAGAATCAAACTAGTAGCGGGAATCGTCGTAATCGTAGCTCTGTAGATCGTCGTCGTCAGATACGGAATCTCCACCCACATCTTCGTAGAGATCAAGCTCAAAAGGGTCAAGACCGACCACAACTAGTTTTGACGAGCACTCTTCGCAGACGATGTTGTCGCCTTGCTCTGATTCGGCGTCAACGAAAACTTCCTCGCTGCATTCGGGGCAGATCGATGTCGGCATTATATGCTGTATCTCCGAAAACCTATGGTGTTTGCTTGTTTTCACCTAAGAAGCAAGTGAAAATAGAGCCATTATCAATCTAACTTGATTGTGAACAGTTTAGCAAGAATAAATTACAAAATTTTGCCGCCATTCGCACCGGCTTGCAAATGATAAATATGAACTTTCCGTTTAAGGTTTTGCCGGATAAGGAGTTTGACGCTGTTGGTTTTGGCACTAACGCGGTTGATTACCTGATCCGCGTACCCGAATATCCGGCATTCAATTCGAAGATGGAGCTCGAAACCTACATTCAGGCTGCCGGCGGTGAAGCTGCGTCGACAATGGCGGGGCTGCAAAGGCTCGGGATGAAGACGGCGTATGTCGGCAGATTTGGAAGCGATCGGGAAGGCGAATTCGGATTGCGGTCACTGACCGACGAAGGCGTCGACGTTTCGATGTCCGAACGAGTCCCTGAAACCAGAACGCAGGTCGGCTTTATCCTGATCGACGGTCAAAGCGGAGAGCGAACAGTCCTTTGGCAACGCGATAAAAAACTCGCCTACACGGCCGAAGATGCTCCTGCGGAGGCCGCAACCCGTTGCAAAGTGCTCCACATCACACCTCATGATACGCGGGCCTGCATCAAACTCGCGGCTGCGGCACGCTCCGCCGGGGCGATCGTGTCGATGGATATCGATAAGGTTTTTGAAGGGGTTGATGAACTGCTGCCGCTTGTCGATATCTGTATCGCATCCGCCGATTTTCCGGGTAGATTGCTCGGCGTGAGCGGTAAGAGATCGGCGTTGCGAGAGATCCGATCGCGCTTTGGCTGCTCCATCGTCGGGTTAACACTAGGAATATCGGGGTCGATCGTTTTGTGCGACGACACATTTATCGAAACGCCGGCCTTCGAGGTGCCGGGCGGCTGTATCGATACGACCGGCGCGGGCGATGCTTTCCGGACAGGTTTCTTACACGGTATGCTCAGCGGGGCATCGGTCGAAGAAAGCGGGCGGGCTGCGAACGCAGTCGCCGCATTAAAGTGCCGCGGGCTCGGGGCAAGGACCACACTGCCGACGCAAATAGAGTTAAAAGCATTGTTAAAAAATATATAGACTTTAACAACGGTTTTGTACTATTATCTTTATGTGGTCTCTCGCCCACCGCGATCATCAAACTAGCAATCCCGCCTCTGCAGTTAGATAACCACCCCAGGTTTTCTAGTAATATGGACTCGAAGATAGGTCTGATCATTCAATTAGCCGGAGTTTCACTAATAACTCTGTTGACGCTGTTTCTAAGGCGCTCAATAAATGTCGTTGCGCTCAAGCACTGGACCAATGCCTGGCTCTCTCTGTCATTCGCCCTATTTTGCCTGCGTCTCGCTTTTAGCTACGAATACTATTCGACGCAACTTTTTAGCTTTTACTTTCTGACCGAGTATATTTTTGGGTTTCTGCTTATTGCCGGATGCCGCAGCCTCGTGGGCAATGCGGAAATGAAGATCCGCCAGGAGCTTTTCATTTTGCCGTTTATCGTTGTCGCCTTTGGACTGCCGTTTCTGGGTGACGATTTCAATCTCGTTTTTAACGTCCACTCGTTGATCCTTTCCGGTTTTTTTGCGATCGCAAGCATTGCGATGTGGAGATCGAAGATCCGCACATTCGGATGGAATGTGATGCAGACCGCACTCGTCCTCTTAGTGGTGGATTTTGTCCAATATTTTGTTGTTTTTTCCGCCCGCCAATACCTCCTCATAGAGTTTGATTATCTTCAATACAACTCAGTCGTAGACATGGTTTTGCAGATCCTGCTTGGGTTTGGAATGGTCATTGTTCTCTTGGAGCAGGTCCTGACCGATGCCAAAACCGCTAACGATAAACTTCAGGCCGCTCACCGAAAACTTGAGGAGCTTGCACATATCGACCCGCTGACCACCGCCCTCAACCGCCACGCTTTTCACGGCTATCTCAAGCGGAATGGCGACGAAAACCAATTGGTTTCGGGCTGCGTCGGCTTCTTTGACGTCGACGATCTTAAGATGGTGAATGATATTCACGGACACGCTGTCGGCGACATTGTAATTCGCATGGTGGTTCGTGCTATACGTGAGCTGATCCGGGCGGAGGATCTGATCTTTCGCTGGGGCGGAGACGAATTTTTTGTAATTATGATCGGACTCGATTCTACAACGGCAAACTCACGAATGCACCGAATGGAAGAAATTCTGTCCGGCGTACGAGTCGATGGGGTCAAGGTGCCGATGAATATCGGCGTTTCACATGCATTTGCCGATTTTGCCGATCTCAATGATCTCGAAAGTACGATTAAGCGAGCCGATGCAGGAATGTATAAGCAAAAACAGATTCGCAAAGGTCTTTTACCTGCAAGTCCAACGGTCCGCGAAGAAGCGATGATCGGTCAACTCTAAATTACCCAGCTACAATTTGTCGTTAAAAAATCCGACGACGAGTGCCCACGCGTCATTTGCCGCCGCCTCGTCATAGACCGCCAATCGCGTATTGTTAAAAAATGCGTGGTCAGCATCATATTTTACGGATGTGACAGGCAGCTCAAACCGCTCGACCGCATCCTCAAGCATTGCAACCTTTTCGGGGTTTATCCATTTATCCTGAACCGCAGAAATAAATATCGTCGGCGTCGTCAACTTTTGCAAAATCTCGTCTTCCGGAATGTCACCGTAAAATGGCGCCGCCGCACTTAAACCTTCGAGTTCGCAAGCCGCCCGCAAAGCATACGTCCCTCCCATGCAAAAGCCGGTAATGCCAAAATGCGAAATGCCATATTTTTCAGCGGCGGTTTGCATCGCGTTTTTGATCGTGTCGAGCCCGTCCTCGATTGCCAGCGACTGCATTAACTGAGCGGCTTCGCCGGAGTCCGCCGTCACTTTTCCGCGATAAAGGTCGGGGGCGATCGCGATAAAGCCCTCGTCCACATAGCGCCCGGCGATATCCTTAATATGATCGTTTAGACCCCAGTATTCCTGAAGAATAATTATGGCCTTGCCGCTTGCGTTGTCCGGCCGCACGGCAAAGGCCGTCGCCGGTCCATTTGTGGTATCGAATGCTAGGGTTTCGGTTGTCATATCGACATTATATCCAAGTCAGCTCAAAAGAACCGAACCGTATAGCTAAATCTCACTCCGCGGCCGATCTCTGGTGAAATATCCTTGATAAACGAGATGTGGTTGTAAAACAGCTTGTTGTTCAGGTTAAAGACATTGACGGAGAATATATTGGCCGTATGACGGGTGGGAATGATGAACGAGGCTGCAACGTTGACGGTGCCGTACCCCGCAGTCGGTGTTTCGTTTGTAAATATACGGTCCTGGCGTCCGACAGCGACAAATTCGGGCCGGACGCTCAAATTCTGGTAGTGCAGGTCGAGGCCGATATGACCGCGAAGCGGTGCGATACGCGGCAGCGGGCGCCCGTCCTTGAGCTGGGCATTGACGTAATCAAACCCGGTCAAAATATTGACAAACTTATTGGCCGTCACATCGAGGCTGAGTTCGGTGCCGGTAAAGCGGCTGTCACCCTGAAGATAATTTGCTATTTCGAGCCCGCTGCCGGGGTCAAAAGTATTGGTCGGGGCGAGGAATACAAAATTCTTAAAGGCGTAGTAGTAGAAATTGGCTTCCGCTTTGAAACGGCTGTTCTGATGCCTCAGTGAAACGTCGATCCCATCACTGACCTCCGGTTTCAGATTTTGGTTGCCGATCTCGAAGGACAGCGACCCATCATGCGGGCCGTTGTTATAAAGCTCCTCGAGCGCGGCGGCCCTATACCCATGCGAATAATTGATTACAAAAAGCCCGTCTTTCCACAGGTCAAATTTGGCACCCGCGGCACCTGAAAAACCAGTGAATTTACGATCTAGTAGGCGCGGATTTATAGGGTTGTAGCTGTTGTTTTCGACCCGGCCCCCAAACTGAACTGTTACCCGTTCAAAATTTAACTCCTCGAGGCCAAAAACAGAAACGGCATTTTGCTTTACCGGGCCATCGACAAGCATTTCCGTGCCAAAAGTAGAGAATGTGCGTCCATAACCTTCGAGTCCAAAACGTCCGCTCAATCTGCCCTTTTTCTTTTGCTCGAAAATTCCTCGAAATGACGAGACTTTGTTTCGAAAGGTAGTCCCAACAACGCCGTCTGCGAGTTCCTGATGACGGTAATTGCTGAGATCGACTGTAAGTTTTATGCTGGAGATTAACCAATCGGGGTCGTTGTAACCAAAGTTAAATTTGAGATCGCCGCGCCAAACACGCAAAGAGCGAAACTCGGCCATAGGGTCGTTAAAATCTAGAGGGATGCCGTAGCGACTCTGATAATAACTATAGTTAGCGTTAAAAAAGGCCTTTTTTGCAAAATATCCGAGACCGATCGCCCCGGTGGTATTTTGCGTAAACGTATTGCGAACCTTTCCAAAATTTCCGCCGGCGCTGTAGTCACCGGTTCTCTGATTGCCGGCATTGGCCCAAACCATCCAATTCTTAACGCCATATTCAATACCACCGTTAGCCGCCCCCTGACTGTTGTTTGTTCCTCCGATGCCTGAAAAATATCCGCGAACGCCGGGATGGGCACCCTCGTCATGACCGCTGATCGCGTTTACCACGCCGCCGATCGCGTTACTGCCGTACAGAAGAGTAGCGGGCCCCTTGACGACTTCGATCTTTTCGAGGGCGAGCGTATCGACGGGTTCGGAGTGATCACCGGATTGCGACGCGAGCGAACCGACCCGAACCCCATCGTTGGAGACCAAAACGCGGTCGCCGTCAAAACCGCGGATTACGGGTCTTGAATTGCCGGGACCCGAAGACCGTTTTGAGACACCCGCCTCGTTGTTCAGAACGTCACCGAGGCCAACGGCGGCCCGTTCGGTGATCTGGCTCGAATTCATAGTGTCAACCGCCGCGATCGATTCAAATGTAGAGATCTCGGAGCCGGTGGCCGTTACGGTCACCTGTTCCTTGAGGCCTGAGATAGTAAGAGCAAAATCGACCGCTGCCGTCCCCCCCGCTGCGAGATCGATCTTTTTCCTGGTATCTCCAAATCCCTCCTGGTGCACGGCGACCGTGTAGGTTCCGGCGGGAAGGCCGATGAATTGGTAAAAGCCATTCTTGTCCGTGGCCGTCGTGCGTTTGAGCTCAACTATCTGTACCGAAGCCTCGTGCAGGACGGTGTCTTCGCCAGCGAGCCGTACTGTGCCGCTGATCGTGCCCGTCACTTGTGCAAATGCCGAGAAACTAAACAAAACGGATATAAAAAGAACTGAAATAATATTTTTCATGTCAATAATTAGTTGAGGCTCAAAACCGGAAGCGTTTTGGCTCAGCAGGCCCACGCGAAATTCGGCGGGAGCATTTTGATTCGTAGAGCGATGATCTCAATACCGTGGTAAAGAGGTCATTTTGCGGGCAAGACAACCCGCCGCAGATTAATTGCGTGGATTTCGATGGTATGTTTGGTTTAACGATCTTACGGGACTGACCACCGAATTATGATCGGCGGAGCGGCGGTGCGCGCCCTGACATGCGGGCGATAGGATGTGAAATTGTAAGGTTTAAGCGGTAAAAGACCGCAGGTGCGGAGACTTGAGCGATCTGCTCGGGCGGCCCCGCAATGAAGAGCGGTGTGTGAACCGTGCTGCTCGAAAATTGCCGGTGGAGAACGCAAACGAGACAGTCATTGCCATTCGTACGGCTGTGAAGCGGTACTTGCGGCAACGCGATAATCTGTCCCGCAGAGCTCGTGGATATGGTCGTGCCGGAATTAGCCGCAGAGTATCCGTGTGTGTGAACGGAGCCGAACGTTGCCGAATAAACGATACCGATAAGCAGAATACTGGCGAGTAACCGCGCAAATTGTGTGCGGTTACGGCGTGATCCTGATGTTCGGAAAATGTTCATTTCAATGGCTTTCGAAAGCGCGATTATAAGCGTCAAGTCGCGACGCTGTAAATGCTCGTGTATATTACGGGCGATGCGCTAAAAGGTTTTTAGATCTTTACCGCCTCGACGCGGCGGTTGACCTCTTCCCAATTGACGTTGGTCATAAAGGCATCGACGTATTTTGCGGCAGCGGCCCCGTAATCCATTTGGTACGCATGTTCGTACATATCGAGTACAAGCAGCGGGACGGTGAACGGCGGATTGGAAGTGTGATCGGCGGACCAGTAATTATGTACCTCGTGCGTGTGTTGGTTAAATCCGAGCACGGTCCAGCCCGAACCGCCCGAGAGAGCGTTGCCGACGCGTTTGAATTCGGTTTCCCACGCCTCATAGCTGCCAAACCATTGCTCGATCAGCTTACGCGCGTTGCCGTCCGCCTTTCCGTTGCCGCCGAGATTGGCAAAATATTTTTCATGGAGAACGATCGAACCGGTGCGTATAAGCTCTTGCCGCTTGAGATCGCCATAGATGTACGGCGGCAGGTCTTTCTCTTTGGCAAGCGCATTGAGCCGCTGTTCGACCAGATTGAGGGCCTTTACCGCTCCCGTGTAATTGTTTTCGTGGTGTGAACGTATCAGCTTTTCCGAAATACCGGTCAATTTCGCCGCGTCAAACGGGAGTGGTTTCGGCTGATGTTTTCCTGCAAACGCAAGCGGCAGTATTTCCTGCGCCGTTTCGGCAAATCCATTTTCCGGCAGGCTAAGGGCAACCGCACCGGCTCCGATAATTCCCGTAAGCGCCTCGCGTCGTGATATCTGATTCATAAAAATTTCTCCTTTTATATTTTTATTGTAAACCCTGTACCGGTAAAAGTACCGTTTAGACGCAGGTGGTGAAGCGAGAACTTTACGCGATTGTAACGTTTTCTTAATAATAGCGGTTGTCGTTTTGCTTAGTGGGCGGTAGAATTTCTCGACACATCCGTCTTCCCGCCAAAATTTTATGAAGACTCTCTTCCTCTTACGTCACGCAAAATCTAGCTGGGATGATGCGAATCTTTCGGATTTTGAGCGCCCCTTAAATCCGCGCGGGCTTAAGGCAGCGCCGTTTATGGGCGAGCTAATTGCACGCCATGGTCTACAACCATCGATAATCTTGAGCTCACCGGCTGAGAGAGCAAAGCAAACGACAACTTTGGTTAAAGAAGCGGGTAAACTCACCGCGGGAGTCGAGTTCGAACATCTCATTTACGAAGCGAGTCCAAACAGGCTTCGCCAGGTCATAGCGGAACTCGATGATGCGTTCCACTCCGCCATGATCGTCGGTCACAATCCCGGTATGGAGGGCTTTATCCGCTATCTCACCGGGAGCGTCGAATCGATGCCCACCGCCGCGCTCGCGGTGATCGACCTCGACATCAGTAAATGGCACGAGATCAATGATGGTTGCGGCACTCTGCAGAAAATCTTCCGGCCAAAAGATGAGATGAGCTAGACATCGGCAAGGCCGAGAACAAAATATCAAATCCGTTTATGAGATTTACCCAAAGTCATTTCTGTGGAATATTGCGATGAGAACAAACGCCTGACGACTTTCAAAATTTAACCCGAACGTAACGTTTTGTTCATACCCAATTAAATCTTTCGGCATAGACTGTCGCAGAACGGTTAATAATTCATTACAATTTAGGTATGCAGCAAACAATTCTGATCATCGAGGACGATGCGGACATCGCCGAGAGTCTGCACTATAACCTCAAACGCGAGGGCTTTAGGCCGGTCGTCGCGGAATCAGGGGAGAAAGGACTGCGGCTCGCTCTCGACGAAAAGGCCGTGCCGTCGCTGATAATTCTCGATCTCATGCTGCCGGGGATGAGCGGGATGGAGCTTTGCCGCCGCTTGCGCCGCGAATCGCTGACCGAATTAACGCCCATCATCATGCTCACGGCGAAGGCGGCCGAGGGCGATAAGATCATGGGGCTGGAGACCGGGGCCGACGATTATGTGGTCAAACCGTTTTCGATAAAAGAGGTCATTGCCCGCGTCCGGGCGGTGCTGCGGCGGTCCGAGAAAGAATCGTCGCCGAAATACGAGGACGAGCGTTTGGCCGTGGATTTTGCCGACATGCGGGTCTCGTGCAGCGGCACACGGGTCAAGCTCACGCGAAAGGAATTTGCGCTGCTCGAGCATCTTATAAAAAACACGGGCCGTGTCGCCTCGCGGCAGCAGTTACTCGACAATGTGTGGGGATACAGTTATTTTGGCGATACGCGGACGCTCGACGTGCATATCCGGCGTCTGCGGCAAAAACTGGATGATTGCGGAGGATGTATTGAGACGGTCGTCGGGGTTGGCTATCGTTTTATCGGGTGCTAAACAGGGGTTATGAATTCCGTTGCGGTCAATGAGCCGGTCGGTACGTTATCGTTCGACCGGATGCTGCAGAAGATTCTCGATACGACACGCGAGTGCGTGTTGGTCATTGACCGCGACATGCGGATCGCTAACTGCAATGTGCCGGCAGCCGTGGCGTTTGGCCGCGACGGACTCGACATCGAGAGCAAGCGGTTGAGCGAGGTGATCCGCGATCTCGACCTGCACGAGGCTTTTCGCCGGGCTGTTCATACTCAAGTCTCATCGGATGTCCGGCTCGAGCTCACCCGCACAGGAAACCGCAAGTTTGACGTTCACGTCGCGCCGATCGATCTCGAGGGCGTGACCCATGCGATTGGGTTTTTTTACGAGACGACCCAGATCGACCGCCTCGAATCCGTCCGGCAAGAGTTTCTCTCCAACATCTCACACGAACTCCGAACCCCGCTCACATCGATCCTCGCCTTTGTCGAGACGCTCGAAGACGGCGGCATGGATGATGTCGAAAATAACCGCCGTTTTCTCGGTGTCATCCGCCGCAACGCCGAGCGGATGCACAGCCTGATCGCCGACATCCTCGAGCTGTCGCTAATCGAATCGGGCAATGTCACGGTTGAGATGCGCGAAGTAAAACTCTTTTCGGCAACGCAGGACGTGCTCGCAACGCTGTCAGCCAAGGCCCGTGAGCGTGGTATCGCGCTCAGAAACGAGGTGCCGGAAAATGGTACCGTTTTTGCCGATGTGGTACGGCTCGAACAGATGCTCACTAATCTGATCGACAACGCGATCAAATTTAACCGCGACGGCGGAAGTGTGACAGTCACGCTGGAGCAGGCGGACGGCAAGGACGCGATCTCCGTCATCGATACCGGCGAGGGTATCCTGCCCGAACACATTGGCAGGATATTTGAGCGGTTTTACCGCACTGACCGTGCGCGTTCGCGGGATCTGGGCGGCACCGGTCTCGGACTCGCGATCGTCAAGCATCTTGCTAAGCTCCATGGCGGAGAGGTCTCGGTCAAATCGGGGCTCGGAGCCGGGACGACATTTCGAATCGAATTGCCAGCATAATACCGCAAATTTTTCTTACGCTCCGGCCGCCCGACGTGTTATACTCATCTTATACCGAGTGACAATTTCTCGCGGAGAAGTCGTTTTTTTGAACTTTCACGCTTTTCGTTTCCGGTCTCTGGATCCTTGGGAGAGACGAGGAAGATGCAGCTAAATATAGGTCAAAAAGTAGCGTATCCGAATCAGGGCATCTGCCTGGTCGAGGGAACCACAACTTGCACGATCGGCGATTGCAAGATGGATGGTTATACCCTGCGGGTCCTGCATGATAATTCAACCATATTTGTCCCGGCGGTCAACGCGGAGAGTGTTGGGATACGGCCGATCATCAGCTCCGCAAAATGCCGCGAGCTGATTGAGAGCTTGTCCGAAGATTTCGAGTGTGTTTCGTGCGACTGGAAGACCCGCTCGCGCGAATTTACTGACAAGCTCCACTCGGGCGATATATTTGAGGCGGCGGACGTACTAAAAAAACTGACGTTTATCAGTTACGAAAAGAAACTCTCGTTTCGTGAACAGACGATGCTTGAGAAAGCAAAATTTTTGATCATCTCTGAGGTTTCGAATGCGGATAAGAAGGATCACGGCCTGATGGAGAGCGAGATACACGCCCTGATCGAGGCGGCCTGTCTCAAGCATCGCATCATCCAGCCGACGATCATTGCAACGGCGGCGACCCATTAGGGCTGAGAGAAAGACCTCGTTTACCGGCTGGTCGACTTGCTGCTATCAGCCGGGCTGACAAGCTTACCGTCGCTTGCCGCCCGCCAGAAAAATATTGCAAATAAGGCGATCATTATTATGAGGCCGATCGCCGCCGTGATCACGCCCCAATGAACAAAGCGATAGGCCTTGGCCGTATCTTCGCGCACCACCACGTCCTCGCCGTCAACTTTTATAACGTCCTTTGACACTATAGTTTACAGCCAGGGCATCCGCAGTCACAAGCGATCTCAGCCATGCCATGGGAGGACGCTTCGCGGCAGTGATCGCTGCAAAACTGCTCATCGCCAGTGACGGTGCAATTGCACATTTTATGTTCGCATATATTATTTTCTGCCATAGTATTCACTCCTTATTCATTACCGGGCGGGTGCGGGTGCCGCCGGCGCCGTTACATTGATGTCAACCTGATTTTTTGCTGGTCTCGTTTTTAAGATACCGCTGTAATAGACTAATCCTGCAATTATCGCGACGATCACCACCAGTGCGATCGCCCAAACGGCGTTGCTGCCTGTTCCATTTTCTTCTGCCATAATAATTCACGATCTTTTATTCTATGATCGAGAGATAGATTTAGGGACGGATAGGCTTTCGAAATATATTTATTGCCTGTCCGTCCCACCCCTTGTGACCCCTTGTCAGTACTATCTATGCATCACCATAGATATTCCCGGAATTACTCCAGAAATTTTATTAACCGCCGCCAGGCGATGACGGAGCTAAGGCGGGCATCCTCTTCCGTGAGAGGTGCGCCGGTCTCGGCACATCGCCGAATGTCGCTTTCCATTTCCGCGACGGCTGCTTTTGCTTCGTCTTCCGAATTTGTGAACCTAGTTGCGAGAGCCCAGATGAAATCAGCGTAGGCATCAACGCAATCGACGAAGGCCGAGGCGTCCTGTTTTTGCAGCCGCTGAAAGATGGTTAGGGGCACCGGTGGGCGTAGGGCCGGGGCGAGCGGCCGTTTATAAGTTTCGATTATCGTTTGGTTGACAGCTATATCGTTCATATTGATTATTGGCACGTCCTCGATACCACTATTTTTCTTTTCTAAATAAATTAAATACTCCCTCTTTTAACCAGTACATCGAAGATAGAAACCGTTTCATATACATGGATCTCCAATCTACATACCGGAAGGCCCGGAGATAGAAACAAGTTAAACAGTTATGGATAAAGCTGTATGTGCGCTTCCATACGTTTGGCGGCTGCGGTGTACGCTCATGCGCCGGCGTCGCTGTCGGTGTGTTACCGCACAACGCCCCGGTGAAAATTGTCATACGTTAGTTAATGAGAGAGTCGTCATTCGACGTCCGTTTCGTTTCACAAGCGTTTCGGGTGCACGGTTTTTTGGAACCCGCGACCAGAGCAGGAGCAAAACGAATGACTAATCTAAATACAATAATAACCACCACCAATCGCCTCCTTGCTGCCTTGCCGGAAAAGGATTACAAGCATTGTTTTGAAAAGCTCGAACGCGTCGATCTGGTCTATCGTGAAACGATCTATGAGACGGCAGCGCTAATCAAGCATGTCTTTTTTCCCGAGAGCGGGATCGTTTCGCTGCTCTCAACCGTCGAAGAAAAATCTACGCTTGAGGTTGGCATCGTCGGCAGCGAAGGTATGCTCGGCCTGCCGGTATTTTTGGGTGTAAAAACGTCAAACAACCTTGCGCTCGTTCAGGGCGAAGGCGTCGCCCTGCGGATGACGACGGCGGATTTTTTGGCCGAGTGCGCAAACAGCGACGAGATGTCGCGGATCCTAAAGCGCTTTACCCACTCACTGATGGCGCAAACCGCGCAGTCTGCGGCATGCAACCGTTATCACCCGATCGAGGCACGGATGGCCCGCTGGTTACTGATGACACATGACCGGATGAGGACGGGCAAGTTCGAGATAACACAGGAATTTTTGTCGAATATGGTCGGGGTGCGACGCGAGGCGGTCAATAAGGCCGCCAGGGAACTCCAGCACCGGGGGCTTATCAGCTATAACCGTGGAAAACTTCTTATCCTGGACCTAAAAGGCCTACGGGACGTAACCTGCGATTGCTATGAGATCATTTCTAAAAACCATCCCAACTACGACAAGAAGTAACGGTCGACGCACTCGATATTCACGATTCTCACTGTCCAATCTGCTTGACAAATTACGCCAAAATCGGCTATTTACTTAATTTCATTCGTCGTTAATCTATTCGTTGTCAGGTTTCCGGTTTAGCCCCTTTTTCATTTTTTTTGCTTTGTGCGTTATCGCACATAATAGTTTCATAAGTTTGATAAACTTATGTTTTTGGAATATTCCTCACTTTGATTTTCGAGACTAACGACAAGAATATGCCCGATGCCGCCGAAAAACACGAGGCTCTAAAAAACTATATCCTCGCCGGTCTGACAGATCACGACTTTGACCGCATCGCGGGTAAGCTCGATCGCGTTTCGCTAAAGCTCGGTCAGGTCCTGCACGAGTCGGGCGACAGCATGGATTACGTCTATTTTCCGACGACGGCGATCGTTTCCCTGCTCTATATTATGGAAAACGGAGCGACCGCTGAGATCGGTGTCGTCGGCAACGACGGCATTTTGGGGGTCGAGCTGTTTATGGGCGGCGAGACGACTACCAACCGGGCGATCATCCAGAGCGCGGGATTTGGCTTTAGAATGAAAGCCAAGGATATGAAGGACGAATTTACGCTCGGCGGGCCGTTTCAAAAGATTCTGCTCAGATACACTCAGGCATTGATAGCCCAGATCTCGCAAACCGCCGTCTGCAACCGCCTCCACACGGTCGAAGAACAGCTTTCCCGTTGGCTGCTGCTCAGCCACGACCGGCTCGATTCCGACAAGCTCGTGATGACCCACGACCTGATCTCAAATATGCTCGGTGTCCGCCGCGAGGGCGTGACGCTTGCCGCACAAAAGCTCTCAGCGAAAAATTTGATAAAAAATGTTCGCGGGACCATAACCGTCCTCGACCGTATCGGTCTCGAAAAAGCCGTGTGCGAATGCTACGCCGTCGTCAACGACGAATATAACCGCCTGCTCGGCCGGGGCGTCGCACGCACCTACGCCTGAACAAAGCCAATTACGAATTTCAAATTACGAATTACGAATTAAAGAGTCCATATGAAAGATAATGTTTTGCTCGACAAGAGTTTTGCATTCGCGATCAGGACTGTTAAGGCCTATAAATTCTTAGTCGAGAAGAAGAAAGAATACGTTCTATCTAGACAATTTTTACGAAGTGGCACTGCGATTGGAGCGAACGCTCAAGAAGCCGTCGGCGGTCAGTCAAGACCGGATTTCATCTCAAAATTAAGTATTGCTTACAAAGAGGCGAGGTAACGAAATACTGGATAAGCCTCTTATTAGCAACCGATTATCTCGAAAAGCGGGAGGCCGAGAGTTTGTTAAATGACATTGAAGAACTACTCAAGATCATCGGCAAGATCCAAGTAACAACAAAAAACAATTCGTAATTCGTAATTTGAAATTCGTAATTATGACTTCGTGTAGTTGGCACGCACAACTGTCTTAATATTTCCCCGAACATGATAATCGCCTTCGATCTCGACTTTTAGCGGATCACAGGCCGCGACAAAATCTTCCAGAATGACATTTACGACGTGCTCATGAAAGATCTTAACGTCTCGAAATGAGTTGATGTAGAGTTTCAGGCTTTTTAGCTCGACGCACAATTTATTCGGGACATACTTCAGCCGGATAACACCAAAATCGGGGAAATCGGAAAAGGGGCAGATCGCCGTAAATTCAGGCATTTCAAACTCGACCCAGATCTCCTTACCCGCAAATTCATACGAAAAAGTATCAAGCGGAAAGAGATCCATATCGCTTCGCGGAGTTGGGCGGATATCTAATTGTTGATTATTCATAATGTCAGAACCGCCTGCGTAAGCGGCGGCAAGTACGCTGCGTTTAAGCGCCTTTGATATTATAGTTCGTTCCGCCCGCTTTGGCAGGTGGTTCTAAGACTTCCGCCCTTTATCTCAGGTGGTTCTGAGCTTGCCTCACATATCCATTCTTACGCGAGCTCATTTTTCGCACCGCCGCGAGGTCAGTGACGCCGCCGTCGTGAAGTTTTGCCAGCAGATTTACAAAAATATGGGCGGTCGCGTAGGCATCGGCGCTCGCGCGGTGATGGTTGACGAGGTCGATCGAGTAGTGCTCGGCGACGGTCTTTAGCTTGTGATTGGCGATGTGCGGCAATAGCCGACGCGAAAGCTGGACCGTACAGAGGCATGGATTTGCCATTCGGTAATCAGGGAAAACGCGGCCGACCTCGTGATTGAGAAACCTCATGTCAAAGCCCGAATTATGGGCCACGAGCACCGAATCGCCAATAAAGGTCAGAAAATCAGGGGCGATATCCGAGAAAAGCGGTGCCTCCGCGACCATCGAATCACTGATGCCTGTAAGCTGTGTTATAAATGGCGGGATCAGCATTTCGGGATTGACCAGCGTCTCAAATTTGTCAGTCACCTCGCCGTTTCTCACGCGGTAAGCTCCGATCTCAGTGATCCGGCACGGCGGCGCCTTGGCCCCGGTCGTCTCGAGATCAAAGACGACAAACTCAGTCAGGGCAAGTTCGCGATTCTCATTTTCGTCAAGCCTAAGCTCAACCGTGTCCATGTTTAGCGAGAGTCGCGGGTCGCGCTCGATCAGGTCGGTAACCAACAGACGCGCGAGCATCGGGTCGGGTTTGCGGATCTTCATTACAAAATCAACCACGCTAACCGCCGACGCTTTGCCGCCAAACGAACGCAGCAGGGCAACGGTCTCATTTATTAGCAATGACTCGGAAATTAGGTTAGGATACGGTGTCATCTTAGATAGAGTTTAGCAGAGTTTGCTGAGTTTATTGAGCTGGCAGAGTTTTTTCGTACGGCAATTTCTGATGGATATTTTGAAGAGATTTGAGGAGACGAACGCCTTGCTCGACGGGCATTTTGTTCTATCGAGCGGATTGCACAGCCCGCAATACCTGCAATGCGCTCTTGCGCTGCAGGATCCAAAGGATGCTGTCTTTTTCGGAGCGGAGATCGTAGGCGAATTAGCTAAGCGGGGTCTGGCCGACGGTGTTGAGACTGTTGCAAGCCCTGCGATCGGCGGTCTAATTATTGGATTTGCGGTAGCGCAGGCATTGGGCGTTAGGTTTATCTGGACAGAGCGTCAGGAAGGCGTGATGACCGTAAGGCGCGGATTTACCGTTTCGCCGAGCGAGCGAATTCTGGTTGTCGAAGATGTAATTACGACCGGCGGCTCGACGCGGGAATGCATAGCCGCTCTTGAGCAAAACGGGGCAAAAGTGGTCGCCGCCGCATCGATAATCGACCGCTCGAATGGAGAGGCGGATGTCGGCGTTCCGCGCATTTCGCTTGTCAGTCTCGATGTGCCAAGTTATTCACCCGATGTATGTCCAATGTGCGCACAGGGCATTGATGCGGTCAAACCCGGAAGCAGATCGAATCGAAAAGGATGAATTATCGCTTATTGATCCAATACGACGGCACCGATTTTCATGGTTGGCAGGTCCAGGAAAATGACCGGACGATCCAGGGCGAGCTTGAGCGTGTGATCGGGATGATCGCGGATACTGAGGTCGCCGTGGTTGGTTCGGGGCGGACGGATGCGGGGGTTCATGCTGAGGGTCAGGTTGCGAACGTAAAGCTGCCTGATGGTAAATTTACGCCCGACAAGCTCAAACACGCTATCAATGGCAATCTGTGGCGAGACATCCGCATAATGAAAGCCGAAAAAACGCCGGACGAATTTCACGCACGGTTTTCGGCAAAGATGAAAACGTATGTTTACCGAGTGGTCAACGCACCGGTAATGTCGCCGATGTGGCGGCGGTTCGCCCATCACGAGGCGAGGCCACTGGACGTGAGCCGGATGAATGAGGCGGCGAGATTTTTCCTTGGCGAGCATGACTGGACGGCGTTCTCATCGGCACAGGCGGACGGCGATAACCGCGTCCGTGATGTAACGGCCTTTACAGTCGAATCGCATTGGGACGACCGTGCGCAGGGCGTGATGATCGAATTTCGCATTAGTGCAAAAGGTTTTCTGCGATACATGGTCCGCTCGATCGTCGGCACAATGCTCGAGGTCGGGCGCGGTGAAAAAGATAGTGATACAATTCAGACGGCCATCGTCACGGGCGACCGCGACCTCGCCGGAAAGACGGCCCCGGCGCACGGTTTGACGTTGTTTCGCGTCGATTATGAATAGCTAGAAATGCGCATTTATCACATAGTTTTGCCTGATGTGTGGGCCGCTTTTGACGGCGACCTATATCGGCACGCCAGTCTCGAAATCGAGGGGTTTATCCATTGCAGCTTTGCAGATCAGCTCGACGGCGTGATCGAGCGGTATTATGGTTCTGCTGAGCGGATCGTCGTGCTGGAGATCGAGAGCGATAGTTTGATGTCGCGGACGCTAAAGGAGCCATCGACGAATAACGAGATCTATCCGCATATTTACGGCCCCATTAATCGCGACGCTATTGTAGGAGTGACGGAGAGGCGGAAACACGACCGGTAGGAAGTGTGTTCTTCTCCCGCACAATGACACACTCCCTACCGGTCGTGTTTCTGCCTAGATCATATGCACGAGAATTTTGCCGGAATCGTAAAACCAGACACCGCTGAGGCTGGGCTCCTGGCGGCGATCGATCCGTCGCGGCTGCCCGCTCATATTGCCGTGATCATGGACGGCAATGGCCGTTGGGCAAAGCTGCAGGGAAAGCCCCGAATCTTTGGCCACCGTGCCGGATCTGATTCGGTCAAGGCGATCATTGACACCTGTGCCCGGCTGGAGATCAAGGCGGTCACTCTTTACGCCTTTTCGACCGAGAATTGGAAACGGCCAAAGGCTGAAGTTTCGGGCCTCATGTCGATGCTAAAGCGTGTGCTAAAACGCGAGTTAAACGATGTGCACCGCAATAATATCCGCTTTCAGGCGATAGGAAATATTACGGGCCTCGCCCCTGATGTTCAGGCCGAGCTGGCCGAAGCTAGCCAGTTAACCGCCGCCAATACGGGTATGGTCTTGAGTGTCGCCCTTAATTACGGCGGGCGGGCGGAGATAACGCAGGCCGCGATGCGTGCGGCCGAGCAATTGACCCAACAGGGCAAAAGTCTCGAACGCCTCACCGAGGCCGATATTGAACGCAATCTATACACTTACGGCTTGCCCGAGGTCGATCTGATGATCCGGACGAGCGGCGAATTTCGCATCTCAAATTTTTTGCTTTGGCAGCTCGCTTACAGCGAGATATATGTGACACCGGTGTTGTTTCCCGATTTTCGGCGGCCGCAGATATTTGAGGCGATACTGGACTATCAGAAACGCGACCGGCGGTTTGGAGGAGTTAAGTAATTTGACAGCAGAGACGCGGAGAGAAGCGGGCGGAGTGCTGTTCGACAGACAAGTGATTTTTGCATTTTCTTCTCCGCGTCTTTGCGTCTCTGCGGTGCAAAATTTATATGAAAACTCGCATTCTTACAGCCCTTATCGCCTTACCCGTCATAATCGCGTCGATCGTTTTGCCGGTTTGGTACAAACAGTCGATATGGATCTTTGTCGCGATCGCGGCGTTTGCCCTCGCGGCGGGTTTGTTTGAATTTTATTCACTGACGAAAAAGCTTGAGCTGAAGGCTGATGCGGCGATCGGATATTTAGGTTCGGCCGCATTGTTTGTCGGGTTTGTTTTTGATGCTCCGGCAAAATCACCCGATCTGCTGATCGCGACCGTTGCTTTGGTGACGATCGTCGTTCTGATATCGCAGACCGTTCGTTTCAAGTTGGATTTTTCCAAAATGCTGACCGGAGTCGGCGTGACGATACTCGGTGTTTTGTATGTCGGGTTTCTGGGCGGGTTTTTGGTTGCGACGCGGGTTGGATTTGAGAATACGCCAAATCTATCGACGCATTTGCTCGCGTTCTTTTTCCTTGTGATATTTGGTTCGGATGCCGGAGCATACTTTGCCGGTCGTGCAGTCGGCAAGCACAAACTCGCACCCGCGATATCGCCCGGTAAGACCGTCGAGGGCCTGATCGGCGGTATGCTTGCCGCAGCCGGATTCGCGGCACTTGCGACGTGGTGGTTCTTTCCTGAGCTGCCATATAAATGCTCGATACCGCTCGCAATTGTTCTGGCGGTCGTCGGTGTACTCGGCGATCTCGCTGAAAGCGCAATGAAACGCGGCTCAAAAACAAAGGATGCTGCCAGCATCCTACCCGGTCATGGCGGCTTGCTCGACCGGCTCGATAGTTTGCTCTTTGGAGCACCGATACTGTATTATTTCGCTAGGTTTTATTTTTGATGAAAGCAATTCGATTTGACGACAATAACAATACGTGAGGCGAGTGTTAATCTGATGACGCTCAGCCTTTCGTTTGTCTCAAACCGAAAGGCTTTTTTATTTTGGTAAGATATTTGGCCGCAGATAAACGCGGATGACGCAGATAAGAAAAGCAGATCATAACTTCTTTTTTCTGATCAGCGTTATCCGTCAGATCCGCGGCAAAAAAAAGATCTATGTTAGACACATTAGGAAATTTGGAGAGGACGCATACTTGCGGGGAGCTACGCGAGGGTGAGGTTGGGCAGCAGGTTGTGTTGATGGGCTGGGTTGCGAAGAAGCGTGATTTTGGTGTTTTTACGTTTATCGATCTGCGCGACCGCGAGGGTTTGACGCAGGTTGTCCTGAGCGAAGACGACTCGCCCGAGGCGCATGCAAAGGCCAAGAATCTTCGAGGCGAATTTGTTATTGCGGTCAAGGGCGAGGTTGTTTCGCGATCCGCGGGGACACATAACGCAAAGCTCGCGACGGGCGATATTGAGGTAAAGGTAAACGAACTCCTGATCCTTAACGACGCAAAGGTGCCGCCGTTTCAACTTGAGGTCGCCGGGTCGGAAAATCTGGCGGCCGAAGACACGCGTCTGAAATACCGCTATCTCGATCTGCGTCGACCGCAGTTGCAGCACAATATCCGTATGCGTGCGAAGGCGGTTCGGGCGATCCGTGAGTATTTTGACGAACGCGGTTTTATCGAGATCGAGACGCCGATATTGCTCAAATCTACGCCAGAGGGCGCTCGCGATTTTATCGTGCCGTCGCGTATCCATTCAGGTAAATTCTTTGCGTTGCCACAGTCGCCGCAGATCCTCAAACAGCTCACGATGGTCTCCGGGTTTGATAAGTATTACCAGATCGCCCGATGTTTTCGCGACGAAGACCTAAGAGCCGACCGTCAGCCGGAATTTACGCAGCTCGATATGGAGATGTCGTTCCCAAATCGCGAGACCATTTATCGCGAGATACAAGGGATGTTTAATCACGTCCTGCGGCTGATCGGTGTCGAACTGCCCGCCGAATGGCCGCGTCTGACGCACGCAGAGGCGATGCGTCGATACGGTTCGGACAAGCCCGACTTGCGTTTCGAGATGGAGCTGCAGGACTTGTCGGCATCACTCGAAGGAACTGATTTTGCACCGTTTGCATCTGTATTGGCTGCTAAAGGCGAGATCAAATGTATCGTTGTGAAAGGCAAGGCGGACTACTCGCGCAAGCAGCTAGACGATCTGCAGGATTTTGCAAAGCGTTACGGAGCGGGAGCATTGGCGTGGATCAAGGTCGCTGATGAGACAACTTCGTCGCTGCTCAAGGTTTTGGGCAAAGAGAAGATCACAGAATTGGCGTCTGCTGCTGGAGCCGATAAAGGCGATCTGGTTTTGATCATCGCAGGACGAAAATCTGTCGTCGCGGCTTCGCTGGGAGCTTTGCGCGTCGAGGTTGCAAAACGCGAAGACCTGATCGACCGCGCGGCGTACAAACCGCTGATCGTTACAGAGTTTCCAATGTTTGAGCATGATGAGGAAACGGACAGCTATGCCGCCGCTCATCATCCGTTTACGTCGCCGATGGACGAGGATCTCGAACTATTCAAAACAGCGGTCAATGACCCGTCGCAGCATCACTTGCTCGGACAAGTGCGGGCCAAGGCATACGACGCCGTCATCAACGGCTACGAATGTGCCGGCGGCTCGATCCGTATCCATCAAAAAGATATACAGGCGTTGAATTTTAAAGCTCTCGGGTTGTCATCAGAAATGGCTCGCGAGCGGTTTGGGTTTTTCCTCGATGCTCTGGAGTACGGAACGCCGCCGCACGGCGGTTTTGCTGCGGGCATCGAACGAACCTGCATGATCCTGTGTGGAACCGAGAATATCCGCGATGTAATGGCGTTCCCAAAAACTGCATCGGCTCAGGATCTGATGATGGATTCGCCGGGTGATGTTGATATGTCGCAGTTGAAAGAACTTGGTATAAAAATCGCGAACTAATATGACTGTAAAGTCGTAAAATTACCAGAACGATGGCTAATAAGTACGATACAAATCCGCTCGATCCCGAGTTTCCGGACAAGGCCGGGGCGACACAGGTTTTTGAAAAGACCGGTACCGCGACTCAGACCTTTCCGCAGACTGGCCCGACCGAGGAACAGACGCGGAGGTTTGCTAATCAGGATTTTTCTACATATTCGGCACCGTACAACGGACAATATGTACCCGCTCAGTACCAACCAGCCGGTATTTCAAACGTCAGCCAAACATCCAGCCGCAAGATCGAAAAGATCGGCTTGCCGGAAAACATCGTCACCGCTTTGCCGTATCTGCCGTGGTTCATCGGGCTGATCGCGGGCCTTGTGTTGCTATTTATAATGCCTAAAGGCGAGACCAAAGTACGGTTTCATGCTGCCCAGGGTTTAGCCGCACATATCGGCATCCTAATCGTGACAACGATCCTAGGTATCCTTGGCAACATAACCGGTGTCGCCGAGGCGGGTAATTTTTTCTTTCAGATCGTAACGACTATTCTACTATTTGTCTGGGCGTTCAAAGCGTGGAAAGGGCGGCCGGTACATATTGAGACGCTGGACAGCCTGACAAACTGGCTCGAAGAAAAGATCGACACAAAACTTGTTGGAAATTAAACAATGTATTGCCCAAACTGCGGAAAGGTCGTAAACAAGTCGCTCAAATACTGCAACGATTGCGGTGAGCGTCTTTCTAAGGCCGAAGAGACCGACAAAGATGGAACGCCGGGCAAGATGCTCAGCAATATCCTGACGACCCTAATTGTGGTCGTGCTTGCTGGTTTCGGAATTTTGGTCGGCCTCGTTGCCGTACTGCTCGGAAATAACGTAAAAGCGGACGCGGTCGGCGCTCTGGCGCTGGTTTATCTTTTTGTGCTATTTGGCATTTGTTTTACGCTGATAAGACAGGTGCCGAAATTGATCGATGCGAAACTCAAAGCAGCGGACGCCACCACCGGTAACCAGGCTCCGCCCCAACTCGCTCCGCAGACGACCGGACAGCTCGACGAATACCGCCAGCCGGTGATGAGCGTCACCGACCACACCACAAGGACGCTGGACAAAGTGCCGCTAAAAGGCAACTAGTGTTATTTGCATTTCGCCTCTGGTTTCATATCAGCCACGCATTTCTTGCTACATGTTTCGGTAACGAAAGACATCAGATCTTTGTCTTTGAAGATCGCTTCCTGTTTGGACGGCGAACCGGCTGCCTTGCCTTTGGGTGACTCAAGCCATATGCCGTAACGCGCTTCGTATTCGGGATCGGCATCGCGGCAGTAATTGTTGCAGGCGTTGCGTGCAGCTTCGTCGGCATCTTTTGCTTTCCCCTCGAATGTCTTGCCCTGATAGGCTACGGTGCTGATGCAGGCATCGTTTGAAACACCGCCTCCACAGCCTAAGACAACGCCGAGGATCAAGAACGCGACGATGGCGAGTGAAAAAACGTGGGTACAAACCTTCATGAGTTTCCTCCGTATTAGTCGGCCAACACCTGGCCTTTTGTCTCGATAACGAGAGGCAGTAACAACAATCCTACAATCGGCACCGCACCAACCCAAAATAAGACATGCATCGCGCTGTCGAGTGCGTTTGCACCGGCGGCGGCGATGCTGCCAACCAGAAATGGCCCGGCTGCGGCGATCAGGCGGCCGATATTATATGTAAACCCGGCCCCGGTCGCCCGCAGCCGCGTCGGGAAAAGCTCGGGCAGATAGTAGGTAAAACTGCCGAAGACGCCAAAAACCGTCAGGCCGATCGGGAAATACATGTAAAGCCGCGTATGGGCATCGAGATCGAGGCCAAATGCACACATTATCGATACCGCCGCCGCCAAAAAATAAATAAAAAACATCGTTTTGCGGCCGAAATATTTCGCCACTGGTATTGTCAGCAGCGTCCCGATCAGACCGCCGAGATTAAAGCTGTTCGTCGCGGTTCTGACCCATTGCTGGCCCATTGATTCCATCGCCAAAGCATCAAGGCCGAGCAATTGCCCCTCATGCGATGCCAATCCCTTTGCGACCACAGGGATGAAAGCATTGCAGCTCCACCACATGATCAAGGCCGTCACCGCCATCACAAATCCGCTGATCGTGAGGCGAATATATTGCGGCGAGAAAAGCTCGGCGATCCGTGCATGGCCGCCCGCCGCAACCTTTTTCCAGCGGTCGGGTTCTTTAACAAAGAGCCTGACGAGAAACGCCGCCGCCGCCGGGACGAGGCCAAATAAAAATACGTACCGCCACGAAACCGCCGGGTCATTAAAATAGACGCCCGTCACCTGATATGTAACAAATGTCGCTAAAAAAAGTCCGAACGGCGCCGACGTATAGAGCAACGCACCCGCCTCGACACGGCGTTTTTCCGGTACGACCTCGGCGACCATCGCCGCCCCGGCCGCCCATTCGCCACCGATGCCGAGACTGGCGATAATGCGAAAAAGCAAAAGAACCCAGATGTTTGGAGCAAAGGCACACGCCGCAGTGCCGACGGAGTAAAGCAGCATCGTTAGCAGCAGCGTTTTCGTTCGGCCGATCCGATCTGCGACCTTGCCAAATATCACACCGCCGACAGCCCAACCGATCAGCAGGACAGATGTTAGAATGCCGGTCCATTGCAGCGTCGCGGCCTTTGCCGCCGCCGAACCGATCTCGAGACCCAGCAGCGTCGGGACCGCGTTCGGAGCGACGTAATTAAAAAGCAGGCCATCGAAAACGTCAAAACCCCAGCCGAGCCAAGCGGCAAAGATCACCGTCCACTGATAGCCGTTCATGTCGAGAAAAGTGAGGCGGGGCGCCGCGTTCGTCTGCTCCATATTTTTTGAGTGTTTATGCTAGGCTTGGGGAATATATTATGGATAATCAACGATCTTTGCAAGAGACTTACTCGCCGATGAGCATCTGCTTCGGCTGCGGCCCGGCGAATGATAGAGGGCTGCATATCGCGAGCTTTCCCGATGGCGATGAGGTCGTCGCCGTCTGGCATGCCGAGTCGCACCATCAGGCGTTTCCGGGCATGTTGAATGGAGGGATTATCGGAGCGTTGCTCGATTGCCACTCAAATTGGACCGCCGCGTATTTCCTGATGAAACGCGACGGCAAAACCGAGCCCGACTGTACCGTGACCGCCGATTTTCACGTCAAACTGTTGCGGCCGACGCCATTCGATGCCCCTATCCACTTGCGTGCGAGAGTCGTTGAATCACGTGAAGACCGAGCAACGGTCGAGGCGGAGCTTATAGCAAATGATAAGGTTTGCGCGACCTGCCGCGGGACATTTGTCGCTGTTAGGGCAGGGCATCCCGCCTATCATCGCTGGTAAATTAATGGAGAATTAACCGATGGATAGATCAACGATAATCGCCGAACTGAATAATAAATACGCCGCTTTTTCTGATTTTATTAGTGGGCTCTCCGAGGATGACTTCATGTTTTCGCCAAATGGGGGAAAATGGAGCGCAGGGCAGCAGATCGATCATCTGTGCCGTTCGGTGGAACCGCTAAACAAGGGTTTGCGTGCGCCCGAATTTGCGCTCAAGGCCATGTTTGGAACGTCGGATCATGCTTCGCTGGGCTACGATGAACTCGTTTCTCGCTATCGATCTGAACTTGCCGCTGGCGGCAGCGCACCTGCACAGTTTCGGCCGGAAGAGATACCTTTCGACCGGAAGGATGACTTGGTCATCAACCTGACGGAACGTATCGCAAAACTCTGCTCCAGCATTGAAAAATATAACGAGGACAAACTGGAAGTTATCGTGCTGCCGCATCCGTTGCTGGGAAAGTTGACGCTCAGGGAGATGTTCTACTTTACGATCTACCACGCTGAACATCATCATCATCACACTAAGCAGAACCTCGCTGGAAGGCAGGGTCGAGCGTCATGATCTGTTCTTCATACCTCTCTCTCAGATCAAGCCGATCCAACCACTCGGACTGTTCCCTCATGAGGGCGGGCAGATGAATTACGTCCGACAAAGCGTAGGCGACCAGCTCGTCCGTCCAGATGCCGTCCCATTTGCGGCTGAATTTTGCCCGCTGTGATTTGTCGAGATCGACGGCAAAGTAGCGGTAGAGCGTCTCGGCGAGCGAGGCGGATTGATTGGCCCCGCGTGTGAGGACCTTTTCGGCGATCATTGTGTCGTAGACATTTTCGACACTGTAGCCGTTTTCACTCAGAAAATCGAGGTCGAATTTGGCGTTGTGAAATATCTTGGTGATCGCGGGGTTTGTCAGTGTTTCGGCGAGGCGGCCGAGGTCTATGCCCTCGCTGATGGGAACCAGAACGTTGAATTCGCCGTCAGAGAACTGGACAGAGAAAAGCCTGCCATATTTTGAGCTCAAGCCGGATGTTTCTGTGTCGCAGCCGAGACGCGAGGCGGCAGACAGCCGCTCGAAAGCGGCGTCGATCTCTGCGGAGGTCCGAGCGACTAGAATATCCATTAATAAGATTGTAAATTACTAAAGGCGGTTGAGGTAGTACTGTAATATCCTCCGCAGAGACGCTAAGATGCAGAGAAGTCCGTCCGATGTAAGATATGCCCGAAATACTTAACGAGACCGAAGCCCGAATCGTTGGTGCACTGGTCGAAAAACAACTTACTACGCCGGAATATTATCCGTTGACGCTAAATGCTCTAGTCAATGCTTGTAATCAAAAAAACAACCGAGACCCGGTCGTCTCATATAACGAAAGCATCGTCACCAATACTCTCGAAACACTGCGTGACCGTAATCTCGTCTATGTTTTTTACGGCAGCACTAGCCGCGTGCCGAAATACAAGCACATGCTGCCAACGGTGTACGAGCTTGAGCCGCCGGAGGTTGCTGTGATCGCTGTAATGCTGCTGCGCGGAGCACAGACCCTAGGCGAGCTGCGGACACGGACCGAGCGGCTGTATGGATTTTCGGGGCTCGGCGAGATTCAGGAAACGCTCGACGGCCTCGCGCGGCGTGACGATCCGCTTGTCATCAAGCTGCCTGTTCAATCGGGTCAGAAAGAGGCCCGGTTCGCTCATTTGTTATCCGGCGAGATCGACGTCGAGGCGATTGCGGCGGCACAGACCGTACCGCAAAAGCGCGCCGGCGTTGACACAGAGCGGATCGAAAAGCTGGAAGAGGAAGTGGCGAGTTTGCGTATTGACGTGGAGGCGATCAAACAGACCTTTGAGGATTTTAAGAAACAGTTTGAATGACCAAGATGTGATACTGTGTGGGTGGAAAAAGGAGGTCAAATCATATGACTATCGAAACACTTCGTCACTTTTTTGCGTGGTCCGCCGTAATTAATTACGCGATGCTACTGCTATGGTTCTTTTTGTATCTCGTCGCCCACGGGTTTTTTGTCGGCCTGAGCCAACGGTTTTTTGGCGTCAGCGCCGAAAAGTACGACTCGATCAGCCTAAAAGCAATGTTCTTTTTTAAGCTCAGCATTTGGCTTTTTTGCATCGCACCGTATCTCGCGCTAAGGATCATGAGTTAGCGCGACAAAGGGCAAAGGTCGCGTACCCTTGCCCTCGGTAAGGAAGGAACGATCCTAATTCGAGTCTTTGTCCTTATAGCGATAGACCCCGATCTTCATCCTGACCAGATCTTCGACCCGCACATTCGGATCGGTCGCTCTGGCCTTTCGGACAAAATCCGCGTCGATCTTAAAGATGCGGCATTTGACTACATCCTCGCTATCCAGATCGGTCAATCCGGCAGCTTTCAGGTCGGCCAAATACTCGGGTGTGACCTTAAAGATTCGAAATTTTACCAGCCCTTCGAACTCTCGGTTGTCAAAGCCCATATCGTGCACCTGACGCACATAATTGGCATCGATCTTAAAGATGCGCGCCTTTACAAGGTCCTCCATCTGTAGGTTCGGGAAACCTGTCGCCTTCATCTCAGCCATAAATTTGCCGTCAACCTTGAAGATCGCGGCCTTGAACAGGTCATCGGTATCGAGCTTGCCGAAATTTGCCGAAAGCAGATCATCGGCCAGAGCAACGGTGACGTTGACGAACGCGGCGTTCATCAGTCGCTCGCCCGGGTCCTGATCGTGCTTTCCGGCCTGTTTTTCAAAATCGAAACCGCGCGATCTCATTGCCGCGACAAAGCCCTGATCCGGCGTGAATGTAAACGTGCCGGAGCCTTTGCCGTCGACAAATGTGCCTTCGCAATCGACGGTCCCGGCTTCGCGAACGAGGCGGAAATTGACTTTGCTGTTCTGCGCCTGCTCTTTGGTAAGGCCCTGGAGGTCACTGTAATTGTAACTGTTGCCGTTCTGGTTGCTGCCGCGGGCGGTGCGGCGTTCGAACGAGATGTGGATTTTGTTCGGGTCGTCACGGCCCTGTTTGTCGTTCCAGTTATCGTCGTCATCATCTTTATTTTTATCGACTTTGACGGGCTTGCTGCTGCGGATATTTGCGGTCCAGGTTCCTGTGACCGTTGTTTGGGCGACGATCACAATATGGCCGATCACGATAACGATAAACACTATCGTTGACATCGTCAGTGCGGCACGCAATAAATTATTTCTCATCAAAACCTCCGAAATTACTTCTGAATATGTGCTTTTACATGAGAGAAACACCGCGCGTCGGCGGTTTGTGACAGCCCTTATTTTAAAATGAAATCCGTTTGTTTCCCGCAAAGCCGCAAAGGCCGCTAAGAAGGACAAGAAGAATGGAACTCAGGACGCGAGTTTTTCGAAGGCGGCGCCGGCAAATTTGAAATGGCTTTCATCGTCGCGTATCTCGGCGCCGTGTTTTTGGTAAAAGTTGACGGCGGGAGTATTCCAATCGAGCACTTGAAAATCGATGCGTTCGAGGCCGCGCCGCTTTGCAAGAAAAGCGATTTTTTGCAGCATCTGCATCCCGAGATTATGACGCCGATATTGTTCGCGGATGTAAATATCCTCTAAATAGAGGCCACGTTCGCCGCGAAAGCTCGAAAAATTTGGATAAAAGAGTGCATAGCCGAAAGGGGTTTCATCTTCTAAGGCGATCAACCCCTCGACTAAGTCCGTTTCGCCAAACATCGCGGTCTGCAGCCGTTCAACTGTCACGGTGCAGTATTCAGCGAGTTTTTCGTACACGGCAAACTCACGCATCATTTCGACGACCGCTGCGAGATCCGCTTCCCCTATTTTTCTTATCGTGATCGACATAAAATGAGCCGTGCTTGATCGTAACAGGCACGGCTCGGATAAGTCATTTGTACAAAACTACGGCTTTTTCTTGCCGCCCGCGGGTAATTTCTGCGGGGCGACATTTGAGAGCGATTTGAGCGTGGCGATCGCTTCGATCGCGTTCGCCTTATACTTGTGCGAATCGGGTGCGATTGTGACAAACTTCTGAAGGTAATTTGCCCCCTCCTGAAGCTGGGCCTTGTCATCCTTAATATAACCGTTGTTCACCAGACTAAGCCCGACACCGACCAACGCATCGGCATTTTCCGGCGATGTTTCGAGTATCTTTTTGTAGGCGGCGATCGCGTTATCCGAATCGGCCGTAACACGATAAAGGTCTGCAAATATTAGACTTGCCTCGGCTTTTTTCGCGGCATCCGATTCGAGGGCCAAAAACTCAGGAATCATTACCTTGGCATCTTCGATAACGGCGGGGTCTACCTGCTCCGTCAGTACAGCGTAGCGGAATGTGTCACGGATACCACGAAGTGCCCCAAGCTTGTTAGCGTCATTTGCCTTAGGGTCGGCAATGTCCGCGACCGGAGCATTTTTCGTAATATTCCAGGCACGGGTGAACGACGCCGAAGAATCAAGCAGATCTTTCCTGACCTTTCCCATACCCTCTACTTTCAGAGTTGCGTCCGTAGATTTGACCGTTTTGTTATAGGTCTCAACCGCCCGTGCCGAATAGGACGCTCCACGGTTATTGAGCAGAACGGGGGCGCTGCCGACAAAATCGGGTTCGGCATCGAGGCCTTCGCTGTATTTGGCTATTGCAAGGTCATAATTTTTTGCGGTAAACGCATCGTTGCCTTCTTTTAATGTCCGGGCGACTATCTCACCCGCATTTTTGATCTTTTCATTCTTAGCGGTAATTTCGGCGGTCTTCTTTTCGTACTCGGCCTGTGCCTTTTTTTCCTCGGCGGTTAATTCGGCGGTCGTCCCGCCAGTCTTAGCAACCGCTCCCTTTCTTACATCGGCCTCGGACAATTTGCTTCCGTCGCCGGGGCTCATGGTAATAATGAGCTTTTCCTGGCCCGCCTTAACGCCCGGAAAGATGGTCGGTGCACAGTTTGGGGCACTGATGCCAAAAGTAAATGTTCCGCCTAAAGTAAGCCCGGCGAAGGCGAATTCACCTTTCTTACCGGTCTTTGCAGAGGGAAACCCTGATTTTACGTCGGTTCGATAAACGTCTATCAAAGCTCCTACGACCGGTTCTCGAGTACCGTCGGCCTTTTTTAATTCGACCGTTCCGCTTACCGGGGCAGTCTGAGCAAAGCCGGACAAATGACCAAATGCGACGAGTGCGACGCTCAACATTATAGTAAAATAAAACTTACGCGACATTTAATTCCTCCGAAGATCTATAAACAATCGTACAAAGCGTTTTTAGGATGCGAGACTCTCAATAAGAGTTTGATGTTTTTAGTTATTCTAACCCAGTCTGGGCGGAAAAATGAAATATTACAGCGGGGTTAATGTTATTTCAGGCAAATCCACCAAATTCAAAATCTGTTTTGGCTGTGGTATCTTATCAATTCGATTCCAATGTATCCCGTCGAAGGAGGATAGATGACCAGCAAGATTTACAATTTTAGCGCCGGACCGGCGATCATACCGGCTCCTGTCCTCGAAAAAGCACGCGAAGAGATGCTTTCTCTCGGCGGCATCGGAATGAGCGTAATGGAGATCAGCCATCGTTCTAAGCCCTTCGAGGCGATCCTTGCTGCGGCGGAGCAAGGGATACGTGAGCTGCTTTCAATCCCTGAGAATTATCGCATTCTATTTTTACAGGGCGGAGCGACGCTGCAGTTTTCAATGGTCCCGATAAATTTTCTTTCGGCTGGGGAAACGGCAGACTATGTAATAACCGGGGCGTGGGGCAAAAAAGCCCTTAAAGAAGCAAAGCGTTGCGGCAATGTAAATGTGATTTTTTCGGGCGCCGATCGCGGCTTTGACACAATACCCTCACAAGATGATTTAAGCTTTAGCCCCGATGCGAAATACATACATTACACATCGAATGAGACGATCGAGGGTGTCGAATTCAAATACGATGTAGATGGCGGCGGCACTCCGGTTGTTTGCGACGCGTCGTCAAATATTCTGTCAAAACCGATTGACGTCCGCGAACACGCTTTGATCTATGCCGGCGCACAAAAGAACATCGGCCCAAGCGGCGTAACGCTCGTTATAATCCGCGATGACATGGTCTCAAAGGTGCCGGAAAATCAGCATTCGATGCTTGATTATCGCCTAATCGCCGAAAACGGATCGATGCTTAATACCCCGAACACCTGGGGAATTTATATTATCGGCCTTGTCTGCGACTGGCTGCGTGAGCAAGGCGGGCTTGCCGCAATGGAAGAGAAAAATAAGGCGAAGGCCGCTATTCTTTACAACGCGATAGACGCGAGCGATGGTTATTACACGGGCCATGCCGTACGCGAGGCGCGGTCGCTGATGAACGTCACATTTCGCCTGCCCTCTGAGGACCTCGAAAAGCAGTTTTGCTCTGAGGCGACGGCCCACGGCCTCGATGGCCTCAAAGGCCACCGCTCAGTCGGCGGCGTGAGGGCCTCTATCTACAATGCCTTTCCTACGGCCGGCGTCAACGCGCTCGTCGACTTTATGCAGGATTTTTCACAAAAGAACGGCTAGCGGGGTCAGAACCGCCTCCGTCACACGGCCACGAATGTGGAATACAGACGACCGGGTCACTGGGCCGTACTTATGGTTCCGCCGGGAAATTGAAAAGCTATATTCCTCAGGATGTTCAATAATGCTGTCTCATCCTTTTCTAATACGGTTCTAAGATCAATAAGTACACGATCATTCTCTATCCGAGTGATTACGGGCGGTGAGCCGAGACGCAGGCCCGTCTCTAGTAGTTCTGTCGAAAGCGTGTCGTGACGCATGGCGATAAGCGTCGTCGCCGGATGAACGTCCGGGGCGGCACCGCCTCCGATCACCGAAAGACCATCTATAAGCTCCAAATGGAGGCCTTTCTCTAGCTTAAGTCGCTTTACAAATTCATTCGATCTTGCCTTAATATCTGCAGCCGATGCCGATAGCATTTTGAGGACGGGAACTTCATCGACAGCGCGGCCTCTTTGATATGACTCGAGCGTCGCTTCGAGGGCGGCGTTTGTGACCTTATCGACCCGAAGAGCACGATAGAGCGGATGTTTTCGCAGTTTTACAATAAACTCGCGCCGTCCGGCGATGATCCCGGCTTGCGGTCCGCCAAGCAGCTTGTCACCGCTAAATGAAACGATATCTACGCCAGCCGCGATCGAATGGCTAACAATTGGCTCATCTACAAGTCCGAATTCGCTCAGATCGATCAGCGCACCCGATCCGAGATCCTCATAAAACAGGACACCGTGTTTTTTGGCGAGGGCCGAGAGTTCTTTTATCGTAGGCGTAGCAGTAAAACCGACGATCTTGTAATTGGACGGATGAACCCGCAGGATCATCCGCGTTGCTTCTCCGATCGCCTTCTCATAATCGGCGAGCCTTGTCCTATTCGTCGTCCCCACCTCACGCAAGACGCCGCCCGATTGCGACAAAACATCCGGCACACGAAAGTCGCCGCCGATCTCGACGAGCTCGCCTCGCGAGATGACGGCTTCGCCACCGGATGCAAAAACCATCAAGACAAAAAACGCGGCGGCCGCTCCGTTATTGACGATGAGAGCGTCTTCGGCTCCGGTCAGTTCTCTAAGCAGAGCTTCGGCCCGCGCGCCGCGGCGCCCGCGCTTTCCGGCTTCGAGGTCGTATTCCAAAGCGCAGTAGCCGGACGCGTCAGTGACCGCTTTAAGAGCATTTTCGGATAGTAGTGCACGGCCGAGATTGGTATGGATGATAACGCCGGTCGCGTTGATGACGCGCTTAGTTCCGGATATTTTCTCCGACTGCCCGATGGTGTTCAATTGTCTTTGCGCCGCCGCCAACATTATCTCTTTTGATCCGTCACTGCGACCCTTACCGATCTCTTCCCGCAAACTCTCGATAGCTCGCCGGGCAAGCTGTGCGGCGTGTTTTTCGCCCGACGCGACGATAAGTGCCTCACCGATCGGCGAGCGAAGAAGTTCGTCCACCGAGGGAATATTGCGTAGCGTTGTATTTGAGACCGCAGCTTTGGCTGACCGCATACAAATATCTTAACCGAAAGCAAAAAAAACATGGAAATATATATTGTTTGCTGATTTATTTAAATAGCGATTCCCCCGCGCGTCACACCCACCAAGGAACCCTTCAAAATGGCACTGATCGGAAACAAATTATACAGAAACATCCAGTCGAAACAGGATGAGGCAGGCGAGATCGATCATCAGCTTTCGCGGCTCGAGGACGATATTCGCAAGCTTAAGATCGATTTCGACATTTACTTTAACGGTACCGCAAAACGACCTCCGCTCGAGGCACGGGCACGGCTCGATTCGTATATTAAACGCATTGCGGATAACCGCAATCTCTCCTACGCCCAGAGATATTACTTTAATACCCTAGTGGCGAGATTTACGTCATACCGCGAGTTGTGGCGGCGAACCCTAAAAGCCAAGGGCGAAGAACTGGTTTGAGAAAAAGCGAACACCCGGCGTGGATGTTCGCTTTTTTATCCGATACGGTAAATTTAAATTTACGCGACTTTCATAACGTTTTCGGCCTGGGGTCCCTTGGGTCCATCTGTCACCTCAAATTCGACCTCCTGACCCTGGATAAGGGTCTTATAGCCGTCGCCTGTGATAGCACTGTAATGCACGAAAATATCCTGTTCGCCGGGCTGCTCGATAAAGCCATAGCCTTTGGCATTGTTAAACCATTTGACCTTTCCGATCGTTTTTGAAATCACTACTTAAATCCTCCTAAACCTTCAAGCCTCAATACTCTTCCCGCCAGCCGGCAGTTAGAGAATAAACGCCGGCACCGCCGATAAATCTAGGCTATGCCCGTGCAGTCAAAATCTATGTCGCACTCAATGTTTCCAAAAGTACTCAAATCTTAAACTGCAAGATCTTTTGCCTTATTTTTTGTTGTGTTTGATAGACGAAGGGAAATTTAACCAAATATGTCGGTCGTGTCAAGGAATTTATAGCCAATTATGCGATTTTAGCCGAAAATTGACATAAATTAGGCAATAAAGGAAGATAAAGCCATATTTATTAGCAAGATAGGCGAGATATATGGGATCGGATTACGGCAAAAATGCCCCACTTTCATACAACGAATATCTCAGGGTACCCGAGTTGCTCGCATTGCAGCGAACACTCTCGGAGCCGCTGAGCCATGACGAGCACCTCTTTATCATCATCCATCAGACCTACGAGCTATGGTTTAAGCAGATACTCCATGAGCTCGACGCGACCATAAAGTGGCTGGACGAGGAGCGGATGTTTCGGGCAAATCACGCGTTGCGCTGCGTCGTCTCGATCGAGCGGATACTCGTCAGCCAAATTCACATTCTCGAATCGATGGCCCCGATCGGCTTTCTCGAATTTCGCGACAGGCTCAATCCGGCCAGCGGCTTTCAGTCAATGCAGTTTCGCGAGCTCGAATTCGTCTCGGGTGCAAAGGACGAGAAGATGCTGGCGACTTTCAAGCACGATGAATACGCTCTCGAAAGGCTGACACGGCGTATTAATGAGCGGTCGCTCGCCGATGCATTCTGGTCGTTGATGGCTCGAAACAATTTTGCGGTCGAGAGCCACGAAGAAAAAGTCGCGGCGACCGTCGAAGTTCTGACGCATCCGGAAAAGTACGCGGAGCTTTACAACATGCAGGACCTGCTCATCGAGCACGACGAACTGATCGTCTCGTGGCGGTACAACCACATCCTGATGGTCGAGCGGATGCTGGGCATGAAACGCGGCACCGGCGGATCAGAGGGCGTAGGCTATCTTATGACCACGCTGACCAAGAAATTTTTTCCCGAAATTTGGGAAGCGCGTACGCACTTGAAGATCTGATTTCGAGACAATCGTCGACTCTCGGTGATGAAACACGCCTCCAACAACGCTTATGGGCTAGATGTTCTGAGTGAAAGCCCTTTCAACGGCCTACTGTACTTTCAAAACCCAGCCCTTTGGATCGACGACCGGGTCTGCTCCAGTGTATGAAATTGACGCTTTGCCGTCCTTCATTTCGACCCGCCGGGTTTTGCCGTTGATCTCGACATCGACGGGCATTGGGAACGGCACGTTGTTTGGGGTTTCCCATTGCAGGGCCAATTGGCAATTAGTCGAACAGTCACTGACCGTTGTTCCGATCAGTTTCGGCAGTTTTGGCTGACGCAGGTAAAGCTCGAAAAACCAGTCAAGTTTCATTCCCGAATCTTTCTCGGCTATTGTGAGAAAATCGTCGGTGTTTACAAGGCGCTCTTGTCTTCCGTCGGTGTACGTTTCCATTTGTTTGGTCGGATAAGCCATGTGGTGCAGGGCTTTGAAAAAGGCTTCGTCGCCGATCAGATAGCGAAGCGTGTTTAAGATGAGGGCCCCTTTGCCATAGATGTCACCGTCGGATTTTGTATATTCAGGAGCGGAGAGGTAAACCTCGTAGGCGATCTTTGGTTCGCGGGGAGCGACGGGTTGCATGTTGCGGAGCCCCTTGATCCGGTTGTGCATCGCGCTTAGATATGCGTCTTGGCCATGCAGATACTCCTGATAAAGCGTGTCCATATAAGACTGAAAACCTTCGTGAATCCAAAAATCGCGCCAATCAGAGGCGGTTACGAGATTCGCCCAATATTCGTGGCCAAATTCGTGAAGCAGCAGCCAGTCGGTGCCGTCCTTGTCATACTTGAACTTGTTTCCGTAAGCGATGTCGGTCGAGTGTTCCATCCCAAGATGCGGCGTTTCGACGATGCCGACCTTGATCGCGCGGAACGGGAAAGGGCCAAGATATTTTTCGTAAAATGCGAGATACTTCTTTTGCTCGGCGATCAGACCCGCACCTTTGGCAAAATCTTCGGGTAGAACATAAAAAATTATCGGCAGAGTATCGCCTGAAATCGATTTGTATTTGTCCTCAATGGTTTTATAGGGGCCGGCATTAAAGACCAGCGAATAATTACTGATCGGGTTGGACATATACCAGTTGTAGGTCGATGTCCCGCTGCTGTTTTTCTTAACGCTCTGCAGTTTGCCCGGACCGGCGACGACGAGCGGGTCGGGAACTGTGATATGCATTGCCGAGGTCGTCGGTTTGTCAGAAGGATGATCTTTGCACGGGAACATCAGGTCGGCTCCGTCGTTTTGCAGAGCAACCGATACCCAGTCGCTGCCGTCGGCCGTTTTCTGCCAGATAAAGCCGCCGATCCACGGCGGACGCGGAGCTTCGCGGGGAATGCCGGCATACGAAATACTGGTTTTTATCTCCTCACCGACCTGCTTGGTCATCGGGAACCATATCCAGATCTTGCCTGCTTTCCGTTGGTACTTTACTGCTTGCCCGCCCTCGGTCAGTTTGCTGATCGCGTAAGGTGTATCAAGATCGAGTACGATCATATTGGTCGGTATCACCGTCCGGGCGGTCATCATGGTGGTGCCATTTATTGACTTTGCTCTGGGATCTACATTGAGTGTTATGTCGTAATGCAATACATCAAACGCCGCCTGTTCAAACATGAGCGGCCCGCCTGTTTCGGTGGGGCGAGAGCCAAGATCACGCTGCGCGAAAGACGAGACTGCAAAAAGCAGAACGAAGAATGGTGCTGATAGTCGTTTCATATATTTACTTGGATTCCGGTTATTCGCATTAAACCATCCGCTTCGCAAATGGTTCTGGCCATTTCAACTTTACACTCGAAACCGTTTTACGGAAAATGTAGTCAATGTTTGGACGTGTTTGTTTTACGTTAATTTGGTTGACGATGTTTTCAGTATCGTCGACCCTTGGGCAGATTGCTCCGTCAAAGGCTAACGCCCGGCCTACGCCAACACCAGCTATCGTGCTCGAGCCATTTGACGGCTCGGACGTGAAAACCATGGCGGCGAAATGCGTCACGCTCGAGACCGATGTTGGCAGCATCGAGATGGAAATGTTTCCCGAAAGCGCGCCGGAATCCGTACGTAATTTCCTAAATTTGGTTGCAACCGGATTGCTTGATACGACCACGTTCAGCCGCGTCGTCCCGGGCTTTGTCATACAGGGCGGCAATATCTGGACCCGCACGGGCGGCGTGACGCAGGCGATGGGTTCTCGTGCCCGCCGCGCCATCCCGGACGAACCAAGCAGGGTTCTCCACGAACGCGGCATCGTCTCGATGGCCCGCGGCGAGGATGCCAACACCGCCACGACAAATTTCTTTATCCTTGTTGCCGCGGGGCCGCACCTCGACGGCAAATTTGCCGCATTTGGCCGCGTGACAAGCGGGATGGAAGTAGTCGATGCGATCAATAAAGCGGCAGTAACGGACGAAAAACCGGAGAAGCCGGTAAGGATCGGTAAGGCTTCGATTATGCCTTGCCCGGCCGTTCTGCAATAAACTATCCTGCCCACGAAAGTTATTGTGGAATATTGTTCGGTATGCTTCGCATTCACTAAGTAGGGCGGTTAGCCTCACAAACTATGAAATCGGTTTTTTCCAGTCGAATCGTCCGCGTTGCTATATTTCTTGCGATTCCCATCGCCGTATATTTCATTAATGTCGAGGTTCAAAGCTATTTGGGCCGACAGGCGGTTCACGCGACCGGGTTTACGAGCCTTTCGCTCGACCAGGCTTTTCAGAAAGCGAGGGCGGAAGACAAGCTCGTCATCGTTGAGGTGGCGGCTATCTGGTGCTCGACCTGCCGTAGACTGGATAAAGATGTCTTTTCGAACGAAGGAGTTCGAAAAGTAGTAAACGAGAAATATATTTTCTCGCGGCTCGAATTCGAATCCGAGGCGGGGACGGCCTTTCTCGAGAAATACGAATCCTACGGATTTCCAAATCTCTGGCTTCTGGATTCGGACGGGCGGGTTGTTAAAAAGCTCAATGTCGTGTTCGACCCCGACGCGTTTCTCGGGCAGCTTCCCCAATAATGCCTTAATCCGCCAACTCGATATCCAGCGTCATCCGATATTCGTTTGCCATGGACGGATGGCCGTGCGCCATTGAAACATCGATACCTTTGCGGTAGATCTCAGCCGCCTTTTCTCGGTCACCGGAGAGAGCATACGCGTTCGCAAGCACGCCGTAGGCATTTCCTTCGTCATCAGATTTGGCAAGATATGTTTCTAAAAGCTCGATAACGTCGGTATGTCGGCCCAGCTTTTCATACTCCTTGGCGAGACCGAACATCACCATCGTGTTTTCCGGATCCGAGGCCAGCATTTCTTTAAAAACTTCGATCCTGTTCGACATATCAGTCAGATTATCATCCGCTTGCGGATTCTTCTAAGAGAAAAACCGCCGCGCGAATACGCGGCGGTTAGAGAAACTAAGACATGATCAGTTATTTGGCGTATATCGCTACGGTTTTCGGAAACTTTTGCAGCGATGCTGGAGCGTCTGTCGAGGCCGTCGGAGGATTGCCAAGTATGTCGCGGGCAGATTTTTTATAAACGGCCTGGTTAATGCTCTCATCCTGGGTAATAACCACACCTTTTAGCACGATCCCGGCAAATAGACCCTTGCTTCGTGAATAAGATAGGATCTCTGCGTCCAGCGTTGCATTGGTCGATGCCGCCGCTGTGCGGCCCACAGGGCCGGCGGATACACTGCCTTCGCCGCCGATCTCAAACTTGTCAGCTAATAGGCCGTCCAAGCCTTTCTCATTCATGATCAAAAGCACATAATCGGTTTTCTGACCGCCGATCTGAGCCCCAAAGCTGCCACCTGCCATATTGATAAATGCTGGCGCGCTCCACCCTTTGTCCAAATGCCGGATTGCGACGCCCGAACCGCCCTGACCGCCGACAATAAACCCAAATTTGAGGGCTCCAGGGAAAACGACGACAGCCTTTGCCTTCGCCAGCAGGTCTCTCGGAATCGCCTTGTCATCGATCTTCATCACCTCGGTAAAAACCGCTGAGGCCTTGTCGACGCGATCCTCGGCCGCTTTCATCTCTTTAGCTTTTTGCGCGAATGCCGCCGTTCCCAGCGCCGCCACAAAGACCGTGATCACTAATAAATTAAAAAAACTTTGTCTCATATTAACCTCCATCTATTATCCGAAATGTCATGCATCTATCAGAATGATATGGTATCAACCTGCCCCCGCCCCGATATGTGCGAAAGGTTACATTTGAGGCGTGTTAACAACAATTTAAGTTCCGAATAGTGACGGTTGTAAAACTAGGGATTCCGGTTCGGGTTCGGCCCTCATTGCAGTCTGATTAAACCCCAGCCTCCGGGCGTGGAAGTCAAAGAGCTTTCTTGTCATTTCCCACTGCTCCGTTTTGCCGGTGCTTCGGTCTTTATAAGTGAGGTGCCGGAGCGTGCCGCCGCGTTCGCGTTTTATCGTGTTGATGATCTTGGAAACAGCTGTGGGCGATAGCCGCTCGTGCATTTTTTGGACAAAATACTCCTCGATCGAATCTGTGTCGAGATGAAGCATCGACATAAAGGCGCGAGTCGCACCGGATTCTTTCGCACGTTCGAGCAGACCCGGAATGTCGGATTCATTGTAGCCCGGAATCACAGGAGCGATGCCAATCCCGACCGGAATACCGGCGTCTGCGATCTCTCGCATTGCGCGAAAGCGGGCTTCGGGAACAGGTGTGTAAGGTTCAAACGGGTTTGATCGTTCTTTCGTTAGAAACGGCAGCGAAAAGAAAACGCTGCACTTTAATTTCCTAAGAATATCGATGTCGCGCGTCACGAGTGGCGCTTTTGTAATTACACCGACAGGCACGCGAAACTCTGCACAAACCTCAAGACACTTCCGCGTCAGCTCATAGCTCGCCTCCAGCGGCAGATACGGATCGGTCGCAAACGAAAAATCGAGATGCGGCATCTTGTCCCGCGTTTTTTTAAGCTCCTGCCTGAGCAACTGCGGAGCATTAGGTTTTACGACGATCTTCGTCTCAAAGTCTGTTCCGGCTCCGTAGCCAAGGTATTCGTGATATTGCCGTGCAAAACAGTACGTACAACCATGAACGCACCCGCGATAGCAATTGACGGTATAACGCCAACCGCCTTCCCAATCCGACGCGAACGCCTTTGTAATTATTTTCTTCGTTGCCGTTTCTTCAAAGATCTCGAGCTTTGTCGGCGGCGGCTCACCAACATATTCGGCGGAGTATTTGTTGTAGGGATTAGGAGGGTTCTCGATATATCTCACAGATGCAACGATAACTCATTCTTGACAATCGGCGCAACTTAATTTCTGATCCGGCGAGCAATCAATGGCGAGAGCATCATACTTAGCAGGCCGAGCGGCATCAAGCCGGCTTGGCGAGGGTCATAATCCATTGAAACCCTGTCCCAACCGCCAACTGCATAACCAAGCCCGACCTCAAAGGCCAATGTTAGCAGCACCCAAACGATACCGATCGTCAGCAACGCACTCGTTCGGGTGGCACCGATCCATTTGATCGTCAAAATTGATATCACCAAGATAAGCAAAGAACCGACCGCAACGCCGATCTGATTTGCCCTTATCGGGCCGACCAACGGCACGAGCAATAGCCCTCGCAAAATGCCGTGGAGCGTCTCGACCAGGATTAATAAGATCCAAATAGATAAAGCTCGGATGATCACAAGGGTTAAAGGGTCCGCTGCATCAAAAGGTCAGTTTGCGGGTCTGACCCGAGTTGAAAGGTGTGTTTCCCGACCTCGCGAAAGCCATTCTTCCGGTAAAACGCCTGCGCCCGCGGGTTAAATTCCCATACGCCGAGCCACATCACATCGTGGTCATGTTTCGCGGCCCGTTCAAGGCACGCATCCATCAACGCCTGGCCGACGCCCTTGCCAAGAAACTTTTGCTGTGAATAAAGGCGGTTAAGCTCGACAGGCCTTTCGGCGGTGACGCCGGGCTCGATGTAGTCGATCACGAGCTTTGCGTACCCGGCGAACTCGCCGTCGATCTCCGCGACAAGGAATATCGATTTGGGGTCGGCCAACTCGGCAGTGATCTGGTCGATGTTAAATGCCTGCCGCATGTAGTGTGCGAGGTCGTCCGGACCATTTTTCGGGTGATTGGCAAAGGCATCCCAAAATGTGGTGTACGAGAGATCCGTGAGCGGCTTGGCGTCATCGGGCGTTGCCTGGCGTATGTGTATTTGATCAGGCACGGTGCAACACGTTCTCCATCACGAAAACCTTTCTCAATCGAAACCGTACCGGCGTTTCAACCAGACTGATCGCTTTTAGGCTTTCCATACCCGACATAAAATAAGGCTCACGGCAAGCCGGCACATTTCCCAACCAACTCGGAATTGGAATGTTTAGCTCATCGCACAGGGTTTCGATCACGCTCGCCAAAACAGCATCTCTGCGTTCGTCGCTCAGATCGAATGGTTCGGCGATCGCTGCCGGATCTTTGTGATAACGAAGATCATCCACGAAGTCCATTAGCGGAATTTTCCACCATTTGGGATCTCGTTCCATCTCCAGTTTTGTTTGGGCCGCAGTGATCACTTTTGAAAGATCTCCTCGATAAAATACTGGGTCGCCGGTTTGATCTGATCTCTAGGATAGTACTTTTCTATAATTGAAAAAACCTCCTCCGCCCTGGTCAGACCCAATACGTTGATGAGCGTTCCGACATCCTCGCGATCGTATGTGCTGTCTCTCGCCGCAATTGCTTTCATAGCAAGCAGATAATCAGCCTCGGGCACAAAAACCGTCAAATTGGGTAGGTCGAACAAAACATTTTCCCGGTGGTCGACCCAATAGCCCTTAACGGCGTCGTTGAGCCAGTTTTCGTTCAAACCGTGACGGCTGGCAATTCTGATGATCGCTTTACGGATCTCCGCGGTCGGCTTAAAGATCGCATCCACGTCCTTGGTAGCCGGCCGGGCATCATAAACCAAACACATCACGGCACCGCCATAAAGCGAAACTTCGCCCTTGATATCCATCAGGCGAAGCTCGTCATCTAGCTCGGTCATGTAACTGGTGATCTCTTCGGCGGTCATGCTACTTCATTATTAGCTTTGCGATCGTCTGGAGCTGCATGTTTGACGTGCCTTCGTAGATGGCGCCGATCTTCGAGTCACGCCAGTATTTTTCGACCGGATAATCCTTGACGTAGCCGTAGCCGCCGTAAAGCTCAATGGCCTTGGATGCGACGCGCTCGGCGCAGCGTGACGAATATAGTTTGGCGATCGCCGCTTCTTTTACAAATGATTTACCCGCGTCTTTGAGGCGGGCAGCGTTGTAAACCAGCAGCCGGGTCGCCTCGATCTCGACGGCCATTTCGGCAAGCTGAAACTGCACGGCCTGAAAATTATTGATCGACTGGCCAAACTGCGCACGTTCGGCGGTGTAATTGAGAGCAGCCTCGTACGCTCCCTGAGCGATGCCGAGCATCTGGGCACCGATGCCGATGCGTCCCTCATTGAGGGTTTCGATCGAGACTTTATACCCCTTCCCGACCTCGCCCAGGACGTTCTCTTTCGGCACCTTGCAGTTGTCGAGTATGAGTTCGGTCGTGGACGAGGCACGAATGCCAAGCTTGTCCTCTTTTTTACCAACCGAGAATCCCTCAAACTGTTTTTCGACTATAAAGGCCGTGATGCCCTTATATCCCGCCTCAGGATCGACGGTCGCAAAGACAATAAAAATTTCGGCCTCGTTGCCGTTTGTTATCCAGAGCTTTTGGCCCGTCAGCTCGTAATGATCGCCCTTATCGACGGCGCGCGTTTTTAAGGCGAAGGCATCCGAACCCGAGGCGGCCTCCGACAACGCGTATGCCCCGACCTTGCCCTCGGCGAGCTGGGGCAGGTATTTTTTCTTTTGCCCGTCGCTGGCCCAGCGCATAAAGGCGTTGGTCACAAGGGTGTTATGAACATCGACAAAGACCGAAACGCTCGCATCGACGCGGGCCAATTCCTCGATCGCGAGGATGGCGTTAAATATCGTCGAGCCGGCACCGCCGAATTCCTCGGGCGACTCGATCGCCATCAGGCCAAGCTCAAAACACTGCTTGATCAGATCGCCGTCAAGTTTGCCCGCGTGCTCCATCGCCTCGACCTTTGGGCGGACCTCGCCCTCGGCAAATTCGCGCACGGACGCGCGAAATAATTCTTCTTCTTCCGATAAAACGGTCAAACCGGCGTTTGATAGTGCGGCACCTGCTGCTGTGGTCATAAGATTTCCTCTACGCTATTTTGTTAATTAGCCCACGATAAAATACCATTTTATTCACCAGACGGCACAAAGGCAAAGCATTGAATCAGACCATAGAACCACAGCGCGTGTCAAAAAAAAACATTATGCGTCTCCGTCTCATCGGCATTGTCTTGACGCTGCTCGGTCTCGTGCTATTTGCGTATTTGATCTATTCGGTCGGTATCGGTGAGATATTTGATGGAATCAAGCGATTTGGGTTAGCGGGCTTCGGCGTAATCGTGCTGATCTATTTTGTCCGCATTCTGGTGCGGGCCTATGCTTGGAAACTCTCCGTCCACGAACCTTATTCGCTTAGTATAAAAGACACGATTCCGGCGGTTATGATCGGCGAGGCAATGAGCAGCACGATCCCGCTCGGCATTCTGGTCAGCGGCACGGCAAAAGCGGTCGCTGTTAGACAAAAGCTGCCCTTGGTCGCAGGTCTTTCGTCAGTCGCAACCGAAAATCTCTTTTACAGTTTTACGACCGGCATCTTTTTGATTGTTGGGGCGGTCGTGATGCTAAACGAATTTGCGGTCGATCGGAGCCTAGTCGTGACGATCTATATTCTGATCGCGGCGCTGAGCTTTTTGATAGTTTTGGGCATTCTGATGGTCATCGGCCAGTGGCGGCTTGCGAGCGGGACGTGCAATTGGCTGTACCAAAAGGGTATTTTGAGGAAACCGCTTGAGCATTTGCGAGCCGATGTTCGCCGTTTCGAGGATCTGATCTACGGTTTTTACAGGCATTATCCGCAACGCTTTTTGCCGATCTGCTCACTCGAGCTGATTTATCATTTGCTCGGCATCGCGGAGGTTTGGTTTATTCTCTACCGTATCGGCGACGCGTACCCGAGCCTTGTGAATTCGTTTCTACTCGAATCCGTCAGCCGCCTAATTCAGATACTTTTCAAATTGATACCGCTGATGATCGGCGTGGACGAGGCTGGTTCGCAATTTGTCGCCACGACGGTAGCTCTCGCCGCCGGTATGGGCGTGACACTTGCGATAATACGCAAGGGGCGGATACTTTTTTGGGCCGCCGTCGGCGTGATCCTGATCATTAGGCGCGGATTGTCGATCAGCGACATAACACAGACGGGACAAGACTAGAGCGGCCAAAAGAAAGGAACGAGCACGATCGACACGATGAAAACTATTACTGTCAGGGCCGTGCCGACCTTTACAAAATCCATAAAACGATAGCGTCCGGGCGTGTAAACGAGTACGCATGCCGGTTCGAGCGGCGTGATAAATGAAAACGAAGCGGCATAGGTGACACCGATGATAAACGTGCGCGGATTTAGGCCTAGCGCCACAGCAGTTTTAACCGCTACAGGGAGCACGACGAGGGCGGCCGCCTGATTTGACATCGGCTGGGTCAGCAAGACCGTGAACAGAAAAAATCCGGCGAGAACTGCGGTGGAGCCAAATTGCCCAAAATAGACCTCGATCAACCCGGCGAGAAATTTATCGGCACCGGTATTCTCCATCGCCACACCAAAACTCATCATACAGGCGATCAAGACCAGTAGCCGAAAATCGATAAGATCGTACATCTCGGAATAGCGGATCGTCTTGGTCGCAAGCAGGAGGAGCACACCGCATAGCACGCAGACGGCCAGCGGTATTTCGTAGCCAGTGACGACCTTGGTCAGAGACATACCCAGAAAGAGTAAAAATGCCGCTACCGCCCATTTACGTTTTTCGACGCGTACGCTGGTTGCTGAAACATCCTCGAGCAGCATAAGCTCGCGGTCCACGACGAGAGATTCGATCCGGTCGCGCTTGCCCTGGACGAGCAGCACGTCGCCAAAAATGAGTACAACATTGCTCAGTTTGTTAACAAAGGTCCGGCCGTGACGATTGATGGCGAGTACCGTAAGGTCGTATTTTTGCCGGACGCGGAGAGATTTGAGCGTGTTGCCCGCCAGCCGCGAATCACGCATCACCATTAGCTCGAATAGCTCGACGTTTTCGCCCTCGAGCAACACATCATTGAGCAAAAATTCAGGCTTGATCTCGAGACCTGCCTGCTCCTTGACACGGAGGATGTCGCTGACCGTGCCCTCGACAATGAGCGAATCGCGACGCTGGATCCTCTCACCGGGGCCGGGAGCGGTAATGCGGTTGCCGTCACGGATGATACCGAGGACGGTAAGTTCGAGCTCGGCGTAAATATTTGCCTCGTCCAGCGTTTTCCCGACAAGGTGCGAATCCGGCAAAACGAGCAGTTCGGAGATGTATTCGCGGATGTGATATTGCTCGGTAAGCGAATCTTCACCACCGAGGCGCGGCAGCATTTTTCGCCCGATAAAGAGCATATACAGCATCCCGAAGGAAAATGTAATGATGCCGACGGGAGCGAGCTCAAACATCGAAAAGGGCGCCTGCCCGTAGCGAACAATTGCACCGCTCACCGCCAGATTGGTCGATGTGCCGATCAGCGTACAACTCCCGCCCAGGATCGCCCCGAAGGCGAGCGGCATCAATAGCTTAGACGGCGGTACTTTTGCCTTGGCCGCCAGCCCAATGACGACCGGCAAAAACATTGCTGTAGTCGTGGTATTTTTCAGAACAGATGCCGATATGGCTGCCGTTACCATTATCAGCGCCGTGAGAACGAACTCATTGTCGCCCGCAATGCGGCTCATCCGCCGGCCGATCATGTCGACCATGCCCGTTTTCATCAATCCGCCAACGAGGATGAAAAGGCCGCCGATCGTGATTATCACATCGTTTCCAAAGCCGGCGACAGCCTCCTGAGCGGTTAAAACGCGCGTCAGTATCAACCCCACGACGAGGATGATGCCAATTACATCGACTGGCAGTTTCTCAGAGGCGAAAAGAATGATCGCCACAAGCAGCAGGATTAGAGTGATCGCAATAGGTGACATTTTAGGCAAGAATATATGAATTCATGCCGTTTGCAAAGAAAAAAGGTTGAACAAAGCGTGATATTATGGCTCTCAGCGTATGGGAGAGAGGAGCCAATTGATGCTGATAATCGGTGCGGGGCCGTGCGGCCTGTCGCATGCAAAGGCGCTGAAAGACGCGGGCATCGGGTACGAACAGATCGAGGCTGATGACGATGTTGGGGGCAATTGGTACCACGGCACATATCGCACCGCACACATAATTTCCTCGAAAAAGACAACGGAATTCACCGACTTTCCGATGCCCGCCGAGTACCCTGACTTTCCCAGCCAGCAGCAGATGGGCGATTATTACAAACTTTATGCCGACACTTTTGGTCTGAGGCCACACATCGAATTTAATACAAAGGTCACCGCGGTCAAACCTCGTACTGATGAGCTTTGGGATGTCGAACTAGCAACCGGCGAACAACGTGTTTACAAGGGCGTTTTGGTGTGCAACGGACATCACTGGCACAAGCGCTTTCCAGCATATCCTGGTGAATTTACGGGCGAGTATATTCATTCAAAAGATTTTAAGGATCCGAAACAGCTTGCGGATAAGCGTGTGCTCGTAATAGGCGGCGGCAATTCGGCGTGTGACGTCGTCTGCGAGGCGGCGCGGGTTTCTACCTCCGCCCATTTAAGCCTGCGTCGTGGTTATTGGATGACGCCGAAGACCGTGTTTGGTAAACCGTCGATCGAGTCGCCGCTTGTTCATCTTCCGGTTTTTATTCAAAGGCTTTTGCTCCGGCTATTGCTGCGGGTCGTCGTCGGTAAATACAGCGACTACGGCTTGCCCGAGCCCGATCACAAGATATTCGAAAAGCATCCGACCATCAGCACTGAGATCTTTCATTATCTGAAGCATGGCCGGATCAGACTGCGCCCTGATATCGCCCGGTTTGACGGCAAAACGGTGCATTTTACAGACGGCAGCACCGGCGAATTTGACATGATTGTCGCCGCGACCGGCTTCTATCTGAGCTTTCCATTTCTTGCAGACGGCATGGTGCCGATGATCAACGAGCAGCTTGCCGCTCTTTATGGGGGTTGTGTTTTGCCCGAGTACAAAAATTTTTATCTGATCGGAACGCAGCAGGTGCGCTATGGGATCGGACCGCTGCTGACGCCCGGTTCGCGGTTGATCGCAAAAATGATCAAGCTACAGGACGAGATGAAATTGCCCATTGGCCTCGTTTTTAAGGAATCGGGCTATCCTCTGCCAGACACACATCTTGTCGATCCGATCCGGGCGCTTCGCCAGATGAAGATGGCCAAATACACGCTTCCGCTACTCATCCGCAAGGAACGTAGTCTGCGAAAAAAAATTAAGGCCGCGTTCGTGCATAATTCTCATATTCATCCTGACCCAAATATGCAGGTATATTGAGAGTCAGGCTCGACAAAATTGCCACGGATGTGTCAGAATTTCGTTTCTATTCAGAGTTTTTTATTGAGAACGTTTTAAGGAGACCATTGATTTAGATGCCAGAAGAAGCAGTACAGGCCGCAGAGAGGCCAGACGAAGTTCTGTCCGCCCCGGTCGAAGAAACAACAGAGCCCGTTGCGGCCGCTCCTGTAGAAGAAGTTTTGGTTCAGGCAGAGGAGCCGGTAAATACTGAGGATGTGTCGTATCAGGCGGTGGAAAAAGATGGCGATGTCACGGCGATATGGGAGATGCAGGGACGCAAACATCTTCGGACCATCGACCCGCGTTCGATAGAGGGAAAGCAAATCCTCGCTCTATTTGAAACAGCCGGATAATTTTCAGCTAGGACCGGACACGAATAAGCACGAACGGACTTCGTGGTATCCGTGTCCTTTAGTGTCTACTTCAGAAGTAGATCGGCTATCGGATGAAGTATTTTTTTGAGTTGTTTTGATTCGAATTCCGCGACCTTGGTCACACCCAATCCCGCCGAAGTCAGATACATCGCATCTGCCTCATCCAGCACGCCAATCGCCGCCTCAACCTCGCGGCATTCTAGATTTTCCAACACAAATTCCCGCGTCGTTCCCGCAAGGCAGCCTGTTTTGAGGTTCGGCGTATAAAGCACATCGTCCTTTAGCCAGAACACATTTGCCATGCAGCCGCTCGTTATATGTCCGTGTTCATTGGTTCGAATCGCTTCGTTAAAGCCGCGATCCTTTGCCTCGTCAAATGCCAAAATATTTTCGAGATAGTTGCACGATTTCACGCCCGCCAGCGGTGAGCCTGAGTGAACGGGGTAAGGCGATATCGTTAGTCTGAAATGATCGGCAATCGTTCGCAGATCACCGGTTGCTATCAGTAGCGATGTCTTTTGGCTTGTTTCAAACGGCCAAATATTGCTCGGCGAGTCGTCAAAGAAAGTGATTCGTGCCCGTCCCTCGGCGACGCTGTTTTTTTGGATCAATGCGGTTAGAGCATTTGAGGTCGCAGTTTCAGAAAACTCGTTGAGGTCGATTCGGAGCTTCGGAGCATTGGCCTGTAAACGCCGCCAATGTTTTTCCCAAAGAAAAGGCTCTCCGCCAGCTATTGCGACAGTTGTGAAAATCCCCTTGCCGTAAATAGCCGCAGATGACAGAGCAGAAATATTCAACCGTTCAGCTTGGACGATCTCCCGGTCGAAAGAAACAAAATCGTGCATTTATTCTTCGAGACGGATCTTGACGCCGTCCTTTTTACCGATCCTGCCTTTTTTATCACGGCAAAATTCGGTCACGAGATCAGCAAACAGTTCGCTTTGCTCCTCGGGCGGCACGTGGCCGCAATTCCTGAATATGACAAAGCGCGAATTGAGAATCTCCCGATGGAGTTTGTAGCCATTTTTGATCGGGATGACTTGATCGGAGTCGCCCCAGATGATCAGGGTCGGCTGGGCTATTAGATGTGCGTCTGCCTCAAGACGATTAGCGTACCAGTTGCGCGAGGTGGCAAGTACCGAACGATGTGCATCGGCCGCAAACAGCGGACGACGAATCGATTCGATACGCTCGGGGGTGGCCATATGCCGGTTAGCCGTGGCAAGCGTTTTCAGTATCCGGGCTCGCAGAAATGTTTTCGAATCTAATAGGAACGGCGTGACGACCTCGCCGACGCCAGGTAGCGAAGCAAGCCGCAGCAGCGGATGACTCTTAGGGTCGTCGTTACACACAGCATCTACGAGGACCAGCTTTTCTACATATTCCGGATAATCCAGCGTGAGATTTAAGCTCACGGCTCCACCGTAAGAACTCCCGACAATGGTCGCGCGCCCAATGCCCAACCGGCTCATAAAACGCGATATCATCCGCGCCTGCGATTGGATCGAGTAGTCAAACCATGACGGTTTTTCCGAGTAGCCAAACCCAAGCAGATCGACCGCGATGACACGAAACCCCGCCGCCGCCATCATCGGGGCGACGGTCTTCCATACGTACACGGAGGCTGTATATCCGTGGATTAGGACGAGGGCCGGCTTTGCTGCATCGCCAAACTCCTGATAATGCACGCGGGCACCGTCAACCATCACAAAATGCGAGTGCGTGTAATGTGGAACCTGATCGGCAATGTCGTCCCAATTTACACTGCGGGCGCGGGTCAAAAATTTGACAGCAACCGCCGCTCCGGCCGCGCCGGTCAGTGCTAATAATAGATTTCGTTTTTTCATGGTTTTAACCAAATCCACAAAGCAAAATCATTCTATACCAAAACAACTTTTGGCTGCACGATATTTTCCGCCGCAGCAAAAAATCCGATCGCCACCAGTTTTCCATTCGTGTCGATCATTCTTACATGCTGGCTATCTGCAAATTCTGTGTCGAAAACGCGCGTCGGGAGTCCGTTTCTGGTTTTGTCGATGCGATCATCGGTCAATTCGAGTTTTGGCAGATGTGCGACAGCTTCTTCCATGGCGATCAACGCAGATTGAGGGTCATCCAGATCGGCTAATTGTTCAAGCGTGATGCTTTGACGGATATTAAACTTTCCCGCCCTGGTCCTTCGCAACTCAGCAAGATGGGCACCCACACCGAGCTTTCGCCCGATATCTTCAGCCAAAACGCGAATGTATGTTCCGGCGGAGCAAACTACCCGAATACGGTGAGTGTTAAGCTCGTCGATACGTTCGTTATATGCAGCCGGTCGCGGAGGTAGCATTTCCAATTCGCTGATAGTGATCTCAACAGCTTTACGCTCAACAGTCTCGCCTTTTCGGGCAAGCTCGTATAGCTTTTTGCCGTCAACTTTCTTAGCGGAATACATCGGCGGCGTTTGATCGATCTCACCTCTAAACTCCGGAAAAACCGCCTCGACCTCGCCCGCGGTCAACTCGACTTTGCGTCCCCGCGTCTCCACTTCTCGGCGTGGCGTCCCCGTCCGGTCACCGGTATCGGTCTCAAAACCAAACATGAGAAGTGCCTCGTATTCCTTTTCGTCCTTATCCAGAAACTGCGCGAGCCTGGTCGCTTGGCCCACGAGGATCACCATCACGCCTGTGGCGAATGGGTCGAGCGTCCCCGTGTGTCCGACGCGTTTTGTTTTTAAGATACGCCTGACCCGCGCCACGACATCGTGCGACGTGATCCCGGCAGGTTTGTCGATAATGAGGATGCCATCCACGCGCTAATTTTAGAATGCGATTGACGCGGGTGCATAATGCAGATCGTACAATGCACAATATACAGAGAATTTTGCATTGTGATTTGTGCATTAAGCTGATGTGGCGACAACCCATAAGAAAGATCGATGAAGCGGACCGCGTCGTAAAAGACCGGGTCCGTTCGCGTGAGCGGACGATGAATCGCGCGGTCAGGCTGCTGGCCGCAAAGCCCCGCTCCGTCGGAGAGCTGCGGACACGTCTGCTCGAAAAGCTTTGGACCGATGAGGCAATCGTCGACGACGTGATCGAAAAGCTCAAGGAATATAAATACCTCGATGACGATCAATTTGCCCGCAACCTCGCCCTTTCAAAGCTCCGGCAGAAACCACAGGGTAAACGCCGCCTGCAGCAAACGATGTCGCAGAAAAAGCTTGATAAAGACACGGTCGATCGGGCGATAGCCGATGCTTTTGAAAAGCTGCCCGAGGACGAACTCATAGACCAGGCGATCGCCAAACGCCTCCGCCTAAAAGGCAAGCCCGAAACCCGCGAGGACACAAAGAAATTCTACGACCACCTTCTCCGCCAAGGCTTTGGCTTTGACCTCATACGCGACCGGATGTCCTCGGTCGCAAAACGTGAATTTGATGAGGATGGACACGATTAATTGCGTAATATCCGCAAAAAGGACGCCAAAAACCGCATTTTCATTCGTGTCATTTTGATACGCCGCCAAAAGTTCCCCCGCCTTGATTAGGAGGAATGTGGCTTGCAGCCACTGGGCGGTAGAGCAAAAAGCATCCTACTCTCCGCATTTCCCAACGATATTGAGTTTGACGCCGACGGTGTGCTGCGGCTCGACCTCGTCAGCGCCACGCGGATCGGGCGGGGAGCGAAATAAGACACTGAACAGTGGATAGTGAAGAGTAAAGAAATTTTTTTTGAATCCAAATCTCCACCGCACGCGAAAATCACTCCAAAGGGACAGACAAGCCTTTTAGCAAAAAATAAATTTAAGGGAGATATACAATGAAATCACTATTAACTTTGGTTGTTTTGGCTCTAGGAGTCGCATTTGGAGCATCGAGCGTTTCGGCGCAGATGATGGACAATAAATCGGGCAATCCGATGGTCGGCGGAGCCGCGATGTATAAGACAAAAAACATCGTGGAGAACGCTGTAAATTCGAAAGATCATACGACACTGGTAGCGGCCGTAACGGCTGCGGGCTTGGTTGATACACTCAAGAGTGCCGGACCGTTCACCGTGTTTGCACCCGTCAACAGTGCTTTTGACAAGCTGCCGGCCGGTACGGTCGAAATGGTGTTAAAGCCTGAAAACAAAGCTACGCTGGTCAAGATTTTGACCTACCACGTCGTGGCCGGAAATATGGACTCAAAGGCAATCGCAAAGGCGATAAAGAAAGGAAAAGGCACGGCAACATTTACAACCGTTTCGGGCGGCAAACTGTCGGCCTCAATGGTAGGCAAGACGCTCGTGCTGACGGACGAAAAGGGCGGCAAAGCATCCGTGACCATAGCTGATGTTAAGCAGTCCAACGGTGTCATTCACGTCATCGATACCGTTCTGATGCCTAACTAGTTTTCTCGGCTTTCGCCCGATGCCCCGGAGGCACCGATCAAGGGGCACGAACCAAGATATTTCTGGAGGGGGATGTTTTAGTTCGCGCTAGGTAAAAGTCCTTCGGGGCATCGGGCGAATCTACTTTTTGACGCGTCCACGCATTTTGGAAGGTCAGAACAGATACAAATATTTCATATGAAACACAAATTTTTACTTTCATTCGTTGCACTTTCCGCTCTCGCATCATCGGCCGTTTTTTTGAGCTTTTTTGGCTGTGCGTCTGCGGCATCCGTTAAAAATCAGGCCGCCGCCGTTGTCGAGCCGACACCTGTAAAAAGGACTGCGGCACCGGTCACCACCGTTGTCCTGACCGATGGTGAATTTGATGGGAAGGAGATCGTCAAAACCGATGCGGAGTGGAAACAGCAGATGACCGCAGAGGAATACCACATCATGCGTGAGGAAGGCACCGAAACGCCCTATTCCAACGCTATGGTCAAGAATCATAAGCATGGCACATACTATTGCGCGGCCTGCGGCCTTGCGATCTTTAGCTCAAACGCAAAATTTGAATCCGGCACCGGATGGCCGAGCTTTTTCCAACCTATATTTGCTAAGAATGTTGTCGAAAAGGTCGATAACACCCTTGGCGAAACGCGTACTGAGGTCGAATGCGCCCGTTGTCACGCACACCTCGGCCACGTTTTTGACGACGGCCCAAAGCCGACCGGCCTGCGTTACTGTATGAATTCGCCGGCACTAAAATTTAAGGAAGGCAAATAACTTAAAACCCCCGCATTTTCGAACTTGAATCTACGCCGGATGCTCTCGCAGCATTCGGCTTTTTTTATGAGATTCGCGCGGGCTTTGCTTTATGCTAAAGTTTTTATATGACCGGAAACGAGATCAGAGCAAACTTTCTCGCGTATTTTGAGCGAAATGGACATAAGATCGTGCATTCCTCGCCGCTGCTTCCGGCAAATGACCCGACGCTGCTTTTTGTAAATGCGGGGATGAACCAGTTTAAGGATGTATTTCTCGGGCTCGAAAAACGCGACTATAAGCGGGCCGTCAGCTCGCAAAAATGTATTCGTGCCGGCGGGAAACACAATGACCTTGACGAGGTCGGCAAGACTGCGCGGCACCACACCTTTTTTGAGATGCTCGGAAATTTTTCGTTTGGCGATTATTTTAAGAAAGAGGCGATCGAATTTGCGTGGGATTTTCTGGTGAATGAACTAAAGCTAGATGAAACGCGGCTCTGGTTCTCAGTTTTCGAGGGCGATGATGAGGTCGGTCCGGACGACGAAGCACGCTCGCTGTGGGAAGCTGCCGGAGCGAAACCCAATCGGATTCTTGGCTACGGACGCAAAGATAATTTCTGGCAGATGGGTGACACCGGCCCGTGCGGGCCGTGCTCAGAGATCCATTATTACATGGGCGATGAACCCGAAAACCCGGAAATGAATCATCCAAAATGGGTCAACGGCGAGGGCGACACCACGATGGAGATCTGGAATCTCGTCTTTATGCAGTATAACCGGACGCAGGCGCCGGACGGTTCGTTCAAATTGATGCCGCTGCCGGCGCCCTCAGTCGACACCGGTATGGGGCTCGAGCGAATAACAGCCGTGATGCAAAGCGTGAAGACAAATTATGATACAGATCTGATCCGGCCCATCGTGGAATTTACGGCAGATCTCGCCGGGCCTGCATGATGAGCACGGCCTTAATAGTGACGTCGATATTAAATTATCAGGTCCCCCGCGATGAATAATTTTTAAGGAGCAAGTCCCATGTTTTCGCAATTAAGAATCTGCTCAAAACAATTGTTTCTTTTGATCCTGATAATGACCGCAGTTATCCTTCCGGTCCGCGGACAGATCGCCGGTGGCCTGACTGAAACGACTAGGACAGACTTTGGCGGGAGAAACTATATCTCCGGGACGGTTTTTGAACCGTCAGGCGGTGTCATAAATGTTCGAACCAGAATCCGCCTTTCATCGGTGACTGCTGGCGAGGTTCTTACGACTACCGACGATAGCGGACGATTTGTATTCAGCGGTCTGCCTAACGGCAGTTACTCCGTCATCATCGATGGGGAAAAAGAGTATTCACCGGTTACCCAACAAGTAGAGATCAACCAACCTAGAGGCTGGCCGCCGCAGACCTACACATTGACAATCCGGTTGACCGCGAAACCCACTACGGACAAAAGGCCCGGGGTGATCAGGACGGAAAATGTAGGGATACCGAAACACAGCTTAGATCTGTATAAGAAGGCCATCGAACTTGCTAAAACAGACGATCATAAAGGTGCCATTGACCAGTTGAAACTAGCCGCCGCGGAGTATCCCGGTTTTTTGGCCGCCTTTGTCGAGATGGGTGTCCAGTACATGAAGCTGAATTTACTGGATAAGGCCGACGAATCTTTTCAGTTGGCCCTGAAGATCAAACCCGATGCATTTGAACCGCTTGTGAATCAAGGGATCATCCTTGTTCGCCTGAAACGTTATGTCGATGCCGAGCCTGTGCTGCGCTCGGCACTAAAAATTAAAGACGAATCGGCTATTGGTCATTACTATCTGGGGCGGGCGCTGGCAAGTCTGAAACGTTACGACGACGCCGAGAAGGAATTTAATCTCGCGATTTCCCTCGGTGGAGATGATATGAAGGAAGCCCATAGGATGTTAGGTAGTATGTATCTTGACCAGGGGGACAATAAGCGAGCCCTTGTCGAGCTCGAGACTTATCTTAGCCTTGCGCCTACGGCCCCAGACATTGAGCATCTGCGAACGGTGATCGAGCAGCTCAGGGTCGCCCCAACGTCGATTTCACCAGCTCCGTCATCGACACCAAAGCCGGGCAAGCCGCAGAATTAACTCATGTTGTTTGGTTATTTGCGATCATTGTCGGTGGACCGCTACGTTGCTAGGATTGATTTATGAAAGACGAAGTGATCAAATACGCCGAGGATTTTACTTCGGATGAGAGCAAAGTATTGCGGGAGCTACGGGCCCATTGTTACGAACATTACGACGACTCGGCGATGCTCTCAGGCTTTTTTCAGGGACGCGTTTTGTCGATGCTGTCGCACATGATACGGCCAAAGGTCGTGCTCGAGATCGGCACTTATTTGGGATATTCCGCATTGTGTTTTGCGGAGGGTTTAGCCGAGGGCGGTAAGGTAATTACTTTAGACATACAGCGTGAGACGCAATCGGTCGCCCGCACTTTTGTCGAAAAGACTGATTATAGATACAGCATTGATTTTTGTCTCGGTGTCGCGACGGAGATCATCCCGACCCTGGACGACACTTTTGACCTCGTTTTTATCGACGCCGATAAGCCAAATTACTCAAATTATTACGATCTTGTTTTCGACAAGGTCCGCCCCGGCGGATTTATCATTGCCGACAATGTGCTCTGGAGCGGCAAGGTCATCGAGGACGAAAAGGATGAGAACACGCAGGCGCTTCATGATTTCAATCACATGGTCCTGGCCGACGACCGGGTTGAAAACGTTTTGCTGCCGCTGCGTGACGGACTAATGGCAGTCAGGAAAAAGTAAATGATCACGATCCGCAGATCCGACGACCGCGGCCATGCAAATCACGGCTGGCTTGACACGCATTACACATTTTCATTTAGTGACTACCATGATCCGCAGTTTATGGGCTTTCGTGACCTGAGGGTAATAAACGAAGACTATATCGAGCCGGATCAGGGCTTTCCAAAACACGGCCATCGCGATATGGAGATCATCACCTATATGGTCTCGGGCGAGCTGTCGCACCGCGATTCGCTGGGTAACGGCGAGACAATACGGCCGAACGAAGTGCAGCGAATGACAGCCGGGACCGGCGTGCTGCACAGCGAATTTAGCTCACCGACGGAAAAGACGCACTTGCTGCAGATCTGGATACTGCCGGAAAAAGATCGTCTCGAACCTAGCTACGAACAAAGGTTTTTTTCGCCCGAGGAAAAGCAGGGCAAACTGCGCCTCGTCGCTTCGCGGGGCGGCGACAGCGGCTCAGTACATATCAATCAGGACGTAAAGCTCTACGCCTCGATCCTCGACAAAAACGAACAGATTTCGCTCGATCTTGCCGAGGGCCGTCACGCATGGGTGCAAGTAATCAGCGGTACGCTCGAACTAAATGGTGAAATTCTGAACGCGGGCGACGGAGCCGCCGTCAGTGACGAAATAGCCTTGGGGTTACTAGCTCAAACCGCTGGGACGGAGTTCTTGTTATTTGACTTGAATTGATCCGTGGGCCATCGCGTCTTGACCTAGACCGAACATGGGAGGTTGCGTTCGGCTCCACTCATTTCAGGCTCGCAAGCAGCTTGCCGAGGAATTCATTGATCTTATTGTTTTCGATCCACCGCACGACGACGACAAGGTCGTTGTCAGGATCGACATAGATTATATTGACGCCGTTGCCAGTGTGGACAAAAGCCGTAGCCGGAGCGTTTGGGTACAGTTTTTTGTCCGTGTTGAGAAACCAATTCATAAAGCCGTAGGTCGGTTGGACTGAGGTTGGCGTTTTTGCCTGGCGGACAAATTCGGGCGAGAGGATCTGTTTCGCCCCCCATTTACCGCCTCGCTCCGTAAGTAAGCCAAATCGGCCCATGTCATAGGCGTTGATAAACATTCCGCCGCCCCAGTGGCCGCCGCCGCTAACCGATTGGACGATCTGACCGTCAATGACTACATACGAGTTTTCGTACCCAAACCATCGCCAGGTGTTTGAAGCCCCGATCTCATCCATCACGTTTTCCTTCAGCACCTGCGGCAACGGCTTTCTCCAAACATTCAAAGCGGCAAGCGCGAGAGCGTTGACACGAACGTCATTGTATTCATAGGCAGTTCCCGGATTGCCCCTTGCGCGGTTTAGCCATTTGCTCGAATCGCGATCGGGCCGGTCGGCCCAGTCAGGCTTTCCCCATAGTGTCCCTTCCCAATCGCTGGTCTGCCGCAGCAGATGCTCCCACGTGATCATACGGTTGTGATCGGTCGCAAAAAGATCGAGAAATGATGGCGAGCCAAACCTCTCGCCAATGTCGTATCGCTGACCGCTCTGGTACACGACGACGGGCGCGGAATAGTCGACTGCCTTGTCCTGCAAGCTGCGGATCATCCTTCGGTCAAATGCCAATCCGACCACGGCTGACAGAAAGCTTTTTGTCACGCTGTGCGTCATGTCCACCCGGAGCGGTTCGCCCCATTCCGCAATGATGTAGCCATTGCGAATGACGATCCCAGTCGGTTCACCGCGATCTTTTGTGGGTCCTACTAATTCGCCAAACGGCGCCTGGCCAAATGTCTGCGTCAGCCCTAATTCCTGGCTGCGGGGGCTCTTGGCCTCGCTCGCGATAGCAAAATCGATGGCTTCCTTTAGTTTGACCGGGTCAAGCTTAGCCTGCTCAGGCGTGTGCCGTTCCCACTCTCCGGCGGATGGGAAATAGACTTTTTGCGCTAAACCGGCCTGCGGGAAAACCAGAAGCAGGCCAAGAAAAAGCGTATAAACGCGAACAGCAATTTTCATCTTCGTTTTCCTACGTACCTCATCATCTCACGCCCTGCAAAAGCAATGTATGCTATTTATCAGAAACCGCTTTCGAATTCAATCGCTGCGTTCACAAATTTGGGATGCTCTCTCGCCGCCGCTTTTCAATCGCATCAAAACTGTTAAGATAATGTCAGAATGCTGACGCGGGAATTAGAAGAGACGTTGAATGTTGCGGTCGAGGAGGCCGTCAGGCACAAGCACGAGTTTGTGACGCTCGAGCATTTGCTTTTTGCATTGCTTGAGGACGCCGCGGCGCGCGAGATATTGTTTAATTGCGGGGCCCAAACGGACGAACTTGGTCGCGCATTGCAAGAGTATTTTGAGAACCAGATCGAAAAAATGCCGGCGGAGGTCAGGGCGATGCCCGAGCTGACATCGACATTTCAATCGACGATCTCCTACGCGGTCCTCCAGGCCGAGGGCAGCGGCCAGCCAGCGGTCGATGGGGGTAATATACTCGCCGCCTTGTATCAGGCCGAGCAGTCGTACGCTGTTTATCTGTTGTTACAGCAGGGCGTGACGCGGCTCGACATACTAAATTACATCTCGCACGGCATTTCAAAAGTGGATCACGGTGATATGCTCCCGGATTTTGAAATGGACGACGACGCGGACCTTTTTCAAAACACGCCGCGAAAAAAACCGCTCGAGAGTTTCTGCGTCGAGTTAGTCGCAAAGGCCGCTGCGGGTGAGATCGACCCGATCGTAGGACGTCTGGCTGAGATCGAGCGCACTATCCAGGTCCTATGCCGCCGGAAAAAGAATAATCCGCTCTACGTCGGCGAACCCGGCGTCGGCAAGACGGCCCTCGCCGAAGGTCTGGCCCTCAAGATCAGCGAGGGCGACGTGCCGGAGGTGCTGCAGGGGGCTAAAGTTTTTGCTCTCGATATGGGCGCCGTACTTGCCGGAACGCGGTATCGCGGCGATTTTGAGCAACGTTTTAAGGCCATTATTAACGAGCTAAAGGAACAGGAAAACGCGATCCTGTTTATTGACGAGATACATACGATCGTCGGTGCCGGAGCCGTTTCGGGCGGATCGATGGATGCGTCGAACATATTAAAACCAGCTTTGGCTGAGGGCCAGCTCAGATGCATCGGCTCGACGACTCATGCCGAATACAAGGCTGCCTTTGACCGCGATCGCGCCCTCGCACGACGTTTTCAGCGGATCGATATTAACGAGCCGACCGTCGATGAAACCTATCAAATTCTCAAAGGCCTCAAGAGGTTTTACGAGGCCCATCACGGCGTAAGATACAGCAACGAGTCGCTAAAAACTGCATCTGAGCTTGCCGGTAAATATATCAACGACCGTTTTTTGCCGGACAAGGCGATCGATGTGATCGACGAGGTCGGAGCTTCGGTAAAGCTGCTGCCAGCAAGCCGACGGCCAAAAAGGGTCACCGTGCAAATGGTTGAAAACACCATCGCCCGCATGGCCAAGATCCCACCGAAAACGGTTGTAGCGGACGAAAAGCAACGACTCAGAACGCTGCGCGAGGATATTAAAAGAGTTATTTTCGGACAGGACGAAGCGATCGATAAGATCGTCGATGCTATCCAGATATCACGTGCCGGGCTCGGTGCTCAAACAAAGCCGGTCGGGTCGTTTCTGTTTTCAGGCCCGACGGGCGTTGGAAAGACCGAAGTTTCCAAGCAGCTTGCCGAGATACTCGGCGTCGAATTCCTCCGCTACGATATGAGCGAATACGCGGAACCGCATACCGTCTCGCGCCTGATCGGTGCTCCGCCCGGATACGTAGGGTTTGACCAGGGCGGACTGCTGACCGAGGCGATCATGCGTACGCCGCATGCCGTGCTTGTACTCGACGAGATCGAAAAAGCTCATCCAAATCTGTTCAATCTGTTGCTACAAGTGATGGATTCGGCAACGCTCACGGACAACAACGGTAAGAAAGCAGATTTTCGCAACGTCATTCTGATAATGACGACCAATGCTGGTGCCCGCGAATTGTCGTCCGGCGGCATGGGCTTTCGTAATTCGTCCGATACAAAGGGCAACGCGAAAGGCGTCATTGAGCGGACATTTACGCCCGAGTTTCGCAACCGTCTGGATGCGTGGGTGCCATTTAAGGCCCTCGACATGGAGATAATCAAGCTGATCGTCGATAAATTTATCAATGAGCTAAACGGTCAGCTTGCCGAAAAACGTGTTCTCGTAAAGCTGACTGAGGCGGCGCGTGAGTGGCTGGCCAAAAATGGTTTTGACGCCCGCTACGGTGCCCGCCCGATGTCGCGGCTCATCCACGAAAAGATCAAACAGCCGCTGGCAAAAGAGATATTATTTGGAAAGTTGACCGACGGCGGCAGTGCCTTGGTCGATGAAAAAGACGACGAACTTGTGCTAAGTTTTTGAGCTTTTTCAACCTCGTCCGCGATAAAAGCCCGTCGATCACTCGGCGGGCTTTTCTGTTTTACGCCTAAAAAAACTAATGCGTCCGGTCGTATTCGATCCCGGCGTTGATCTGATTGATCGCATCACTACACAAGTTGAGTGCTTTGTTGCGCCAGCCGCCTTTGTCGGCGGTCGCGTTATTAAGGTTGTTTATGGCGTTCTGCACCTCTTCACGAGCTTTGACCATATTCGGCTGGTCGTTTGCCGGTGTCGCGTCAAAAACCGTATTTTCATCGGTGCTGTTTCGTCGAGGACGATTGCCGAGGTGGGTGCGGTCATAAGCGATGCCGCTGTTTACCGCGCTGATCGCGGCGTTTACCTTTGCTATTGCTGCGTTTCGATGTCCGCCCTTGTCAGCGGTGGCACGATTTAAGTAATTCTTCGCGTCATTAAGATTGTTGCGGGCCATTACCATATTAGGCTGATCGAGACGGGTCGGCAACGCAAAGGTCGTCACAACAAACATCGCGATGAGGCTAAAGGCCAACATTCTTGTCATCCAATCTTTCATTTACTTTCCTCCGAAATTAAAATAGTTTGTAGTTTGAGACAGAAGATTTATATCAGCATTTTATTTCCGGGTCAATCTTGATCAACCTGCGGCGAACGCGGTACGAAATGACAAACACAGACGTAATTATTATCGGCGCAGGTCCCACCGGCCTCGCTTTGGCGTGTCAGCTAATTCGCTACGGCGTCGATTTTATCATTATCGACGAAAAAGATACGACGACGCCTTACTCAAAGGCGATCGGCGTTCAGGCACGTACGCTCGAGATCTACGACCAGATCGGACTGGCGCATAAATTGAGTTCACAAGGAGCGATCGCCGAAGGTGCAAAGTTGTTTGCCGGCGGCAAGATACGCGGCGAGATCGATTTTCGCGATATTGGGCGCGGCCTTTCGCCTTTTCCGGGTGTGCTCATCGTTGAACAGGGCAAGCACGAAAAACTCCTATACGAATACATTACTTCGCACGGTGTCGACGTGCGGTGGCAAACTGAATTAACCACTTTCGCGCAGGACGATGCGGGCGTGACCGCCGAATTAAGAGGCCGCGATGGCCGGGCCGAATCCATCGAGGCAAAGTATCTCATTGCCTGTGACGGGGCAAAAAGCCCCGTCCGGCATACTCTTGGCCTTAGCTTTGAGGGCAGCACTTTTGAGAGGATGTTTTACGTCGCCGATGTCGGGATCGACTGGAAATACGGCAGCGGCGGCCTGTTTGCCTTTCTGATGCGTGACAATCTGCTTGTCGTTTTTACGATGGACGGTGAAAATCGTTATCGCATTGTTGGCACTTTTCCCGAAGAATTTGCCAAGGACGAGGGCGATATTCTATACGAGGAGATCGAGGAGCAGATCCGCAAAGACGCTGAGATCGAATTTGATATTACAAATGTCAACTGGTTTTCGACCTACAAGGTACACACACGTCACGTCGAGCGTTTCTCAAAAGGCCGGTGCTTTCTCGCCGGCGATGCGGCCCATATTCACACGCCCGCCGGTGCGCAAGGGATGAACACCGGTATTCAGGATGGCTATAACCTCGCATGGAAACTGGCGTTCGTCCTGAAGGGCCACGCGGACGATAAACTGCTCGAAACCTACAACGAGGAGCGTCTGCCAAATGCCGAAAACCTACTGCGAACGACCGACAGGTTTTTTAATCTGGTAGCAAACCCCAATCCGTTATTCGCCTTCTTTCGCATCTATATCTTCCCGTTCGTTGCGAAATTCGTCTCGCAGCTCTACTTTGTCCGTGCATTCGTGTTTCCGCGAATTTCGCAGATCGCGATCAACTATCGCGGAAGTTCGCTGAGCAAAAATGACGGCTCATTCAGGGTAAAAGCCGGTGACAGGATGCCGTGGGTGCAAGTTGACGGTCATAGCATCTACGACGGGCTGAAGACGCCGCAATTTCACCTTTTATATTTCCATGATGGTAAAGGCGGCCCTGGGGTTATGGACAACTTAATTCCCGACAATTGGAAGGAAAGGATAGATGCTCAGACATTTTCTCTTTATCCCGAGATCGCAGAGAAATTTGGATCGGACGGATCGTTCGTTGTCATTTTGAGGCCTGACAACTATATCGGGATGATCTCCGACGACACCTCGGCGGAAAATATTCAGAGTTATCTGAATTTAACAACTCGACTCTAATTTTTTGACTTTCCTGCTATTGACAGGTTAAATTGCCCGGAGTACCCAGACAAGTACAACTGGGGCTGCCATTGCAAGGACTTTGTCCAAGTGTTGTGCATGCACCGCTACAACTTACGGCAGGTGATCGTGACTGAATGGATAACGTAGCGATCAAAGGCAAAATCACGCCCGTCGCCAAACCGATCCTCCGCACAGCATCGCGGCGCGCCATTCTTTTAGTCGGCAATAGTGCAACAGGGGCCGCTCCATCGATCAATTTGTTACCCCTTAATTCGTCGATTGCAAGGCTTACGAGATCATCAGGTACGGGACTGTTTGTTTGATCCCGCAGCAAAACGGCAATTTCGGCCACATTCCTCTGACCATCACAATTCTTCCAGACAAGTGCGGCGGTTTGATTAAGGCAAAAAGCCTTATCCGTATTCAGATCGTAAATAAGTAGTTCGTCCGGTATCTCCTGCACAACGAGATCTTTGGATCGGGCGAGGGGCCTGAAATCATTTGTCATCGTAAATTCTGCTCCCGGCGGTAATAAAGTTCTCTAGGGACAATGCCGCTTCGGCACCAAATTAACTTATGGCTTATGCTTATCGAAGAATTTTATCATCTTCATCGGGGTTGTCAAGATTTGCCTGATCCAGAATAGCTTCGACAAATTTATTGGCTTCGCCACGTTCCGCCACGAAAATCCTTGCGTCTGCCGTCGCGTTTCGCAAGAATCGCAGAGTTAGCGCAGGGCTTTGCCGGGTCGTGGTCGTGTGCTTAAGTAATTCCAAAATTCCGTTGCCAAGCGTCAATTCGCTTATTGTCGTAGAACCATTCTCCCTGTAACTTGTCAGAATAAACTTCTCAGGTCTAATTGGCTTCGTCCCTTGAATACCGCCGAAAGCCTCGATCGGGTAATTAACCTGCCACCCGCGCGCCCACTCTTCTCGAACCGAAAGATTTTTCGGAAAAGGGTGCACAAAACCACCGGCACTCAAAACCGCAAACTCATCTGAATAGTAAGTTGCTCCCGATCCGACTAATTCCCGGATCAGCGTGGATTTACCACTGTGAGAGCGTCCCGGAAATATCAGTGCCCGATCTTTCCAGCCGACGACACCAGCGTGAATAAATACACGATTAACTGCAAATTCGCTGATTATCAAGCGCATTGTTGACTCGAGATCATCGAAAACCCGGTCAGTCGCGGTAAAATAATTTACCCTCTCGTCACCGCGATAGAGATAGCTCTCCTCAGGATCTTCCTCCCCGATCATAAGCGACAACAGATGTTCAACCTTATCGTTTGGGGCGATTTTCCAAAAAGGCGGAAAGTGTCGAAATATCTTGGGAAAAAGCTCCCTTTTATTTATTCGAACACCTATTTTCACGCCGTATGAAATTATTGCAATACCCGCTTGCCAAGCGACTCCTTCAAACACACTCGTGTCCAACTCAGAATCCACAAAAGGTAGGTTACTAAAACTGTAGTCGATCATTTCATGAGCAGCTCCTGTTTGAGCGTCGCGATTGGCAATGTAAGGTTTGCATTCACAATAACTGTCAGCTATTGCGATCAATCCAATCAGTGGGTATGCCTAGGTTTTCTTTCTGGGCGTCACTAAGATCGCGTCGCTGACCTTTCGCTCGCCTTCTTTGTCCGAGGGGTGATTGACGACCTTGCCGTCGACCCACATCGTCGTCGAGCCGCCGCCGTCGAGGTTCATGGCGTCGGTCGCACCGAGGCTCAGCAGATATTCCGCCAGGTCCTGCAACCCGATACCGCCGCTCGCCTCGCTCCGGCCATCGACCGTTATCATCAGAAACTTGCCGTCCTTAAGCTTCGCTACCGCCGTGCGCGGATGCCGCGTTTCGACAAAGGATTTCGTCGTCTTTTCCTCCTCCCAGGTGATGTCGATCTTTCCGTTTCGAAGAAGCTGCGGTACGCCGGCAACTGCGTCTTCGAAATCCTCCATTTTCGGTGGGATAGGTTCGTGCGAAATATTAACTATTCGAACTCGCTCGCCGACTTGAACGGGAGTTCCAACTCTAACAATCTTGGCTAATGCGGCGACACTAGTGCCGTTTGCGGATATTACATATCCATCAGCTGGTATTTCCGAACTTCCAATATCACGCACAATTTTGAAAACACGGTTCTTTCGGACAATAACCTCGATTCCGGAATTGTCTGTAAGCGTTGTTCGATGAAAATGCGGAGTGTAAAGAACAATCTCGTCTTTCCCAATCTCTCTGTTAGATCCGGCAACTTCAATCTCGCGTTTGCCCACAAAAAATATTTGGGAAAGTTCCGATCTCCCAATCGCCACTTCAGTTTCCAATCTATTATTTGTAAAACCGAGAACGATTCGGTCTTTTGTCGGGTCGCTAATAATTTGATGGTCAATAATCAAAATCCCGACGGGGTCACCAGCCCAGATACTGTTGTCCAACCTAAAAAACCCTGCATTTATCGCTGCGAAAGCTCCGTGGCGGGCGGCTATCGATGAGGTTTTTTCGGTGCCGATGGCGGCATCCATGGCGTGGTGGACGTCGAGGCGGACCTTTGTGAGGTCGAGCCTCAGAAGGTTCATATTGACCTTGAGGCCGCTGATCTCGCGTGTCACCTCGGCGTATTCGACGCCGTCTTTGAGGGTTTTCCAATCCTGAGCGGAGAGATTCACCACAGAGGCACAGAGAACACAGAGGACCGAAGCCAGGATGCCGAACCAATTGAACTTTCTATTCAGAACCATTCCAAAATCTTTTAGCATTTCTCTGTGATCTCCGTGTCTCTGTGGTGAAATTTCTTAGAATTTTAACCATTCTCCGTTCCAATCATACGCCTCGAGTCCTGAGAAACGCTTTTTGTAATCGTAATATGATTCGCCCTCGTAGGCGTAGCCGTGATAGTAAAACTCGCGGCCGCTCGATCGTGCGAATTCGATCTCTTTTAGCATGGTAAAAATGCCGAGGCTGCGTGATCTTTCGTCCGGGTCAAAGAGGCCGTAAATGCTTGAGACCGAAGTTTCGCCAATGTCGAAAAAGCTGGCGGCGGCGAGTCTGCCGTTGTCTCGCACGGTGACCTCAAATAGATCGGTCGGCGATCGCGCGGCATCGCGTGCGACAAAATCGTAGATCGAATCAGGCACGCCGCTTTTGAACCGGCGCTTGTGACGCTCAAAAAGATCGTGGGTCTCCGGCGTGATGCAGATGGGATTTATCGCCGTTTCGAGATCGGCGTTGCGTCTAATAATCCGGTGCTGGCTCTTGGAAAGGGTTAGATCGTCGAGACGTATTCTGAGCGGTATGACGCGGCGAATTTCGCTGTCATAAACGCCCAGACTGTATCTGAAAAAATGCGTACCAAAATGCCGCCAGGCATCCGCAAGCAGTCTGTCGTATTGTACCGGCCCAACCGACACAGCGCGAAATTCCTCGTTTATATAAACGAGGTCAGTGCCCGGCGTACCAGTCATAACCAAATTCGGGTTGGGCCCAATAGTCACGCGGCCGCTCATCGGTAAATTCGATACGGCCGATCCGCTTGATCTGCTTGATGCCGTATTTTGTCGGGCTGGCGAGCCGCAGCGGTGCACCGTGTTCGGGGCGGAGCGGTTCGCCGTTCATTTCGTACGCAAGCAGGGTCTGCGGGTGCAGGATGCTCTGAATATCCCAGCCGACAAAATATTTCTGGTCGGGCGTCTCCATATAGACATATCGCGGCAGGTCCTGGGGGCGGTTTATGACGTCACCGGTGCTGCCGTCGCGATTTGCCGGAGTGTATTTAGCGGCAAAATCAGAAACGCGTACGCCCGCCCAATGGACGATCGTGCTCCAGCCTTCGATACACTTGAATTCGGTCGTCATCTCGGTTCGTGGCAGTTTTTTGATGTCATCGAATGTGAGGACGAGGTCATCGGTACGACCGGCAAGCCCGCCGACGTTTAACCGCCAGTCAGCTGTCGCAAGATCGCCCTCGAGGCCTTCGCCGCCATTAAAACGCTCAGGTTTGGTTACGCGGGCCAGCGGGAATTCGGCGGCCAGGCTGCGTGGACTATAAAATATCTGGCTGACGCGCTCGTTAAATTCAAATGTTCGACGCAGCAACGCTGTGCGTGTCTCATCGGGCATCCATCGCCAGCCAACGACGGCTAGCAAGGCCGTGGCGCCGCCAACCAGAAATCCGCGACGCGACCTTGCGGACATATTCTTTTTTGCCTCCTCAGGCGAAAGCGGCTCGCTTAGGTGGCGACGCTCACGTAGAACCGAGGCAGTGTTATTTGGGTCGTCAGGAAAAGAATCGACCGTGTGCCCGGTGCGGGCCTCAAATTCGCGGACCTTTTCGAGCAGTATTTCCTTATCTTCTTTCATGCTGTTGCCTCCTCCGGAGCGGTCGCAGGCGCGTCTTTTACCGGTTCGACCACGTCGACGATGTCATAGCCCGTGATCATCGAGCGAAAATTGCTCCAACCCGCCATTATTACCTGAAAGACGTGGACGCCGAAAAACAAAACAAAGAGTACCATCAGCCAAAAGTGCTCAAAGCGCGCCCATTCATATCCGCCGAGCAGGCTCGTCAGCCACGATAACTGCGCCGGTTTGTAGATCGCAAGCCCTGTGATGACCGAACCCGCACCCATCAATATCACGCTTGTGTAGGCAATCCGCTGGGCGTCATTATATTTGCCCTGCGGCGGGAGCTTTTTGACAATATGCGCGTCGTGCAGGGCGACGAGCGGTGCCCGCTTTAACGACCCCGGAACCGGAAGCAGTGCGCGCCATTCACCCGAAGCAACAGTATAAATAATGTAGATCACGCCATTTATGACGAAGAGCCACATGAAAAAGAAGTGGAGCTGCAAGCCCTCGGCCAGCCGAAACGGGATACCGAGTGCCTCGTTAAACCATACCGGAAAGAATTTGAAAAGCTCGTAGCCGAATATCGTGATCGTGTAAACCGGGTTTGCCCAATAGATGAGTATCCCGCTCCAGATCATCATCGTGAGCAGCGGAAAATTTATCCAATGCATCCATCGGACGGCAAGCGGATGTTTTTTTTCGAGTTGCTTTTCCATATCGTCGATTGTTTAGGTGTTAGGACGATTATGCTCCAGCTATTTCGATATGTCTACGTATCGCCGGGTAGATAGCGCGCGCAAGAGTGTCATTGTCATTCGCATCCATTTCCGAAACGACAAAAATTGCATGGTGGCCGATCGTAAATCCGGCAGCATTCAGCGTGCCGTTGATATGATCGGTGATCTGGCCGTCGGCCTCAGCGGGCAGATCCGTGTCCGTCACCAAAACGGATATCACCTTACCCTGACGACGCAGCACGATGTGGGCAAATCGCCGTCCGCCAAAAATGCAAGAATGCGCCGCGAGCAACTCAATACGAGAGGCTGGTTTGTCGTCAAAAACATTCTTAACCGCCGCGAATACGGTTTTTTCGATATTCTTATTAAACGGCCCAAATTTCGTTGCCGATTCATCGAGTGAGATCGGCTTTTCGTCAAGGTTAAATTTGACGGCGCAGTTTTTGTGGTCACCTACGGCCTGGCCGGATAGTTCGCTCCACGCGGCCTTTATGGCGTCAGCGAGCCGTGTCTTGTTAGCCTCGATAACGGTGTCGTTTTGACTGTTGGTATTGGCCGCGACCGTTACGCCCGGCGAGCGCATAAGGTAAGCTCCGCCCACCGCGAGCAAGATCAGACAAGCAACCCCGACAAGCGCAACGCTGAGCCCGGCCGCACCGGAGCGCTCGGTCAACCGCTCCCACACGCTCGGCTGGAGGGCCGTCTTTTTCAGACCGGAGCGAAGCTTGACGGCAAAGGCATTGTCGATATTTAGCTCCGGCAAGGTTTTGACGGCCCCGCGCACACGAAGCCGCAATTCACGGCAGGAGGCGAGGTCACCGCGACATTCCGAGCAGTTTTCGAGGTGCCGCAGCACATCATGATTCGTCTCTACCAGCAGCTCATCGCTAAGGTAGGAGTCGATCATTGTTCTAAATTCCTGACATTGCATTTTACTTTACCCTCACCCTTTTTTGGCGAAGTAACCCATATTCCTGGCGTAATCTGTCAATTCTTGTCGCAACAGCCGGCGACCCCGATGCAGCCGCGACATCACCGTGCCGATCGGCGTTCCCAAAAGGTCGGCAGCCTCTTTGTATGAAAATTCCTCGACATCCGTCAGGAGCACCACATCGCAATATTTTTGCGGTATCCGTTTTAAGGCTCGCAGGATAACTTCGTCCGTCAGGTGGTGCGGGATCGGCGGTTCGAAAGCAACTGTCTCGGCGATCTGCTCCTCGGTATCCTCGACGAGCTTAAGCTGGCCGAGCTTCATCCGCCGCTTGCCGTTGACGCGATAGAGAATGGTGATGAGCCATGCCCGGCAATTGGTATCAGGCGAATACCGGTGAAAGCTCTTGAGAGCCTGGGCAAATGTCTCCTGGGTCAGATCTTCGGCGAGAGTCGTATCGCCGGCAAGCCATCTGGCGACCCGAAATACGTCAGGCATCAACGGCAAAGCCTCGGCCTCGAAGGCCGCCCATTCTTTCTCACGCTCTCTTCCGATACCAAACATTTCGAAACTAAAGGCCGGGCTCCGACACACTAACTATTGTCAGATATTTGGGTTTTATTCCCTCTCGTTTGTTAATATTCATTTTACCCAGCGGGAATAATCGCGAGGCAACAAGACATTTTGCTTACGTAGCCGCAATACTATTTACGGCTACGCGAGGTAAATTATGAGCAATAAATCGATCTTAATTATAACAGTTATTCTTTTAGGCGCGGTTATCGCGGGAGCCGCGGTTTGGAAAAAAGCAAAGTTTCGGGCGACCGAAACGACAGTGGTTGAAAACGCGCCGGAGATTACCGCCAACGAGGATGCGGCGCCGGACGCCGAGGACACGTTGATCTCGGAAAAAAAGGCAAAGACCGCACCCGAACTTGCCGCGGGTAAATGGATCAATTCTGAGGCACTGACGCTTGCGGGTCTTCGCGGCCGCGTCGTGCTTGTCGATTTTTGGACGTTTGGCTGCTCCAATTGCATCAACGCTCTGCCCTCCGTCATCAATTTGGACGCGAAATATCGTGAAAAAGGGCTGACGGTGATCGGTGTCGAAACACCTGAGACCGAGCGGGAACGCGTCTTCGAAAACCTAACGGCGGCGGTAAAACAACGCGGCATCATATACCCGGTGGTGACCGACTACGATAGCCGCATTTGGGAATCATTTGGCGTGAAGGCATGGCCAACCGTCGTGATTCTCGATAAGCAGGGCCGCGTACGCTTTACCCATATCGGTGAGGGTGCCTATGACCAGCAGGAAAAGGTGATACGGACGCTGCTCGCCGAGGGTACGAATTCTACGGCCGCAAACGGGCCGGATGATGAATTTAATGGCGTTAAGATCGAGAGATCGGAAGACGAATGGCGCAAACTATTGACGCCCGCCGCATATAACGTGCTGCGCGAAGAGGGCACCGAGCGGGCATTCACCGGCGAATACGCCGACAATCACGAGGACGGCGACTATTACTGTGCCGCCTGTCATCTGAAACTATTTTCGTCGAAAACAAAATTTGAGTCAGGCACCGGTTGGCCGAGTTTTTATCAAGCGATCAATTCGAAAAACGTGGTCGAAAAGACCGATAGGAGTTTTGGCTCGGTCCGAACCGAGGTCGAATGCGCCCGATGCCACTCGCATCTGGGACATGTATTTGACGACGGGCCGAGGCCGACCGGTCTGCGGTATTGTATGAATTCCGTTGCGCTAAAGTTTGAAAAGGCCAATTGAACAAGGAAAAATGGAAAACGGATAATGGAAACTTTTTGAGAATCTATCCGAATCTTAATTATCCGTTATCCATTTTCAATTTTCCATTTATCTTCACCAGTTGACCTTGCCCTCTTGTGATGTGTCGATTTGCGTCAGCTCGACGCCCTCGTTGTAAAAGAAGATCTTCATGTTGTCAAACAAAAACTGGTGCGAATCGGGATTTGATACGTCCAATCCGAAGTGATTGATAAGCTGCTTTTGCTTTTCCTGCCATTCACCCCAGCAGCCTTTGCACATTTCGCTGCCGATCTGGGCACCCAGCTCAGTAGGGATCGGAGCGTAACCGATCGGTTCGTTTTTTTGCCCGCAACGGGCACATTTGAATTTGTCGCCAAATAAAGCCATAGAATAAATACCTTTTACGTACAATATATCAGTTTTGAGTAGCGCCTGTCCTGTGCACGATGAGCTTTCCGGCAAGAACAAACACCATCCCGACAATGACAAACGTTAAAAGCACGAAGCCGGTATTTCGGAGGGCGGTCGGGTAACCAAGTAACGTCACATTTGCAAAGTAGTACGGATACCAGCCGATGACTGCACCCCGAATCAGGGTATACGTGATGAACAAACCCGGAAAGACAAGCCAATAGATCGGATCAAGCCAACGCAGTCTCGCTTTTGGGGCAGAGATCAGCCAGCACAACACATAAGCTGCCGGAATCAAATCGTGGAAAGTCGTATCGAGCAAGCCCCGAATAGTGGTCGGGTCCCATGGTTTTCTAAGCAACAGGCTATAAATTACCGCGACGATCGCTATGTATGTTGCGACCGCTGCCAATGTTGCGTCAAGGCCGAAAAATCTGCCGAGTCGATTCTCTGAGTTGATCGCAATAAATGTGGAAGCTACTGTAACAGCAGTGTTGCCCCATACTGTGAAAAAGCTCACAAATCTCATCACTCGGGCCCCGATCTCGGGGTTCTCGGGTGTCGGATACAAGATCACAATACAAAGCTGCGTCAAAAGTGCCGCCCATCCGACAACCGCTATCAGGGCAAATGCGATACGTGCGTTACGGTTCATTGAGCGTTTTTGATCGCGGCCAGGACATCGTCGTCCGACGGTTTGAAAATACTGACGGCCTGCACCTTGTGATAAGCGATCTTTCCCTCTTTGTCGATGACCACAACCCCGCGAGCGGAGCGTCCGGGGAGCCACGATTTCATATCGTACATTGTTGAGACGCCGCGATCAGCATCCGAGAGCAGACGCAGCGGCAAACTGTGCTTTTCGGCAAATTTGTCGTGCGACTCGACGGAGTCAGTCGAAATACCAACAACCTCAGCCCCCGTCGCCTGATATTCCGACCAATGGTCCCGAACCGAGCAAAGCTGCGCCGTACAGACCGGCGTATTGTCGCCCGGATAAAACAACAGCACGACCGTACGTCCTTTGTAATTACTCAAAGTCCAGTCGTTGCCGTCGCCGTCTTTTAGTGTGAAGTCGGGTGCTGTATTGCCAGTATTCATAAATATATTTTATGGGACCTCCCGTCCACAATAAACCGAATATCGTTCTGGTTCGGAAGCGGCATTATCAATATGAACGGTTAGTGTGTAACCATCCTTGGTAAATACCGCTCCCGTTCCTGTCCAACCTTTAGGCAAAAGGTTCTGCTCGTAGAAATCTTTTACATCAGTATATCTCAGACTAGAACTAAACCAGTAGGAAATTGCTACGGTGTGACTGTTTCCTCCAACCATTTTATATCTAAGCTCAAAATCGGACGGGCGAGGTAAACCAAAACAAAAGGCGTCATGTTCTCTCAGTTTCGCGGAATTTTGAATGAGAGCTTCCGAGTCTTTAGGTGTTCGACATGTCAGTTGAATGAAGCCAACCAATAAGACAATGCCCAGTAAAATCAAAATACTGATCTTAAAGACATGCTTATCCGACGGGGGTTGATACCAATCGAGCATTAAATACAATCCCTAATATCCTTAAATGGCTTTTCCGCGTCGGCAAAATCTTGGCGGTGAGCGTAACACCTTTTGTTTTACTAACTTGGTTTAGGTGCGGCAATTCCTTTCAGTGCAGTTTTGGCGTTTAGTGCTGTGACCACCTCTCTACCGGTCTTCTCCTCTAACTCAAGTCTTGCAACGCGGGCGACATTGCCTCCCTGTTGGGCCACCTTCATGTTTTCGTCAAAAGTCTCAGGCTCAACGGCCTGCGAAATGTCTTTTGTGGAAGCCTCGGCGAGCATATTTAGGATCAGCTCGGTGTTGGTCATATTATCACGGAGATTTTCTTTTTTTAGTCCTTTGAGAGTTTTGTATTCCTTTGTGTTCTTGCCAGACCAAGTTTTGGTGATGATATCGGTCAGCGTAGCAAACTGCATTCCCTCTTTCATCCCGCGTTGTTTCCATTCGTCGGTTAACTCCTTGCGTATCTCGATGCTCTTTAGCCGCTGATTTATCCAGTTTTCCGAATACCCGAGTTTCAGATATTGTTCTAAAGCCCTGTCGATAGTGATCTCAGGGTCTTGCATCTCATCAAGACGCTCTTTGCCCAATTGAGCGAGCCAGAGTTTGAAAGGTTCGGCTTTTGGTGAGGGAATAGATTGAATAAGCCTGAATATCTGTTCAGCGTCTGCAACGTCCGTAAGCCGCATCTTGCCGTCAGGTGCGGGCATTTTCAACTGTCCGATTTTTTCGGACAGTTCGCTGCCTTCCCGTGTAAGTTTGGTTTTCAGGTCGTTCCAATATTTTCTCGGACGATCATTTCCCGTCAAAACTTCTATAACGTCAATGACGGATATGAACCAAACCTCCTTGTCCGCGTCCCAGACGGTCCTTACCTTTTTTTCTTCAAATAGTTTTATTTCATTCCTATCCATTATTCGCCTCTTACTGAAAATCCCTAATATCCTTAAACGGTTTGTCCACGTCGTTAAAATCCGGACGATAATAATGTGAGGCGGATTCGTATTCCTGCATAAAGCCTTCTTGCGACCTCCTATACAGTTGCTTCTTAAGAATTCATTTCTTCAGACAAAAGGAGCTCGCGGTCCTGCGACGAGTGTAGGATCCTGATGATCTCGGTATAATTGCCGAAAGGACGATAAAAGATCAAATACTTTTCAAATCCTTTGACGAACCACATGCGGATGTCTAACAGCTTTGGATGTCGAAAGGTTTGATCGGACCCAACCAATGGCATTTCCGACAGTCGGTCGAAGGAGTCGAAAACCGCGCGGTCAAAATTGATTGCTTTCTCCAAACTCGTTTTGGCAATGAATACACAATGAGCGTCAATGTCGGCCTCGGCCTGGGGAAGGAGAAAGATGGCAACATTCATCTTTTTACTTTGCCTTTTTTAATTTTTCACGCAGATCTTTTCGCCGCTGCTTGAGGTATTCTTTCGTGACCTCGATAGGAACGCCGCTTTCCAGTCCGGCAAGCAACAAGGATTCTAATCGCTCTTGGCTCTTCTGTTTCTGGCGCTCACGAACCATTTCCCGAAAGAGCTCACTTGCCGATCCGTAGTTTCCACTTACGACCTCAGATTCCACAAACTGTCTCAGCGGATCAGGTAAAGAAATTGTCATTGTCGCCATAATAGCACTCCGTCATATCTAAATTGATTATGACAAACTCTTAAATATTGTCAATAAATAAGACTATTTCTTAATTGGCCGATTATCCGATTGGGAAACAACTATTGAAAATCCCTAATATCCTTAAAAGGTTTCTCCGCGTCCGTAAAATCCGGACGATAATAATGTGAGGCGGATTCGTATTCCTGCATAAAGCCTTCCTCGATGCCGAGATCGTTGAGCAGCGAGACGGCCTCGAACCATTCCCCCTCGCTGATGCGACGGGATAGGAGGATGTAGCGGTCGTCGGTGGCGGTTTTGTTGGTGGCGTAGTATTGGGCCATGAGCGAGATCGCGGTTTTCGGACTTAGCTCGTCGCGTATCCAACGAAGATTTGATTCGATATCCGCAATGCCGTTTGGCAGAACGAGCAGACGGATCATCAGGCCGCGTTTTAGTAAACCGGCATCATCAAAGACAAGCTCGGCGCCCATTTGGCGGTGCATCTCTTTGATCGCGGCATGAGCGTGTTCCTTGTAATCACGGACCTTCGAATACTGAAAACCGGCGTCTGAATCGGCGTATTTGAGATCGGGCAGATAGATATCAACGATGCCGTTGAGAAGTTTCAAAACCTCGACCGAGTCGTATGCGTTGGTGTTATACACGATCGGCAACCGCAGGCCTTTTTCGGCGGCGATCAATATCGCACGGGCCATCTGCGGCGCAAAATGGGTGGGCGAGACAAAGCCGATGTTGTGACAGCCTCGATCCTGCAGCTCAAGCATCATTTCGGCAAGCCGCTCGTGGGTCACCTCGTTTTTCTTTTGCTCTTTCCAGGTTTGTGAGATCTGATAGTTTTGGCAATAGACGCATCGAAGATTGCAGTTGCCGAAAAAGATGTTTCCGGCCCCGTTTGTGCCGCTTAGGCACGGCTCTTCGCCAAAATGGGCGGTGTAGCTTGAGACGATCGGCAAGCGGCCCGAGTAGCAGGCGGCGATCTCGCCCGCGAGCCGGTCGTTGCCGCAATCTTTTGGGCAGACGGTGCATGAGGACAACAAGCTTTCCAGCGCGGCGACGCGCTCTTCGAGCTTATTCTCCGCCAAGAGTGTCAGGTATTTTGCGTCCACTGGTTTCTTTTATTTTGGCCGCTCTCATGCCTCGATTCTTGCCGCGGGGCGAGTATTTTTTTGCGACCTCTTTCGGAGCGACCTTGCGTGCCAGCTCCCATGTAAAGTCCATTTCCGAATTGACGGTCGCGGTCGCCATCCTCGTTTCACGCAACATCAGCAGCGAGCCGTAAAAAAGACACATGATGCCCGTGATACCGACGCCGATCGGCAGCAGCTGCAGCACCCGGTATTTTGTAAAAAAAGCGGCGATCGCTATCAGCACGCTCGTAAGCACAAATGACCCCAGGCCGTAGTAAAAGGCACCCATCGCCTTTTGCAGAATACGCGAGCGGCTTGTCACTTTGTCAAGCAGATCAACGATCACCTCTACGCGCTTATCATAAAGCGGGACATCGTCTTTATTCTCGGCGTAGATCAGAGCGCTCAGCCGCTGCTCCAACTGCCGGACGCGATCGACGACGCGTCCGAGCCGTGTCGAGGTCGAAAGCACCAGTGAGCCGGTCGCCGAGATCAGCAGCGCCGGTGTGACCATCGCCGTCAAAAACTCGATGGTCGTATTTAGCGCGTTCGAATTGAGATTGATAAGCTCGTCGGCAAACATAGGCAAAGGGTAATTCTACCGCAGAGACGCGGAGACACAGAGGAGGGAAAAGAAACTTTAACCGCAGATAAACTCAGATGACGCAGACCGTGATGGTTGAACGGGATAATTTCTGATCCGGAGTTTATCCTGGCCTATCTGAGTTCAAATGCTTTGCGCCGCGTCTCTGCGGTCAATGGTTCCTGAAACACGTGCGACCTCGCCGCTCATCCGCCCGATGATCATAAACCACATCATCTTAAAATCACTAATAAACGACCAGACAGGGAATCGAAAACTAGCGGGTTTATTTTTTTCGATCACAAAATGTGCAAACCATGCAAAACCATAACCGACCACAAAAAAGACCGGGAAGAAATACCATTGGCCGCGGGCGACAAAAAAGATAGCAAGAGCTATGCCCAATGTAGTACCGGTAAAATGCAGCAGCCGCGTCATTGCTTGGCGGTGCTCAAAAACGTAAAAATCCCAAAATTCGGTATAGTTTGTCGGGTTAGTATTCATATTCGCGCCTGCTTTACGGCGAATAATAATACTTTATGCGGCTCGTTTCAATTCGACCGGCCTCTTGTCGGCAGCGAAGACACGGATGTCGGTGGCCCAGCCGATCTTTTCAAAAATGCGGATGGCGATCCAATTCATGTCAAATTGGTACCATTTTAGGCCGTGGCGGGCCGAGGTCGGTGACATGTGGTGATTGTTGTGCCAGCCTTCGCCAAATGTAAGCACGGCGACGAACCAGTTATTGGTCGAGAGATCGCCGGTGTCATGCGGGCGCTTGCCGTAAATATGCGACAGCGAATTAACAAACCACGTCGTGTGCCAACCGACAACGACGCGTGCAAAAACGCCCCAGACGACCATCGTCCATCCGCCGATAGCAAACAAGATAAATGCCGAGACGATGATCGGAACATAATAAAACCTCGAGATCATAGCGTGGCCCGGGTCCTTGATCAGATCGGGAACGTAGCGTTTTAGCGTTGCCGCGTCATGATCCTGGGCCGTTCCCCAAACGATCCAGCCGATCTGTGCCCACCAAAAGCCGGAGCGCGTCGAATGCGGATCCTTTTCGGTATCCACAAATGCGTGGTGAATGCGGTGCGTCGCCACCCATTTGTCAGGCGAATCCTGTATCGACATCGTCGCAAAGATCGAGAGCGTGTATTCGAGCCACTTTGGGGCCTTAAAGCCGCGATGAGTTAACAATCTGTGCCAGCCAAGCCCAACACCAAGGCTGCCGACGATCCAGTTGCCGATCAGCAAAGCCGCTAAATTCGGCCAGCTAAAAGTAAAGAGCGCCGGGATCGCCAAGAGGTGAAACGAAGTGATTATCGCGACATTTTTCCAATTGATACCGGTACGGGGTTTTTCAAACTCAAGGACGTTTTGCATTAATTTGAATTAAGACGAGCTAAATTAAAACAATTTAAGAGTAACAGTTTGAAAGAAACTGTTTTGTAATAGATTTGTCAGAAATGCATTTACCCGCCGTCTGTGCAGAAGCCCGCACATGAGTAAGGGCGTAACTTTCAACATGAGATTACGCCATTACCTACGCGCGGGCTTCTGCAATTTGCTTGAGCTTGGCGTTACGCGTAGAAACTAGATTTGTTAAATGTCGCTCAAGAAACAGCATATCGGCAACCCTGCCGAGTAAACCAAATGGCGTTTCCCAGATCAGCGTATCGCGCATCAGCGTGCCGTTCTCGACAAACAAAAATTCGTGTATGTGTCTGAAAGATCTTAAAGAGCCCTCGGTCATCTCGTCAACAAAGAGTGTCGGACGTTCAAACTCAGTTACTTTTACTGTTAAAGACTGATCCAACCCAAAATTTTTACTCTTGAAAGTAACTTTCTGTCCCATACCAAAATCACCAAAGATCGCCGGCAATGGCTCCGTCTGAATTCGCTTGTCACGAACCAGATCAAAACACTCTTCGGCACGGGCGTGGATGAGGGTTTCGAGGACGATAGTGGGCATCGCTAGTAATTAACGCGAACGTAGTCGGCGATGCCGATCCCAATCAGGCAGCACACAAACTTTAGCCCAATACCGACTATCGAAAACACCGGTATCGCAATGAGGGCCGACACGAGCCCTGAGAATTGCTTTTTTTGTAAAAGGTGAACAAACAAAAACGCTCCGGTGCTCATTAGGAGAGTGACGATGAGGGCAAGAATAATATATGCCCCAAAGCCCCAATTAGCATCGCTCTCGCTCAAGCCGTTCATTGCAACAAGCATGAAAAAAAAGATCACAACGCCGCCGGCCATGTTGGCTATCAAGGTGATCAATGCAGCAATTATTTTCGCGGCCATGGTTATTCAGGTTCTATTTCCAAAGTAGTCTTAAACCATCGGTCTTAAACTTCTCAAACTCCGGATCTCCACTAACCAAGATCATATCCCTCTGTATCGCCTGCCAGATCAGCATCCGGTCAAACGGGTCATTGTGCGAAGCTTCGGCAAGTTCATCGTAGCTTGCGGCTTCTTCAGGTGTTAGCGAAACAGGCTCGATCCCTGCATCCAATGCGGCGGTTATCAGGTCTTCGTCCCAGCCAAGGTAAAGTTTGCCGATCCGAATCTTGATGGTGATCTCCCATAGGCCGATCGCACTTACATAGGCCTGATTGGTCTTATCTTCAATTGCCCGACGCGCCTTTATCGGAAGCCTCGTCGGCTCTGAGACCGCCCAAAGAAAAGTGTGGGTGTCGAGAAGCAGTCTCATTTTTTACCGAGATTGATAAATTCTTCTTCTGTCATCTTGAAATCGGGCGCAAAGACAATTTTCATCTTTCCATTAAGAAGTCCCAATTTTCGCTTACTAGCTTTCTTCGATTTTGTGTCATTCATCGGAACAAGTTTAGCTACGGGCTTTTTGTTTTTACCGTACAAAACTCCAACGCTCTCCCCCGCCTGTACTTTTTCAAGAACCTCTGAAAACTGCGCTTTGAATTCTCCGACTGATAGGCTTTTCATAAAGCTAATTATATGGTTTTCTTGACAAGTTGACAAGAAAAACTTAATTGACTTTTCGTTTCATACGATAATGTAGGCGTAGGAAGGTAAACCCAAACAGATTCAATACGTGGTCTGCCCTGACTACAGTATTTTCAGCAGAATAAATATGTATACTCTCCCGCATTGCCCGAACATATCTAGCCGAAACGCCCCTTTTTGTATCGTGCACCACAAAGTAAAAGCCTGGATCACCAAACCTTTTCCCGGACGAACTGATAGTCAAAGAACCATCGTGTCCAATCGTTGGTTTCATTAAAACGATCGCGCTTCCGTTGGGAAGAGGAAAAACAACCTTTACACACACGCCGTCAAAGCCCGGAACGCGGCAAACCGAATAGCAACCCGCGTACAAAACATTACCCGTTTCGACCAGATGTCTTAGCCAAGCCGTGTACCGAACAACACCGGAATTCGGTTCAACCACCTGAATCACCTCACTGGTCATCCCATGACTGGTCTCAAGCGAAGACAAGGGAACATTTAACTGTTGCAATCGTCTACTAAAAATATATGCAAGCAGCCTTCCAAAGGGCTTAAATACACTTGACCATTCCGCCCAAACGTCGAGATCGTAGTTCGATGTTTGCTCGTAGAAATCCCTAACGCTCGGATCTATTTTGTCTACGCTGAAATCGTCACTTTCTAGGGAAGAAAAATTGTTGATCAGACCAACGTCGTATTGACCCTTCCGAAGTTCAAGATTCTCTTTCAAACCAAGCCGTTCGAAATAATCAGTTCCGATCCCGGTAGTTTCGGCAATCGGACCGCTTAGCCAGTCGTGCGTGTCTAGGCTAACTTTACTTCCCGTTAGCTGAACCCATTTCTGTGTAACCCAGTCGGACAAATAGCCACGAGTCGGACCAAGCCACGGAGTTGGGATCGAATCTTTCATTCGCAAACCTAGAATCAAGTGAAATCGGTCAATCCGCAAACGCCACCGTCAGTTGCTTCAGTTTCATCGAATCGCTTTTGTCTAGAGTGTCGATGCCGTCACGGTCGATGTAATTGTAGAGGATGTCGCGTTGCTGCGGAGTGTAACCGGCTTCGCGGATCTGGTAGCGGAGGTCGCGTTCGTTGGCCTGGTTGTCGGCTCCGGCGGCAGAAACGACGTTTTCTTCGATCATGATGGAGCCCATGTCATCGGCGCCAAATCTAAGCGAAGTTTGGCCGAGTTTTAGGCCTTGGGTTAGCCACGATGCCTGGATGTGTTGTATATTGTCGAGAAAAAGGCGAGAGACGGCCAGCATTTGGAGATAGTCAATGCCGGTCGGTTCCTCTGTTATTTTGCGGCCGAGAGCAGTGTTCTCGCGTTGAAACGTCCACGGGATAAACGCGGTGAATTCGCCGCCGGTGCCGTTTTGTGCTTTTAGCGCGAGTGATTCGTCCTGGACGTCGCGGATTCGCTTTAAGTGCTTTACTCGGTGCGAGACATTATCGCCGATGCCAAACATCATCGTTGCCGTCGAGATCAGACCGACCTTGTGAACGGCTCGCATTACGTCGAGCCATTGCTGGGTGTTGCATTTTGTCGAGACTCTCGCACGCACTTCGTCGTCAAGTATCTCGCCGCCGCCGCCGGGCATTGAGTTAAGGCCTGCGTCCTTGAGCCGCTGCATTATCGTCACGTAATCGAGCTTTGAGATGAGAGAGATATTGTGGATCTCGGGCGGTGAGAAGCAATGAAGCTGGAACTCCGGGTATTTCGCGTGGAGAGTTCGGAGCAGATCCTCGTACCACTCGATATTAAAATCCGGGTGCAGCCCGCCCTGCATCAGCACGCCGGTGCCGCCGAGGGCTATTGTCTCGTCTATTCGTTTACAAATTTCCTCAATGGAATGAACATACGTATCGGGCTTTCCGGGCCGCCGATAAAACGCGCAGAATGTGCAGACGACGTTGCAGACGTTTGTGTAATTGATATTGCGATCGATGATGTATGTGACGACATAGCCGGGATTTTTTCGCTGACGGATCTCATCCGCCGCGAGCCCGATGCGGACGAAATCGCGGGATTCGAGCAAGTCGGTCGCGTCCTCAGCCGTTAGCCTCTCGCCCGCGAGGGCTTTGTCGAGAATTGGTTGGATAGTTGGTTTCACTTCAACTTCATTCTAACAAAACCCGAAAGAAATTCACCACAGAGAACACGGAGGACACTAAGGGGGCTTTGTCCCAAAGTTGCGGTGCTGTGGGAATCAAATTTCCTTTAGGTTCTCTGTGCTCTCAGGGCCCGCTGTGGTGAAATAGTCATAGATGCCGAAAACGATAAAATTCGAGACCGAACTGACCCAATCGACGACTGGTTCGGGCTGGCATTTTCTATTTGTGACCGGAGAGTTGGTTGCAAAATTGGGCTTCGAGGATAAATTTAAGCGTGTCGTCTGCTCGATCAACGACAGCGAGGGGTTTCAGTGCGCGTTGTTGCCGTGGGGCGAAATATTTTACATCATCGTCAATAAAAAGAAGCGCGAAAATCTGGGCATCGTTTCGGGCGATATGGTCCGCGTCGAGCTCGTCCGTGATGAGAGCAAGTACGGTCTGCCTATGCCCGAGGAGTTTGCCGAGGTGCTCAAGCAGGATCCGGATGGTGACCGCCTGTTTCACGCTCTGACGGCGGGAAAGCAGCGATCGATACTTTACCAATTGTCAAAGCCAAAAGATATCGACGTTCGCATTCATCAGGCACTCTTGATCGTCGATCACCTCAAAGAAAATGACGGAAACATCATTGATAAAAAGCTTTACGAGGAGCTAAAGCGACCGATGTTTTAGCAGCTCTCTGCAATAGTGAATAGTGGTGGGCGTTCTCATTGAAAAAGGGGGAACTGACCTAATATGATAAATGGCAATTTGATCGGATTTGCGATGGTCGTGCTTTCAGCATTGCTCATCGCCCTGCCGGGATACCTGCTAAAACTGCCAAATGCCGCAACTATGATCGGCGTCGGAGCGGTCATTATCGCGGCCGATGTCGTAATGCGTCTAGTAAATCGAGCCAAGGAGAATTGGCTGATGAGCGATCGTGCCGGAGGTTATCTATTCTTTATTCCGGCTTGGATATTTGGCCTCGCCGTTATCGTGGTCAATATCGTAAACGCGTTTATCATCAAAAAATGATCGACGAACTCAAATCACTCCAGTCGGAATACAATGCACTTTGCCAGCGGGTCGAGCCGAGTGGCGGAGAGTATACTTTTCTTACCGAAAGGGAGGATGTCGGCGTTCCGCATGTAAAATTCACTGACGGCGAATATCACTACATTGTTACCGAACGCGGACTCGACCTAGAAAGCAGATCGACCGCCGACAGAGCCGAGATTCTCTACTGGATGGTCTACGATCTGACGTTTTGGATGGGCGTCGCTTACGAATTCAAAAACCGCATAGATGGGCCGGACGTACGCCGTGTAATATTTGCCCATTGGCTCGATCTGATGAAAAAAGCCGATCTGACATTTGCCGAACGGCTCAAAAGACATATTGCGGAGACCCTGGCTAAAAATCCGTTCGTCGATCAGGATCCGCTTGGCTGACCAGCCTCTTTTTTGCGATTTACAAAAAACGCGATCGCACCAAATACTGCGGCCATACAAATAAATACAATGCCTATGACCGGATCGTCAGGCAGCTTGGACCCTTGGAATCCGATATTCAATCCAAAAAGGTAATTAAGAAAGGTTCCAAGTGCCGCGAGCGTGAAGGCTACGACACTAAGATTAACAACTAGGACGAGAAAGTTTTTCATCTATCTATACACTCCAAAAAATGTGATTTTTACTACACTTTTTGAACGCGAACGTTCGTCGTCCTTGCAGCCTATTTGATCTCAACATAAGTATTTGTCGCGACGCTCTTGGTATATTTTGGTGCGCACGGATCGCTCGACGGAGGAAACGGCGATGAGGTCGTGCCATTTGTGATCGTTAATTTATTATTATTTTCGTTTCCCTCGACAATGCTGTTTACCGGATCGACCGTAAACAATAGAAACTTTCCGGATTTAACATCCTTACCTTTAGAAAATTTTGAAATATCAAATAACGCCGAGGTCGAAAAACCGCCGTCGAGCCCTTGAGTCGTTTTCGAATCAACGAAAGCCGCAGCTCCGGTACCTGTTAAGTTTGCGTAAAATTTTACCTGGACCGGAATACCAGCCGAACGTCCGCGGCATTGGTTAGAGACACGGACCTCCATGTTGTTGTTGTCAGGGCTGATGTTTACAAATTCGATCTTAAGATCGGGAAGCCAAACCTTTTCAAGTTGATTGTTGTTCTCATCGCTTTCGGCGAGAGCTTTGCCGGTATCGACTCGCGTCTGCCATCTCGTGACCGATTTTGCCTGTGCCTGATCGGTGATGTCGCAACGCAGTTTCGGGTGATCGATATACTGTGCCGGCGCATCATCCCATGTAAACGACTGTTTGCAGGATTTTACGATCGCTCCGCTGCCATTAAACGCAGTGGTTTCAACCATAAACGTTCCAGCGCTCAACCCCTTGGTTTTTTCAAGCGTTGGTTGAGCAGAATATATGTTGAATTTTTTGTTGAATTCGGGATAACCAGTGTCTGTAATCTTTGCTACCGAAAGGTCCGGTTTTGCCGAGTTGAATACCTTTGGGTCGATCTTTATCTGACCAATAGCCGACGTCACAAAAAATGCTGCCATTGATGCGATCAATAATGCTTTTCTATTCAAGATTTTTATCTCCTTTATTTATCAAACTACCGTCCCACCAGATTTCGAAAAAAACAGATATTTGGATGCAAATAAGATACCCAAAAAGTGGTTTTTGGTGCAAATCGAGATCAAATAAATCGTAGCGGTTTGCTGGCAGCGATAAGGCCATTTTTATGAGCAAGCTCGAAATACAACTCCATCCCCTGCTGCATCGATCCGTCGATCGAGTAAGAGATATTTTCGGTCAGATAGCTTTTCATCTCGTCACGGCTAAGCCCGGTCTCGGACGCGTAATTTGCGGCAATCTCATCTATATGTGCGAGACCCTCGTCACGTGCACCCGCAAAATCGATATCGCAAGTTGCCCGCCGTGTCATCCACATCGCAAAAACAAAGCCCAAGCCGGTGTAAGTGTGCCAGAGTTCTGCCACGTCAAACGATTTTCGATTTTGGCTTTTAGATTTTGGATCGGAATCCGCAACCCGCATTCCGAATTCGGCAGTCTTAAGTGCCGGGTCGCCGATCAGGAGCGCCGCGTCGGAATTCTCGAGCATTGCATCTAGGTCCGGCGGCGCATTTTTCCAAACGGGTTCAAAGCCGAGAAATTCGCGAAAAATGATCTTTGTTAGTACCACCGAGGTTCGGGAAGATGTATCGAGAGCGACGGAGCGGACATCGGCCAGATCCCCGCCATTGGTTATGAGACACACACTGCGAACGCGGTCCCGGGCGCCAACACACACTTCGGGAACCAGCCGCACATCGTCTATCGTTTGGTAAGCAATGACGGGGACAAGTGCGGCATCGACGCGGCCTTGGGCTAATAATTCGGCTGATCTTGCCGGTGCGTTATCCAGAATGATCTCGACCTTTCCGTGATTTTGGCCATAAAGAAAAGACCAAATGAGCGGAGCCGTATTTGAGTAGCTTGAGGCGGAAATTCGACGTGAATTCATAGCGAAGAGAAATTTTCACCCGAAAGGGCTAAGAAAGCAAAATGCGGTCACCCTATGTTTCTTGTTTGCGGCCGGCTTTTCATTTATGCTCTACGATTATGAATATAAGATGGCCTATGAAATTTAAGCTCGGAAAGGCCTACAGCAGCTTTACGGTGGTAAAATAAACGATGATCTACGATATTACAGTTCCGATCAGTGCCGCGACGCCGATCTATAAAGGCGACCCAGGCGTCGAGATAACAGCGTTCAAATCGATCGCCTCAGGTTCGTCCGCAAACGTCTCTCAGATCACCTTTGGCGTTCACACCGGAACGCATGTCGATGCGCCGAATCATTTCATCGACGGCGCGAAACGCGTTCACGAGCTTGACCCCGAAAAGCTGGTCGGCCCGTGCCGCGTCATCCAGATTCCGGATGACGTCATCGCGATCGAGCCGGAACACGTCGGCGACTTTAGAGGTATATCCCGTGTCATCTTTAAGACGCGTAACTCGGCATTTTGGGCGGAGCCGGAGCTTGGTTTTAGGACGGATTTTACCTATCTAACGCCCGCAACCGCCAAATTGCTGGTCGATAGCGGCGTTGTACTTGTCGGCATCGATTACCTTTCGATCGAAAAGAGTGGCTCGCCCGGGCACCCGGTCCACATGACGCTGCTCGAAAAAGAGGTCGTTATTCTCGAGGGCGTCGATCTGCGCGAGGTTGCGGCCGGTGATTACGGAATGATCTGCATGCCGCTAAAATACATCGGCGCCGGCGGCGACGGCTCGCCGGCTCGGACGATGCTCTGGGAAAATTAATTTGCCCATGAGCGTCAACGACCAACTCTACCGCGAACGAGTCTATGCAATCGTTCGCCAAATTCCCGCCGGAAAGGTTATGACCTATGGCCAGCTCGCGATCATTTTGGGCGACGGCTACACCGCGCGAACGATCGGCTATGTCATGCACGGCGCCGGCGACACCGTACCATGGCAAAGGGTGATCAATTCGCAAGGCAAATGCTCGACCGGCAGAATGACGATACCTATCAACCTCCAGCAGGAATTGCTCGAAGCCGAGGGCGTCGTTTTTAACGCAGGAGGCAAATGCGATCTAGGGACTTTTCAGTTTTTTCCGGAAGGATTCAGACCGGACGAGAACGATCAATTCAGGTTGTTTGAGGGCGGAAAGCCGAGCGGTTCCGAGGGTGACTAACTTCAGAGTTCACATCGCGTGTGGGACGTCGTGTTTCCGCCTGAATGCTAAACGCTTTTTTATCGGCCCCATTTGAGCTTATCTCTCAAAACATCAAAATAATTTCGATTTGCCGGTTGGACGAGGTTAAACGTCGTCGAACTTTTGCGGATGACTACGTGGTCATTAGCTTTCATTCGATGACCGGTTTGACCGTCGAGACTGAGTACGACGCCCTCATTCTCTTTGACGAGCGTGAGGTCTATCGCGGCAGTGTCGGGCACGACGATCGGGCGGTTAGTAAGCGTAAAGGGGCAGATCGGCGTCAGCACGACGGCATTCATTGATGGGTAAACGATCGGGCCGCCGGCGGAAAGATTATATGCGGTCGAACCTGTGGGCGTGGAAACTATCAAGCCGTCTGCCCGGAATTTATTTACAAAAAGGCCGTTTAGCGTTACGTCGATATCAATGATCCGTGCCAGGGCCGCCTTAGTTATGACAACGTCGTTGAGAACCCGGCCGTTTTCGATTTGCGAACCGTTACGCCACAGTTCGACGTCAAGCATCACGCGGCCGTCGATCTCGTAGTCTCCGGAAATAATCGCCTCCATCGCGGGAAACATCTCCTCGATCCGAAAGTCAGTTAGATAACCGAGACCGCCGTAATTGATGCCGAGCACCAACGCGTCAGCATCGCCGACCATCCTCGATGCTGAGATCATCGTCCCGTCGCCGCCGAGGACGACTATAAGGTCGGCGTCGGAAATAAGGGTGGGTTTGCGTCGCGCGTCGCTCGCCGAGTGCGTTTCGCCGATCTGCTCGATCCCCTTAGTTTTCAGCCAGGCCGAGATCTCGGCGGCGGTCGCTAATGCTTCTGCGTGATTTGGCTTGACGACTATCCCGACGCTTTTGATCTGCTTGCTGGCCATAGCCTTAATATATCCCGTTAATTGGTTTTCGCCAATGTTTTTGGTAGAATTGCGGTTTGTCCCTTATGACAAGTATATTCGAATCTCAGGTCTCATAGGTATCAATCGATGTTAAAGTTTTTCAATCGTCTCGAGAAAACCCGTAATTTCTTTATTCTTATTTTTGCCATTTTGATGGTCGGCAGTCTTGTGTTTTTTTATACACCGGCCCGCAATACATATACGACAAGCCTTTCGCAAAGCGATGAGGCCGTTGCCACGGTCGGCGGCAATAAGATTAGCGTCGGCGAACTTGTCAGGCAAAAAGAAAATTATAGCCAGTTTAGCCGCGGGCAGAGTTTTCCGGCCAAAATGATCCTTGAGGGGCTCATCGGCAGCCGCATAACGCGGGTCGAGGCGGAGCGTCTTGGACTGACGGCGAGCGATGCCGAGGTCGCGGCGCAGATCCGCGAACAGCTCAAGAAGCCGGACGGCACGACCGTCGAGCAGTCTGTTTACGAGCAGAATGCGATCGACCAGTCCGGCAGCATTGTCGCCTATGAGCAGAACATTCGCGATGACATCAGCTACAAAAAGCTCGATGCCTTTTTGACGTCGGGCGTAACCGTATCAGAAGAAGAGGTCCTGAATGACTTTCAGAGAAAAAATACCAAGTTTGACCTGTCCTACGTCGCGGTCAGCAGCGTCGATCTCGCAAAAACGATCGTACCAACCGACGCCGAGCTAAGAGATTACTTCGACAAAAATAAAGTCAGCTATTACATCAATATTCCGCAGAAAAAGATCAAGTATGTTTTTGTAAACACGGCAAAGATCGGCGAAAAGCTGCAGATCGCAGACGCTGATATCCGTGCCGAGTATGACAAGCTGGCGCCGGATAAAAAGATCGCCGGTGTGATGGGACAGGAGATCGTGCTGCGGGTCGCCAAACCCGAGTTTGACGCGACGGTACAGGCCAAGGCGGCCGAGCTTTTACAACAGTTGAGAAAGGACGGCCCGGTCGTTAGCGAAGAGGCTTTTGCGACGCTCGCCAAGGGCCATTCCGAAAATCCCGCGTCGGCGCCAAACGGCGGCAAGCTCGTCGGCCCAGTGCGCGAAAATCCCAATAAGTCGGACGACCCCTACCAGCAGCTTTTGAAAATGAAGCCCGGCCAGGTTTCGGAGCCGATCAGCTATCAGAGCCGTTATTTCATCCTGCGCCGGGGCGAAGATGTGCCAAAAAGCTATGACGAGGCTAAAAAGGAGATCGAGGTCAGCCTTCGTAACCGCCGGGCCTACGCAGTCGCAGCCGAGCTTGCCCAAAAAATATCGGATTCGTTAAAAGAAACCAAGGATCCGCTGAAAACCGCCCAGGCTTTCGCCGCGCAGGCTAACATGAGCGCTGCCGATATGGTCAAAGAGACGGCGTATATCAAACCCGGCGATGACGTGCCAAATATTGGCGTTTCGCCGCAGTTCGAGGAGGGTATTGCTCCGCTCGAGGCTGTAAATGATGTTGGCGATAAGACGCCGATCCAGAACGGATTTGCGGTGCCAATGCTTGCCGACCGGAAAGAGCCGCGTGATGCCGAATTTGACGAGGTCAAGTCGCAGGTCGTCGAGGTGGTCAAGATCGAAAAGGCCCGTTCGCAGATCGAAGAGATCGCCCGGGCGGTCGCCGCCGGTGCCGCAAACGCCGGTGCTCTGACCGCCGCTGCAACAGCCAGGGGAATGACCGCCAAAGATCGAAAGAACTTTATTCTCGGCTCCCCGCTTGGCGAAGGTCCAACCGCCGGAACCAGCGAAGAACTTGAAAATGCCATCTATGCTCTCAAGGCCGGTGAGGTTACAAAAACGCCGCTCAAGGTCGGCGATAATTGGTATGTGGTAGCCGCCACAACCCGCCAGGACGCTAATACAGCAGATTTTGCCAAACAGCGGAGCGGCCTGATCGAGCAGATGCTCTCGAAAAAGCGGGCGGACGTCTTTTCCGACTACCTCGCAGCTACAAAACAAAGGATGGAGGCGAACGGTTCGATCAAGATCTTTAAGGACGCTCTCGCAAAGATCGATGAGCCGATGCCGGGCCTGCCGGGCGGCGACGATAACTAACTGATAATTGAAAATGGATAATTGAGAATAAAAGAATGCCCTCTGGATTTTCCGTTCTCAATTATCCATTATCGATTATTTACCTACCACCAGCCCAGTATTTTCCACCACCCGAGGCCGATAGTTGACCAGATAGTAATATTTAATATTGAGGCGATCAGGCCGATCGTCCACCAATTGCTCTGTTTGACGTAGCCCGTGCCGAAAAAAACCGGAGCGGGAGTCGTGCCATAGTGTGTGAGGCTGGCGTTAAGGTTTGAGAAGTAAGCGAGCAAGAGCACGGCGAGACCCGCTGGAGCTCCGACGGTGACCGTAGCCGCGAGAAATGGTATCAGCATCGCGAGCACATGAGCCGTGATCGACGCAAAAAAGTAATGCGAGTAAAAATAAACAAGCAGGAGCATGGCGAGGGCTAGCGGCCAATCGAGTCCGCCCGCCATGCCCGCGACCCTGTCTGCAAAGATCTTGGTCAATCCGGTCGTCCCGAGCGCCGCGCCCATATTTACAAGCCCGCCGTACCAGATAAATACCGACCAGGCATTTTGCTCGCCCATCAGATCGCGCCACTCGAGGACGCTCGTCGCAAGCAGGACGCATATCCCCGCGAGAGCGATGATACCGGTATCGATCGAGTGGAGGTAGTCCTTTGTCACCCAGAGCAGGACCACGCCGACCAGCACCGCCGACATTATCATTTCGTGACGTGAGACCGGCCCAAGCTTTTCCAGTTCGGCTGCCGCAAATTCGGCGGCCTGCGGCGTTTCCTTTATCTCCGGCGGAAAGAATTTGTAGATCGTGAGGGGCACGACGATGAGAGATACGAGACCCGGAATGATGGCCGCCACAAGCCAATTGGCGTAGGTCAGCCGGATGTCGGAGTTTTTGGCGATAAGATCGGCGATGATCAGATTACCGGCCTGACCGGTAATAAAGATTGCGCAGATGATGACGTCGCACTGATACAACAAGTTCATCAAATACGTCCCCAGCCGTTTTTCAGTACCGTCGTCGGGGTGCGAATCGTAGGTGAGAGCAACGCTTTGAGCGATCGGCAAGATCACGCCGCCCGCCCTTGCACCATTCGAGGGAATCATCGAGGCGAGGACGAAATCCGTCGCGATCAACGCATACCCGAGCCCAAGCGTGCTCTGGCCGATGGCGCGGACAAAAAGCAGGGCGATCCGGCGTCCCAGGCCCGTTTTGATCATCCCGCATGAGAGAAAAAATGCGGCGAGGACGAGCCACACCACCGGCTCACTATAACCCTTTAGAGCATCGGTCGGCTTTAATGCCCCAGTCACAACCGTAGCTACCACACCGAGCAGCACCATCGCACTTCCCGACAGCGGCTGGACAATTGATCCGACGATCGTCGCGATAAAGATCGCGAGCAGCGTCCACGACTCGCGCGTCACGCCCTCCGGCGGCGGGATGACCGCGATCCCAAAACCACAGCCAAGCACAATCAGCCATTTTACGATCTTGCTATTCATAGTATGGAGCAAAAAAATATGCCACAGAGTTCACCGAGAACTGAGAGTGTGATCTTTAACCCCTCGAACTCTGTGCCCCTCTGTGGCAAAAACACGGCAAATGCAACCTACATCAACGGTGCGTGCATATATTTGAAATACCAGATCGTTATACCGATCCATATCACGAGATTGGCAAGTGAAAGGATCAACCCCATATTCCGGGTGCCTGCGTTCCTGACGGCATTGCGGTCGCCCTTTCCGTACATCAGGACGCCAACCAAAACACCGGTGATCGCCCATGCAAACAACCTGATACCCAGATTAAATGGAATATCACCGGCCTTAAGCCCCATAAGATACGGCACCTGATAAATCGTCAATGCGATTGCAAATACTATCGCCAGAAGTGCCGCGATCGGCGGCTTGTATGCCGCCTCGGTCGCATCGCCGCCACGGTCTTCCTCGAGGCCGAGCTTGCTGTGGTTATAGCTGTATGCGAAGTAGATCACGAGGCCGATGGCCATCCAATCGATCAGCCGGATCCAAGTGTCAAGCGGCAGGCTGTTCATGAGATACGCTGCCGACACGACGGTAGCGATCGGGATGAACGGCGAAAGCGGCACCTTGAACGGACGATGTAACGCCGGATTTGACGATCGCAAAATGATAATTCCCGTACCGACGATCACAAATGCAAACAGCGTCCCGATACTCACAAGCTCGCCGAGCAAGCTGATCGGAACAAAACCGGCCAAGAGAGCGACGATCACGCCGGTGATCGCGGTCGTGATATGCGGCGTCTGGTAGACCGGATGGATCTTCGCCGCCCACGACGGCAGCAAGCCGTCCTTGGACATTGAATAAAAAACGCGCGGCTGGCCCATCGTCATAACGACCATTGTCGAGCTAAGTCCGAGCACGGCCCCGACCTTGATGATCGTCGGAAACGCATAAAGGATCGTTCCCATCGTCGTTCCCTGAGCCTTCTGAAGGGCGGCGTCAATGGCGACAGCGATCGGGGCGGCGGCATTTGTCAGCAGCTTATAATCGACAAGTCCGACCATGATGCCCGCAACCAGAATATAAAGCACGGTGCAGATCGCCAATGAACCAAGGATGCCAATAGGCATATCCCGCTGCGGATTTTTTGCCTCCTGTGAGGCGGTCGAAACAGCGTCAAACCCGATATAGGCAAAAAAGATAACCGCCGCCCCGGTCACGACACCGCTAAAGCCGAACGGCATAAACTCCGCACATCCCGGAGCACCGACCGTACAGCCGATGCCGATGTTGCTTGTATTAACGTAGCCGACGCCGGCGATAATAAAGAGGACGACGACCAGCACCTTGATCATCACGATGATCGAATTAAAGCTGGCCGATTCCTTGATACCGCGAATAAGCAGCAGCGTTACGGCAATCGCGATCAGGGCCGCGGGCAGATTAAATACGCCCGTCCCTATAACGGCACCAGCCGCATTTTTTATCTCCATTCCCGGCGGAGCGCTCAGTGACAGAGGATAGTTTATGCCAAGCGTGTCTCGGAAAAGACTGACGACATAGCCCGACCAGCCAACCGCAACGGTCGCGGCTCCAAAAGCGTACTCGAGGATCAGATCCCAGCCGATGATCCAGGCGACAAATTCGCCTAAGGTTCCGTAACCATAGGCATAAGCCGAACCGGAGATGGGCACCGAGGCCGCAAACTCCGAGTAGCAGAGAGCGGCAAAGGCGCTTACTACGCCGGCTATCACCATAGAGATGATCACAGCCGGACCGGCATGTTTACCCGCAGCTTGCCCGGTCAGAACAAAAATACCCGTACCGATGATCGCACCGATGCCAAGCATCGTCAGATCAATGGCGGTAAGAGTTTTCTTGAATGTATGTGTGCCGGTCTCTTCGGCCTCGGCAACGATTCTTGAAATTGGTTTTGTCGCAAATAGTGACATTGAAACCTCCCTTTGGTTGATTTAACTAAGATTGTTCAGTCGGTTGGGATCTCGCCGACATCGACTTCCAAATAAAGTAGACCGGCACTCCGGTCAGAACTATTAACAGGCCCGGCCACGTCGCCGTCGTTTGATAGACAAAGAGCACGACGAGGATGACCGAGGCCCCGATCACATATAACGCCGGGACAAACGGGTAACCGAATGCCTTATACGGACGAGCCGCGTCGGGTTGTTTCACACGCAGAATGAAAATACCGATGATCGTCAAAATGTAAAAGATAAGCGCGGCAGAAATGACGTAGGTCAAAAGGTCGCCGTAGAGATTGCCATACGAAATTTTGCCGTCCGCAGCAGTCTTGACAGTTTTTGGTAAGACATAGAAAGCCGCCCAGATGCCTTGGATAACGAGTCCCCACGCCGGTACGCTGCTTTTATTTAATTCGCCCGCCGATCTAAAGAAAAGGCCGTCCTTGGCCATCGCGTAATACGCCCGGGCACCCGCGAGGATCAGGCCGTTGTTGCAGCCAAATGTTGAGATCATGATCGCGATCGCCATTATCGCAGCACCTACGCCCGGAAATATGACATCGGCCGTTGCCGAAGCAACCCGATCGCTCGGCACTTGCTGGATCGCTTCAAATTTTAACGTTGCCAAATAAGCGACGTTCGCGAGCAGGTAAAGTGTGATTACCAAGCCGGTGCCGAGCGCAAGCGAAAGCGGAATGTTGCGTTTCGGGTCCTTGACCTCACCGGCGGTAAAGGTGATGTTGTTCCAGGCATCTGCCGAGAAAAGAGAATTGGTCTGAGCGACGCATATGCCGACAAAAAGCCCAAAGGCCGCGATCGCCGTCAGACCGCCGCCGACATCCTGCAGCGTACCGCGTACCGTCCACATGTTGCCAAAATTGGCCGCCGCGATGTCCGGATGCCAGATGAGCCCGACGATCAAACCGAGCACTATCAGCGCGATCAGCGAGCCAGTTTTTGCCGTCGTAAAAACGTTTTGGACGAACTTGCCGAGCTTGAGCCCGCGTGTATTCATCCACGTCAGCAGGGCGATCATTATGATGCCGACGAGCTGGGCTGTCGATAGCGAAAACGCATAACTAGACGAGCCGACCCGGATAGGTTCGATAAGAAAATTTGTTTCGGAAATTTGTGGAAACAGAACGCCCAGATAACGGCCAAAGCCGACCGCGACCGCAGCGATGGTGGCCGTCTGGATAACCAAAAACAAAGTCCAGCCGTAGAGAAAACCCCAAAAAGGTGAATATGCCTCGCGAAGATAGACGTATTGCCCGCCCGCTCTCGGCATCATCGCGGCGAGCTCGCCATAGCTGACGGCACCGATCATCGTCAAAAGCCCGGTGACGATCCAAACAACGAGCAGCCATCCGGGCGAGCCCACTTGACGCGCAATATCGGCGGAAACAATAAAAATGCCCGAACCGATCATCGACCCGGCGACGATCATCGTAGAATCGAGCAGGCCAAGCCCGCGTATGAACCCTTCGTTAGTTTGTTCCGTCTCTATCGGCGAAGTTGCCATAAGATTCTGTCAAAACCGTCCCACGCCTACCGGGGGCGGTTTAAGCCGAGTGTGAAAAAACCGTTAATATGCCGGTTCCGCGTTCGACCACCCTCTGCCATAGGTAGTCTGTTTTTAAGAAGTTGGCGAGATTATCGTAGGGATATTATACTTTTATTACAAAAACTGTCGAGTAGGTTTTCACAATTTGAGCCTAATTTGGCAAATTTCGAGCGAATATGACGGATAACGTAAATAAATTTGGTGATATGCCGACCGAGGAGTTTCGTAAATACGGCTATGAGGTCGTTGATTGGATCGCAAATTACTTCGAACATATTGAGGATTTGCCGGTTCTGTCGCAGGTTGAGCCGGACTGGCTAAAAAAAAGTTTGCCGGCATCAGCACCCGAAAGGGGTGAGGATTTTGGCACGATACTAGGTGACGTGGATAAGCTGATCCTGCCCGCCGTCACGAATTGGAATCACCCAAATTTTCACGGCCTTTTCTCAACATCGACCAGCAGCGTCGGCGTTTTTGGCGAGATGCTATCCGCCGCTTTTGACATGAAAGCGATGCTCTGGCGCACGTCACCGGCATCGACCGAGCTAGAGGATGTAGTGCTCGACTGGCTCCGTCAGATGATGAACTTACCCGATCATTTTGAGGGAATCATCTATGACACAGCCTCGGTTTCGACGATGCATGCGATCGCCGCAGCCCGTGAAAAGGCTGGTTTTAGTATCCGCGACGCGGGCATGAGCGGCCGCGACGATCTCCCGCTGATGCGTGTTTATTGCTCTGAGCACGTCCATTCCTCAATAGATAAGGGGGCGATAACGCTCGGCCTCGGCCTTCGCAGCTTACGAAAGATCGAATGCAATGATCGGTTTGAGATGATCCCGGAAATGCTTGCCGAGGCGATAGACGATGATATTGAGGCCGGATACATTCCGCTATGCGTTATTCCCACCGTCGGCACGACCTCGACCTCAAGCGTCGATCCTGTCGATGCGATCGCCGATGTTTGCGAAAAATACGGCATCTGGCTCCACGTTGACACGGCCTATGCCGGCTCGGCGGCGATCGTCCCTGAAATGCGGCATCATTTCACCGGTCGGGACGCGAATGACGATCCAAATCCAAATTCCAAATTCCAAAATCCAAAATTGAGCGGGTGGGAACGGGCCGATTCGATCGTGGTCAATCCACACAAATGGCTCTTTACGCCCTTCGACCTGTCGGTGCTCTACTGCAAAGACCTTGGCGCTCTAAAAGAGGCTTTTTCGCTCGTCGCCGAATATCTCAAAACCAGCGACGAAAAAACCGTCAAAAACGGTATGGATTACGGCATACAGCTTGGGAGGCGATTCCGTGCGTTAAAACTCTGGTTCGTCATCCGCTATTTCGGCCGCGAAGGCCTCATGGCCCGGCTTCGCGAACACTGCCGCCTTGCTCGCCTTTTTGCGTCCTGGGTTGAAGAGAGCGATAACTGGGAAATAATGGCTCCCGTGCCTTTCGCCCTTGTTTGTTTTCGTGCTTGCCCGACTGTCGTTGACGATCTGAATGCACTCAACGAAAGAATAATGAACGAGATCAACGCCTCCGGTGAAGCATACCTTTCGCACACAAAGCTCAACGGCAAATATACTCTGCGGCTGTCAGTAGGCAGTATAAGAGTCGAGGAGCGGCACCTGCAAAAGGTTTGGGATTTGCTGAACGAGAGATTGTCGAAATCTCAAACGGTTCACAAATAAGGCGAGTCTGCGTGTGTGGTATCGTTTCAAATAATGAGATTTGTAAAAGAAAGTGTCTTCAAAGCTTCGCCGGAGCGTGTTTTTGCATTTCATGAGCTACCGGACGCATTCGAACGGCTGATGCCGCCTTGGGAAGATGCCATCATCATCCAAAAAGCCGACATCTCGGTAATTGGCTCGCAGGCGATCTTTGATACAAAAATACTTGGGTTGATAACTGTTCGATGGGTCGCGGAGCACACCGCGTTTGACCCGCCGCGGCTGTTTGAGGACACGCAAGTCTCCGGCCCGTTCAAAAGCTGGCGACATCGCCATATCATTACGCCGCACGCCGACGGAGCTGCGTTGCGGGATGAGATCGAATATGAACCGCCGTTCTGGATATTTGGCGCCCTCGCCGCACCATTTGCCGTTGTGCCAAAGCTCGAAAAGATGTTTGAATATCGTCACACAATAACACGCGAGTGGTGTGAAGATAAATAAATTGACCACATAGAAACATAGAGCACATAGGGTTTTGCTATGTGTCCTATGTTTCTATGTGGTTAACCTTTATATTAATCGAATATTCCGCTAAGCTCGCTAAACTTACTTCCAAACAAAAAATCGCCGAGACCAGCACTCTCATGCGAGCGGTCATAGCCGACCAGCTCGACATACGCGCGGCCGCCGGTGCTGTTGCCGTCCTTGCTCCCGGTGACCCTACAGGCACCTTCCCAATAAACGATCATTGTCGTGCCGCGGGTGTCCAGCTCTTGATCAGCGATCATCGGCTCGATCTGAATATCTATACCCAAATTCTCGACGCGGACTTTCCAGCTGCTCGGATACTCCGCACCTGTTTTTTCGCTCGCCCATGTAGATAAAACGTCGATCTCGTAATCTTTTCGCTCAAGGTATTTGCACACACCGTCTCGGTCAACAAATGTGCCGGTCGAAGAACCGGTCAATTCGTCCGCCTCGCCGCTAAACTGATAGATCATAAGCTCAGTATCGTCGTCAAACTGGATGCTGAACCAATCCCAGTTGCCCGGGCCCCAGATGCCGTATTCGCGGTCCATCCATGCTGAGCCTGTAAATTTCTCGACACGGCCATCGTTTAATGTCTGCCCGGTTACATTCATCCGTGTGTAGGAAAAATGCTTTGACGAACCGTCTTTCTTACGCGTGATGCCGCCGTCGCCATTCAAAACAAGAGGTTTGTCCGAGTCAAGCACCGCGTCAAAGACAAAACCGCCCTCAAGGGTGCCGTGCAGGATGTGCTTGCCGGCAATCTCCCGCAGCGACCAGTCGCCTAACCTCACGTCACACGTCGTTTCGCTCATGGAAACCGGCACGTCAAAAGGTTTGTTAAAACTACGGAGATGCTCATAGCGAAACTTCTTCTCGTCGATGTCAGATATCGCAAAATGGGCAAAATACATCGGGTTTGCAAGCACAGTCATCGGCACGATACCTATACGATCGAGGTCAGTCCGGCGTTTGAAAAATACAAGCTCAAAGCCAAATTCTTTTCCGCTCTCGCTCTTGCAATGACCGGTGTAATACCACCACTCGGTCTGTACATCGGGCTGAGCAAACAGGTCGTCCGGTAAAATGACCTCGCCGTCAGATGGCGGCCCGCTAAGGTTTTTTCCGGTATTTCCTAATAGGCCCGCAATACCATCGAGAGCGGTAGCGGCGAGGTCCTCGAGCGGTGAGATAAATTCTTTATACATATAGTTATTAAACAATTCGCCGCCTATTCAACAACGGTTTCAGAGAACTTATTCAAGATTAATTAAATTGGCCGGATTATGCGAAAATACGTTAATGCTGATCCATATTGTCTGCTGGAAATATAAACCCGAAACGGACGAAGCTGTCCGCGAAGGCCACCGTAACCGCCTAAAAGCACTTATTGGTGTGATCCCTGAGATCGAGGCATTTGATGTCGGTGCGGATATGCTGCATCTTGACCGCTCATTTGATACGGGCCTCGTTGCCACATTTGTTGATCGCGCAGCGCTCGACGCCTATTCACAACATCCTGAGCATTTGAGCGTGGCCGCTCTCGGCAAGCAACTCGCGGAAAAGGCGATTTCGGTTGATTTCTACCGTGACTAAGGGTTTAGGCTCTAAAAAGCAAACGATTTGGGATATGCGAACATCAAAAGAGAGCATATTTGATCAGGGATTTTTGCCGGAAAAAGAATGAAAACGTTAATTATTAATGCCTTTAAGATCACCGCCGTTGCGACGCTCTTTACGCTGTCGGCCTTTCCCCAGCAGGTCAAGCGAACTCCGTTTGACGTGACCAATTACGTGATGGACGTTTCGCTCGTCCCGGCGGAACGCAAGATGAATGCGACTGTCGACGTTGCGTTTACACCGCTCGAGGACACTCGGACCGTGTCCTTTGAGTTGAACGGATCTCTCAAGATCGACAGCATCACGCGGGTCAACCGTCCGCCCGTCGGAGCCTTGCCTCCGCCGTCAAAACCCCCGGTCAAACCCACGCAGAATCCGTCGGGCGCCGGAAATGTAATTACGTTTGTTCAGGATCAGGTTGGCACCTCGGACCTTGGCCCCAGCGTCCGCATCGATCTCGGTGACACCGCGCCAAAAGGCGTGTCCATCATCCTTCGCTTCAAATACAGCGGCATCCTCGATACGGCCGCCGGCGGCCCGCTGCTCAGCAAAAGGCTGGCTTATATCGGTGATAGCCAGGGTTATCTGATGTATGCGGCGCGTTGGTTTCCGTTTCACGATTACGCGGCTGATCCGGCAAGCTCGGATATAAGCATTTCGCTCCCCGCCGGGCTCCAGCTTACAGGTTTTAGCGATGCCCCGGTTTCGAATACCGGCGGTAAATATCGCTTTGTCCAGGCCACACCGGCCCTCATCGGTAACTTTGCCTATGGCAAATTTGTCACAAAGACCTTACGGATGGGCGATTATGAGCTGCAGTTTTACACCAAGCCCGGGAACGACGCCAATATTGCCACGTACGGCGAAACACTCGGAAAAGCCTTAGAATTTTACGCAAAACGCTACGGCACGCCTGCGAGCGGCAAACGCCTGATCGTCGCCCAGATCGATGATGAGAGCCTCGAGTTCTATTCGTCGCTCGGCATGCTTTTTATCGCCAACCGTCAATTTGAGGAGGCCCGCGATGTCACCGTCGAACGTCTCCAGCGTGAGGCCGCCTTTCAATGGTGGGGCTTGACCGTAGGATTAAAGTCGTTTGACGATGCGTGGCTCTCGCAGGGCCTGGCAGAGTACAGCGCTTTCACATACCGCGAAAGCCAGCTCGACGGTGCAAAGCTCGACGGTCTTCGCCGCGAATTGCTCGAAAAATCTCTGACCTTTGAGCAAACGGCTTCATTGCTTCGTGCCCCGGCAAATCTCGATGATCAGAGCGCCGCCTATCAATACATCATGTATGCCAAGGGCGCCTTTGTCTTTAAGCTCCTCCGCGATACGATGACGCCCGTGAAATTTGACCAGCTTTTGCGAACCTACTTGCAGGAGTATCGAGGCCGATCGGCCTCGATCGATGATTTTGAAAAGCTCAGTACACGCGTTGCGGGCGAAAATCTACGCTATTTCTTTGCCCGCTGGGTCGAGGGAACGGGCGTACCCGAATTTACCGCGGATTATCTAATCCTGCGGACTCGCGGCGGCAAATTTGTCGCCCGCGGGACGGTCAAGCAAAATTACGATAATCTGAAATTGCCGGTCGATGTTCAGCTCCGTTCTGAGGGCGATCTCGGCCTATCGACCGTAACACTGGATATGCAGGAGGCGAGTGCCGATTTTAATATCGAATCGTCCGGCAAGCCGATCGCCGTCGTCATCGACCCGAGCTATAAGCTGCTCCGAATTTCGCCCGATCTGCGGGTATCGTCGATCGCACGGCGCGGCATCGAACAGTTAAAAGAAGGTAACTATGCCGAGGCCCAGCAGCAGTTTGAAGCGGCCCTCAAGCTCGACCGCTCAAATTCGTGGATCTACTATCATCTCGGCCTGCTATTTCTCGAGCAGCGCAATTACGATCTGGCCATCGATAATTTTAAGGCCTCATTGACCGGCAACCTCAACCCCTCGTGGCTTTCAGTCTGGTCAAATATTAAGATGGGCAACGCCTACGACGCCAAGGGCGACCGCACGCGGGCAGTCGCGGCATATAAGCGGGCTGAGGCACTTGGTGATAACTACGATAACGCCCAAGACTCGGTCAAGCGGTATCAAGCGACGCCCTACGACCCAAAGGAAAGCAAAACGACCGCAGTTAATTAAAAAATAAGGCTCCCCTGCGGGGCCTTTTTTATTGTTTACTCTTAGGGAAAACTGATTGCTCGCTTTGACGACGAGCTCGAAAATACCCCAACACGCCTTAACCTAACCTGCACTATCGAGAATGATCTGTTTGGCAGATAGACGCGGTCTGATTGCCATTGATCGTTGCGCTGGCTATAACGGTTGCCCCCGGTCAAACAAAAAAAGACGGGGGATTTGCATCCCCCGCCTATCGATTTACCTCGATTCGCTTTCTAGTTAGAATTTGAACCTGAAGACAAACTGGATCTGCCGGTTTGAACCCAAGCCGACCGTGCGACCAACCGTTGACCGCAAAAGGCCAAAGGTTGAGCCGGCTGCCGACTGAGTATAGGCTTGACCCGGTTGAAGGTTGGTACCTGTTGCGGAGTAGGTCGTGCAGGCTCCTGCGACAACCACGCATGACAGGCCTGGCAAGGCGAGTGACAATCCTACAGACGGATTAGCAAAATTCGTTTGATTAAGGACGTTGAAAAACTCGGTCCTAAATTCAAAGTTCGTCGTTTCCGTAAATTGGAAACGCTTTGCCACGGTTAGATCGATCTGGCGGAATATCGGCCCTGAGAGCAGGTTACGTGAAAGGTTGCCGTAGACTCCGGCGGCCGGTGTCGCAAAAGCTGCCGGATTGATAAAATTCCGGTCGCTTTTTAGGTACGGGTTAACCCCCGCTATCAAGTCAGGGCGTCGATTGCTTCGCGAAGCCCCGCCGCCGGGTGTATTGACGACCGCAATAAATCCGGTCGGGAGTGCGGGAAACGTCGCTGAGAATGAAGGCAGCTGAGCAACGAACCCATTGGCAAAAAAGCCGCCCGACCCATTCGGGCACCCAGCCGCCAGCGTACATTGGACGACGACGTCGGGACGGGTGATGAGCACCTCAACCGGCACACCGCTTCGTGCATTCGCGATACCGCCGATTTCCCATCCGCCGAGCAGCATGTTTCCGGTTTTGCCAAAATCCCACATCTTGCCTGTTCCGATCGGGAGTTGGTAGAGTGCACTCAGGTTAAATGTATGCCGGACGTCAAAGTTGTTTCGTCCGCGGTCAGCCTCAAAGTTTTCAAGCTGGCCCGATGTACGTGCTTCGTTTGAACCCGCGCTAGTACCCTGGCTCTTAGCATAGGTATATTGGGCATTCATGGTAAGGCCAATGTTTGAGCTTTTCTGAACCGATACCTGCAGGGCATTGTAGCGGTCGTCACCACCGGATGTTTTGTAGTCGACCTCGGCGAACGGCCGACAGATCGCATTGGAGGCTGACGCCCCACATCCGCTGGGTGCGGCCGCTATGGCGGCAGCATTTAGAATGTCAAACTGGCGTATCGATGTCACGCCTATAACCTGACCGGTAATAGGGTCGGTACGGTTTACAACGCCGACACCCGTGGGCAGGGCCGATCCATTAACGATCGAAGTTTGTCCCGGCAGGATACGGTTAGCCACGCTGCGAAGAAAGAGGTTTCTACCCTGGCTGCCGACATACGCGACGGTCGATGTGATGCCGCCCGGTAGTTGCTGCTGCCATGAGAAGGTGTACGAATAGATCTTTTCAGGGATCTTGTAGTTATTCGAGTAGGCACGCGGCTGATAGGTTCGGTTAGCGGGTGTGCTGTTAAAGGCACTAACGATTCCCGGAATGTTTGCCGGAAATGCGAGCAGCGCGCCGCTGGATATCGTGGAACTGATACGATCGCTCTCGATCGGCTGGATCTGATCCTCGGTCTGTCCCGGCCCGTAATAGATACCAAAACCCGCACGAAGGACGGTTTTACCGCCGGCAAACATACCATTGCCGCTTTGATTAGGTGACCAGGTAATGGCCACACGCGGGCCAAAATTGGTTTTCGACGATAGGAACGGCTGCTCGGTGGGAAGACGCAGGGTACCATTGTCAATGTTAAAGAGAACCTGCTGATTATTCTTTTCACGGAGGCGTGTGTAGTACTCATACCGCAGGCCGTAACTCAAGGTCAGACCCGGCGCGATCTTCCATTCGTCCTGGCCGTAGCCGATAAAATACTCCTGCTCAGCAAGACGATCGCCGCCCGGACCGGCCGTAAACGGACTAGGAACGGCGCTAACATCACCAAGATACTGGACGGATGAAAGGGTATTGGTCAAAAAGTTTTGCAGACTGGTAAATGTATAGGTCGTGCCGCCGAGACGGTCGGTGTACAACCGGATCAACCGGATCTCGCCGCCAAATTTGAAATTGTGGTTGCCCTTGATCCAGTTAATGCTGTCAATAAAACCGAGCGAAAACGGCGTGTAGGGCTGGCCTCGGCCATTGGTTGCAGAATTGGCACGAACAAGGCCGCCCGGGATCGAGATACCAGACGACGTACCTTGTCCGGCAATACCGGTATTCGCAACGCTGCCCGAGATATTCAGGATGATGTTTGAAAAATTAAGGCCGCCAACGGTTGGGGCCGATCCATTGATTCGGGTCCGGGCACCGTTATAGCCAAACTTAAAGTCGTTAAGCAGCGTACCATCGGTACGAAGGATCGACTGCCAGCCGAAAACACCATTCTGCGGAACGGCCTCGATCGAAACGACACGGCCCGAAACACCCTCAGGAGTGATATCCGTACCTTCGTCGCGGAAAAATCTCCCGTAGATCTTGTTGAGGTCATTATACTGATAATCAAAGCGGGCCGCGTAGGCTTTTTCATCCGTTCTCTGGTTAGCCGAAAGCTGAAGGATGTCAAAGCCCGCCACCGTGGTTCCGCCCGGAATAATTACCGCATTGGGTGACCGGAAGGCCGAAAGAAAAGCCAGATTGGGAGAATTGACACCGCCGATCTGGCAGTTGAATGTTCCGGTTCCGACCGGAGGTGCACACAGAGTCGCGGTATTCGTTATCGGAGCAGCTTCGACAATATTTAGTCCGTAGCGGCCAACATAACGCTCATAACTGCCAAAAAAGAAAAGTTTATTTTTGATGATCGGCCCGCCTACGGACCCGCCAAACTGGTCGAGCCTTAGAGGGCTCTTGGCGATACCCGGGGAAACATTATCAAAAAAGTTTCGTGCATCCAGCTGGGTCCGGCGGAGGTATTCAAAAACCGAACCGTGAAACTCATTGCCGCCTGATTTGGTTACAACGCTGATCTGGCCGCCCGTTCCCGTTCCGTATTCGGCGGGAAAGTTGCTCGAATCGACGCGAAATTCCTGCACGTTTTCAAGACTCGACTGGAGACGGAAAGGCGACGGGATCTCACCATTGAGGTTGCCCGGGCTCGAATCGATAACCGCAGTACCCTCGACGCCGTCGTAGCGGATAACGTTTTGATTGTTTGCACGGCCCGAAAACCGGATGTCCGAAAACGTGCCCTGACCCGAGTTCAACGCACCAGGTGCCTGAAGATAAAGCTGTGAAAGCTGGCGGCCATTGATCGGCAGCCCTTCGACTTCACGAGGGTTTACGTTTGCACTAAGGCCGGCCGAGGATGTGTTGACGATCGAATCCTCACCGGCAACGACATCGACCTGTGCCGACACGCCCTTGGCCTGTAGGATCATAGTCAGGTTTAGCTCCTGACCGACAAGCAATTCAATGCCCTTTTGTGAGGATGCGTCGAAATTGCCGCCGCTGGCTGCGACGGTGTATTTCGACGGCTTAAGGCCGACGACCAAAAACGAACCGTCGTCATTTGCCGTTACTGTCCGGGCCTCGCCCGTTTGCTCATTTGTTACCGTAACCGTCGATCCGGCGACCACGCCGCCGTTGGCATCAGTGACACTACCGGCGATCCGGCCATCGGACTGTGCCGATACATTTATTAATAAAGCGAATGTTAGGATAAAGATCGCCGAGAATGCCCGGACGAATATGTTCGTTTTCATCATCTCTCCTTTAGGGGAACTGTTTTTAGTCAAAAAGACGGCGTTTCAAGACAACTATCGCCCCAAAACCGCCCTCTGGTTCCTTTAATTTTTTAAAATTACTGGCTGCAAAGGGAAGTCTATTGGCGGGAGGTTAACTAGAAGTGAATTGGCTGTTAAATGAGTGTTAACTCTCGGTTGGCGGTCTGGCTCAGTTCCACAAAAGGATCGCGGCCCCGAGGTTTTCGTCGTCGGTTCCAAAGACAAAGCCACCGTCGGCCCCCGGAACCATGTCAAAAGCCTCGACCTTGTGGTAATCAAACCGAAATAGCGGGGTGAACATTGCGGGTTGTATCAATACCGTTTTGCCCTTGGTATCAGTCCGAAAAACCCCGGCAAAATAGGCGGCCGACGAAAATGGCCCATCGTTTCCGGGGTCGGAGGCCGACGTGACAAAAACGGCTCCGGTCGGTTCGACCTTGAGATCAGAAATATGCCGGACATCCGCGGTCGGATACGGCACGCGAAAAGCCGCCCAGTCGACCTCGCTAAATTTATAGGTATTGAGATCAAGCTTGCTCCAAAATACTGTCGCCGGTTTTTCGGTGAGACCGCGTTCGGCCCAAACCGCAAGCATAGAATCATTTACTTTTTGCAGGGAAAGGGATTCAAAATCCGAATCCTTTGGGATCATCGGTAGATCAAAAGATCTTATCGGTTCGACCGAGGCCAATTTGAGATCGATCCGCACGTGATATACACGGCCGGCGGCTGCGAGGACCATGTATTCACCAGGTCTGCCCGGAACGGAGGTGACGGCCTCGAGATCGACCGGAATGTCTGTACCGTTCCATTTTAGAGGTGTAAATATAGGAGAATCGGCCCCGTTAATGGTCAAAATGGTAGCGTGGATCTGCTCGGGCTTTTTATTGTCGTGGACCACGAGCAGCGTGGTGACCTTTTTTTCGTGCGCGATGAGAGCCATTCCGCTGATATTTGCCTGTCGGCTGCCGCCGACGGGACGCCATTGCTGTGCATTTGCTGAGCAAAATAGAGCGAAAACAACAGCGAGAGCAGAAAAAAAGTGCTTCTTTGACATGAGATTATCCATCAGCTAATAAAAAAAGATCCGATCAACGACAGCAAATTCCTTGCGTATTCGCGGATCGGATCTAGTTGTGATGTTACCAGACTAAATGGCTCTAAAACATCAGAACGAGTATTTTACACCTATCTGCAACTGCCGCGCGCCGCCAAAACGGGCGGTCGACGGAGCACTCGTCGGAATGCCCGCCGTGATCGACGGCAGATAAACGGTCGTGCCGACAGTCGGGCATGTAAGGTTAAACGGATTGGACGCACTCACGAGGGATGCCGTGGCCGTGCAAAAGTTATTGATCGAATCGACGCCAAAACCCTTATTCGTATTTCGCGTGAGATTAAAAACCTCAGCCGAAAGATCAAGCTTCATTGTTTCGCCAAAGCGGAACGCTTTAAGCAGCCTGACATCCATGTTGAAAAATCTTGGCTGCCGAAATGCGTTTCGTCCTGAAATGACGCCGCCGACTATCACCCGGTCATTCGCGTCGTTCAGATCGTTATTCGCGTCGGTGCCATCCTCAACTACGGCCGTGTAAGGAAATCCTGTACGGGTGATAATGATCGAGCTGATAGAGAATCCATAACCGAGGTCATAAAGGCCGCTGAGATTGAGATTGTGGCGGACATCCTGTTTTGACGGCCCCTCTTCGAGTTTTAGGTTAAACGGGTTGAGTGTCGTTTCACGCGAAAAGTTGCGTTCGTTTGAGTCGTCGTCGCGGTTATTTGCAAATGTGTAATTAGCCTCAAACTGAAAGCGGTTTGCAAAACGCCGCCGTAGGGACACCGTCAGCGCATCATAATGCGAATGGGCGGTCGATTCATTTATCTCCAATTGATTGATCGTCGTATTTGGCCGCGTCGCGGAAAAGTTAAGATAGCCATTTGCGAGCACAGTCGGCGGAAACAGGTTGCGGTCGATGCGGCGTTGTAGATTGTAGGTCGAATTGTGAATATAGCCGACGGTCAGGACAAGGTCTTTACCGACCCTCTGGTCAACCGTCCCCGCAAATTGGACCGAGCGCGGATTCTTAAATGTCGGGTCAAAACCAAAGACCCGCTGAGGAAGGATGAATGGGACCAGCGCCGGAGTGATCGTGCTGAAACTATTCGGAAAGGTAATTAACGCATTTGGGCCTCGCAGGCGACAGCCCGCCAGGGCGACCACGGTTGAGTTGCGGCATGCCGTAACTTCGCCGATCTCGATCTCCTGAACGTTCAAGCCATTGTCAGTCGTAACGCGTTGAAAAAGATTTCCGGGTGTACGGGCGTCGAAGAGGCCGGCCGACAATCTGATCACCGTGTCGCCCTTGCCGCCTACATCATAGGCCATGCCAAGACGCGGCTGCCATTGCTTTAGGTCATTAGGGATGCGGGCCGTAAAAGGTATCGCCGGATTTGGATTCCGCGGCTGGGGGTTTATCTGGGCCTCGTAGCGAATGCCAAAGTTAACGGATAGATCTTTTGTGACCTTGACCTTGTCCTGGGCAAAAAAGGCAAATTCCTTTTGTGTGCCGGTATAGATCAGATCGCCCGGATTTGCCGACGGCAGGCTCTGGCGGAAACGCCGCGGGCGGACATTCGCATAATTATCGATCGAGTTTGAGACGAGAACACCGCCATTCGAGCGGCTTTCAAAATCATATCTCGCAGTTGTGTTGGATTCGCGCTGCTGTGTCAGCTCATTGATATTGACGTCAACCCCAAAGCGGAGCTTGTGGCGGCCCATTTCGTAACTGATGTTGTCAGTCACCTGATATCTGATCGTTTCAAAACGCCGCGGGCGGCCGCGGTCGCCGCCGAGCGTTCCAAAACTTGCGATGACCGCCTGGCCGGCCGTCGTATTTGGTGATTCGAGCCGTTTGTCGGTGGCAACCTGGCCGCGAACCTCATTGATAAAATTCGGGTTAATAACCGAGACGAGCGAACCTTTGATACCGTTGCTCGAATTTTGACGCGTGTAGTTGCCCTCAACCGAGACGTTCTGCCTCGGATTGTCAAAGTTAAAATTTTCTCCGCGAAATCGCGTGTATGTATATTGAATATTTACGGTGTTCGCCGGGTTTACCAGAAAATCTACCTTGCCGAAAAGTGCAGTCGGGTTATTGGTACCGCGCTTTTCGCCCTCTAAGGCGGTGACGCTTGCCGGAACCGTTGCCCCCGGGATCGTGTCAAATTTTACGACAAAGGGAACACGTAAAAAGTTTTGCTCAATGCCAAAGAAAAAGAATGCACGGTCGCGCTTGATCGGCCCGCCGATCGAACCGCCAAATTGATTTTGGGCATTGTCGAGTTTTTGTCCAAAAGCATCAGGAGACGTGAGCTGTTTGTTGCGGTTAAAGTAAAATGCTTCGCCGCGAATATCGTTTGTACCAGATTTGGTTACGGCATTGACAAAGCCCGCTCCGGTCCGGCCAACCTCAGGCGTCGCGCCCGATCGCACGACCTGAAACTCGCGGATCGCAGTCTGCGGAAAGAAAAACACCTGTTCATTACCGCCGCGCTGATTGCCCTGAAGGGCGTCGTTAAAATCGGCACCATCAACCGCGACGTTAGAGTTGATCGAACGCTGGCCCGAGATAACGAGCCCGTTGCGGTCCGATTCCTGAACGACGGCCGGGGTCAACTGGACAAACTCGGTAAAGTTACGCCCGCGAACCGGCAAATCGGAAACGAGACGCTGCGAGATGGTCGAGCCGCTCGATTCCGTTTCAGTTTCGATGGTGTCGCTATCGCCGGTAACGGTAACTCCGACGCTTGCACCCTGAGGGGCCATGGTGATGTCAACCGGTGTTGTCTCGCCGACCGAGAGGACGACCGTCACCGCAGCATCGGCAAAACCCTGCGATTTGGCTGTCACGGTATACGTACCGACAGGCAGTACGCTGGACGAAAACGCCCCGTTCGAATTGCTAGTAGCGAATCGTTCGAGTCCCGTCTCTTTGTTTTTGATAAGAACGGTCGCACCTCGAACGACAGCGCCGTTTTGGTCGGCGACTGTTCCCTCGAGGGTTGCTCCGCCCGAATCCGACTGTGCGAAAGCGGCCAATGTGAAACAAAACGTTAGTAAAAATAGCGATGCGGTCTTAATAATATTTGATCTCATGAAACTCCTCTCCAAAACAAAACTCGGCGGTCCTATACAGCCCTAGCCGTAAAACCCCTTTTTTTTTTGGTTTTCTGATTATTATCGATCTGTCGGTAGCAACAATCAGTGTATTGAGCGCAGATTAACGAGGTGTGAATGCAGTGTTAAAAGAATGTTAACTTTCAAAGTTTGGAGTCCCGCCTTTAAGCGGCTGTCGCTCGAAGTACCTGCTCTAGCAGGCTTTTGCTTAGAGTCCCACCTTTTAGATGGTCTCTTACCTGTGAAGAAGGCGGGACTCCAAGCTCAGACTCCGAGCGTCATATGATCGTCGTCACGATCTCGCGGATGCTTCGCTGCAGTTCGCGGTCGTCGGTTATGGGTGAGCATATGGCGACTTCGGCGGCGGCTATGGGGGAGATGCCTTGGGCGATCATTTGGGCGGCGTAGATGAGGAGGCGGGTTGAAACGCCTTCTTCGAGGCCGTGGCCGCGGAGGTTGCGGACCTTTTGGCCTACACGCACGAGGTCAGCGGCGGTGTCGATATCGATGCCGCCTTCCTTAGCGACGATCTCGGCCTCGGCTTCGGCGTTGGGGTAGTCAAATTCCATCGCGACGAAGCGTTGGCGCGTCGATTGTTTGAGATCTTTGAGGATCGACTGGTAGCCCGGATTGTACGAGACGACGAGCATGAAATCGTCGGGAGCTTCGATCACGGTGCCGCGTTTCTCGATCGGCAGGCGGCGGCGGTCGTCGGTGAGCGGGTGGATGATGACGACCGTGTCTTTGCGGGCCTCGACGACCTCGTCGAGATAGCAGATCGCACCGTGGCGAACGGCGGTCGTCAAAGGGCCGTCGTGCCAGACGGTCTCTTCGCCCTCGAGCAGAAAACGGCCGACGAGATCGGTCGAAGAGAGGTCTTCGTGACAGGCGACGGTGATGAGCGGACGGTTCAAGCGATGCGCCATGTATTCGACAAAACGCGTCTTGCCGCAGCCGGTCGGCCCCTTGAGCATTGCCGGAAGCCGTGCCGCAAATGCCGCCTCAAAAAGCTCGACCTCTTGTCCTAATGGCAAATAATACGGCTCGTCCTTAACCTTGTATTTCTCTACTGCTGTTTCTTGCATTTCATACTATAGTAAGAAATAAACTGGGAAGACTCAAAGACTATGCAAGTAGGACAAGTTAAGGACGATAAGTTTACGATCACTTTTACGAAAGACGAGATGCTGATAATCAACAACGCTTTGAACGAGACCGCAAATGGAATTTGGATCTCCGAATTTCAGACGAGGACTGGTTACGAGCGTGAGGAGTTTCAGAAACTATTGGATCAGATCGGAGGCGTGCTGGACGCTATATCTTGATGGTGAACATATCCCGAGCTGAAACTCACGAGCAAATCACCGCCGCACGCGAACTATTTCGCGAATACGAAGCATGGCTCGGCCTGGATTTGTGCTTTCAGGATTTTGAGAACGAGATCGCAGGGCTTCCCGGAAAATATGCCGCGCCCGACGGACGTCTATTTCTCGCGTATTTAGACGATAAACTCGCAGGCTGCATCGCTCTTAGAAAGTTGGAAGACGGCATTTGCGAGATGAAGCGCCTGTTTGTGCGCGACGAGTTTCGCGGTCAAAAGATTGGTGTCAATCTAATTGAGCGGCTCATCGCCGACGCCCGTGCGATCGGCTACAAAACGATGCGGCTCGACACCTATCCGCCAAAAATGGGAAAAGCCGTGAGTCTCTATGAATCTCACGGCTTTTCGCCTATCGGATCATATTACGATAATCCGCATTCAGACGTGATGTTTATGCAGCTCGACCTCTAGCTGGCCGGCATTCCAGCCCCAAAATCACCGTAAGCCGTGGGCGGCGGCGGCGCCATGTTAAAATTTTGATCGATCCGTGGAAACACCTGTCTGAATACGAATGCATTTGTCACATAAATCACCGGTATCGAGATCAAAAAGATTCCAATACACAGCATTACCGTACCGAGCAGCACAATCAATACCTGAAAGATCAACAGCAGGATAAGCCCGCCGATGTTGCCCATCGCAGCCTGGGCGCTGAGCTTGATGGCGTCGACCGGGCCGAGATCATATTCCATTGCAAGCGGTATCGCAAAAAACATCACAGCCCACCAGACAAGTGCAAAGATCGCAAACGCAATGCCGATAACAATAGCAAAAATTGCTAGCCCGCCGGCAAGGGCGACGTCGCGGTCGGACGATTGAAAAAATTGAAAGTCGCCGTTGCGGCCACCGCTCAGACCCAGCTGACCCAGATTGATCGTAAGTCGCAGGACTTGGGCGATCACGCCGGGTATCGCCTGGATAAGGCCGATCACCATCAGCGGCACAAATTTTTCGAACCCCTTGAACATCATTCCGAATTCGACCGGCTCCTGTCTCATCGCTCGTAAAACGACAAAAAATACGCCGCCCATCACCGGGCCGATAATAAAAAGGTTAAGACAGGGGATGCAGCCCGTTAAGACGATCGCGACGACCGCGATGCCGAGATACATACCGTAATTTTGCTTTATCAGCTCCCAGGCGTTGCTTATCGCCCCGGTTGCGTCTATCGCTCCGCTTTGAAATTGGATGTTTGTCATAGCTTTTTTGGGTTTGAACTGAAAGGATTCTAACCCAGATTTACGATTTTGAAAAATAAGAAACCGCCCGAATTTACCAAATAGATCAATTGGCAAAGCCGGGCGGTTCTCGAATACAAGTCATCAACGTTATCTCGGCGTCTTCTTAGGCATTTTCTCGTCCATCATCGCCGTTTGATAGACAAAGGCAGCGAGGATAATCGACATCTGCTTCATATCATCACCCTGGATGCGGTCAAATACATCCATATTCGAATGGTGCGTCCGGGCATTGTACTCGATCTCGTCCTGGATGAACTGAAACCCGGGCAGCCCGATAGCATCAAATGAAAGGTGATCGGTGCCGCCCGTATTTGACAGCGTCAGGGTATTCGCCCCCATTTCCTTAAACGGGGCCAGCCAGCTGCGAAAGATCGAGCGGACATTCTCATTACCCTGCATATAAACGCCGCGCACCTTGCCGGTGCCGTTATCGATGTTGAAATAGCTTGAGAGCTTGTCATATTCGGCGAGCTTGGTTAGCGGCAGCGGAGCCTGATTTTGGCCGCCTCCACCACCGCCGAATGCAGGCGGTGTGCCGTCACCAAGATAACCAAAGTGCTGCTTGACATAGGCCCGCGAGCCGAGCAATCCCTGCTCTTCGCCGGTCCACAAGGCGATGCGGATAGTCCGGCGGGGTTTCAGTCCCAGCGTCTGGATGATCCGCATGGCCTCCATCATAACGGCACAACCGGCACCATTATCTGTCGCACCGGTGCCCGACTGCCACGAATCCAGGTGGCCGCCCAGCATGACGATCTCGTCAGCCTTATCGCTGCCGGGTATCTCGGCGATGGTGTTGTAGCCATTGAGGTCCTGATCCTGGTATTCGACGGCCAGATCGACCGTCATTGTGACCTTTTCACCGGCATCGACCATTCGGGCGACGCGGTTGAAATGCTCGAGAGCAGCACTCACTTGGATCGGAATATTTGTTCCCTTGTCATAAAGACGGGCCGGCGGGCTGGCAGGAGCACCCGCAGCGGGTGGAGGCGGCTGCACCGCTGTTGCCTGTTGGACAAACATTGTCCCGCCATCGCCGCGTGCACCATCGACCAATATGGCCGCACCCTCTTCGGACAAAAACCTTAAACGGCGCGCATTAAACTGCTGTGCCTGTGCAAAATTCGGATTGCCGCCGGGGCCGCCGGGGCCTGCCGCTCGGCGAATCGACGCGGGATCAGGTGCATCGGCCAAGTCGAGCAGATCCTTTTCGGTCGAGCGTTTTCCCTCAGCGTCAAAATGGGCCTTGATCTCCCGGATCGGGCCGACAAGGACGATCTTGCCTTTTAATTGTCCTTTATACTGCTCTAGCTCGGCTTCGTTCGCTGCATTAAAATGGACGACTTCGGCGGTGTAGGCCGTGTTGGGTTTTGCCATCGCAACCGGCATCTTGCCCTTTGCCTTTGGATCAATCGACGGGGCGGGGATGAGCGTGTCAGTTCCGGGCGACCACGCTTTTGGATAAGCGATCAGCGGAAAGGCGGTCGGGCCGTCAACCATTGCATAAAAACGTTTTAGCGTCCATCCGCGTCCAAACGGGCCCCAAGATTCGAGATGCGCATTCTGCATTCCCCAACCGGCGAGCGTCTCACGCGTCCAATCGTTACCGCGTTTCATCCCGGGCGATGCGGTCAACCGCGGACCGATCACATCGGAGAGATAGCCAAGTGTTTTCATCACCTGTGAGCGGTTCATGCCCTCGTCTTTGAGCTTGTCGATCACTTCTTTTGGTGCTTCGTAAACTTTGGGGGTGGTCTGCCCAAAAGTCATGGTCGGAAGCAGAAAGGCGTAAAGCAAAACTGCGCCAAAAATCTTGCGTTTTAACATATAAGTTCTCCTAAATTGAATTGAATCTTGTTTGAAGAGATTTGGGTATTTATACCACAAACTTCGAAAAATTGTTTCAATACGGCGTCGCATTTCGGATAGTTCGACCCTTCCGAAAGTTTCCATTATCTGCCATTCTTTTTTGCAGTTTTCTTGGGCTGCGCCTTTTTAGCGGGAGGCCTCGTCTTCTTTGCAAACGCCCCAGGGACTTCAGCTTCAATTAGGGCTTTTACTTGCTCTAACGTTAGTACTGCTGCCTCGTCCGCTGTGGAGCGTGTGCCATCGGCCTTTTTTGGCAGCGAAATGATCTTTTTGCCAAATTTGATGACAGGTCCCCAACGGGCATTCTCGAGCGAGATCTTTTCATCTTCCCAACGTTGGATGTAGCGGTTTGCTTCTTTGCTGACCTTTGCTTCGATGAGTTCGTTCATCTCGGCCTGGGTCAGGTTCGCGAGATCATACCGGCGTGGTACGTTGATATACAAACCGTCCCATTTAATAAATGGCCCGAAACGTCCGGTACCTTTTGTGATCGGTTTAGCCTCATATTCACCGACGGGAGCGTCCGCCACCTGTTTGGCTTTGATAAACTCGATCGCTTTTTCCGTGTCCACTGTCGCGAGATCCGTGCCGCGCGGTATCGAGACAAATTCATCACCCCATTTTACATAAGGGCCGAAGCGGCCAATGCTTACGGACAATTCTTTGCCGTCGTAGCTGCCCATCGCGTCCTGCAATTTAAATAGGGCCAGAGCTTCCTCGAATGTTATTGTCTCGATACTCTGTCCCGGCGGGACCTTTGCAAATCTCGGCTTCTCCTCTTCATCGGCACTCCCGATCTGGATGATCGGGCCATAGCGGGCCATGCGGGCAACCACGGGTTTGCCGCTTTCAGGGTCGGTGCCCAGTACCCTTTCGCCCTTCACACGCTCTGCGTTTTCGATGGTGTTATCGACGTCTTTTTTGAACGGGCCGTAAAACTCCTCGAGCATGTCGTTCCACTGCAGTTTCCCGTCAGCTACATCGTCGAACTCTTTCTCGATCTTGGCGGTGAAGCCATAATCCATGATGGCGTCGAAATATTGCTTCAGAAAATCCGTAACCACGAGCCCCAGGTCGGTCGGGAACAATTTTGATTTTTCCGCACCGGTATTTTCAAATTCTTCTCTTTTACTTATGAGGTCATTCTTTAATACCAGCAACCGAAAACCCCTCGGCTTACCTTCTTTATCTCGTTTTTCTACATACTCCCTTTTCTGGATCGTAGAAATTGTCGGTGCGTAAGTTGAAGGGCGGCCTATGCCGAGCTCCTCTAATTTTTTGACCAGTGAGGCTTCGGTGTATCTCGGCTGAGCACGGCTGAAACGTTCCGTGGCTCTGAGTTCGGACAGCGGCATTGACTGCCCGACCGTCATCGGCGGCAGCAGGCCTTCTGCTGATTCTTCCGTTTCATCCTCATCTTTATCTTCCTGATAAACCTTCAGAAATCCGTCAAATTTCAACACTTCTCCCGAAGCAGTTAGTTCTTCTTTATTAGTGGAGATCTCTATCTTGACCGTAGTTTTTTCCAGCTCAGCGTCGGCCATTTGCGAGGCCATCGTTCGCTTCCAGATAAGCTCGTACAGCCGCTGCCATTCCTCTTCCGGGATTGTCGTGGTGCCCGTGTAGGTCGGGCGAATTGCTTCGTGAGCTTCCTGTGCAGATTCGTTCTTATTTTTGAATTTGCGGTACTGCTGGTATCTGTCACCGTAAAGACTGCTCACCGTCTGCGTGATGTCGGCCAGGGCTGTCGCACTCAGGCTCACACTGTCCGTTCGCATATAAGTTATATGACCGTTTTCATACAGCTTTTGGGCGATCTGCATCGTTCTGGCCACACCGTAGCCAAGTTTTCTCGATGCTTCCTGCTGCAACGTTGAGGTCGTAAAGGGCGGCGCCGGAGTACGTTTGCCGGGTTTCACCTTTATATCGGTCACTTTATAGTCGGCGCCGATACATCCCTTCAAAAACGCTTCCGCATCGTTCGCACTGTCCTGTTTCCGCCCTTCGGCTTTAAATGTGACAGTTTTTCCGGTGATGTCATCGGCAAAAAACAACCCTTCGATTTTGAAATGACTTTCCTGCTGAAAGGCGTTGATCTCGCGTTCCCGGTCGGCGATCAGGCGTACGGCGACACTCTGCACACGGCCGGCACTCAGGTTTTTATTGCTCGTACTGATCTTGCGCCATAGCACGGGGCTTAATTCAAACCCAACGATGCGATCCAGCACGCGGCGCGCCTGCTGCGCCATTACCAGATTCATATTCACCGTTCGTGGATTTTTTACAGCCGCTTCGATAGCAGGTTTAGTGATCTCGTGAAAAACGATCCGCTTGGTCGTTACAGGGTCGAGGCCGAGAACTTCGCACAGGTGCCAGCTTATAGCCTCTCCCTCACGGTCTTCGTCAGTTGCGAGCCATACTTCGTCCGACTTTTTTGCAAGAGATTTTAGATCACTCACGACCTTTCTCTTGTCATCAGGAACGATATAACTGGGCAGAAAATCGTTTTCGATGTCGATACCCATGCCGGCCTTTTGCAGGTCGCGGATATGGCCATAGCAACTATTGACCTGAAAATCTTTTCCAAGAATCTTTTCAATGGTCTTTGCTTTTGCTGGGCTTTCAACAATTAGCAGGTTCTTTGACATATTTCAGAGCGGCATTTTGCAAGGTTCGAACAAATTGTTCGATATTGCAATTTCATACTGATCGCGTACTCAAACAGAAAAAAATACGTCAGACACTCCTTATAATAGTGCTGACGTTAATGACAAGTAACACCTCGCTCACAACCTTGTCAATGAGAGGCTTGAGCATATCCGAAATTTGGTCAATGTCAAAATCGGATCGTGTTCCGATAAACGGCCTTGTTCTTCCTTGCGGTCTAGGCGGGAGGAGATTTCCCGCAGGGCCGCACAGACGCAGAGATAATCTAGGCCCTCCGTGCGTAATTCTTTCCCGGCAGTACGCGTATCAGATCGCGTATGTCGAGCCCAACCAATGCACTGTTAAGATCGCCAAATGACAGGCCGCTCGATTCGAGCAGCACGTCTATATGTGCCGTGTCGTCAGCGGCGAGCAGTTCCCAGACCTTTCGCTCGTCGTCGGTCATATCCGCCGGGATAAGCTCCGGCTGTCGCCTCGCAGTTTCGGCTTTTTCCTTTTCAATTTTCGGCGGCAAGATCGCAGCGGCGATCTCTGACGGTAGCTCGGCGACGACATCCTGCCATTGCTGGACTAGTTTTGCCCCGCTCTTAATAAGATAATTCGTCCCAAATGAGTTTCCGGATGTAATGTTACCGGGAATGGCCATCACCTCGCGATTTTGCTCTGCGGCCAGCCGGGCGGTAATCAGCGATCCGCTCCGTTCTGACGCCTCGACGATCAAAACACCTAAGCTCAACCCGCTTATGATTCGGTTTCGATAGGGAAAGTTTTCCTTTATCGGCGGTGTGCCAAGCGGAAACTGCGAAACGAGACATCCGCCTGATTCGAGGATCTCGCGGACAAGCCCGTTATTTTCTTTTGGGTATACGCTGTCGATGCCTGTTCCGAGTACGGCAACCGTTTTGCCTTTTCCGCTGATCGCACCGCGATGACCGGCCGTATCGATGCCGCGTGCGAGCCCCGAAACTATGGTGATCCCGCGTGACGCCAGATCGCGGGCGAGCATCTCCGACGCATTCTCGCCATACGTCGAACACATTCGCGAACCGATCACCCCAACACCCGGCTGATCAAAACACGCCTGCCAATCGCCTTTTACATAAAGCACCGGCGGCGGATCGTCGATCTCACGCAGCAGCGCCGGATAGCTGCCGTCATCGAGAATTAATACATCTCCGCCAAGTTCCTTGACCCGCTCAAGCTCGGTCTTCGCCTTCTCCTCAAATTCCCGCTTAATAATGCTCTCGATCGTCTCGGGCTTAAGCCGCAGTGATTCGAGCTCAGGTCGCCGCGCGTGAAAAACCGAATCGGCCGACCCAAACCGCTCAAGCAGCTTTGTAGCCGCCCGCGGCCCTACGCCTGGAGTCATATTTAGAGCGATCCACTCTTTCATATCGATTTGGGAATTGTGATTTGGGATTTCTGATTTCTTTTGGATTTCGATGTTTTGATCGCCGAGACAACAATAGACACGATCTCGTCAAGCTCAACCAGAAGGTTCGATACTAAACTTGCCTTAATGTGGCCGGATTCGACCAATAATTCGATCCAATAAATCGATTCATCCGCTTCCTCTTCAACAATTGCTAGTTTATTAATAAAATCAGCGGTCGATTTTGCTCGACACGCTGCACGATAATTTGCACCGACGGATGTTGCACTCCGAAGCAGTTGCCTGCCGAGAATATCCGTAGTTTTGTTCGTTGGTAAACTTTCAACGAGCTTAATCACTCGAAGAGCCAACTGCTTTGTTCGATTTAACAGTTCCGATTTAGTCATAAGTACCAAATCTTATTCCGAAATCCCAAATCACAATTCCCAAATCGAATTTGGCGGAGGCGTGTGGGAGTCGAACCCACTTGAGCACGCTCTCGCGCCCTCACAACGGTTTTGAAGACCGCGCCCATCACCGGACAAGTTGCGCCTCCGTGTCAAAAAAATTGCTAACCGCTCATAAACCCATATTGCACAGTAATTTGCCTATGCGATAGAGGCAAGCCCTTTTCGCTCTATCAGCGAGAGAAGCTTAAGCGATGACCCAGCCGGACGCTTCTCTCCGCGTTCCCACTGACTAATCGAGTCCTTTGATAAATTTAGATGGTGGGCAAAAACGGTCTGACTAACCTGTTCACGCTCCCGAAGGGCTCGGATCTGCTGCGGAGTGAATTCGTGAATCGGCGTAAGACACGACTCATCAAATTCACGCATCGTTTGCTTGTCGATTATCCCGGAATCGTAAAGCCCGGCTGCAGTTTCATGAATGGCCGCTGCTGCCTCGCTCCTGTAAGCATTAGATTTCTTCATGACTGTATCTCCTCGACTTCACCCTTTTCCAACATGATCGCCATTTGCTGCTCAGTGACTGAAAGCATTATCTTGGCAAGTTTCTTAAATCCCTGCACATCCGCTTTGTCTATGTTTTCCAGCGTATTCTTGGCGAAACCATAGACGTAGAAAGCCTTGTCGTTCTGACGTAAAAGGATGATTGTCCGATAACCGCCAGATTTCCCATCATGCGGTCTTGCGATCCGCTGTTTAATGACCCCGCCACCATAATCCGCATCAATCTTTCCCGCATAAATATCCTGCACCGCCTGAATCAGTTTTTCATCGCTGATCCCTTCCTTTCTGGCGAACTTGGCGAACCATTTATTCTTGAAGATTCTCATTGACTCGCCTCATTTTACTGTAGTACTTAGTTCTATAAATGTCAATGGGTTTGCGCCGCCGAACCCGCGCCCATCACCGGACAAGATGCGCCTCCGTTTTTGAGATCTCAAATCTCAAATTTGATCTTGGCCTAACTTAACAGTAGCGTCACTAGCGTCGCCCGCTTTGCTATGTCACTAACAAGAATATGCTCTTCCAGCGTATGAGCTCCCGCACCGGCGATGCCCAAGCCATCCAAAACCGGCACGCCTAAAGCCCCGACAAAATTACCATCCGACGCACCGCCGACTTGTGTTTCGCCGAGGTCGTAGCCAAAGCTCGAAGCCAGATCTCGGGCTTTCGCGAAAAGAGATACGACCGCCTCGGTTCGCTCCATCGGCGGGCGGTTGATGCCGCCTATCAATTCGAGCGAAACGCGTGTGTCAAATGGACTCAACGATCTTAATTCCCGTTCGATGCGTGCCGATTCGGTCATTTTGCTGAAGCGCACGTCGATCTCACATTCCGCGTTCTCCGGGATAACGTTCGTAGCCGTTCCGCCGTGAAAAGTCGTGACGTTTACGGTCGTGCCAATTTCAGGGTTAGCAACTGAATGGATCTTTTCGATCTGCCGGGATATTTCGACGATCGCGTTCGCGCCTTTTTCCGGCTCGAGGCCTGCGTGTGCGGGAATGCCGTGGGCGATAACCTTATAATTTGCCGTTCCTTTGCGGCCGGTTTTGACGCTGCCCTCGGCTGAGGGTTCGAAAACGAAGCAGCATTGGGCGTTCGCGGCCTCACGCTCGACGAGGGCTCGTCCGTTGTGGCTGCCGACCTCTTCGTCGCATGAGAGCAGAATCGTGATCGGGCGGGCCGGCCTTTTACCGGTCGCCGCAAAAAACCGCAAAGCCTCGAACATGAGCACGATGCCCGATTTCATATCAAATACGCCGCAGCCGTAAAACCTATCGCCCTCGATCCGCGTGGGATTTTGTAAATTTGTGCCGAGCGGATGAACGGTATCGGTGTGGCCGAGCAGCAGCGTATGACGCTCTTCGCCGTCAAAGGCACGGATCAGGACATGCTCGCCTAATCCGTCTGCCGCCGTCCGCTCAAATGTCAGATCGAGCTTTAAATCACCAACCTGCCGTTCTACCCAGTCCGCTATCTTGATGCTTTGGATGGCGTTGTATGACGGTGATTCGATATCGACGATCTCGCGGATCGAATCGATCATTAACGGCTGACGTTCGCGAAAATATTGGAGTACTTCGTTTGGCGTCATCCGGCTAAAAACTCACAGACTTGATATTATTTTCAGCCGCGTATTTGCGCGCCTCCGCCTCGCTTTTGAAGACCTTTATGACATCATACTCTTTCATTACGGGGCTTCCGTTTATCATAAAAGGCAGCATCGGGCGGGCAGCAACCTGCACCGGACAGAGATCGAGCAGAGCTATCTCAAGGGTTTGCTTGACCGAACTCGTCTGCGTGACCGGATACCAGACTTTTTGGATCACCTTACAGGGAATCTCATCGGCGGAGGCCACAGCCGGTTTCCCGCCAAAAACCTCGTTAAAAAGGTCACCCATGCGATAGCCCGCAAGAGCCATTTGCTCCTGACCTATTTCCAGAGCTTTTTTCTTATATTTATCCGACGGCGTTTCAAAAAATTTTATGTCCTTGTAAACCTCGGTCATGGCAAAATTAAGGCTCTCTTTTGCCCAGACATCGTATTTAGCGGGGCTGATCTTTTCCTTCATTTTGTCATAGGGAAAAAGGCGCATTATCTCCTGAGCGATCGGGTCGAGGTAGTCGGCGTCGCACTGATCTTTTGTGTTTGGCATATTGACGCCAATAATACCGTCCCAGTACGAATGTAGATTTTTTTGATTTTCGCGCGTGGTCCCCTTTGGCGTCAGCAGAAAGAGATTTCCGCCCTGGTCGCCCTTCGGATTTGCATCAGAAACCTTTCCGGATGTGTGCAGGGGTTGATGGATGTCGCCGATAAGGTGTTCGAGCCAGACGATCGCGACCGCCTTTTCCGCGTCAGACGCCGTCCCGCGGATAAGCTGATCAAAATCAGTCAGCTTTTTCATCGCTTGACCATTGTCCTCGATACCCTCAACGATCACCGCCTTGCCGTCTTTCCATTGCCAAAAGGTGTCGGCGTAATGCCAGTTTCCGTTGTTATATTTCTTAAACCGAGTGTCAAAGGCCTTATCCCGGACGATGTCGGGCCATGTCGCCATGAGCATAAAATACTCGCGTCTGCGGGCATCCGCGCTCCGTGATCCGTAGGGCAGATAAAACGTCCCGATCTGCGAATCCTCAGGAGCGGCGAGCAATATTTTGATCACTCTCTCACGTGTCGCGGGTGTCATCTGCTGCCACGCGATATAGGCTGTGATCTTATGGCCGGTTTCGTCCCAGGCAAAAGCCGGAATATTTATTGCTATAAGTATGGCAGCGCACAGAACTAAATTCTTGATAAGTCTTAACATTATTTCACTCCTGAATCTGTTTGGAAGATTTTAGCGAATTAGAGGAATAAGGGAAAGGGGGATGTGCTCGATAAAATTAAAACAAACTTTCTCTGCCCTCTTATCATCAAATAAATATGCACGATCGGCTTTGTCCGTTAGTTCTATTAAGGGGGAAAGCCTTTCCTAGCGGAAATGGTAAAAAAAATATGCAGGCGATTTTGGAACAAAATATAATTGCTGAACGTGTACTGGATACATCGAGTGATGTTTTCGGTAAAAAGATCGGTCTCGTGGCCTCGCTTTTTGGATGTTGGCACCCGGAGATGACCCGTCCGTTCACCGGTAGGAAAGGATCTTACCGTGCGTGTGTTGAGTGTGGTGCACGAAAGGAGTTTGACGTAACAAGTTTTAAGACATTGGGGACGTATTACTATCCCCCGTCGGTGGCGTTCGACCGTAACTGAGCGAATTCATAAATACCCTTCATTTATACCTACCAAATAATCCTACCGAGTGCGGTTTTCCAAAAAGCCGCACTCTTTCTCGTTTAATAGATCACAAACGAATCATATATCCACCCCGAATCGCCATTATAGCTCGTCCGGCACCACCGTCCGGCCTTATTGCCGGGACGCTTTACTCCTAGGCACAGGCCGATAATAATGGTCGATCCGTGTGGAATTTGCTGCAGGCGCACACCCGTCTGCGCGCTCGGAGCACTGCGCAAGGCAAGAAAACCGTCGCCGGGCGAATTGACCCTCGCGGGGATACTGGTCGCCGACGGCACATTAGCAGCGGGACGATTCGCATTTTTTTGCTCGTTAAGCCTTCGCTCAAGGTTCGCGATCTGATCCTTTAATTTGTCGGTACCGTCACCGGTCGGTGACCCCGCCGGTTGGATTCCGGGTTTGGTGTCGTTATTATTCGCCACGATATTGTTGCGGTTAAAGTAAAACGCGGCCCCGATCGCACCGCCGATCAGCACGAGCAGCAGCAGCACCGCAAGCACGCCGAGCACGATCTTAAAACCTCCGCCGGATTTCGTCTCGCTCTCGGCGAGCGGGTAAACCGGTTGGGGTTGTTGCGACGGTATCTCGACCCTCATTTGACCGGCGGCGGCGGGTCTGACGAGCGTCGCCTCCTCGTCCAAAACGGCCGCGAGCGGGGTGCCGTCCGCAAGACAATAGAGTAGCGTTTGATCGGTATAGGTCGTTCTGCAGGCCGGGCACTGTTTCATAAGCCCTAGTTATAATTTACTTTCCGGCGGATGGCAACTGCGATAACGGCTCGTTAGATTTGGAGTTGATTCCAAAATCGGTTAAAGTCGCTCAAAAGGAGAAAATCTATGTTGAAAAAAGCAATTCTAGGAATTCTTGTCCTTCTCGTTATCGCGGTGGCCGCATTGATAGGCGTGGTCGCCATGCAGCCGGATGAGTTTTCCGTGATTCGAGATGCCACATTTAATGCTCCTCCAGAAAGGATATTTGAGCAGGTCAATGACTTTCACAAATGGCAGGCATGGTCGCCGTGGGCAAAGATCGATCCGGCGATGAAGACGACATATTCCGGGCCGGCAACCGGTGTCGGATCATCATATGCATGGACCGGCAACAGCGAGGTAGGCGAGGGTAAGATGACGATCTCCGAGAGCAAGCCGAACGAACAGATAAAGATCGATCTCGATTTTATTAAGCCCTTTGAGGCTAAAAATGTCACCTCGTTCACATTCAAGCCTGATGGCGGCAAGACGACCGTCACTTGGAAAATGTCCGGTAAAAAGAATTTTATGATGAAAGCTTTTGGGATGGTGATGGATATGGACAAGGTGGTCGGCGGCGATTTTGAAAAAGGCCTCGCTCAGCTAAAGCCCGTCGTCGAATCACCCGCAGTGCAGTAAACAAAGGAGAAAACAATTATGTCATCCGAGATACAAACCGCACCGGTCTCAAAAGGAATGCTCTGGGCCGGATATATTGTCAGCATCCTGCCGGTCTTGCTGCTGCTCCTAAGCGCCTCAATGAAATTTATCAGGCCGCCCGGATTTGCCGAGGGGCTCGAGCATATGGGCTGGCGCGAAGATCAGATGTTCTACCTAGGGATCGTCGAGATCACCTGCACCCTTCTCTATCTGATCCCGCGTACCGCTTACTTGGGGGCGATATTGCTTACGGCATATATGGGCGGTGCCGTTCCAACGCATGTCCGCATCGGAGATCCGTATTTCGTTCAAGTTCTCGTTGGCGTCTTCGTTTGGCTCGGCCTCTATCTGCGCGACCCGCGAATTCGGGCCCTCATCCCTTTTAAGAGTTAGATCAAGAAAAATATTAGGCGGGAATATCCGAAGGACGCCTAGACCCGCTATTACCTTTCAATAAATGAAAAAACGTGCCATTAAGGTCATAAAGGCGGACGCTGAAAACGCTCCGCCGCCCGCGCCTACAACCAAAGAAAGGCGTGTGCAGGAACTCAAAGATAAGGCCGACGGCGACCGCGAAATGGCCGGCACCGTCAACGACTGGATCACCGAACGCCGTAAAAACAGCCGGGCCGAAAAGCTCGATGCACACGATAGCCGGGTTGCGTGGCACGAAGACAAGAGCAAACCCTGACCGATCAAAAAGCACGTCCCATGGATCAAGCGGTTAACCGGATTCTCAACACCTATCTCTCGCTCACGCTGCTCTCGACCTTTGCATCCTCGTTCATTTGGGGAATTAACACCCTCTTTTTACTCGATGCGGGCCTGAGCATCACGTGGGCGTTTGCCGCCAACGCGTTTTTTACCGCCGGAGAGGTACTCTTTGAAATACCGACCGGCGTCGTGGCCGATACGCTTGGCCGGCGAATGTCGTATCTGCTCGGCTCGGCGACGCTCTTTGTCTCAACGATCCTGTATCTCCTGCTGTGGCGGTCGAGCGGCCCGTTCTGGGCTTGGGCACTCGTCTCAATGCTGCTCGGGCTCGGATTTACATTCTTCTCGGGTGCGACCGAGGCGTGGCTGGTTGACGGGCTAAACGAGGCAAAGTTTAAGGGAACTCTCGAATCTGTCTTTGCCAAAGGTGCCGTCGCAAATGGCATCGCGATGCTCACGGGCACGGTGGCGGGCGGTGTGATCGCCCAGTACACCAATCTGGGCGTACCTTATATCTTAAGGGCCGTAATGCTCTGTCTCACCTTTATCATCGCCTTTCTTTTTATGCACGACGACGGCTTTACGCCACGCAAGAGTGCTGCCTTTCTGCCGGAATTGAAAAGCGTTCTGAAAGCTTCGCTGGATCACGGCTTTCGCAATCCGCCGGTACGGTGGCTGATGCTCTCGGCTCCGTTTGCGGGCGGGATCGGGATATTTGCGTTTTATGCGATGCAGCCGTACCTGCTCCAACTCTACGGCGGGACAGCGTCATACTCCATCGCGGGTATCGCCGCCGCCATCGTCGCCGGTGCCCAGATCATCGGCGGGCTGCTCGTTCCTTTTGCGGGTAGGCTGTTTCATCGCCGGACGAGTTTTTTACTCGCCGGCTCGGCCCTTAGTTCCGTCGCACTTGCTCTGATGGGGTTGGTCCCGGTCTTTTGGGTCGTACTGGTCTTGCTCACCGTGTGGTCGATAATCTTTGCCGCCACCGGCCCGATCCGGCAGGCTTTTATCAATGGCCTGATACCGTCCGCCCAGCGGGCGACCGTCCTCTCGTCCGACAATATGCTTACCTCCGCGGGCGGCGTGATATTTCAACCCGCCCTTGGTAAATCGGCCGACGTTTGGGGCTATCCGGCCTCATATATCCTCAGCGCGGGGGTACAGCTTCTTGCTCTCCCATTCATCGCTCTCGCTCTCCGCGAAAGGACGCCGACCGATATAATAAAGGGTGACGACGCTGCATCGGCTCCCGATAAATAGCGTCGTCGCGAGCGGCAATGGCCGGGGCCGGGGTGCTAAGATGTAAATACAGATCAACGAGGGGGCATATATGTTCAAAAACACACACGCATTCAGTAGTTTTTCAACCAACAACATCGCAGCGGCCAAGGAATTTTACGGTACGACGCTCGGACTGGAAGTTTCGGATATGTCCATCGGCCTGTCGATCACGCTCGCGGGCGGCGGCAGCGTCTTTATCTATCCAAAAGGCGAGGACCACACACCCGCGAACTTTACCGTCCTAAATTTTAAGGTGGACGACATCGACGATACCGTCGATAAGCTCGCCGCAAAAGGCATCAAGTTCGAATCCTACGACGGCGAGATGAAGACCGACGAAAAAGGCATCATGCGGAGCGACGACCCGTCACACGGCCCAAGCATCGCCTGGTTCGCCGACCCCGCCGGCAACATCATCTCCGTGCTCCAAGAAAAATAGTTTACAGCGTCTTTCTCAAAAAAAGGCGACTGTGGCCCGGCGGGAAATCTTTGAGCTCGGCAAAGACCGTGTAGCCTAGCTTTTTATAGAATTCCGGTGCCTCAAAGCTCATGGTGTTCAAAAACGCCTGCGTCGCGCCGTTTTGCGACGCTTCGGCCTCGATCGACTCCATCAGCCGCGTTCCGTAGCCGCCGCCGCGAAGCTCGCGCGTGACCCACAGAGTGTCGATCCACAGCCAGCCAAACGACCCGTAATTGCCCGTCACGCCGCCCGCCACCACCCCCGCGTCGTCCCGCAGCAGGAAAGTGACATTGGTCCGCGACTTGCCCGGAAACAGCTCCTCGGTGTTCCGCTCGATCCCCTCGCCAAGGATCCGAAGATCCTCATCCGATGCTTTTTCTTCAAAACTTATCTGATAAGCCATAAAGCTATTTTACAACCGTCGCCGCGCATCTTAAAAACGAAGATTTCCGTTAAGATCGCCGTAACCAACACTGATACAGTAGCTTACAGGCAACGCTGCTTGTACCATGTCCCAACTGTCCCACGCGTCCCGCTGTCCCAAGTGTGCCAAAGGGTGTTTCATACAGGTTTTCGGCCGTCGTTTTGTTTCGCGTTTCACTTCCGTTTCACCCTCGTTTCACTACGCCTTGAAATGGGTTAATTGTTGTCATAATTAAAGTTGGATGGCGTCATTAGCCGCATTTCACTGAATTCGCAAAAAAAGTTTAATACATACTGTTGTAATACAAATTCACACATGTTCACGGGAATGTTAGTTTTCAAAGAACCATTAGCGATGGGATTTTATCATGATTTGCAAAGATGGTCAATGGATTTATCTGTGCAACAGGATTGCCCATAAACATCCTCAGAATATTATGCAGGCCGGCGGTCTGTCGTCCCGATCTATCGGGACTTGGGGTTTGTGTGCGTCCGCGGCCAGCGGCAAATAGCCCCGTCCTTTAGGACGGGGTAACGGCCGGGTTAAGATTTCCAGCCCGTTTTAACGGGCTTACTCTTTCGCTGGCTTAAGCCGCCGGAGACGGCGGACTCAAGAATCGCAGGCCTGACCCCCGATTCTTCTTAGCCGTTTCGTCGTGTCAGTAGATGCTAAATGTATATTCGATCTGTTTTGTAACGTTGATCGGTTTTCCGTCGACGGTTGCGGGGAGAAACGCTATTTTCTTTGCCGCTATGACAGCTTCTTCCGTAAGGCCCAAACCAAGCTCTTTTACCACTGATATCGAGCCTATGCCCCCGTTTCTGAGAAAAGTTGTTCGGAGTATAACTGTTCCCTGAATGTTAGACTGTCGTGCTGCGTATGTATAAGCTGGCTTTGGCTTGGTGACGATGGCAATTCCTGCTGTAGTTTTTCCTTCAATAACGCTTTTTAGATCAGCGTCAGCATCGCCAAGGGTTGATTCGGCTCCTACTCCTGCATCGAGTCCCAGAGGAACTCGATAGTTTAAGTCCGCCGAGATACTTGGCCTCATTGATGACCGTGTCCTTACGGCGTGTGATCCCAAGCTCCAGCCATCGATCTTTTTGCCAGATAAGCCATCGGGTTTTCATCGGACCGGTTGTAGATGTCGATCGCAGCAGCGTTGCCTGTGCACCGGCAACGGTGGTTTCTGATCCTACATAACCCCAATTCTCAGCCTTTAGCTCGTCAATACGTTTGGTTAGCGACGCTTTCGAGAATTTTGATTTGGTTGAGCACCACGCGGGAATAGCGGTGCGGCTTTTGGCATGCCATTCAAACTCATACACCGCGCCCCCGGCATACGCGCTGTACACTCCCACCTCGGTCTCGGAACAATCATCAGAACCTGCTCTAATGACCGGAACTTTCGGTAACGGGATTGATAGTTTTTGTGACGGGATCTGATATTCCGTCCAATTCACGGGAGCCGAATATTGCTTGGGGTCCGTTGGTTCCTGGCTGAGCGCCACGACACTGCAAAGGAATGTCGTCAAGAAAGCGACGGCCAGGACTTTTGGTGAGATACGTTTCATCGGTTCTAGCCGATTGTAACACAGCTCCATTGTCGCCAAGTTAGGCGTCGAGCCGGCTCTGCGTCTATGGTTTCTTGTTTGCGAGTTTGAACAGGCATCTTCTGCTCTGTCGATAGTTTTTTGAAAGTTTTGCCACTTTGCATAGCCGAGTATTTCTTGAAGGTCACGTGCACTCCAACATTCTGCACCTTCGAACTCTGTGCGTGCGTTTTCAAACCTTAAAAGAAGTTCTTCGATTAATTCTTTCTTCATCAACTTTTATAAATTTTGTGTATCAAAATGCAACATTTTACTGATATCGGTAAAATGTTCCCTCTATAGTCATATACGGAGGGGCATGACGATGTATTTGTAGTCGTAGGTGTTTTCGCCGGCGATGGACATTTGGGTCTGGGCGTTGGCGTCTTTGAATTCGAATGCGATGCGGGTGCGCGTGGCGGTGTCGCGTGCTGTGGCTGTCCCGGCGGCTCCTCCTTCGTCAGAGGACCCAGTCGCTACCGCTCCCGATTCTGCCCCTTCCGCAGCGATCTCGCCCGCGCCGACGTTGTTTAGAAATTCGATCAGGTATTGCCAGTTAAAGCCAAGCTGGATCTCTTCGCCGGTGTAATCAGCCTGGACGACCTCGCTGCCGTCGCCCTCCTCGGTTGACTGGGCGATGACCTCGATCTCGCCCTCCCGAACGGTGAGCCGGATCGAGCGATTGCGTTCGTCGGCGATCAGCGACATACGGCGGACGGCAGAGCGCATTTCCTCAAGGTCAAAGACGGCTGAGTGGTCGTTGTCCTTAGGCATGACCATCTCGTAATTTGGAAAATTACCCGATAGCTTGCGGGTGATGAGCAGGCGTCCCTCGGTCTCAAAATAGATGTGATTAGTATCCTCGCCAAATGATACATCACCTACTCCGCGTGAGATCTTGACCAGCTCAAGCAGGGCCTTTTTCGGGATCAGCGTGTCCATAACGCCGTCTTTATCGTCGATCGCACGCTCGACAAAGGCGAGCCGGTGGCCATCGGTGGTGATCATCTTGGCGGTGCCTTCGCCGATTATAAATTTTGCCCCCGAGAGCGTAAATCGTGACTGCTCGTTGGTGATCGCAAATGCCGTATTGCGGATCATGTAGTTGAAAGTCTCGGCGGGCAGCTTCATCGGCGTGCTCTTGAACGACGGTATCTCGGGAAACTGGTCGCGGCTCACACCGGCGAGACGAAAATTGGCCCGGCCGCATTTCATCGTCACCCATTCGTTATCCTCTTTTTTGAAATGAGCGTCACCCGGATCTAAGGCCCGTGCGATGTCAAATAGCTTTCGGGCCTGGATACAGATCGAGCCCGCGTGGATTATCTCGGCCTCGGCATCGCAGCGGATAGTCACATCGAGGTCGGTACCGACGATGCGTATCTCATTTTCGCCGATCGATTCGATCAGGATGTTAGACAGCACGGGTATCGTCGTCTTACGCTCGACGACGCCCTGGATAAAGCCCAACTCTTCTTTCAACACGCTCTGCTTGATCTTGAATTCCATAATTTAATACTCCTGATTGCTATCGTTCTCGACGCCACACACACGGTCGCCCCTCTTTTCTGATCGTTTCATCTATAATACTCTGTTTCAGTTACCACACACCGTCACTTGGTTTCCTTTTGCCTTTTCTATTACTAACAGATCAAACCCTTATTAAGAGATAGTAGTAGTAATAGGCCCTGTGTAAATGTGCAAAAGCCACGAAAACTCCCGTTAGTATTGCGTTTTTCGATCCACAGCCACTTGTGGAAAACGTGTGGAAAATATCCACAGCCTGCGGATAACTTTTTCTCCCGCCCCTTTTCCACCGATGTCCACAGGCATTTTTTGCAGCCCATGCGGAAAAGTGGAAAACTAATGTTCAAACATCTATAAATAAAAGACTTACACCGATCAGTATGCGATATAGCATGTGGATAAAATTTACACGGATTTAACGTTAAAAAATCTTTAACTAGCTGCAAAGATTATCGATAAGTTCCTCGACATCCCTGTGGAAATTACGGTCCTCTTTGTCAAGGGCCTCGATCTTCTCGACCGAGTGCATCACGGTCGTGTGGTGCTTGCCGCCAAACTCACGTCCGATCTCCGGAAAGCTGTGCCGAGTCAACTGTTTACAAAGGTACATTGCCACCTGACGGGGCATGGCGATGGCCCGCGAATTACTTTTTGCCTTCATCTCGTCGACCGACAGGTTGTAATGTGCGGCTACGGCCCGGGCGATGCGATCCATCGTCAAGCCGGCGGGCCGGGCACTGTCGAGAATATTTTTCATCGCCTCCTGAGCCAGCATCTTTGAGATCGGCACACCCTTGAGCGAGGCGATCGCGACGAGCCGCACCAGCGACCCCTCGAGCTCACGGACGTTGCTCTTGACCTTGCCGGCGATATATATGGCGATGTCATCATCGAGATATATGCCGTCCATATCGGCCTTGCGTTTTAGGATCGCAACCTTGGTCTCGAGATCGGGCGGTTCGAGATCGGCTATCAGCCCCCATTCGAAACGCGAGTGCAGCCGCTCCTCGAGCGTCGGTATCTCACGCGGCGGGCAATCAGATGTGACGATGATCTGTTTCTGGCCGTTATGCAGTGCGTTAAACGTATGAAAAAACTCTTCCTGTGTCCGCTCCTTGCCGGCCATAAACTGGACATCATCCATCAGCAGCACGTCGATCGACCGGTATTTATCGCGAAAGGCGGGCGTTTTATTAAATCGGATGGCATTGATCAGCTCATTCATAAAACGCTCGGACGTAATATACGCAACGCGGACATGAGGGGTGCGCGCCTTGATCGAATGTCCGATCGCGTGCATCAGGTGCGTCTTTCCGAGGCCGACACCGCCGTAGATAAACAGCGGATTGTAGGTCGTGCCAGGCGTTTCGGATGTTGCCTTAGCGGCGGCGTGGGCAAATTGATTACACGAGCCAACGACAAATTTTTCAAACGTATATTTCGGATTCAGAGCGTCCTCAGCGGGCTCAATATCGACAAAATGCGTCTGATTGGTGGGTGCGGAGCCGGATGCCGGACCATTTTTGGTCAAAAACAAAAGATCCGCGGCCGCCTCATCCTCGACGGATGGCGATTTCGGGGCGGCCTCGTCCACCTGCCATTCGATCGTGTAGGCCGCAAGCCCGATCTCGGCGAGCGTCTGCTCAAGCACCTCGGCGTAGTAGAGGCAGACCCAATCTCTGGTCACCTGACCGGCGCGGACGCACAAAACTCCGCGGTCCTCATCTATCCCTTCGAATTTTATCGGACGAAACCAGGTGTTAAATACGTCTGTGTTCAGACGGGTCTTGACGTGGCGAAGTGTGTCGTCCCAGGCGGTAGTTTTTTGCGAACTTTGTTTCAATTTAGCCCTTTGAGACCGCACAAAATGGTTTTAGAAACATTGTGCTCTCTCGTTCTCAGTATTTCTGTTTCTAAGTTTGGCTGCGGATGTTAACGGCGGGCCACAAGTCTTTTGATTTCGGTGCTTTCCCGGCGGTGAATGTACGGGCGGCGGCGATTTATCCACAGCCTTTTCCACAGCCGGAAACGGTAAACCAAAAAAACCTAATGTAATGCTTTAAGCCTTTTAGTATCAACAGTTACAGCGATCCATTTCTTGGAAACGGGTAACAGACTAACACGAAAAGATACCGGGGGCAAGCGGAAATCCACAGATTTTTTCGAAAACGTTTAACACGAATTTAACTTCCATTCTGACAACAATTCGCCTCATTTTTTGAATGTGTTAGAGTAAGAAATAGGCTCGTATTCATCTAAATTTTCGTTAAAAACAGGTAAAATATGGAAGTTTTTTTTCATAAAAATGATAAGAGTGACGCCAGTTTGGCTGAATTGATTTCAGCCGCTTGCGAGGGCCTTATCTACATCAGCGAAACGGACGCTCCGGTGACGCTTTTTCAAGGTTCGCGGGTGGAGAACGTAGCCCGAGAGATCATCTTACAGCAATCCGGGCTCGATCAAGCCGCGATAATAGAGGAGATCACGTTTGACCAGTTTTTTGAGCGGCTGACAGTTGTGAAAGATTGGTATGGTGAGGCGGAAAAGGAAAGGGCGAAGAAATTCGCCGGGCTGCAAAAGCTGCTCGGCGAAAATCTCCGCGATAGGAAAGTGTTTAGGATCGGTGAGATCCGGCTGGATATCTTTGCGGTGGGAATCGACAAAGACGGTTTTTTGACTGGAATAACGACCAAGGCCGTCGAAACTTAAAATTACCTTGGCGAAACGCTGCTCGCTCCGCTTATTTTTTTCTGCACGCTCGTCGGCGTTCCCGCATAGCTGATCCGGCTCGCCCCGGAGGCATCGATGTCTAGGCGGTCAGCGACATCCACGCTCACGCTGCTCGCTCCGCTGGCGTCGACCGATGCATTTTGTGCCTTTAGATCTTCGGCATCGATCTTGGTTGCTCCGCTGACATCGATCGTCAGTTTTACGGTTTCACCGGCAACGCTGACCTTTGACGCACCGGACGATCCGATATTTAACGCGCTGTTTTTAATGTTGTTCAGCACGACGTTGGCGGCGCCGGACACCTCAAGATTATCGATGTCAGGAGCCGAAATGCGGATCAGGATTCGGCTTTTCGGCGATATCTTGTGAGCAGCCTCGATCTTTAATATACCGCCCTCGACCTCGGTCGTAATAAGCGGCAGCAGATTATCATCGCCCTCGATCTCGACTCTAAACTCTTTCTGAGCGACGATCTCTACCTGATAAACGCCGCCGACATTGACGCCTTTGAAGCCCGAAACCTCGCGCTTTTCCGTAATAACATTGCCCGAGCCGTGCACGCCGCCAAAATTCATCGAGAAGTTAAATAACTTGCCCGACGTGCGGCCGAACGAGAACATATTGGACACCACCAAACCGATAACGAGTGCCGCAACGAAGATCAAAATACCTATCTTTTTCATAAAGCCTCCAAAAGAAAACCGTTAGCTGTGACTGAAAACGACCACGCGCCGGAAAAAGTTCCTGACAATTCGCAAAATCTGGCCAAATGAAAAAGACGGGCCGCCCGGGGCCCGTCATTCCGTTACCTGAGCAACGCTTAGGTTTATTTTGACCTTGGCGTTTCTGTTGCCATCGGTTTAGCGTCATTATTCAGACTTTTCGGATCCGGCTTCTTACCCTCAGGCGATGCCGCAGGCTTGGCCGGTGGTATGGACGGGGACGCAGCGGGCGAGGCCGCGGGGCTTGCCGTTGCAATGGGGGCCGGCGTTGCTGCTGTATTTGGTTTTGTAACGGTCGTATTATTTGGGGCGCCTGAGCAGGCACCCAACACGGCGACGCCTGTCGCCAAAACTACCAAAAATATAGTCGATCTTCTCATTGTATTTCTCCTAAAAATTGGAACACGCGGACGAAAGGCCGTCCGCAGCTAGAGACATCCGCAGCCGGAATGATAAGAGACGTCTTTCCGTAAATGACCGGCATTTTGCCGCTCAAATACCGTCCAATACCAACGCTGCGCTCGTATGAACGCGCGACGCGCGATAACTTGCAATAAATTTTTACGAAATCTAATTACTTACAAAGATCGTGGCTGACGTAGGTCTTATTGCCGCTCGCATTGAGGTAATAGCAGCCGCCGCGGCTTCCTTTAAGATAAACGCGCGTTTCGGCGGCAGATGAAGTTGAGGGCGTTGCAACAAGCGGAGTTGCCTTGGTTTCGGTTGGGTATGTTTGTGCGGCGGGCTTTGGCTCGGGGATAACGGTCGATTGCCATGCGACGACCTGCCAATTGCCTTTGCGTTTGATAAAAGTGCCGGTGTTGAGATTGTTGGTGGCGGTTTTTGTGCCGTCAGCTTTGGTCGTGTTGCCGACGAGCTTAAACGCAACGACCGCCGCATCGCCGTATTGATGAATAACAATGTCCTCAGCGGTATAGACGGTAACCGGGTCGCCGGGTTTTGCCGCCGGAGCCGACCGGAGGCCTTTCATGATCTCTTCTTTATTAGTGCGCACGCCAGCCGAGCGTGTGTAGATCAGATCGTCGGCCCAAAAGCGGTCATGAACGGCCGCGCTGCTGACACCGCCGAGAAATTCGTTCAACAACCGTGTCAATTCCGCCGCGTCGGGTGCGGCCTGTGCGTGAACGGAAACTGCCGCTGCAAAAAACAGAACGACATAAGAAATGTATCGCTTCATAATATTTAGCCTCGTGTAAGAAATACGTTACTTTATTTGGGGCGGTGTGCCAAATAATTTTTTGTAGAGGGTGTGAAGGGCCGGAAAGTGGGAATATGCATCGGAGGGCCGCCGCAAGATCATTTACCAGAAGTCGTGTCTGGGGAACCGAACTTTACATCACCTTTCGCGCCAACGCTGATCGTAAGACAATTTTCTGTCTCACGGCTAAACACGGCATCGTCAGCAAGTTTGATGCGGACATTGCCGGTCAGTGCATCGGCCGTCTCCAAAGTTCCCTTAAAAACCCGCTTTGTTTTCGTGTCGGTAAAAGAAACCGGGCTGCCGGCAGCAAGGCGCGGCAAAAAGTCGACGGATATTTTCGCATTGACCCAAATATGAAGGATCCGGCCCACCGTTCCGATCTTTTGATCGCTGTAGTAGTCTTGTGTATCGTGTACGTCGATACTCATGAGCACCGCCGGCGACATTTGGTGCACATCGTCCTCAAACGTCATTTCGTAAGAACTTCCGTTCGGGCCGGGGATCGTTTGGTAAAAATAGTAGTGAACAAGGCGGTCCCCCAAGAACTTGCCGCATGGATTTAGCAGATCGCCGGGGTGAATGAACCATTTCATTATTCCGCCTTTTGGATGAGCTATAAAGATCGCCTCATCGGCCGTTTCGGCTTCGGTGATTCCCTGAAGGACCGGTAACGGACGGCTGTCAACCGGAGTAGGAGTGATCACGTTCACCGGCGAATCGGAAGGAGAAGGCGAGTTTATGGGTATGTCAGCCGCCAAATTACTTTTGCCCGATCCGGCTGGCCAGTATATCAGGGCCAACGCTCCACCACCGACTAAAAGCAACCCTATGATGACAGCAAGCAGCCAACGCCGTATCGGTGGCTGCGGGGCCCGATCATCGACAAATGATGGTGGGATGGGATCAACATCTCTCGGCCGCCGTGGAGTAGGGATCGACTCCGGCGTCACGGGGATCGTTGGGCCGTTATAGTCATCTTGAGTCAGGGCGGCATCCAGGCTGTCGCGCATTTCGGCGGCCGAGCGAAAACGCAGGTCCGGGTCTTTGGTAAGTGCCCTACCGACGACTCGTGCCAACCGCACCGGGACGCCTCCTGGTAGATCAGCGGGCTGATCATTCACGATGGCCGAGATAAGCGCAGGTATGTCAGTCTGTTGAAACGGCAGTCTGCCGGACAGCAACTGGTAAAGAATGACTCCAGCGGCCCAGACGTCCGTTCGGGCGGAAAACTCTCCACGAAAGACCTCGGGAGCCATAAAAGGAAGTGTCCCCGCAATGCCGACGGTTTTAAGGTAAGAATCGGACTTGAGAGCCCGTGAAATACCAAAGTCAGTGAGTCGGGGCGTTTCGTCCTGCATAAGTACGTTGTCGGGCTTAAGGTCACGATGTATGATCACAGGTTTGCGCGTATGCAGGTAACGCAGCCCCGCCAGGATTCCCATGGTCAATTGTGCAGCCTTTTGAACCGTCGGAGCTTTGCCGCCTGTACTTATTAATTGGGACTGGAGCGAACCATCGGACATGTATTCGCTGACGATCACGATCTGGTCCGAGACTACTGTGACCCTATTCCGAACTACATTGTGAGAATCGGCCTCAATTATCGGGACAACATTGGTATGGCCGCTAGCTTGTGCCCATATCCTGGCTTCATCCTTGAAAACGGCAGGATCGACCTCGGTGCCCTTTGGAAGTTTTAGAGCGAAGCGAGTAGTCACAATGCCCGCTTTTTCTGCGAGCCAGACATCGCCAAATGCGCCGGATCCGATAGGCTGAGCCAGAACGTAGGAACCAACCTTGTCACCGATCTGGAACATTCTCTTTTTGCTGAATAAATGACCTAGTAAGTATGGCCACTTTATACGTCAAATACACGTCGGGTCAAGTTGCGGATAGTGGCCGGGACGTTGTTCTGTCACCGCAAACCTAAAAGACCTGAAAGCCCTTGCATTTGAGGCAAAAGTCCGCAAATTCGGCTAGCCAGTCGTGGGTGACGCTGTAATTTTTCCACTGGTCATCATCATCGCGGTGGATCGCCATATCATCGGGATCATCGGTGATAGATAGATTTGAGTACATGCGTTTATTTGGGGTGAGCTTTGGCAATAGTTCCTTTCGAATACGCGTACCGATCTCGTGAGCCTCGTTCATCGAGACCTTGACTCCGGTCGCGTTATAGCTCATTTGCCTCAAGGCTCCTTCGCCAACGATGTCGAGATCGCGCAGCACCTCGACGGCGGCTTTCCAATTCCAAACATTGGCACTAAATTCGAAATTCTCGCTACCCTGATCGATCAATGTAAAGCTCATATTTTCCCCCTATCGCAAATGCTAAACGGCAAACGAGATTTGGTCAATGAGTTTCCGTCGGAGAACGGTTATAATTTGGAATTCGCGGGTGATGAAAAACGAGATTCCGGTCAGAGTAACGGTAAAGCAGCCTTTGCGGGGCGTTGTTATGAAAGTACAACGCGGCAAGGACGAGTTGCTCGACCCGATCGTGAAGACCCCCGAAGAGTTGGTCTTCGAATTCGAGCTGACCGTCGATCTTTCGTCGAATGCGCCGAATTTTCTCGGTAAATATTCGCATGGGCCAAAGGATGCGAGATTCTTATACGTGAATTCCGGCACGTATACCCGTCAACACCCAACTCTGTGGGGCCGTCGGGCAAAGCTCTCACTGATGAGCGTGAACCGAGAGCAGATCGAGGATATTCTAACAAATAAGGGAATTCTGACCTGTGAATTTGATGGCATCGGCCGCGATGGCGGTCCGACCTGCGCATCGGTCAAAGGTCTTGTCTGGAAAGTGGTGAAAAGATGACTCAAAAAGCGATCTCATACGCCGACGCAGGTGTTTCGATAGATAACGCAAACCTCGCGGTCGCGAAGATACGCGAATACGCACGCTCGACGTTCAACGAACGGACGCTGACCGAGATCGGCAGCTTTGGCGGGATGTTTGCCGGGGCGTTTCCGGATATGGCCGAGCCGATATTGGTCGCATCGGCGGACGGCGTCGGGACAAAGCTGAAGCTGGCGTTTGAGACGGGGATCCATAATACAGTCGGTGCGGACCTTGTAAACCACTGTGTCAACGACATTCTAGTACAAGGTGCAAGACCGCTGTTTTTCCTAGATTATTTTGCGACGGGAAAGCTCGAACCCGACATCACGGCGTCAGTCGTCGAAGGAATGGCCCGAGCCTGCCGCGAGAACGGATGTGTCCTTCTGGGTGGCGAGACGGCCGAGATGCCTTCGATGTACGCAGACGGTGAATACGACCTCGCCGGTTTCATTGTCGGCGTCGTCGACAAACCAAAAGTCATCGACGGCAAAAGCATCGTTCCCGGCGATGTCGTTCTCGGCATACCATCGACGGGCTTACAGACAAACGGCTATTCGCTCGCACGCAAACTTTTCTTTGAGATCGGCGGCTACACACCCGATTCATACATCGACGAACTAGGCTCAACCGTCGGCGAGGCTCTGCTCGCGACTCACGCCAGCTTTCTCCCCCAGATCGGCCCGCTGCTTGATGAAGTCTCACAGGGGGACGATGGCGTCCGCGTTCCTCTCATCAAAGGCCTCGTTCACATCACCGGCGGCGGCTTTCTCGAAAACATCCCGCGCATCCTTCCCGAAGGCGTCTCCGTCGAAATAAACCGCGGCACCTGGCCGGAGCTGCCAATATTCGGAATGATGCAGCGGCTCGGGAACGTCGACGAAAAAGAGATGTTCCGGACATTCAATATGGGGATCGGGATGATTGTAGTTTGCTCTGACGGCGATAAAGACAAGGTAGCGGCGCACCTTGGCGGTTGCTGCGAAATCGGACGCGTCGTGGGCGGTGAAAAAACTGTAAGAATTATTTAGCCACAGAGAGCACAGAGGACTCTGAGAATGGTCGAATGAATGATGAACTGACTCAAAAAATAATCGGTGCCGCGATCGAAGTCCATCGAACGTTAGGTCCCGGATTACTTGAGTCGATCTATGAAGAAGCTCTTTGTCACGAATTCGACTTGCGGGGCATCCGTTATCGGAGACAGGTTGAGATAGATGTAATTTACAAGGACAAAGTGATCAAAGGCCAGCGGCTCGATATCCTAGTCGAAGAAGAGGTCATCGTCGAGATAAAATCTCTCAACAAGCTCCCTGAAGTCTCAACGGCCCAGACGCTTTCTTATCTTAAAGCAACTCGCTTGAAACGGGCATTAATAATCAACTTCGGTTCAAAGATGCTCCGCGAGGGGATCAAACGAATATCTCTGTGACCTCTGTGTTCTCTGTGGCCAAGGTCTTATTCTTTGGCTAACCTCTTATGAAGATCGGCATACTCATCTCAGGCCGCGGGTCGAACATGGTTGCCATCGTCAATGCTGTAAAAAGCGGCGAGATCGCTGATGCTGAGGTCGTAGTTGTGATCAGCGATAAGGCCGATGCAGCCGGTCTGGAAAAAGCCCGGGAACGCGGCGTTGAGACGGTTGTGATCGAACTGAACGGACGAAAGCGGGCCGAGCATGATGCAGATATCATCAATGAATTACAGAGTCGCGGCGTTGGGTTGATCTGTCTCGCAGGCTATATGCGGCTGTTGTCACCGTTGTTTGTTCAGGCGTTTCCCGATCGGATCGTTAATATTCACCCGAGCTTGCTCCCGGCGTTTCCCGGGCTCGATGCGCAGCGTCAGGCTTTTGACGCAGGCGTGAAAGTGACCGGCTGCACGGTTCATTATGTCGATGAATTGCTCGACCACGGCGAAGTGATCCTCCAACGCGAAGTCGAGCGGCTCGATTACGACACGGTCGAGACACTGTCGGCCAGGATATTGAAAGAGGAGCATAAACTTTACGTGGAAGCAGTTAAGAAATTACTCACCACAGAGGCACGGAGAGCACAGAATTGAGAAACAGAAATCTGCACACTCCCTACCGGTCGTGTTTCCGCCTCAGCGCACTCAGCGCCCTCTGCGGCTCTTGGTGAATTTCTCTTTGACACCCATGGCGTTTTTTCGTAAACTCTAAGTTTTCACTTTCGGGTGAATTTAATGGAGAGCAACTATGCCGAAGAGAACATTTCAACCGAACAACCGCCGCCGCGCCAAAAAGCACGGGTTTCGCGCACGCATGGCGACCAAGAACGGCCGGGCCGTGATCAAGCGCCGCCGAGCGAAAGGACGCAAGCGATTAACAGTCCAGCATTATTAAGTTTTCGCCTGCCTAAAGAGAACCGGCTGTTAAAACGTGCCGATTTCCTTCGGGTCTACGAAAAGGGAAAGCGTTTCGAAGGCCGTTTTATGACGGTTTTCATTTTGCCCGCAAGTCTTGACAGGCACCGCGTCGGCATTACGGCGACCAAAAAAGCGATCGGCAAAGCTCATGACCGCAATCGCGCCAAACGCCTATTGCGGGAAAGTTTTAGATTGAGCCGTGCGGAGCTGGACGCTATCGAGGTGAAATACGATTGGGTTTTGAATGCTCGCCGGAGCATTTTAAAGGTAAAGCTTGAAAGCCCATTGGCGGAATTTAGGGCGATAGCAGCGAAAATCAGAGGCGGAAACCCGAGCGGTAGCGAGGGTGTCACGAGTTAGCGAAGTGTTACGCTGGCGTGAAGGCACACTCCCTACGGGTCGTGTTTCCGCCTTTTTGTGGCATGATTGTATTGATGAAGTTTTTGGTTTTAGATCTTTTGGGCATTTATAAGGCTTTTTTGTCGCCCTTTTTTCCGCCGGCGTGCCGGTTTGAGCCGACCTGCTCAGATTATGCACGCGAGGCGGTCGAAAAATACGGTGCACTTAGCGGAACATGGATGGGCCTAAAGCGTATCTTACGATGCCAGCCTTTTTGCAGGGGCGGACATGACCCGGTGAGGTGATTTGCGATTTGCAATTGCCGATTTGCGAATGCGGAAAGCGTTTTCAATCGCAAATTTCAAATCTAAGATCGCAAATTTAATAATGGAAAATAGCAATAATCCAAGTAATCAATCCCGCTTTATGATCGCGGCCGTTTTGTCGATGGCCGTTTTGTTTGGCTGGTCGTATTTTTTCGCACCAAAAAGGCCCGCGCCCGACGCAAATGCCAATGTAGATCCGGCCAATACGGCCCAGACGGCAGCACCGCAACCCGCCCCAACCACGCAGGCCCAGCAGCCACAGCCCGCGATAAACGTCGCGACAGCGGATACGACGCCCAATCGTACGATCACGATCAAATCGCCGCTTTATGAAGTAACGCTCGATTCAAAGGGAGGCGTTGCGACGAGCTGGGTTTTGATCCAAAACAGATCGCCGAAAGAGGAGCGGCCGCTGTGGGGCGACGGTTCGACCGGTGCCGACAAGACACCACTGCAGCTAATTTCGCCGGAGGGTTTGGCAAAATCGCCGCGCGAAGTGCCGTTTAGGTTATCGACGGACGATCAAGCACTCAATGCATCGATCAATGACCGGAATTATGCCGTCACCGGGGCCGATGCCGATGTCACTCTCGCCGCCGGACAGGAACGGGAGATCACCTTTCAATTGACCGACCCGAGCGGTGTCGAGGTCACAAAGACCTTCCTTTTTAGAGCCGACACATATGTGGCCGACCTTAAGGTCACGCTGACGAAGGGTGGCCAGACCGTCCCGAATACAAAGCTGCTGATCGGTGCGAGCATTGGCGACCACGCGATCCGGCATCATAATTTTTACCACATCGAGCCCGAGGCTGTGGCCCACACCAACGGTAATGTTTTCCGGAAGCAGGGCGCGGCGTTGACCTATGACGCTAATAATCAAAGCCTTTTGCCGGTGCCGGGTAATGTCGATTTTGCCGGCGTAGGTGACGCGTATTTCGCGATGATCGCCGTTCCGGCCCAACAGATGCAGGGCCTGGAATATCGTGCGACAAAATACGAATCTCCGACTGAGCCGTTTTACGACGGCATTCTCAATTTTGTCACCCGATCGCAGACGATCAAGGAAACACGTCATCTGGTGACGGCCTATGTCCCGATTACGGCCGATGGGTCGATCACGCGCGTCTTTACGGGGACGAAAGATTATTTTGCTCTCGCCGATCAATATACAGGCTCACTTTCGATGGATACGGGTCGCCGCATCGAGATCGTTGACCTGATAAATTTTAGTAGTTACGAGTGGTTTAGGCCCATTTTTAAGAATCTTGCGATACCGATCCTCTATTCGCTCAACTTCTTTAACGGCCTCACGCATAACTATGGCGTTGCGATCATAATTTTTACATTCCTGTTTTATTCGCTGCTTTTCCCGTTGCGTTGGTCGCAGTCGAAATCCTTTAAAAAAGCTTCGGGCAATGCGCCGAAAATGAAGGAGATACAGGACAAGATCAAGGAGCTGCAAAAAAAAGGCGTCCCGACCGACGATCCGCGTATGCGTGAGCTGCAGATGGAGCAGCTCAAGATGACCAAGGCCGCCCTGCCGATAGGCGGGTGCTTGCCGATGTTGCTGCAGTTTCCACTGCTCATCGCGTTTTACACAGCGGTAACCGTCTCGCTCGATATTCGCCAGGCTTCGTTTATCTGGCTGCCGGACCTGTCGGCCGCCGATCCGTGGCATCTGCTTGAGATCGCCTTTGCATTGTCGATGATCCTATCGATGAAATTTACGCCACAGGCCGCGACCGTCACGCCGGAACAGCAGATGCAGCAAAAGATGATGACCTATTTCATGCCGCTCATGATGCTGTGGGTTATGTGGTCGGCACCGTCCGGGCTGCTCCTATACTGGTTTTTTGGCAACATAGTCAGTTTTGGACAGCAAATGGTAATTAACCGTTACAATAAGCCTACGACGCCGACGGGGACACAGATCGTCAATTCGATACCCAAAAATGCGAAACAGGTAAAGCCAAAGTTTGGAACGGCCTAGTAGAACAGGCTTTCCAGCGTGTTTCTCGGCAGCAAAAGCCTACCGTACTTTATGAACGAAACTTGTGACAAAGCCAAAGAATTTCTCTCGGGAGTCGTTTCCGATCTCGGGTTCGATCTGAGCGTAACCGCCGAATGGACCGACGAAGGCTGCTGGCTTAATCTGATCGGCGAGGACGCCCATCTTGCCCTGGCCGAAAATGGCGAGTTGCTAGATGCGTTTGAGGTAATTCTTTTCCAGGCTTATGGCCGTGAGATCGATCGCGAACACCGGTTCATCGTCGACGCGGATGGTTTTCGTCAGTCGCGGAAAGCGGAGCTAAACGCCATGGCGCGATTCGCGGCGGATCAGGTACGCAAAAACGGGACGCCTTTTACCTTTGGCGTACTTAATTCGACCGAACGCCGTATTATCCACATGACCCTTCAAAAAGAAGAAGATCTATTTACCGAATCGGTCGGCGACGGCCGCGACCGGCGATTGCAAGTAAGACTTAATTAGAGACAAGGCAAGCGGTCTACGCAACCGTGCCACGTGACTTCGCCCGAAAAATCAACGCCTTTTCCGGTAGTCACCGCCCAAGTTTTTGTGATCGATTCGCCAGCGGCAACATCACCTAAATTGTAGAAATCCGTTGGAGCTATTGAGCCGTTTGCAGTTAGTCTTACTGTACTGTTGTAATTCGTTCCGGCGGCGATGTTAGTCCCCGTGCTGACGACTTGCCACACCCCTGGGCTTGTTTCTTTAACTGAACTTTTCGATGTCCAGCGAGAGGCTGTCGTAGTTTCGAGACTTTCCGCCGAGGAAACCTGAAAATTTTGGTGAGTGCCGAGATAAAACGCGACAAGCATAATCAAGGCCGCCCCGCTAAACTTGAAAATGCGACGGCGTTGAGTAAGACCAATAGGTCGAATTCTTTTCACGAGCCACCTCCTAATTTTCGGAAATTTCGGGGAATATCATAAACGTCGCCTAGTCGAAACGTCAACTGGTCGGAGTGAAGGTTTTGCAAAATACAATCGTCGCACTAGCAACACCCACCGGCCGCAGCGGTATCGGCGTTATCCGTCTAAGCGGCGGCGATTCGCTGAAGATAACCTGCGAAGTTGTCGCCGATCCGGGATTCGAGCCCAAACCACGAACCACACACCTAAAGCAACTTCACGATCCGGCGACGGGCGACGTCATTGACGAAGCCATAATCACATATTTCAAAGCCCCTCATTCGTTTACGGGCGAGGATGTGATTGAAATAAGTTGTCACGGGTCACCGGTAATATTACGCCAGGTGATCGATATTTGTCTCGCACAAGACGCACGGATGGCTGATCCCGGTGAGTTTTCGCTCCGTGCTCTGGCAAATGGGCGAATGAATTTGGCCGAGGCCGAAGCGATACGTGACCTGATAGACGCGCAGACGACGGCTTCGGCGCGGCAGGCGATCAGACAGCTTCGGGGAGAATTTTCGAACCAGCTGCAACCGCTCAAGGATGATCTTTTGAACGTCATAGTCATCCTCGAGTCGGCCCTCGAGTTTGTGGAGGACGACCTGCCCGATATTCAGGCGGAAAGCGTAAGACGAAGTCTGTCCGGAGCCGCCGAGCAGACCGGCAAATTGGCGGCTACATTTCAGGCCGGGCATTTGATCCGCGAAGGCCTTCGGGTTGCCATCATAGGGCGGCCGAATGTAGGTAAGTCCAGTCTTTTCAATGCGCTACTTGGAAGCGACAGGGCCATTGTCACGGAGATCGCGGGGACGACGCGCGACCAGATCCATGAGAGATTTACGATAGGTGATATTCCTATTTCGCTCATTGATACCGCCGGTTTAAGGGAAACGACTGACACCGTCGAGAGCATCGGCGTCGAGCGCTCGCGCGCCGTCATGGCCGATGCCGATATTGTCATTGTCATGCTCGATGCGAGCGAACAAACCTCGGACGAAGATCGCGAGATACTTCAGAGCGTAAAGGACTTGAATTTTATCGTCGCGCTAAACAAGATAGATAAAGTGCCCTCGACCGATGTCGACCGGATGATCGCAGCGGAGAATTCGTCACTCGCGTATCTTAGAGAAAAGGTGACACCGCTTTCGGCAAAGACCGGAGAAGGGCTTGATGAACTGCGAAATGCGATCGTCCGGCCTTTCTCACCGGAGGACATTTCGACGGCAGGGTTTTTAGTGACCGATGCCCGTCACCACGACCTGTTGGTCAGGGCCAAGGCCGATATCGAACAGTCGCTCGGCCAATTGGAACAAAAAATGAGCGAAGAGATCGTCCTTATTGGCCTGCACAACGCGCTTCGATATCTCGGCCAGATCACCGGCGAGACAACGACCGAGGATATGCTAACCCGTATCTTTTCAACATTTTGCATCGGGAAATAACTATGAATAGAAGGGATATTTTGAAAAGTGCGGCCATCGCGTCAGTAATTGGAGCAACGGGTTTTACGAATGTGGAAGCAAGACCGACCTCAACGCGGGCAAAGGCGATAAGGCCCATGCGTCTGAAAGCCGGGGATACGGTCGCCGTGATAGCTCCGTCGAGTGGTGCGTCGGCTGAAGCGTTTGAACGGGCGCTCGCAAATGTCGCGTCGCTCGGGCTGAAGGCTAAGGTCGGCAAGTTTGCCCGGGGAACCAACGATTTCCTTTCCGGTACTGATAAAGAAAGGTTGAGCGATTTGCACTGGGCTTTCATGGACGCTGAGATAGATGGCGTATGGTGCGTTCGCGGCGGAAGCGGGGCTCCGAGACTCCTGCCGGATATCGACTATGCGTTGATCAGAAAAAACCCGAAAGTGTTCATCGGTTTTTCGGACATCACCGCACTGCATATCGCGATCTCACAGCAGACTGGGCTAATAACGTTTCACGGGCCGGTCGCTTCGTCGGATCTTTCGGAATATCCAAAAACAAATCTCGCAAATACGGTGATGACGCCGGTGGAGAATTATAAGATCGTTCCGTCTCAATACAACATCAGTCAGGCATCAGCGCTTTTCAAGCCGAACGTCATCACTCCCGGCCGTGCCCGTGGACGGCTGATGGGCGGGAACCTGAGTTTGCTTGCAGCCCTCGCCGGTACGCCCTATGCACTAAGGGATCTAAAGGGAGCGATCCTTTTTGCAGAGGACATTAATGAACCTCCGTATAAGATCGACCGGCTCTTTACGCAGCTACGTCAAAGCTGCGATCTGCGTCAATTGGCCGGCGTTGCGCTCGGAGTGTTTTCAAGTGACCAGGCCGCGACTGACTCGGTGACAGCATCGACACAAAGAGTGCTGAAAGACAGGCTTGGCGATCTGGGTATACCGGTCGTTTCCGGATTGTCTTTTGGGCACATTCGCGACAATTGCACACTGCCGGTCGGTATCGAGGCCGAGCTGGATACGGCCACAGCAACGATCACGCTATTAGAAAGCGCTGTAAAATAAGGGGATTTGCTATAATTGATGCTGAGTATGTTCGACGAGACCTTTGATGTAATTGTGATTGGAGCGGGGCACGCCGGCTGCGAAGCGGCGTCTGCATCGGCGCGCCTCGGCGCGGAAACCGCGCTGGTCACGATCAATCTCGACCTTATCGGACAGATGTCATGCAATCCGGCTGTCGGCGGAATCGCCAAGGGCCATGTCGTGCGAGAGATCGACGCTCTAGGCGGGATCATGGGGCGCGTGATCGACCGGACCGGGATTCAATTTCGGCTTTTGAACCGTTCGCGTGGGCCGGCCGTTCAGTCGCCGCGTGCCCAGGCCGATCGCAGCTTGTATCGAACCGAAATGCGCCGCGTACTCGAGGCAACCCCAGGTCTCTATCTGCGTCAAGGTATCGTCATTGATCTAATTGTTGAAAACAATAAGGTTATAGGCGTTGAAATGCAGGATTCGCGACGTTTTGGGGCGAAAGCCGTGGTTATCGCTACCGGAACGTTTTTGAATGGAACCATTCATACGGGCCGCAAAACTTTCTCCGCAGGCCGGGCTGGTGAGCCCGCATCGATCGAGCTGGCTGAGAATCTAAAGCTGCACGGATTTCCCGTTGGCCGTCTGAAAACCGGAACCCCGCCGAGGATCGACGGTCGCACGATCGACTGGGATGCATTTGAGCCGCAGCCGCCCGATGATAAACCGGTCGCGTTTTCGTTTGCGACGGAGAAGATCGAGCAGCCGCAGATACGATGTTTTATCGGATACACAAGCGAACGCCTACACCAGACGATCCGAGACAATCTTCATCAATCGCCGCTCTACTCAGGGAAGATCACGGGGATCGGCCCTCGTTATTGCCCGTCGATAGAGGATAAGGTAGTCAAATTTGCCGGCAAAGATCGTCATCAGCTTTTTCTCGAACCGGAAGGGCACAATACAAATGAGGTCTATCTCAACGGATTTTCGACCTCGCTGCCATCCGAACTCCAGCTTGAGCTCCTGCATATGATTGACGGTTTTGAATCGGTGCAGATAATTCGGCCTGGTTATGCGATCGAATACGATTTTGTCGATCCGCGTGAGCTGCGCCCCACTATGGAATCAACCCGTATGGCCGGTCTCTTTCTCGCGGGACAGATAAACGGTACGACCGGGTACGAAGAGGCCGCTTGCCAAGGCCTTCTGGCCGGTATCAACGCGGCATTCGCGGTCCAGAGCCGCGCGCCGTTTGTCTTGCAACGTGACGAAGCATATATCGGCGTGCTGGCTGACGATCTGATCCGACACGGTGTCGATGAGCCATATCGATTGTTTACCTCGCGGGCCGAGGCACGGCTAACGTTACGGCATGACAACGCGGATGAGCGGCTTTCGCCAAAAGGACGTGAGACCGGTCTTGTCGGCGATACGGATTGGGAGCGGTTTAATCAAAAGCGCGACCGGATCGCAAATATACGCAACGCTCTGGACCTGACACGTTTTAAGCGTTCGTCTGTCGAGTACGCGAGCATCTCGCAAATCCTCGATGCGGATCTCGGCGACTCGATTACGCTTTCGCAGCTCGCCATGCGTCAGGGTGTCAAGACGGATCTGATCCATCGTCTCTTGCCGGACGAATTGCATGATGAAGTAAAGCCGACCGAGCTTGAAACCGCACTTGCCGATTCGCTCTACAGCGGTTACATCGAAAAGCAAAAAGTCGCCACCGAAAGGGTAAATCATCATGACGCATTAAAGGTGCCTGAGAATTTTCAGTTCAAATCCGTCGGCGGACTTTCAAACGAAATGGTAGAGCGGCTCGACAGGGCTCGACCGCGTAATTTTGGCCAGGTTCGTTCAATTGCGGGGCTTTCGCCAGTCGCGATTTCGACGGTCTTGGTCCACCTCACCGCCCATTCGCCGTCCGGTCCCGGAAAGAACTAATTTTTCAAATGTGGTACGTTCCACATCGGTGTCAAATGTGGCACGTCCCACATCCCCGTATTAGATAATACTTTTGCTCTGTGCTAACTTAGAAATTCGCCTTTTAGCAAAATGGGACGTATCATCGCAATCGCAAACCAGAAAGGCGGTGTCGGTAAAACGACGACCGCCGTAAATCTCTCAGCGGCGCTCGCGGCTCAGAATAGAAAAGTTTTACTCGTTGATGCCGACCCACAAGCCAATGCGACATCCGGAGCGGGGATTTCGAGAAATGGTACACGCAAGACGCTTTACAACGCTATCGTTACCGGCGAATCTCTCCGCGAAATGGTTTTGCCGACCGCGATCCCGACGCTGTGGGTATTACCGGCGGATAAGAATCTTGCGGGAGCTGAGGTGGAGTTGGTCGGTGTTAACAATCGTAACTACGCACTAAAAGAGGTACTTTCCCAGGTTAAGGACTATTTCCACTATATTATCGTCGATTGCCCGCCGTCGCTTGGCATCCTAACGATCAACGGGTTGACAGCCGCCGACTCGCTTCTTGTCCCCATTCAATGTGAATACTATGCCCTTGAGGGTGTGACGGAGTTGTTTGATACGCTTGCCAGATTACGGCGTGAGCTTAACCCGACATTGACCATTGAGGGCTTGCTGCTGACGATGTATGACGAGCGAACAAACCTGTCGGCAGCGGTTGCTAAAGACCTGCGGGATTTTTACGGCTCGCAAGTTCTCAAGACGGTCATCCCACGTAATGTGCGTCTTGCCGAGGCACCAAGCTTTGGCAAACCGATCATGCTATACGATCCTCATTCACGTGGTGCCGAAAGTTATGCCCAACTTGCACAGGAGATAATGAACAATGGCTAGACAAACTCTCGGCCGAGGATTGAGCGCATTGCTCGGCGACGAACCGCCGGCAACCGCCGGCGACGTTATAAGTCCTGAGATCGACATCGACCTTATCGAACCAAATCCCGAGCAGCCCCGAACTAGATTTACGGAAGCAAATCTCGAAGAATTGACGCAATCCATTTTGGCAAATGGCGTCGTTCAGCCGATCGTGCTGCGACAAGTTGGCGGCCGCTTTCAGATCGTTGCCGGCGAGCGCCGTTGGCGTGCATCACAGCGTGCCGGTCTGCGACGGATACCGGCGGTCGTAAAAGAGGTGTCTGACGATAAACTCCTTGAGCTCGCGCTCGTCGAGAATATTCAACGCGAGGAGCTAAACCCGATCGAAGAAGCCAAGGCTTATCGGAAATTAATTGATACGCTAGGGCTGACGCAGGAGATGGTGGCCGAACGCGTGGGAAAAGACCGGACGCTGATCACCACGTCCATGCGATTATTGCGTCTGCCAAATGAGATCCAGAGAGTGATCGAAGAAGGCGGCCTGTCAGCCGGTCACGGCCGGGCATTGATGATGACCGACGACCCTAAGATCCAGCGGGTTGTCGCAAATTCGGCCATTGATCATAAATGGTCGGTCCGCGAGACCGAACGCGCGGTAAAACGGGCGGGTTCCGAAAAGCCTCAAACCAATGCAAACAAAGGGGTTAGCCGTTCTAATGATGCAAATGTCAAGACGGCGGAGACCAAGCTGATGCGCACTCTCAACACTAACGTAAAAATCCTGCCGGGAAAAAAGGGTTCGGGCGGAAAGATCGAGATCGAGTATTATGGCACCGACGATCTCGACCGGATCTTTCAGCTTTTAATTAAGAAATAAAAGGAGTTACGGTAAATGCAAAAGCGTTTGACGGAAATGGTCGATTGCGCGGGTTGAGTGGCTAAGCTCGCCCCAAGCGACCTTGCTCAAGTTTTGAGCAAACTTCCGCCCCAAAATAGAGAGAATGTGATCGTCGGATTTGAAAACTCGGACGACGCGGGAGTTTTTCGTCTTTCGGACGATATGGCGCTGGTACAGACGGTCGATTTCTTTACACCGGTAGCTGATGACCCGGAAACCTATGGGCGGATCGCCGCGATAAATTCGCTAAATGATGTCTACGCAATGGGTGGAAGGCCGATCTCCGCTCTCTCTATTGTTTGCTACCCGCAGAAAGGTGATTGGGATGTCCTCGGACAAATCCTTGCAGGCGGCCAAAAGGCAATGAATGCGGAAAATGTGGTCGTTATCGGCGGGCATTCTGTTGATGACAAGGAGATGAAATTTGGTTACGCCGTTACCGGCTTGATCCACCCGAACAGGGTTTTTACAAACGCCGGGTCAAAGCCGGGCGACGTCCTGTTCCTTACCAAAGCGATCGGGACCGGTGCGATCAATACGGCGGTAAAGCATGGAAAGGCGCGGCCCGAAACCGAGGCCGCGGCAATAAAAGCAATGACCACATCCGCCGCGCATGCGTCTAAGGTAATGGCTCTTATTGGCGCGACTGCTTGCACGGATGTCACGGGGTTTGGATTGCTCGGCCACGCATTTGAGATGGCAAAAGCGAGCGGGATTACGCTAAGTATTGATTCTAAACAGGTTCCGCTGTTGCCTGACGTTTTAGAACTGATTTCGCAGGGGATGTTGACACGGGGAGACAAGAACAATCGTACATATGTCGGCGAAACCGTTAGAATAGGAAAAGGCGTATCACGTGAGATGCAGAGTGCGCTTTTCGATCCGCAGACGGCGGGCGGTTTGCTGATCAGCATGCCCGAAGCAGTTGCTGCCGATTTTATGGAGCAGGTTGCCGACGCTAAGATCATTGGGAGTGTTTCAACGAGCGGCCGTTATTTTATCGAGGTAATTTAGGTGTATTTGTTTATTTTTGAATCTATTGGGACATCAGAGCTGCTGCTGGTCGGCATTGTGGCTTTGATCTTTTTGGGCCCAAGAAAGCTGCCGGAAATGGCCAAAAAAATGGGTAAAATGATGGCTGAGTTTCGCGGCACAGCAAATGAATTCAAAGAAACCTGGCAGCGTGAGGTAAATTTCGAAGAGGAAGCAAAGGCTCTAAGTATTAGCGAATTAGAAGCGGAACCGGTTGTCGCCCGAAAGGATGCGGTCGATAGTAGCCTTCCGGAAATAAACGCCGAAGCTCCGACAATAAAACAGATCGACCCGGCGAGGTTTGAGCAATTTCAAACCCCGGAAAACGGCAAGCCGGAAAAGCTACGGGCACCGGAACCTCTAAACGACAAGAAGAATTGGCTGTAACGCTTGATGGACCCGAAAGAAATAGATCAGGAGCCGGAGCCCGGCGTTCACATGTCATTCCTTGAGCATCTCGATGAACTGCGCAAGCGGCTGGTCAGCTCCGTAATTATCCTTGTCCTTGCGTTTATTATATGCTTCTATTTTTCGGGGCCGATCTATAATTTTCTCAGCATCCCGATCCGCCAGGCTCTTTCCGAGGCTTCGCGACGCGATCTGCCGATCACGGGTATCACCGGCGAAGAAACCGTACTGACCATAACCAATATTAAAGAAGGCGATACCGGACGATACATATTTGATGACGCCACCAATCTCGGCCCGGCCCTGATCTCACCGGGAGCCTCGGTCGGGGCGACCGTCGCCAGAGATTTTGACGGAAAACTTGGGCTTTTTACCACCGAGCCGCTTTTGACCAATAATGCAATTATTCCAAAGGGCGTAAGACTGCCGCTCAGGTTTGAGGAATTTGCAATAAGCGAACCTAACGCCGACGAGCGGATGACCGTAACGACGGCGATCGAGCCCTTTACGCTGTACGTCACGGTTTCGTTTTACGCGGCGATCGCATTGGCGCTGCCGTTGCTGCTATGGCAGCTGTGGATGTTTATATCGCCCGCCTTGTATAAACACGAACGGGCTTACGTGACACCGTTTATTGGTTTATCAACCGTGTCTTTTGTGCTCGGGGCCGCATTTGCCTATTACATCTTGTTTCCACCGGCGGCAAGATATTTGTTAGGTGTTGGGCATGATTTCAAGCTATTGCTCAGGGCCAGCGACTATCTCGATCTGATCACGATAATCATGCTCGCCATGGGCCTCATTTTTCAGATGCCGGCAATTACATATGTCTTGGCGCGGATCGGCCTCGTCACGGCCGGATTAATGATAAGAACGTGGAAAATGGCCCTGATCGTCATTTTAATAGTAGCGGCGGTCGTCTCGCCGACCAACGACATTCCAAACATGATGTTGTTTGCGGCGCCGATGCTCGTGTTGTATGTAATATCGATATTTATTGCATGGTTTTTTGGCAAAAAACGCACGACCGATATCGAGCAGGAAAATGCGGTCTGATGCAACCAACATCAGCCCTTTGAGCATCTTGAACTATAAGACAAAACTGGCTAAAATCTTGGGGTTGGATCTCGAAGGAGTTTGCCGGTTGTATTTAGGCAACAGAGAGGAGTTTTTCGTCATGTCAAAAGTTAGTTTTTTTAAAAACTTTGTACTAACCATCGTATTGGGAGCCTTAGGAGCTTTTGTGGTGGTCGCTCAACCGAAACCAAAATCGACGCCGACCGTTGACGTGCCGGATAAGATACGCAACGTCAGGCCGGAGGTAAAACTGGTTTACAAAAAATGGCTTGATAACGACGTTGCTTACATCATCACCAACGAAGAAACAAGGGCATTTAAGGCTTTGGCGACCGACGAAGAGAGAGAAAATTTTATCGAGAGTTTTTGGCGCCGCCGCGATCCAAATCCGGATACGGAGGAAAACGAATTTCGCGAGGAATACTACGAGAGGATCGCCTACGCCAACGAGCATTATGCCTCGGGAATTCCGGGTTGGAAAACTGATCGGGGACGTATCTATATAGCGTGGGGCAAGCCGGACTCCGTCGAATCACATCCATCGGGCGGCTCGTATGACCGGCCCAGCTACGAGGGCGGAGGATCCACGACAACTTATCCATTTGAGACGTGGTTTTACCGCCATCTCGACAATGTCGGCGACGGCATCGAGATCGAGTTTGTAGATCCTTCGGGAACCGGCGAATATCGAATGGCCCGCGACGCGAATGAAAAGGACGCGCTTCGAACGGTTCCGGGAGCCGGCCTGACGACATCCGAGCAACTCGGACTGACAGATAAGGGGGATCGCATCACCGGAGCGGGCGGCGGCGGACAAGCCAGCTACCAAAGGGAGCAGGATTCGCCATTTCGCCGGCTTGAGATTCAGAATAACCTACAAAAACCTCCGGCGGTGAAATTCAGCGATCTGCAAGGGATCGCCGGGGGCGACTCGGGGACGGTTCTCGATAAGGATCCGCTTGATTTTGACCTTCGTGTCGATTTCTTTCGCCAGTCAGATGACCGCGTGATAACCGCATTTACCGTCCAGACGAGCAATAAGGAACTGCAATTTAAGGATGAGGGCGGGCTGCAGGGTGCGACGATGAATATCTTTGGCCGCATAACCGCCGTCTCGGGTAAGCGTTCGGGCATTTTCGAGGATTCCGTAACGGCAAATGCTACCGTAACCGAATTGAGCGAAATGCGTGACCGGAAATCGGTATATCAAAAAGCGATCGCGTTGACGCCCGGCACCTACAAGGTCGACGTCGTCGTCCGTGATGTGAATACTGGTAATAAGGGTATTCAGAATTTGGGCTTTGTCGTCCCGCGTTACGATGAAAAGAAACTCTCCACATCCTCGCTCGTGCTAACATCAAATCTTCGCCCGACCACCGAGAGCGACATCGGCCGGATGTTTGTGATCGGCAACGCTAAGGTTATTCCTAATCTCTCCGGCGTGTATAAACAAGGCCAGGAAGTCGGTATATATCTGCAGGTATATAATTCCGAGATCGATCAAACGACGCTGCGGCCGGCGGTTGACGTTCAATATATTTTAACCAAAGACGGCAAGGAGCTTCTGCGTCAATCTGAAGATTGGAGCGGGTTGAGCGATTCGGGCCAGCGGTTGACATTGGCCAGGCTCTTACCGACCACCGCTCTGACGCCGGGTGACTACGAGATCAAGGTCCAGATCAAGGATCGCGTCCGCGCCGAAGGTCAGCAGATGATCGAAAACAAGGGGAAATTTACCATTAAGTAAGCAAGGAATCCTGCAATCAAACCAAGAGCGCCGCACTTGATCAGAGCGGCGCTTTTATTTTCGCCTGACCTCGATAAGAGGCGAGTTATTTTTTTCGCTTGTCGCATAGATCACCGTGCCGTCAACGTTATAACAAACGGCTTCACCAACGGCCCGCAAACCAAGATCCACGCGTTCGGGCTTTTCTTTCCAAATATCATCAAAATTTGACACCCCGGCGGGCAGCGTCCACTCATAAGCCTGCGTATAATCGCAGATGATCACATGCCGTCCGTCCGGTGATATGTCGCCGCCGGTCACAAAGCCATTTGGTATTGCGGGCACAGTGATCTCAGCGACCTTTTCTGCCGTCACAACCTCGTCGCGGTCAAACAGAGGCTTAAGCCGATAGACACCTGCGGGGCCGCTGAACCGCTTTGTCACAACGTAAATATCCCCGCTCGCGGGATGTACCATAAGCGTCTCAGCATCCTGATTTTTATCAGGGTAGCGAAATCTAAGTCTCTCAGCATTTTGGGTCATAAGAGGTGACTGACGGTTTGAGCCGACATTATTGGGGCTGACCGCAGGTTCGCTGATACGATAAATCGCGTGTTCGGAGCGTTTTGCATTATTGTCACCAATTTCGCCAATGTAGAGAAAGCATTTTCCGTTTTTATCCTTGAAAGCAGCAATGTCTTCCCAATCAATGTTAGCGGCGTTTGGTATTTTCCAGGTGCCAAGATTGTCGCCGGTGAGGTTGATCGCAAAAATAAAGGCATTATCCCCCGAGTCATTGTGGGTCCAAAGCAAGCCGCTTTGACACCGTGAGGCAGCAATCCCGCTGCTCTCGGTAATGTCAGGAGACTTGATCGTACCTACTACTTTGGGCGGAAAAAAGTGCGACTCGGGCAAGGTCTTTCGATCGTCTATGCCGACAAAACTGCAGCCAAAAAAAAGCGTACAGATCGACGCCGGAAATATGACAAAAGCCGAAAATTTAGCTATAGTTTTGTTCGACATACTTATCTAGTCTTTGCATTATAACTTAGGCGTTTAGAAGCAAGTTCGAATCCGGGCACATAGTTGCGCAAAAGTTTTTTTGTCTGACCCAATGATAGTAGGAACTGAATGGCTGATCGAAGCAACAGGTTGTGAAAAGGCCGCACTGCGCGACGAAAATGTAATCAAAGAGATTATGTCGCGGGTCACGACCGAGCTGGGCTTGCGGGCGGTCGGCTCGGTCTGGCACAAGTTCGACGGCGAGGGCGGCGTGACCGGCCTGATCGCCCTAACCGAATCGCACCTCGCATGTCACACCTATCCCGAATATCAAACAGCTACGTTTAATTTGTATTGCTGCCGGACACGGCCGCCGTGGGATTGGGATGCGAAACTCAAGTCTGCTCTCGGGGCATCGCAGGTAACTGTGATGAAACTTGAACGGGGAGATTCATCCATTCAGAATCCGAAATCACAGACGGCTGGAGGTGAGCGATGAGCGTGCTCCAGGCAAATTGCCCGTCATGTGCGGCACCGATCGAGTTTAAGGCCGGTTCGACGATTGTACTTGTTTGTCCCTTTTGCCGGTCGGCGATCGCGCGAAACGACCGTGGGCTCGAAGACCTCGGTAAGGTTGCGGAGATCGCCGAGTCTGAATCGCCGCTAAAACTTGGATTAAAGGGAACATTTAAGGACACACGGTTTGAACTCACGGGCCGCGCGCAGCTAAAGCATGAGCTCGGCGGTACCTGGGATGAGTGGTATGCGACATTCTCAAATGGCTGGGTCGGATGGCTGGCCGAAGCTCAGGGGCGATTTTATCTGACGTTTTATCAGCCGCTGGCCGAGGGCATAATTCTGCCCTCCCATGCGGGTTTACAGTTAGGCCAAACAATTCCCGAAATACCTAGCCAGACCCCCTTAATGGTTCAGGAAAAAGGTAAGGGAACCTCGGTCGCTGCGGATGGTGAGATACCATATAAACTCTCACCCGGCGAGCAATTTGAATATGCTGACCTCGCCGGTAAAAACAACGCTTTTGCGACGATCGATTACAGCATGGACCCGCCGTGGGTTTTTGTCGGCAGCCAGGTCACGCTTGCCGAGATCGGGCTCGGCGATGCAAAGCCCGTCCAGCGCGAGGCAAAACGCGTCACCACGGCCGCTATGGGCTGCCCGAACTGCGGCGGACCTATCAATCTCATCGCACCCGACAAATCGGAACGCGTCACATGTCCTAACTGCGATTCCCTGCTTGATGTAAATCAGGGGAACCTGTCGTATCTCAAATCGCTCACACCGTCGCCCGAACAGCCTGCATTTGTCGCACCGATCGGCGCCGAAGGGACATTCCCCGGCGATGTAAAATTTAAGATCATCGGAGCGGTCGTCCGGAGCGTGACGATCGAAGGTATAAAATATTTTTGGCACGAATACCTGCTTTACAATCCGATGATCGGCTTTCGCTGGCTGGTGCATTCCGATAATCACTGGAATTTTGTCGAAACGGTCAATCCGGCCGATGTCGCGACCGACAATGTTTTTGCCGCGGGGGCGACGGTCGACTATAACGGCAGTAAGTTTAAGATATTTCAGAACACTCAGGCCACGGTCGAGTATGTAAAAGGCGAATTTTACTGGCGTGTCGAGCAGGGAGAAAAAGTTTGGGCTGCCGATTACGTCGCGGCTCCCTTGATGCTCTCTCGCGAAACGACAGAGAATGAGATCAATTGGTCGGTCGGCACCTACATGACCAACGAAGAGGTCGAGCGAGCGTTTGGTATAACCGGATTGCCTCGTCCGTGGGGTGTCGCACCAAACCAGCCTTTCACGGGGCAATTCTATTACACTTGGGGAGCATTGCCGCTGCTGTTGTTGTTTGTTGTCGCGGTCTTTATGATCCCGATCTCAGGACTCACAAAAACGGTCCTGAATCAAGAGATCGTATTGCCGCCGATGGCAAATGCGACGACCGCCCAGGCCGTATTTAGTCAGCCGTTTGACCTCAACGGCAACAAAAATGTTCGAATCACAGCCGGTGCCCAGGTGGATAATTCATGGGCGGATCTCGATGTCGATCTGATCAACGACCAAAGTCAAGAGGTTGAGTCTGTAAGTGTGCCGGTCGAGTATTACAGCGGCAGCGATAGCGACGGGGCATGGACCGAGGGCGGTAAAACGACCGACGCGATGCTCTCCGCGCTGCCGCCCGGCAAATACACACTGCGGGTCGAAGGCACATGGCAAAACTGGCAGGCCCAGATGCCGGTTTCGGTCAAGGTCGAGCAGGGCGTAAATCGCGGAGTCAATTTCTGCTGCGCGCTGCTTATCCTGCTCATCGTTCCGGTTTTAGGCCTGTTTCGAAAATTTACGTTTGAATCAAGCCGTTGGAAAGACAGCATGTTTACGTCGAGCGGCTCGTCGAGCTCGGACGACTCTGGGGATGAGTGAAATAGTAGGGTTCATTGAGTTTGTAGAGTTTGTTGAGGTAAAAACCATCTTTCTCAATAAACCCCAAAACTCAATAAACTAAAGGAAGTTATGTTAAAAAAACTCTATTTGGTTTTCGGTGTTGGCGTGCTTGTCTTTTATGGTGCGGCATCGTGGTTCGGTTGGGAATTGGCTAATTCAGGGAGTAAATCGCGTTTAGGCGTGCCGTTCTTTTATTCAGGATTTCGTGGAGGAAAATAATGTTGAATCTTTTAACTATCGCCCCGGTATTGGGGATGATCGTCAAGCTTGAAGAGATCTGGAACGTGATCGAAACGACCGTGATTTTTGTTGCGATCGGCCTCATCGTCTTCGCCATCGCATTTCTCATCGTCGTGTTGGTCGCGCCGTTTTCGGTCAAAAAAGAGATCGAAGAGGATCAAAATACGAGCCTCGCGATCATCATCGGCTCGCTCATTATCGGCATCGCAATGATAATCTCGGCGGCTATCCAAGGCAACTAAAAGGATAAAGGCGAAAGGATAAAGGATAAAGATCGGTCTTTACTTTATCCCTTATCCTTTACCCTTCATCCTTTATGAAGCGCACTCCGCTACTCTTTCTCAACGTTTTCGTTATTGCCACTTGCGGCCTCATTTATGAGCTGCTCGCCGGAACTCTCTCAAGCTATGTCCTCGGCGACAGCGTCACGCAGTTTTCGATAATCATCGGCGTCTATCTTTTTGCGATGGGTGTCGGGTCGTATCTCTCGCGATTTATCGATAATCACGTCGCCGAAAAATTTGTCGAGATCGAGCTTGCCGTGGCGGTTGTCGGCGGATTCTCGGCACCCCTGCTATTCCTGACATTCGCGCATCTTTCATATTTCAGCATTGTTCTCTACGGGATCGTATTTATAATCGGGACGCTCGTCGGTCTGGAGATACCTTTGCTGATGCGAATATTGAAAGACGAGCTCGATTTCAAAGATCTCGTTTCCCGGGTGCTGGCGTTTGATTACATCGGAGCGCTTGTCGCCTCGCTTCTTTTCCCCATATTTCTCGTGCCTAAGCTCGGCCTCAATCGCACCTCCCTGCTTTTTGGAATGTTAAATGCTGCCGTCGGCATTTGGGGGACATGGTTGCTGCTGCCACTGATAAAGCGCAACGTAACGCTGATGCGGATAAAGGGTGCTGTCATTCTCGTTCTGCTCGTCATAGCGTTTATCAAGGCCGACCGACTGACGACGCTTGCGGAGGACGCTCTGTTTGTTGATAACATCATTTATACAAAAAGCTCGCCTTATCAACGGATCGTTGTAACAAAAGGCAAAACGGGGTACGCACTGTTTCTAAACGGCAATCTTCAGTTCAATTCGTTTGACGAATACCGTTACCACGAGGCGCTTGTGCATCCGGCATTCGCGTCATTTCCCGGCGAAGCAAAGCGTGTCCTCGTCCTTGGCGGCGGCGACGGCCTCGCGCTAAGGGAGATCGAAAAGTATGAGTCGGTCGAGTTTATTCAGCTTGTCGATCTCGATCCGGATATGACAAAAGTTTCGGCTGCGGTTCCGGCTCTCGGCGATCTGAATAAACACTCTTTTCAAGACCCGCGCGTTCACGTTACAAATGGTGACGCGTTTGTCTGGCTTGACTCAACGCAAACCGAGCCTTTTGACATAGCGATCGTCGATTTCCCTGACCCGAATAACTTTGCATTGGGAAAACTTTACACCACGCGGTTTTACAATCTGTTGAAAAATAAGCTTAAGCCCGATTCGTCGGTCGTTATCCAAACCACTTCTCCGCTTGTCGCCCGGCAGTCTTTTTGGTGCATCGTCAAAACGCTTGAGTCGGTTGGGTTTACGGTCAAGCCGTATCAGACGACGGTGCCCAGTTTTGGCATTTGGGGCTACGCACTCGCAAAGCTGCAGCCTTTTGACGCCCCGACGAAGCCGCCCGCTAATATCGAGCTGCATTTCCTTAACGACAATTCTTTTGCCTCGATGTTTGAATTCCCGAGTGATACCTCGCGGCCTGATCAGGAGATCGAGATAAATCGGCTCGATAATCAGGCGCTTGTTAGATACTACGAGGCCGAGTGGAGGCGGTTTGAGCAATAGCGCGCTTATCCGGAATAGGTGAAAAATGATGGGTGAGAGGTGATAAATGGCAGATCCATTAAGAGACAAGTCTTACGCTTTTGCGTTGCGTATCGTTAAACTTAGTGAATATCTACACCATGAAAAGAAGGAGTTTATTCTCTCGCGCAAGATACTGGATTCCGGAGTAAATATAAGTCTTTTTATTGAAGAAGGAAGACAAGGCGAAAACCGCCTGGACTTTCGGCAGAAATACTCGATAGCTAACAAAGAAGCGTTCAAAACCAACTTATTATCACGCTTGTTACGAGATGGCGAGTTTGTAATTGATACTCAGGCTCAATCTCTTCTTAATGACTGCGAAGAGCTACAAAAAATGCTCATTTCGGCTATTAAAACGGTTCGTCAGTCTGAAGACTAACTTATCCGCTATCACCTATCCTTTTTCACTTATTCCGAATGAACCTATCTCGCAGAGAACTATTAACGCTATTCCTCGGAGCACCGTTCGCAATGTCCGCGTGCGGGCCAGGCGAAGGACGGCGTTTTCCCGAGGGCGAGATCATCGGGCAATCTGCAAGTCTGGGCCATATCTTGCGAGAAAATCGCTCGTTTGAGGTGCCCGCCGATAAATGGGAAACGAAGAAGGTCGCGATCATCGGCGGCGGCGTCGCAGGACTGACGGCGGCGTGGAAATTAAAAAAAGAAAACGTTAACGATTTTGTCGTGCTCGAGCTTGAAAAAGAGGTTGGCGGCACGGCCCGCAGCGGAAGAGGCGAGCCGGTCAATTATCCGTGGGGAGCGCATTATCTGCCGGTGCCTTTTAAGGAAAACACCGAACTGATCTCATTTCTCGATGAGATGTCGCTGCTTGAGGGTCGTGATTCGGTCGGCGAGGTTGTCGTCAAAGAGCAGTTTCTCTGCCGTGAGCCTGAGGAGCGGGTTTTTTACAAAGGGCGGTGGTATGAGGGGCTGTATCTTACGATCGGCGCGAGTGAGGACGACAAACGGCAGTTTGCGGAGTTTCAGAAGCGGATCGATGAGTTGGTCATTTGGCGCGATGCGGCGGGTAAGCGCGCGTTTGTTGTGCCGCTGGCAAATTGTTCAACCGATGCAGAGGTTACTTCACTCGACAAGATCTCGTTTGGCGATTGGCTTCGTCAGCAGGGATTTACTTCCGAGCGGCTGTTTTGGTATTGCGATTACGCGACGCGTGACGATTACGGGCTCAAGGCCGATCAAGCGTCGGCGTGGGTCGGGCTGTTTTATTTTTGCTCGCGTGTTCGCAAAAGCGGCGTCGAGTCGCAGCCGTTTATTACCTGTCCGGAAGGCAACGGCCAATTTATCAACCATTTCTATGACAACGTCAAGGACAATGTCCGTAGGTCTCAAATGGTTGTCTCGGTGGCGCCAAACGAAAAGGGGGTCGATGTTATTTGTTTGGATGGTAACGAGATCCGCGGAATTCATTGCGAAAAAATCATATATGCGTCGCCTGTATTCTCCGCCCCGTGGGTAATACGCGGCTTTCGCGAAGACCCGCCGTTTGCCGCAGGCGAATTTCAGCACAATGCTTGGTTTGTCGCCAACCTACATCTAAAGGACCGCCCCAAACCGCGATTTGCAAAAGACTTTCCGCTCTCGTGGGACAACGTGCTTTACGAAAGTCCGTCGCTTGGCTATGTAACCGCCACGCATCAAAAAGGCATCGACTACGGCCCGACTATCTTGACCTATTACTATCCGATGTGCGAAGACCCGGCGGGCCGCACGACGCTCTTTAATTACAACTGGCGACAACTAGCGGATGTTTGCTTGACCGATCTCGCACGTGCGCATCCTGATATTTACGACCTAACGCAGCGGCTCGACGTGATGCGTTGGGGCCACGCGATGATCTCGCCCCGTCCAAATTTTATCTGGAGCGGCATCCGCGAAAAGGCCGTTAAACCATATCGCAATATCCATTTCGCGCACACCGACCTGAGCGGCATCGCGCTTTTCGAAGAAGCGTTTTATCATGGACTGCGTGCGGCAAGTGAAGTTCTAACCGCAGAGACACAGAGACGCTGAGAAGGAATGCAAGAGATAGAGAGCCAGAATTCAAGCAACAATTCTTATCTCTCTACGTCTCCGCGACTCGGCGGTTCAAATAATACAAAATGGCTGTTTTCACGTGAGATCGATCTGACGGTCTTTTTGGGGAGCGCGGTTGCCGCTCTATTGCTGCTTGCGTTGGGCGCGCAGCTTGGAGTGTTGAACGGCGAATCGCCCGAGTGGACTTGGGTCATGGCGGTACTGTTTATCGATGTCGCGCATGTCTGGTCAACCTCATTCCGTGTCTATTTTGACAAAGAGGAATTCAAACGGCGGTTTTGGCTGTATCTGCTGGTGCCGGTTTTTGGCTATGCGATCGGCGTTGCGCTGTATTCGGAGGGCGAGCTTGTTTTTTGGAAGGCGTTAGCGGCGGTCGCCGTTTTTCATTTTATCAGGCAGCAGTACGGCTGGGTTGCGTTGTACCGGCGAAAGCTAAATGAGACGGCGCGGTGGACCTGGTGGATCGACGCGGTTGCGGTTTATCTCGCTAGCGTTTATCCACTCGCGTTTTGGATGACGCGGCTGCCGCGAAATTTCGAATGGTTTGTCCAAAACGATTTTATTTCGCTGCCGGTGATCGTCGAGACTGTTTTGTTTCCCGTCTATGTGCTCGCCCTGACCGCGTATTTTGCAAAATCGATCTATCAATATTTTACGACCGGCTTTCTCAATATCGGCAAAGACATCGTGGTCGCGACGACCGCGATCTGCTGGTATGTCGGCATCGTTTATTTTAATTCGGACTACGCATTTACGGTGACGAACGTCATCATCCACGGCGTGCCGTATTTTGCGTTGATCTATGTTTACGCCCGGTTTCGACGGGAATCGACCGGCCGCATTTACCGGGCGATGTCATCAAATTGGCTCGTATTCTTAGCTACACTTTGGGCACTGGCGTATTTCGAGGAGCTCTTCTGGCATCGCGGCGTCTGGCACGAAAAGCAGTGGTTATTTGGCAGCGACTGGGATTGGTCGCGAAATATCCGTATGTTCGTCGCTCCGCTGCTTGCCCTGCCGCAAATCACGCATTATGTGCTGGATGGATTCATCTGGCGGAAAAAGAGTAACCCGGATTTCCGCTTATTCTGATCGCTGATTGCATCCGTCTTTACAAAATTGATTGGATGCCTTTTTGAGGAGTTAGGGTGATCATCTGGACTTTGCGGTCGCGAACAACTTTCAAAATAATATCACCACCCTTTTTATCATCGATCGCCCGGGCGACAACCAGCGGCCCGTTGACGGGGGCACCATCGACCTCCACGATCACATCTCCAGCTTTGAGTCCCGCTTTTGAGGCTGAAGAATCATTGCGGACCGAATTGACGAGTATCCCTTGTTCAACTCCAAAATATTGGGCAAGTTGGGTACTCATCGGAAGAACTCCGGCACCGATTAGAGGAATCCCGTGTTGCTGGGCTCGGACCGCTACAAGGATCGTGTTTGGACCCGCCTTCTCAAAATAGAGCCCTTCCTGCAAAAAGATATAGTCTAACGCGTCTGCCGCTGTTACGTTCTTAAGTTCGATGAACGTCTTTCTGCCCGCCGCCTGGAACGATTCCCGATCAAATAGGACGTTGATATCAAGATCGCGCGCGAGCTCTTTAATGATAAGCTGCAGGTCGATCCCGCCAGGAAGGGCAAGGTCGCGCAGCTTTTGAGTACCCGTTGGGCCGGAATTTTTTGAGGACGGGTCGGTTATCGGCTTCGGAGCGTCCGGAGTTTGCCCGGTTACGATAACGAAAGATGAAACGATGATAAGAGTAAAAGCGAATGATCTAATAAGCATGAGAATCTCCAAAGGCCCTAGTTTTCAATTTTGGTTGCCTAAGATGCAGCCAAGGGTTGCTTGTTGGCATTAGCCGAGACGCAATTTTTCAAGCCTTTCGGCAGCCGCTTCGAGCGTCTCGTCCTTTTTGCAAAAACAAAACCGGACTAATTGCGAACCAAGAGCCGCGTCGTGGTAGAACGACGATCCCGGAACAACGGCGACGCCGATCTCGCGGATCAGATGCCTCGTAAAATCGATATCGTTGGCAAACCCAAAGTCCGAGATATCGCACATGACATAGTATGCTCCGGCGGGAGAGTCGCATTTGAACCCGGCGTTTTGCAAAACCGGCACAATAAAGTCGCGTTTCTTTTGGTATTCGCTCTGCAGCTCATCGTAATAGCTCGGCGGCAAACTCAGGGCGTAAGCGCCAGCGTGCTGCAGCGGATTAGCCGCGCCAACGGTCAGAAAATCGTGGACCTTGCGGATCGCCGAGGTGATGTCCGGCGGCGCGATACAATAACCGACACGCCAGCCGGTCACGGAATATGTTTTCGAAAGCGAATTTACAACGACGGTGCGCTCGCGCATGCCCGCGATATTTGCCATGCAGATGTGTGCAGCAGTTTCATTTCTTTCATTTTCCCCTTCGTCGTAGACGATATGCTCGTAGATCTCATCAGTAAAGCAAAGTACGTCAAACTCTATACAAAGCTCGGCGATAAATTCGAGCTCATCGCGGGTAAATACCTTCCCCGTGGGGTTGTTTGGGTTACAGATGATGATCGCCTTGGTATGCGCGTTAAAGGCGGCACGCAGTTCGTCGCGGTCAAAGACAAATCCGGCATCTGTTCGATAAAGCGGGACGTGCCGCGGCGTCGCGTCCGAGAGGATCGCATCGGGTGCGTAGTTCTCGTAAAACGGTTCAAAAACGACTACCTCATCGCCCTCATCAACCGTTGCCATCATGGCGGCGATCATCCCCTCGGTTGAGCCGCAGGTCACCGTGATCTCAGTCTCAGGGTCAATGTCCATCCCGAGAAACCATCTGGTCTTCGCCGCGATAGCGTCTCGAAAGCTCTTCACGCCCCACGTTATCGCGTATTGATTGTGATCGGATGCGATCGCCTCCATGGCCTTTTGCTTTATATCATCAGGGGCGGCAAAATCGGGAAACCCCTGGCCGAGATTGACCGCGCCGTACTTCATCGCCTCACGCGTCATCTCGCGGATAACGGATTCGGTAAAACTGGCGGCCTTTCGTGATATTCGGTTTTTTGAGATCTTTGGTTGGCTCATTGTTTGAAATTACAAGGATGACAGCCGTTCTGTCAACGCTAAGAGCCAACGAACGGAAAACCCAAATCGCGCTTTTAACATCCAATTCGAACGTATGCACGGACAACAAAAAGTTGTATCAACGTGGCTTCTGCGTTAAACTCCTAAGTTATAACGCGGTCTGAGGTTTTTATCATGAGATTGAAGTTTTTATTTGCTTTCTTAGTTTCGATTCTTGTTTTTGGTTCAGTGATCGCGCAGGAGATACCGGCCAATATTTCGTCGGGAAAGGGATATATGCTGTGGCCCGGCGATGAGGTTACGGGAAAAGTCCTCGGCGAGCCCGAATTCGATTTTGTGACAACGGTCAACGAGGACGGCAATATTGAGGTGCCTTTTTTTGACAAACCTGTACCCGCAAAATGCCGGACTGAGAGCGACCTTAGGACGGAGGTCTCAAAACTGCTCCGCAAATATTTGAAAACGCCGCAACTGAGCCTCCGGGTTACAGATCGCAAGAGCCGTCCACCCGCAACGATCTCTGGTGAGGTAAATGCTCCTCAACAGGTGATCCTGTTTCGAAAAGTCAGGTTGATCGAACTGCTTTCGGTTGCCGGTGGTATCAAGGAAGAGGCGGGCGGCTCGGTTCAGGTTTTTCGCACTCAACCGCCGCTCTGCTCCGACGACAGCGAAGAGGGCAACTGGAAAAACAGTACGAGCGATCCGACCGAGGTGCCATCGCGAATTTATTTTCTCCGCGACATAAAACTCGCTAAGGACGAGTCAAATCCGATCATCTATCCCGGCGACGTGATCCTGGTGCAAAAGGCATCCCCGGTTTACGTGACGGGCCAGGTCGTTGCTCCGCAGGGAATATATATTAAAGAAGGCGGGCTTTCGCTGTCCGAAGCAATAGCAAAGGTGAGTGGCGTCAGAGAGGAAGCCAAGACCCGTAATATCAAGGTTTACAGGCTAAAACCTGATTCGAAGGACCGCGAGATATTGACGGCCAATTATGACCTAATCAGGAAAGGGCAGCAGAAAGATATTCTTCTCCAGCCTTTCGATATAGTCGAGGTAGATAAGGCGAAAGACAGCCTCGCTGTCGCTATCCTCAAAATCGCCGTCGGGGCCGGAAAAACCGCAATTTCGAGCGTTACGAACAGCATCGGGTATAAAGTTCTTTATTAAACAATGCGGAGCTTCGCCTTTTCGCCAGCGGCATCCCTGTAGATCATATCGATCACATCACGATATTTTTCGTTTACGATACGGCGTTTGACCTTTAATGTCGGGGTTAGTTCTCCGTTCTCGACGGTCAATTCGTGATCTAAGAGGGCGAACCGCTTTACCTTTTCGAATTTAGAGAGAGTTGGCGTCATCTTTTCGATCTGCCGTTGAAAAAGATCTTGAATATGCGGATCGTTGCAAAGCTCTGCCGTTCCCGCAATGTTTAGCTCTTTTAATTTTGCATACGACTCGAGCATTTCAAAGTTAGGTACTATCAAAGCCGCAGGGAATCGCCGCTCATCGCCAACAAGGACAACCTGATTTACGAACCGCGACGACCTGATCATCTGTTCGATCGGTGCCGGGGCAATATATTTACCGCCGGATGTTTTGAAAAGCTCTTTTTTACGGTCGGTAATACATAAAAAGCCGTCAGCGTCTATATTCCCGATATCGCCCGTCTTAAACCAGCCATCCGCTGTAAAAGCCTCGTTTGTCGCCTCGTCCTTGTGATAGTAGCCGACCATAACCCCGGGGCCATGAACCTCGATCTCACCATCGGCGGCGATCCGCACTTGCACATTTCTAATAGGTTTTCCAACGGTGCCTACTCGGATAGCCGAGGGGTTGTTAGACGAGACTACGGGCGATGTCTCGGTCAGGCCGTAGCCCTGCATTATTGAGATCCCGGCACCTGTAAAGATAAGAAATATTTCGTCGGGCAGGGCCGCTCCGCCGGTAATGCAAAACCGCAGGCGGCCGCCAAAAAATTCACGCAGTTTTGAAAATACGATCTTATCTGCAACGCTGTGCTTTGCCGTGAGGGCCAGCGAGATCGTTTGGCCGCTCTCCTTTGCGTTTGCAAACTCCTTAGCTACATCGATCGCCCAATCAAATATCAATTCATTGATTCTGCCGGACTGCGCCGCCTTTAGGCGGGCACGTTCAAACACCTTCTCAAAGATTCGTGGTACACCGATAAAGATCGTAGGCCGCACCTCTTTTAGATTTTCCGGCACTTTTTCAATCGATTCGGCGTAATAGACGCGCATCCCGCCGAGTATGTAAACATACATCCCCGTACGTTCGAATACGTGCGATAAAGGCAAGACCGACAAGGAAATATCGACCCCCGTAAATGCAAATTTCTCGCTCGCGTCGATTACGTTCGAGATCAGGTTTGCGTGGGTCAGCATCACGCCCTTTGGCTCACCGGTCGTACCGCTTGTGTAGATTAGCGTGGCGATATCTTGCGGCTCGATTGCTGACCGTAGTTGCTCGGAAAGTTCAGGCTCGTCGATCTTAAGTTTCGCACCTGCGGCCTCTAACTGAGCAAACGAAATAACATTCTCAGCCTCTATACCCGAGGCGTCAAACAGAACAAAATTTTCGATCGAACCGCAGTTCGCTAACGAGGGAAGCAGACGGTTGTACGCCGCAGCATCCTGAAGAAAGAAAACCCGCGCGGCCGAGTCGTCAATGATATAACGAACCGATTCAGGGGCGAGGGTCGTATAGATCGGGACATCAATAATGCCGGCAAACTGGCAGCCGGCGTCCGAAATTGTCCACTCCGGTGAATTGGGCGCGAGTATCGCAGCCCGGTCACCCTTGCGCAGACCTAACGAATGGATGCCGAGAGCAATATTCTCCGACCGCTCGATCAGCGTACCAGAAGAAATTGCTTTCCATTCGTCTCCGCTCTTGTAGTTAAGCGCGTCCACCAGGTCAAATTCGGTTAGCGAGCGCAAAAAGAGATCGGGAAGGGTTTCAGGCTCGCCGGCCGTAAGCGGCTCTCCGCGACCGAGTGGATTTGGCCTCAGGACGATGTTACTTTCGCTTCTGTTCACCGTAAGAGCATGCCTCCGAAAAAGACTTTCAAAACTTCGCCTGCAAGCGGCGGTAACGGATATGATCTTTTTGAAAGCACCCAATTTGTTACCATTTCGTCGAGCGCTCCGTATAGTATCTTTGCCGCGATAATTGCCTTTATATCCCGCCGAAAATGCCCGGCTTTTTGGCCGTCTTCGATCGTCTGCCGGATGATGTCCAGATATTCGCCAAATCCGGCTGCTGAAAATTCCTGCATGAATTTGGTCGAACCGCGAAGTTCGACCTGAAAAACAACCGCCATGTCAGGGTCGGCCCCGAGTTTTTCGAGATGGAGTTCGGCGATCCGGGTAAGTTTGCCCGCCGGGTCAGGGATCGCGGCGAGTTCCTTTTTGCCCTCGCCGATAAATTCGGCCATCGCCCGGTCGAAGATCGAATGTAAAATCTCGTCCTTGCTTTTAAAGTACAGATAGACCGTGCCGTCCGCTATGCCGGCTTCACCGGCGATATCCGCAACCTTTGAATTGAAATAACCCTTGTTGGCAAAAACCTTGGTCGCGGCACGCAAAATAGCCGCGCGTTTATCGGAAACGACGGCTTTAGGTGGCGGACCGGTACGGGCAGACTTGAGCATAGACCTATTATGAATGAATCTTCATTCAGTATCCCAGTAGGCTATGTAAAATGCAAGAAAAAAGAAATCATACACTGTTGTTGTTAGAGGAGAATGGCGGAGAGGACAGGGCTCGAACCTGCAAGCGATCACTCGCGGTAGTTTTCAAGACTACTGCCTTACCAATTAGGCTACCTCTCCGCAAACTGAGGCACGATCAGAATATAGTCTAAGCAATATTGTTAATAAATCCAAGCTAATTGGATCCGACGATCGGTTTAGAAAACTGCTTCCTCAATTCTTTCGTTACGGCATCAACACCTTTAACACCCTGCATTTTCAGTACGATATTCCCCTCTCGATCAAGCACATAATGCATCGGGAATGGAATATTGATCTCACCGTTTTTATCAGGCGTACCAAACTTACTGAGGATAATCATTGAGGCATCGGGTACGACCTGGTACTTAAACGGATGTTTCTTAAGAAACTTTTCCAGATCGGCCTTTCTGCTTGCCGCAAGAGCCAAAAAGACGATGTCTTTGTTGTCTTTATACTGATCGACGAGTTGATTTAGAGATGTGATCTCTTCAAGGCAGTTAGGACAATTAATAAACCACAGATTCAGCACGACGACTTTGCCGCGGAGGGCCGCCATGTCGATCCGTTGTCCATCCATCCCAAGGGCGGCAAAGGTCGGTTGCGACGCCACGTTTGTCGGGGCAACGGGTTTTTGAGCTGAAACCGAAAGCGTGAGAGCAAAGATGGCGGCCAACAAAAGTAAATTCTTCATAAACCACTATTAAATCCAAAACAGGTCGATGTCAAGAATTCATAGTCGGTCTATAACTTGGATATAAGATGGGTAATGGCCGTATTCAGCGAGTCGGTCTTGTCGTAGCCGCTCGAGCGGTATTCGATAAAGCCCATGTCGTTAATGACGACATAGGACGGAAAGCCCATGTCGAGATTGCCCTCTTTGTCACGGTCGGCGTACTGCAGCAGAATGCCAAAGCTATCGGTCAATATTTGAGAATCGAGGCGTGTAGTTTTTAAATACGCCTCGACCTTTTCATCTTTTTCCATCGTGAGCGACAGAAAAACCACCTTTTTCCCCTCAAAACCTTTTATCACCCGATTGAGTTTGGGAAACTCGCTATGACAGATTGCGCATTTCGTCGACCAAAAAGTAAGCACAACTACGCTGCCGCGAAGTTCGTTGAGATCAAAGCTCGTACCGTCCAGAGAATAGGCCGAAAAGGCCGGGGCCTTCTCGCCGATTTTCAGGCTAGTCTGGGAAAAGGCCGCCGTCACACAAGCGAGGCTTAGAAAAAAAATCGCGAATATTCTCATTTTTGGACCAGTAGGAGTTTAACGAATCGTTCAAGAATGTTCAACACTCCGTTTTAAATAAATGGTGAATGCGGGTGGCATTCAATAAATAGATGTAAAAAGCACAGCCGCAGTTTCGATAAACCCTACAAGCCGATCTCGCATGGTAATATTTTTTATGCTCCTGGAATTCCTCCGCATCCAAAATTTCCGAAACCTTCATGGCGACATCTCGTGTGGCGGCGGCCTAAACATACTCGTCGGTCAAAACGGCCACGGCAAGACGAACTGGCTTGAGGCGATCTCGGTTCTGGCATCGACGCGTTCATTCCGAACTTCGAAGTTACAAGAAGCCGTCAATTTTGGCCAAAATTTTGCATACATTCTAGGCGGCGTTCGCGAATCGCCTGAGATAGTGCGCGAGCTCCGCGTCGCTATTGAGGGAAATATCAAGACGCTTATGATAAATGACAAAAAAGAAACAGTACAGCGATATTTGGGCCAACTTCACGCGGTTGTGTTTAATTCGGACGAGCTCGATATTATCCGGGGTCAACCGGACGCTCGGCGTCGATTTCTCGATGTAGGAATAGTTTCGCTCCACCCGCCGTTTGTTCAGGTTTTGACAGATTACAATCGAGTTATTCGTCAAAAAAATGCATTGCTCCAGTCGGCGCGTGACGATGAAAGATCATCTGAAAAAATTTCCGATCTGCTTGAGCCATGGAATTCGCAGCTAATATTTCTCGCTACAAAAATTCATAAAGCGCGGATGCGGTTTGTCGAGAGATTAAACGAAGTTTTTGAGAAAAAGTTTTTTGGCCGCGAAGAGATTTCGGTCCGATACCTCTCGTCGCTTGAGGGAAAAGGAGACCTCGGTGATTTTAGCGCTCTTATGACGGAACGTCTCGCCCTTCGCCTCCAGGCCGAAATTATCGCCGGTCATGCGCTTATCGGGACTCATCGTGATGATCTAGAAATTCATTTCGACGGCCACGACCTCCGCAAGTTTGGCTCCGCTGGCCAGCAGCGCAGTGCCCTGCTGCTCCTACAGCTTGCAAATATCACGGTTTATCACGCAACACGCGGGGAATACCCCCTCTTTTTGATAGACGACATCGACGCCGAACTCGACTACAAACGCATCGGTCGTTTACTCGAATATCTTGACGGCAAAACGCAGACATTTGTGACTACCTCAAAAGAGGGATTTGTCGAAAAATTTGGCGCGAATGCAGCCGTTTTCACGGTCACGAACGGCACCGCTCAACTTCAATAAAATAAAGCCATTTATCGGCTTTAGTCGGCTGTCACAATCCACTAAAAAATGGTAAAATTAACATTTAGTTCTTATGGGGTTTTCGCAATTGAAAGATCGAAAATAACAGGGAATTTATTTGGTAATTTTATCACCGGGATCGACTCGATCTTTCGGAAGGGGTTCTCAAAAATTGACTAAAGCAAAACAGGAATACGGGGCAGATCAGATCACAGTTTTAGAGGGCCGTGATGCGGTGCGTAAGCGTCCAGCCATGTACATAGGCTCGACGAGCGAGATCGGGCTGCATCATTTGGTTTACGAGGTGGTAGACAATTCGGTTGACGAGGCTCTCGCCGGGTATTGCGACACGATCGATGTCGCGATCCATATGGATAATTCAGTGACCGTCGTCGACAACGGCCGGGGCATACCGACCGACATGCATAAGCAGGAGGGCCGCTCTGCGGCTGAGGTCGTGATGACGATCCTGCACGCCGGGGGAAAATTTGACACCAATTCGTACAAGGTTTCGGGCGGCCTGCACGGCGTCGGCGTCTCTTGCGTTAATTTTTTGAGCGAGTATTTGCGCCTCGAGATATGGCGTGACGGAGCGACGCACGAGATGGAGTTTGAGGCGGGGATTCCTGTAGCAGCCCTCAAGCAAACCGGCACGACGACAAAACGGGGTACTAAGATCACGTTCCGGCCGGATTCGAGCATTTTTGAGACGACTATTTACAGTTTTGAAAAGCTTTCGGAGCGGCTTCGCGAAAAGGCTTTTCTCAACAAGGGCATCCGCATTCACATCAAGGACGAACGCGAAGAACCCGAAAAATCGCATGATTTTTATTACAAGGGCGGCATTGCGGAGTTCGTCAAGCATTTGAACAAAAATAAGAGTCCGCTCCATGATGAGCCGCTATATTTTGAGCTTATCTCGGACGAGCTTTCGATCGAGGTGTCGATGCAGTACAACGACAGCTACGACGAAAAGATCTTTTCGTTCGCAAATAACATCAATACCGTTGACGGCGGCACGCATCTCTCCGGCTTTCGCGGTGCGATCACGCGTACGATCAATAATTACGCCGAGAGCTCAGGGCTGACGAAGAATGCAAAGGTTACGCTCACCGGCGATGACGTTCGCGAGGGTTTGGTTGCGATCATCAGCGTTAAAATACCGCAGCCGCAGTTTGAGGGCCAGACCAAGGGCAAGCTCAATTCCCCGGTCAAGGGCCCGGTCGAATCATTTTTGAATGAAAAGCTCGCAGAGTTTTTTGAGCAAAATCCGGCCGTGGCAAAAAAGATCGTCGGCAAGGCCGTCGATGCGGCGCGAGCTCGCGAAGCCGCCAGAAAGGCCCGCGAGATCGTCCGTAAAAGTGCCCTCGGCAGCTCGACCCTGCCCGGCAAGCTCGCCGATTGTCAGGAAAAAGACCCGGCACTATCGGAGATCTACATCGTCGAGGGAGATTCGGCCGGCGGCTCGGCCAAGCAGGGCCGCGACCGTAAGAATCAGGCCGTCCTGCCGCTCAAGGGTAAGATCCTCAACGTAGAAAAGGCGCGCTTTGACAAGATGCTCGGCCATGGCGAGATCAAGGCTTTGATCACGGCGCTCGGCACCGGCATCGGCAAAGAGGATTTTGACGTTACCAAGCTCCGCTACCACAAGATATGTCTGATGACAGACGCCGACGTCGACGGCAGCCATATCCGCACGCTGCTGCTCACATTTTTCTACCGCCAGATGCCCGAGCTGCTCGAGAATGGCTTTGTCTACATTGCCCAGCCGCCGCTCTACAAGGTAAAACGCGGCAAAAAAGAAGAGTACATCAAGGATGAAAAAGCGATGTTTCGCTATCTGATGCGGATGGCCACGGGCGATTCGCAGATCAGCTCTAACGCAAATCCGGTCGAGGGAGCCAAGCTGTCAAAAGCGCTCGAACAGACCACCGAGCTAAAAAATTACTCTGAGCGCTTGGCGCGCCGTGTCTTTAACGACGCACGGCTCGTCCAGTTGCTATTAGACGCATTTGCGGGCAAAGACGGCATTCTGACAAAACATCAGGTCAAACTGCGCAAGATATTTGGCGAGCAGGAAATGATGGCCGAGATCGAGGGCAAGCTCGCCGCCGCCGGTTATAATACTGAGCTGACGAGTGACGAGGAGCATGGCCTGTGGGAGATAGATATTGCGTACGCCAATGGACAGCGGCTCAAGATCGACTGGAATCTCGCAAGTTATGTCGAGTTTCAAAAGGCGGTCGAGCTGCGTAAGGGGCTCGAGATAGATTTTCCGTCGCCGTTTGTTCTCGGTGAAAATGGCAAAAGCGAGACTCTCGATTCGCGCGAGGAGCTGCTCGAAAAGGTCATGGCGATGGCCAAAAAAGACCTCACCATCCAGCGTTACAAGGGCCTCGGCGAGATGAACCCCGAGCAGCTCTGGGAAACCACCATGGACCCCGAAAAACGCACGATGCTCCAGGTCCGAATCGAGGACGCGATCGAGACCGACAGCATCTTTACCGTCCTAATGGGCGACCAGGTCGAACCCCGCCGCAAATTTATCGAGGACAACGCCCTCGACGTCAAAAACCTCGACGTTTAAGTTTGGATCAGTTAAATGTAGGCACAAGCCGGTGGTCTATCCGCCGGCTTTTCTTCCGACCGTCGCGTCAGCGACGCCTCATTGTAGCCGTGGGTAATTACCCACGGAAAGGGTGACAACCACGGAAAAGGTTTTCAACCCACGGACAGCAGATATATGCGTCCCCGTCGCGTCAGCGACGATCGAAAAATTCATATTCGTGACATTCGTGTTCATTCGTGGCTAAATCTGAAATGTGTATGTAAGGGACAAATCCTATTGGACGTGCGGTCTCATGGATATGGCGACGACGACGATTTGGACGGCCTTACCTATGACGACGTTCTAGACAACACCGAATAAATGCGGGGCGAAGTCACCTTCGTCTGGACAAAATGGGAACCGCTCGAACTATGGCCGAATGAAACTTCCGGTGTCGTTGACCATTCTGGGTTTTCGGTTTAATATCCTTGCGAATTGATATTGTGCTGTCCTCGCACAATTCGATGAGTATTTCCCTAGCGGATTCGTGATTAGTCCCGTAACTCAATAAGGAGCATTGATAAGTGAATTTTTACTCTACCCACGCTAAAAATCGCAGCCACAGTCCAGAACTTCAGGCCACTGTACGAAGCACCGTAAGCAGGCTATTGGAAAGTAAAACGACATCTGAAAACCCAGGCGTGTTGCTCGGTAGAATTCAGAGCGGCAAAACCACGGCGTTCATTGGAATTATTGCGGAGGCGTTTGATCACGCTTTTGATATCGCAATAGTATTGACAAAGAACTCACAACTACTCGGCACACAAACGACTAGACGCATTCGCAAGGAATTTTTCGATTTTGAGGATAAAGGTCACATCAGCATCTACTACGCTCACACATTTGGCGAAACGGTTCTTAAGAAATCGCAGATGCTAAATAAGAAGATATTCATTGCGATAAAGAATCCCAGCAGTATTGCCAAGCTCACAAAGGCCTTCCGAACGAATAACCCCGATCTATGTGACAAAAGAGTTCTTATTATCGACGACGAAGCGGACACTGGTTCAGTGGGAGCGAAAGGAAAAAAAGAAGAAACCGAATTATTGGAAACCGCTAAAAAACTTGATGCATTCCGAAGTTCACTATCGGACGGTTTCTTTTTGCAAGTTACCGCAACCCCGTACGCTCTATATCTCCAGCCAAATGAAATCGCCACCGCATCGGGAGTTTATAAACCAGTGCGCCCTAGATTCACGGAAATTCTGGAGACATATCCTGGATATGTGGGTGGTAAAGTTTATTTTGAGGATAGCGAGGACTTCGACAATCCTGCCTATCATATCCACATAAGAGCTACAACCGACGACGTTGCCACACTTAAGTCAAAGAAACAGGATCTCCGAATTGTTAAGAACGTCGCCACAACTAACAAACTTGAAGTTTTTAGAAATTCAATAGAAAAATTTCTGGTCGCAGTAGCCATCCGGCGCGCCCAAGAAATAAAACAAGTTGGTGGCGATGAATTGGAGAATTATCAGCTAGCTAAATACTCATTCATTTTCCATCTTGATACTGCGAAAACGAAGATGGTGTGGCAAGAGACTTTGGTTGCGGAATATTTAGCGTTTTTACATCACGAATGGAAGAATAACCGGAAGCTAGCCATTGCGCGATACAAGGATCACTATGAAAACGATCTATACGTGTCGCTCGAAAAAGCAAGGGACCTCGGTTGGATCGATCACATTCCCTCTTTTAACGAAACGGAAGAAATTATTTCGAGGCTTTTTGAATTAGAAGACTACCAGATCTTCGTAATCAACTCCGACCAGAGACTTATTGATCTCGCCAATGACGACGGGCAACTAAGACTTGAAACGGCACTAAACTTCTTTATTGGTGGCCAGGTCCTCGATCGAGGAATCACGATCGATAATCTTCTCGCGATGTTTTATGGCCGAGATCCTCAATCATCCCAAATGGATACGGTATTGCAACATGCTCGAATGTACGGCAAACGATCGAACGCGGATATCGCATTAACGCGAATGTACACAACTGAAAGAATTTTCGAGCGAATGAAGGAAATTCACCAGATTGATGAATCGCTTAGAGAATCTCTGATAAATGGACCGGATCATGAAATAGTAATCATGGAGGCTTCCCAGAATGGGGCCATTAAACCAGCTAGTCCTAATAAGATACGCCTTGGAAAGGTCACAGTCCTTCGAAGTAATAAGACCAAATATCCAACCGGATTTGAAACAAAAGGTGCGACCGAACTAACGAGGATAACCACAAAATTGGATTCTTATTTGAGATCAATCCCTAAATTTACAAATAAGATGAGGACCTCATTTTCCATTAACTTCGACCAATTTGAACATATTTTAGATCGAATCGACGAAGGGAATCTGAACTACAACCTTGGGGTTCCACTAGATATCATTGTTTGGAAAACTGCTGTACGGCGTATGCTTGAGGAATGTGATACCTCCACATTGCATTGTTATGTTCAGGAGGGAAGAGATCTTCAAAGATTTCAAAAGAACGGCGAACCGATGGATGCTCCTTACACCAGTACAACCGATCTTCGATTCAGTCTTGAAACAATCAATAACAGGAATAAGCCATTACTGATGCTCCTACGACAAAACGGGACCGCAGCAGGATGGAAAAATGCTCCATTTTATTGGCCCGTTCTTGTAAACCCGGAGTTTGAAAGACCGTTACTTTTCGAATGGTCTTAAAGGTTTTTCGGTGGCTTGCCGCGATTCCGTCTAAAGATTAATTTGAAACTGAATGCGTTTCGTCCGCATTATGGCCTCAAGTTCCGGCACGGAAAGCATTGCAAATGACGGTGAATCGGGATGAAGGCAGACAAAGCAAAATCGATATTTGTCGCCAAGCCGTTCGCCGAAGTCAAATTCGTTTTGGGTCGCTCCGAAGAAGAATCCTTTTGGATTTTCCGGCAGGAACTTTCTTGTTGTCTTTAGCTCGACGAGGAAGATTTCATCAAGATGCGTTTTGATGATTTCCTCGGTCACAATCGTTCCCTTGTAACGCGGGATATAGATCATGTCGAATGCTCGGGCAAATGTTCGGGGCAATCCTAGCAACTCCAAAATTTTCTTCCTGGTTTCGCTGTCGGCGTAAAAGAATCCGGTTTCGTTAGCGATGAGATAGTCAATGCCGGCCTTTTCGGTCAGGTTATTTGAGAGCGTGATGGTGAACGAGTGGTCAGGCATTAGCGTTCACCTCCGAAATCCAACAATTCCGCAACTGACATTTCAAAAAACTTAGCGAACACGCCGATGTTTGAGAGCGAGATGTTGCGCTCGCCGCGTTCGACCATGCCGATGTATGTCCGGTGAAAGCCGGTTTGGAATGAGAGTTCTTCTTGTGAGAGTTTGCGCTCGGTCCGAAGTTGTCTGATCCGCGACCCGAACTCCTTTAGGAGAGATTCGTTTTTCATTTGATCCCGACACGCCGCGTCGAGGGTTACGCCCTTACTGACGTGCGGGCCTCCGCAAAGATCAAAACTATACGCATTGTATGCAGCGATCAACATACAATGCGTATCATTTCCGTTTCTGGCGGGAAAGCAGGTCAGCGTAGATCGCACGTGGGAAAATTCTACTTGGCAGCAAAGCCGATGTTGCATTCATAAAACTCTTGACTATCAATGGCACATTATGTTATCTTACAAGTTGCGTTTTGATTTCCCTGGCGGATCGGAGCGGGTTATTTGATAGTTTTAAGGGGCGTTTCTTGCGGGCGATGAGCAGTTTGAAAAAAGTTTTTTTAAATTTTGATCAGTTCCGGCCATTTCACGGACGTAAGCTGTTATTTATCAATACTTTCCCTGTCCGCTCGGGTGAGCGGACACCCCGCGGACAGCGAGCGGACAGTTTTCGCGGAATTTCTCTGTAAGTAATTACATACAAGGAGCTTATTGCGAAATTTGTAAAGATCATGTCCGCAAGGGCCCTGCCGAAAAATGATGTCGATTGGCCGCAAATGCGTTCAAACATCCTGCCGGGCAACGCCTTCGATCTCCATGACTAGGTCGGCACCGTAGGCTTTGGCGGGGGTTTGGTAGCCGGGGGTGAAATTGCCCGCGAGGATCTTTTCGGCGATGTTTAGGGCGGCGATCGCCGTGATGGTGTAGCCCTCGGGCCCCTGTAGGCGTGACACGACACGGTTACCGTCAGCGTCGGATGCTTCGCCCCACATCAGGGTTTTGCCCTGTGCACGTTCGGCGTCGCTCGGGCCGCCGGCGGGTATTTTGCCCTGGAGATACGATTGGAAAGGTCCCGTTGCAAGCAGCCAGCCGAGATAACGCGAGAGCTTCATCATTTTGAGATTGGACGGCGGCACGACGGTGAAGACCTCTATATTCGGAATTCCGGTCGAGTAAAACGCGGTCGAGACGTCACCCCAAGGGATCGTGACTGCTTGCTTATTCACCCGGTCGCTACCGCTCGCGGTTCTGACTTCGCCAAAATCGATCTCGCGTGTTTTCCACGCCGCTGGCACACCCGTGATCTTGCCGTCTTTGCGGATCGCGCCGCCCTTGCCGATGTTCATCGTCATTGTCGCCGCGGTGCCGTGCGAGAGACGACTGCCTTTGCCGTAAAACGCCAGCGAAAGATGCGTCGCCGAGGGCAGACGGTCTTTGAGATGCCGGGCAAGGCAATCCGATGGCACTACGTCAAACCCGACGCCGGGCATCAACATCACACCGGCTTCCTGTGCTATTTGGTCAAACGCCGCGCATGTTTCAAAGACCGCGATCTCACCGGTGATGTCGGTGTAGTGCTTTTTGTTTCGCAGACAAGCCTTGACCATCGGAGCGCTCGTGATCGAAAACGGCCCGGCACAATGCAGGACCATATCGACCTCCTGCAAAGCCGCGTCGAGCTTGGCCGTGTCGTCAAGAGAAAACGCACGATGCTCGAAACCGTATTTACCCGCGAGTTCAGCGATCTTCGCCTCGTTACGCCCGGCAAGGATCGGTGTTAATCCTCGCTCCGCCGCCATCCGCGTAATCAATTCACCGGTGTAGCCGTTGGCCCCGTAGATCAAAAAGGTTTTTGCCATAATGCAAAGATTTTCACGCAAAGCCCACAAGGACGCAAAGGCGAAAGTAGTTTATTCAAGGATCTTCTGCACCCGTCCGACCTGTCCATCCGCCAACCTCACCTTGATCCCGTGCGGATGACTCGGCGAATTGGTCAGCAGGTCCTTAACGACGCCAACCGTCTGTTTGCCGGTTCGCTGGTCCTGCTTGAGGATGATCGCGACTTTGAGGCCGGGCATGATGTTCTTTCGAATTCGATGAGGCATATTAAAACAGCTTGAGGTTTAACGCGTGGGTAGACTTGAGTTTATCTAAAAAAACGTCGCGGTCAATCTCTTTAGCACCGAGAGCTTTGAGATGCGGGGTCATCACTTGGGTGTCGAGCCACGTCGAACCGCGAGATCTTAAATGATCGATCAGGAAAAGAAGCGCGAGCTTTGAGGCGTTCGGGGTCTTGTAGAACATCGATTCGCCGCAGAAAACGCCTCCGGCGTCAACGCCGTAAAGTCCGCCAACGAGATCGCCTCCGGCGTCCCAAGCCTCGACACTGTGGGCCATGCCCTGATCGTGGAGCTCGACAAATACTTGCTCAAATTCCGTTGTGATCCAGGTTCCGCGCTGGCCAGGACGATAGGCGAGCGAACATTCGTGCATCACCGCGCTAAAATCTTTATCGACCGTGAATCTGAGATCGCTGCTTCGGCGGGCTTTCTCGAGGCTGCGGGGAACACTCAGGTCAGCAAAATCCAGTATCGCACGCCGTTCGGGGCAATGCCACGGCAGCGGAATTCCCTCAGTGTACCAGGGAAAAATGCCTTTCAGATATGCCTCGCGGACGGTCTCGACCGTTAGCGGCGTCCCGAATGATACTACGTCATGCGAACGGAAAAAATAGTCACCGATCGCTACCCACTCGGGGTAATCAAACGTTTGCGGATCGGGAAACGTTTCTATCGGCATAGGTTATTTTACTGCAGAAACGCAAGACAATTGAGGATGGAGAATAGGGTAATAATTTTCTATTTTACACTATCTTAAGCTTCCACTTTCCTCGTCGGAACACAAGTGTTGCCACCACCGCGAGTACCGAAAAAGCGACCGTTATGGCCCAAAAAACGCCTTGCGGCCCCATGCCAAAGTGATAGGCGAGGATATAGGCAAGGGGTATTTCAAATAGCCAAAAAACAAATAGGTTCATCAGCGTCGGCGTCCAAGTATCGCCCGCGCCGTTAAATGCGGTTTCGAGAACCATACCTATCGCGTAAAAGAAAAACCCATATGCGATTATCGTCAAGGCCTGTGTCGCATAACTCAAAACCTCCGGCTCGGATGTAAAAATACCGGCGATCTGTTGGGCAAAAACGACAAAGATAATGCCGATCGTGGTTTGCACAAACATATTGTAAAAAGCGGCCTTCCAGACGGCTTTTTCGGCCCTTGCGGGATTGCCCGCACCTAGATTTTGGCCGACGAGTGTTGCGGCAGCATTACTCAATCCGATCGAGGGTAGTAGGGCAAAGATCACGACCCGGATTCCGATCTGATATCCGGCGACAGCCTGCGTGCCAAAAAGCGTAATTACACGTACCAGCCCGATCCAGCTCGCCATCTGGATAAAAAACTGCAATATACCGGGAGCCGAGACCTTGATGAGCTTCCACATCTGAGAGGGATCGATCCGCCAGTGGTGGTTGCGGATAGTAAATCGTTTGCCGCCAAATAACAGATAGTAGGCCGCGAACAAAACCCCACAGCCGCGACCGATCGTTGTCCCTACAGCCGCGCCAGTGACGCCAAGCTGCGGAAAAAACCACACTCCGAAAATAAAGCACGGAGCAAGGATCATATTTAGGCCGTTGGCCAGCCAAAGCACGCGCATCGCGATCGCAGCGTCGCCCGCGCCGCGAAAGATCGCATTTAACAAAAACAAGAATACGACGACGACATTGCCGCCGAGCATAATGCGCGTGAAATTTGAGCCCTCAGCGATGACCGCCTCGTCCGCACCCATTAGGCGCAAAAAATCGGGAGCAAAGATCACGCCTGTGATTCCCAGCACGACGGATATGATAATGCCGAGATAAAGTGAGTGAGTTGCCGCGTGGGCCGCACCGTCGGGATTTTTTTCGCCGATCCGGCGCGCAACAGTCGCTGCGGCACCAATACTTAGTCCGATCGCGACTGAATAAATGAGATACATCAGCGATTCGGTAATGCCGACGGCTGCCACCGCGTTTGCCCCTAGATGTGCGACAAAAAAGATATCGACGACCGCAAAGAGACTCTCTGCAAACATTTCGATTATCATCGGAACGCTCAGGATAAAAAGTGCAGTACCAAGCGACCCTTGAGTAAAGTCGCGTTTCGATCCGCGAAATGCCTCGCTAACGATAGCCCGGAAAGAGTTATCCAATCCCGCTGCAGACGCAGTTTCAGATTTAGCAGACATAATTTTGACCTTAGTTTAACGATGAAGCACCCGAAAGGTGCGGACACGCTCCGGGCGCACGAAGATTCAGCGCAACAGGAGCACAAATTCTGAGGCTTACTTAGCGGGCGGCGAACTTCATAATTTCACAAATATAGCACAAGCTTCTACGACCGCTCAATTTTCATTAGGCTGAAATGCGTCTTTATCTAATTAACACAAACACTTATACTAAAATACAGATATTGAGATGAAGATCGCAGTTGCAATGAGCGGCGGTGTCGATAGTTCGGCGGCGGCCGCGTTATTAAAAGAGCAGGGGCATGAGCTGGTCGGCTTTACGATGCAGCTTTGGAACCAGCGCCGTGGTATAAGTGTGGACGAGAATGGCGATCCTTTGCCGTCGCGCTGCTGCTCGCTCGATGACGTCTATGATGCACGGCGTGTGGCCGAAACGCTCGGTTTTCCCTTTTACGTGTTGAATTTGGAAAAGGAATTCGAAACATCCGTTGTCGAGCCTTTTGTACAGAGCTATTTGGACGGCGAAACGCCCATCCCGTGTGTCGCGTGCAATTCTCGCCTGAAATTTGCGTCGCTCGACAAGATGGCCGTCAGCCTGGGCTGTGACAAGGTCGCAACCGGGCATTTCGCCCGCGTCGAATATGACGAAACCGCAAATCGTTACCGTCTGTTTCGCGGACGCAATCATTTGAAGGATCAAAGCTATTTTCTCTGGGAGCTGACACAGGAGCAGCTCTCAAGATCCTATTTCCCTCTCGGCGATATGAAAAAGGAAGAGGTCCGCGATATAGCTCGAGATGCCAAACTCTATACGGCTGAAAAACCGGAATCGCAGGAGATATGCTTTGTACCGGATGGTAAATATTCCGAGTTCATAGACCGCTATCTCGACCACGAAGGACGCGCAGGAGAACTGCCAACCGGAGGCGACATAGTGAATTCCGCGGGGGAAACCGTCGGTTCGCATACGGGTATCCACCGCTATACGGTTGGCCAACGTCGCGGCCTGGGTATCGCCCAGGACAAGCCTCTTTACGTCTTGCAGATCGAGAGAGCTAAGAATAGGATCGTCGTCGGAGGTGAAAGCGACCTCGATGCGACAGAATTGACCGTCAAGGGAGTCAACTGGATCGCATTTGACACTCCGGACGAACCGGTGCGTGCAGAGGTCCGGATCCGCTACCGTCACGAGCCGACAATAGCGACCATAAACCCATTGCCGGACTCGCGCGCACGAATCGTCTTCGACGAACCTCAGCGGGCGATCACGCCGGGTCAGTCAACGATCTTTTATGACGGTGACGAGGTCGTCGGCGGCGGCTGGATAACAAAAAATTAAGAGGAGTTATGCCAAAACCAAAAAAAAGACCAAGTAAGAACGCAAAGGCGGCACAAAAACTGCTTAACGATTCGAAACTGCTCGCGACCTCAAAGGCGGCTGCAAATTCCGGCCAGGAATTCAAATCCTCAGTGGTCACGCCTCGGGCAAATACCACGGCTATTAAGCCGCGACCTGAAAAAAAGAAAGGGTAAGTGAGGCCTAAAGTCCCGCGATGACCAAATCGGAGATCCGCAAGGTTTATCTTGAAAAACGTCAAGGCATCGGAGCCAACCGATCGGCCGCGAAAAGCAGGCGGATCGCAGAGCTTTTTTTTGACGGAATTAGATTGGCCGGGGTTAAAAATCTTCATTGTTTTATCCCGATTGTGAGATTCAACGAGATCGATACCTCGTTTATTTTTCAACGTATATGGCGAGATTATCTCGAAATCAGAACGATCGTCCCCCGGGTTAATTTTGCTACCGGCGAGATTGAAAACCACGCGATAACAGCCGTCACAAAGTTAGTCGAAAACAAATGGGGAATTGCGGAACCGGTTACGTCGAAAATCCTAAAACCGGGCGAGATCGACATGGTACTCGTGCCGCTGTTGTGTATTGATAAAATGGGATTTCGTGTCGGCTACGGCAAGGGATTTTACGACAGGTTGTTATCAAAATGCCGCCCTGATTGTTTGAAAGTGGGGCTTAGCTACTTTCCTCCCGTCAACGAGATCGAGGATGTCGGCGACCATGACATCCCACTAGATTTATGCGTTACACCCGAGCGGATATTTCACTGGTAAATAAAAAAGAAGGTAGTAAATACCACCTTCTAAATCATACAAACCTTCGCAATAATTACTATCAGACGGCTGCGGCCTCGGCTGATTTTTCATCCTCTTCCTCGTCCTCATCGTTTAAATAGGCGGCCAAATCATCCTTTTCGTCTTCGTCGGCGGGAGTGATTGATGTAATTTTAGGCTCATCATAGTGTGCGGCGGCGGCTACGGCCTCCTCTTCCTGTGTCTCGCGGGCTTTAAGCATATTGCAGCTACCTTCGAGGATCGCCCCTTCTTCGACAATAAGCCGAGGGCTGTGGATATTGCCTAAAACTCTGGCGGTCCGGCCCAAATGGAGCTTTTCAGTAGCAAATACATCGCCATTTACAGTGCCGTTTATCATTGCCGCGGCGACCATTATATTGGCATCGACCTGGCCATTTGTCCCTACGATCAGGGTTCCCGATTCTGACGAAACGGTCCCGATAAGATGGCCGTCGATCCTGAGCATTGCGTGAAACTCAGTTTCGCCTGTCAGGGTCGTACCGTGGCCGACAAAGCCGCTGAGGCGGCCTTCTTTAATGTCGCGGGCCATCGAATCGCTCTCTGATATCGCTCCGCGCGTCACCGCCGCCTGTGTTTCGCCGGCATATCTATAAGGTTCAGTGGCCGGTTGCTGTTCTTGCACGCCGCTCGCGGCAGGCTCAGGTCTGTTTCCTCTTCCCATTCGGATCATAATATATTTTAACCTCTCTCAAAATTTTTTTCTGAAGACCCCCTTGAACAATGGGAAATCACCGGACACTCCGCCACGGCTAGCCTCCGGTTTTGTCGCCGGTCCACTAACTTAGCTGTTTTCAAAATTTTCCCTTACAGCAATAATAGGTCACTTGCGGCGGTAGTGTCTAGTTTTATTTTATTTGAAGTTGTAAAAGGTTTGGCGGCGTGGGAAAATCCATAGTTTTCGGGGGAAATGGATAATGCATGCCAGTTGAGACAAAAACCAGGGGCAAACTGCTCAAAAAAATGGGCAATGCGATCGCTGATTTCTCGATGATCGAGAATGGCGACAAGGTGATGGTCTGCCTTTCAGGAGGCAAAGACAGCTACACGCTGCTCGATCTGCTCCTCGATGTGCAACGGCGTTCGCCTGCAAAGTTTGAGATATTGGCGGTCAATCTCGATCAAAAACAGCCTGATTTTCCCGAAGAAATTTTACCCAGCTATTTAAGCGAGCGGGGCGTGCCGTACCGCATCATCGAGGAAGACACCTACTCGATCGTCACGGCTCACATCCCTGAGGGGCAGACGTATTGCTCGCTTTGCAGCCGCTTGCGACGCGGCATTCTTTACAACGTCGCTGTCGAAGAAGGCTGTACAAAGATCGCGCTCGGCCATCATGCGGACGACATCATTGCGACCTTTCTGATGAACCTCTTTTACGTCGGCCAGCTCAAGGCGATGCCGCCGATCCTGCGCTCGGATGACGGCCGCAACACGATCATCCGGCCGCTTGCGTATTGCCAAGAGGCTGAGATACAGACATACTCCGATGAACAAAAATTCCCGATAATCCCCTGCAATCTGTGCGGTTCGCAGCCAAACCTCAAGCGTGCCCGCGTCAAACGTCTGATAACCGAGCTTGAAAAGGAAACGCCCTTTATCCGCAGCTCGATGATGACCGCCCTGACAAACGTCACTGGCTCGCACCTGCTGGATAATGAGCTTTATGATTTCCAAAACTTCGAGCCGATGATCAAACGCATCCCCGCGGGCCACGGCTCGGTCGAAAAAGAGCTCGATGAGGTCTTTGACCACAGCGAATCTAATGTGCGGATACAGACACCGGAATTTCAGAGCACGGTCGCGGAATTGATCCAGTAGCTGAAAAGTCCGCGTGTGTCGTAATATCACATCCAAAGATCCGATCCCCGATTATTAAAGGCCAAAAGGCCCTAATATTGCCCGCTGCCTTATCCGCTTTATCTGTGACATCTTTACCGCCGTGCTAAGCGGTGGAGCCCGTAGAATACGAACCGCTGTTGACAAAATGTATTATGTATGAAACAATCTTTCACACACGAGGGTTGTTTTGCTATGATATCGAGCCAATGGACAAGATTTCCCGGGCGGCAGTTTAGCCGGAATGTTACGGACGCGATCAGAGTGACGATGGGCCCGGACGGCGTGATCTATATGAACGCCGCTGCGTGGGACGCGCTGGGGCGGCCCGAGGCGGTCGAAATGATGTACGACAAACCGCGCCGTGTGATAGGGCTCCAAAAATGCGGCCCGCTCACGGACGGAGCTTTTCTCGTCAAACCCAAATCCGGCTCTAAGGGCAAGGTGATCCACGCCAGCGCTTTTTGCATGCATTTTCTCATCAAAATGGTACGCACCGGCCTATTCAACGACGCCTACATCGACCAAAACGGCACGATGCAGCTCCACCTCACCACAGTCTCCGCCGTCACCCGCGGCGCGAGGTAAAGAAGAAGTAAGGCAAAAATACATTGACTTACATATTTCATATATGCTACCCTTTCGATTGGGTGGTAAATATGGAAACAACAGCTACAATTAAGGGGCAGGTCGTCATACCGTCGTCGGTTCGTAAACAACTTGGCATCACGGCAGGCACACGGATCCAGGTCGAGGTTGACGAAGCCAAATCGCAGATCATCCTGACGCCGATCACACGCGAGTATATAAAAAGCATGGCCGGCAAATATCGCAGAATGTCGCTCTTAGAAGATCTTATGCGTGAGCGTAAACTCGACAGAGAGCGCGAAGACCGCAAATTTGACAATATTGGCACCAAAAGCAAAAAAGCCAAATGACCACACGGCGGAACATCGTATTTGATTCGTGGCCTGTGATGGCCTATTTGCAGGGCGAGCCGCCTGTAAAGCGAATTATTGAGATCATCGCTGACGCCCATGAACGTGGCGACTCGCTACTCATGTCCGTCATTAATGCCGGAGAGGTCTGGTACTCCATTGCGAGCCGGAGCAACCCTGACACAGCCGACGGCGCTATCGAGTTGGTGCAGAGTCTCGGCATCGAATTTATCGAAGTTGACTGGCCCACCACCCAGATCGCCGCCCGCTACAAAGCCCGAGGCGGAATATCCTACGCCGACTGCTTCTCCGCCGCCCTCACAAAGATCAGCAGCTCTCCTCCTGCCCGAGGAGGAGTGGCACCCGCTTCGGGTGACGAGGTGGTGGGAGCCGGACGAGGTGGTGGGAGCGTCCTGTTGACCGGCGACCGCGAGTTCAAGCAACTCGAAAAAGAGATCGACATAGTCTGGCTCTAACGACACCGAACATCGGCCGCGTCAGCGGCCGGCTGAATGTAGCCGTGCGGTTTCAACCGCGGGAAGGTGTTGTAAGATGATGAGAACCAAAGTTAGCGACGAGTAAAATATAGGATCAAATAGGCGCACAGTTTCGGTTTAATATGACCGACAAACTTGTTAAAAATAGGCGATCCGCCAACATGTCCAAGATCAAATCGAAGGACACAAAGCCTGAGTTGAAAGTGAGAAAGGCGTTGCATAGGCTAGGCTACAGATTTCGGCTTCATCGAAAGGACATAACAGGTCGTCCAGACATAGTTCTTCCAAAGTATAAAGCGGCAATATTTGTGAACGGCTGTTTTTGGCATAGACACAATGGCTGCCGGGAAGCATCAAAGCCTAAGTCCAACTCGGAATACTGGGAAGCAAAGCTTAACAAAAATGTTGAAAGAGATACGCGAAATTACATTCTACTTAGTGAGCGAAATCGGAACGTAATTGTATTTTGGGAATGTGAACTAGATCATAGCGTTGAATTGAATACTGCACTCGTCAAGCAACGCCTTATTGAGAAGAGGTTGTATCAATACGAAACATATTGCTGATGCCAGCAATATGTTAATATCTGCAAAATTAAACGGTTCAGAGTAATGGCAAATAAGATATTTTCTTTCTTCTCAGGCGCAGGCTTTCTTGATCTCGGTTTCGAGTTAGAAGGCTTCGAAGTCGCGTTCGTCAACGAATATCACGCGCCTTTCCTGGACGCTTATCAATACGCTCGAACCAAACTCAATATCGAACCGCCAAAATACGGTTATCATTTTGGCTCAATAACCGATCTTTTAACGCCAGAAACCAATAAAAAATTGTCTGAATACGTCGCCGATAGCCGGAAAGATGGTTCTCTCGTAGGATTTATCGGCGGACCGCCGTGTCCTGATTTTTCTATCGCTGGAAAGAATCGCGGCAAGGATGGTCAAAATGGCAGACTTACGAAAACATACATTGATTTGATAATCCAGCAGCAGCCTGACTTCTTTCTCTTTGAAAACGTCAAAGGATTATGGAAAACCAAGAAACATCGTAAATATTACGAGGAAATTAAAACTCAGTTAAAGAAAGCTGGATATAAGACGGTCGAAAGACTAATAAATGCGATTGAATATGGTGCCCCGCAAGATCGTGAACGAGTTATCTTGATAGGTTTTCGTTCAAAATCGTCCAGCCGACCAATTGATGTTAAGTCTTTCGACTGGATTGAAAACGCCGATTACCCTGAACGAATGGCCTTTTCATATGATTGGGTTGAGACATCGGATTTCGCCCCCGATTCTGAGATTTCTCTTCCTGTAGGTATTCCGATAAAACTTACGGTCGAATATTGGTTTAGAAAAAATGATGTCGATCATCATCCTAATTCAAAACACTATTTTCAACCACGCGCTGGCCTTGCACGATTTCTTACAGTTCTTGAGGGTGACGTAGCAAAGAAATCTTCTAAACGCCTGCACCGTTGGAGATATTCACCGACAGCTGCCTACGGAAATAACGAAGTTCATCTTCACCCATATAAAGCAAGGCGAATTTCGGTTGCCGAAGCTCTTTCTATCCAATCTTTGCCTAAGGAATTTGAGCTTCCGCCATATATGACTCTTTCCAATATGTTTAAATGTGTTGGAAATGGAGTTCCATTTCTAGCGGCAAAAGGGTTGGCACTTTCACTAAAAAAGTTTTTGGAGAATCAAATTGATGGGATTAACAGCAACGGACATCGTACGAGCAATAGGTCAATTGCATCAAAATCAGGATTACAACTATATTAATCCGTCCACAACTACAAAAATAATCATTGATCGCATAGTCGGCAATGAGGGGCCGATTTATATTAAGCGATACGATCCGACGAAAGGAGAGGCACGTAATCAGGCCAAGACAGCATCAATTTCGACCGCGATGATTTGGAGGGTTGCCAATGCAGTTCGAGAGGATGTGCCCATAAATATTGATAGGATCGTAGGCGCTAGTTACAATACGCGCTCCGTGCTAGAAGCCCTGTTAGCTCATACACCCCAATTTCATTATTGTTATCCGGGTCGGATACATCTTGATTCTTTGCAGCCCAAGGTGAAGAAGGGACACAAGCACATTATTTTCACACCCAATCAGCCCCATGTTAAGGGCGTCTTGACGAAACTAAATACAAAGCTTGTAATCTCTGAAATTCCATCGGCAGATGCCGTATATGAAGCATTAGTGTTGCCCGAACAAGAGTTGGAAGCGGGAATTAATATCGAAATGGCCCGGAGACATGCTCAAATACAGGTCGCGCTTGTCCAAATCGGCAAACAGCTGGGATTTAGAACTTGGGTGGCACAGAATGATCGCGGCATTGTCTATAAAGATCAAACAATTGGCGAAATGGAATCGGTGATTGCGAGATTGGAAGACGAAAGGCTTATTCAGGCTTATCAAGACGCTCAACACGCGGCAAGGTTAATAGATGTGGTTTGGTTCAAGAATGGAACGCTAATGCCAGCGGTTATCGAAGTTGAACATAGCACTCGCGTACGAAGCGGTTTAACGAGAATGAAAACGTTGCAAGACGCAATGCCGCCATTTCCGACGAGATGGGTAATTGCCGCACCGGATGAGGATCGCGACTTAGTAATGCGCGAAGCGGCAACTCCTCAGTTTAACTCTCTCAATGCGAAGTTTTTTCCTTATTCGGCGGTCGAGGAACTTTACAATCTGTGTGAGCGCCGGAAAATTAGGGGTGTGACGGAAGAATTCTTAGACTGTTACATGGAGCCTTGCTTGCCGTTACTTGCCTAACAATTCACCCGTCGCTGACGCGACGCGGGGTTCCTTCTCTTCCCTTCCGTGGGTGCCAATGCGACCCGACAGAGCGGAGGCGTAGCCTCGGGATCTTTTTAGGAGCTTGACGGAAAGGCGGAGCCGTTTCCGCTCAGCGAGGGGCGTAGCCCGAAGAGCGAGGGCAATTTGGAAGGATGTCTTACAGGTTCAAAGGGAAGCAACTCACAAGGATTTCTTGTTAGTTCAACAAGACGGCAGTATGTCGGAATTTATGACTAACTGCCTTAAACCCATAAAAGAAAAATCGGTATTTCCGATTTATCAAAATAGGAACCCAGTCGCCTCCCACCACCCCGTCCGCGAAACGCGTCCACCCCTCCTCAGGCAGGAGGGGAGCAGATCTCCCGGTTCTGACCAATCACGATTCTCACGCCTAAAGGCGTAACTCTGAACGCTTTACTTCACTTTCTTTGGCCGGAAGACCTTATCGTCTATTTTGACGTTGTGTTTGACGGATTTGATCGTGGTGACGATGTTGCCGTTGCCGATGTTGTTGTTGACGGTTTTGAAGGGCATTTTGATGCCGTCGACGTCGCGATAGTCGGAGTATTCGACCGAGTACGGGATCTGCTGCTCGCTGGTGCTGGAGGTGATGACGCCTTCGCGTTTGAGCAGCAGAAATGTGGTAGTCGAGTAAAATTCGGTAAAGACGGAGCCTTTTTCGGGTGTGAATGTGACGGCGTAGGCATCTTCTTCGCTGCCTTTTGCGCCGACCTTTTTGACGGCGGTGATCTCGATCGTTTTATAGTTTGTTTTCCAATTTAACAGCGAGTAAAAATCATTGCCGAGACGGACGTCTTCGAGCTGTTTGCCGGAGTAGTTAGACGGCGGAGCGAATGAGATCGCGTCCTGTCCACCGGTGCCGTCAAAGAACTCGTATTCGGAGGCGATCTTTTTGCCGAGAGCGGTGAAGGTGGTTTCGGCGGCCGACTTGTTCGGAGCCATTTGGTATTGCTTGCCAAATGCCTGAACGCCCTGATTTTCGAGATCCATGGCAAATTCTGTAACACGTGATGTGATCTTGCGCCAATTTGCTTCGCCTCCGGCTGCTGCGAGTGCTTTTTGCTGCAGCTCGTCGGCGGTGATCATTGACTTGTCGGCGGTAAATACGAATTCACCCTCGGGCTGTCGGACCATGACCGACACGACCTTGCCGTCGGCGTCGCGCTTTGCCCATAGAGAAAATTTATCGACGGGGAGCGGGTCCATTGAGAACGATCCGTCGGATCTTTGGACAAGCGAGTAGGGCTCTTGGCCCGCGATGTTAAAGGTGACCTTGCCGTCAGCTTCCTTGATCGCAACCAGGCCGCCGTTGGGGCCTTTGTACATTCCGACCAGCTTTCGTGCGAGAGCGGAGGGCTCTTTGGGATCGGGCGGTCCGGGGTCATCGTTGATGCGCGGCAGCTTGCGGTTGCCCTGTGGCTGTATCATTTCGAGCTCGGTTGCGTCGCCCGTCTCGGGTGTAAATTTAGCGCCAAAACCGTCGGGCAAGCCCTCGGGCTTAAATGTACGCGGTGCGGTGCGGACGAGTTTGTACGCCGGCTGGCCGGGCACGACCAGAAACATGTCATCGCCCTCGATCTTGACCTCGATGGGGCGCTCCCGGCTGCCGTATGTGCCTGCCATTAACTGCATCGTTTTGAGCGGTAGCTTGACGGCCTCGTTCTTTGGCTGTTCGATGAGATTTGACCAGATCACGGGCATGATATCGTTGCCCATCGAGGAACCGGAGACGTTGGTGAGCAGGACAAAGCCAAGTTTCTTCTCGGGGATCATGGCGACAAGCGAATTAAAGCCATCGATGTTACCGCCGTGCTCGACGACCTTGAGTCCGTTCCATGGGTGGAGCATCCAACCGAAGCCGTAGTTCATCGTCCCGGTCGGCTCCATTTTCATCTGAGGTTTAAGCCATTCTTCGTAGCCTTTTTCGCTGACGAGCCGCTTGCCGTTAACGGTACCGCCGTTCATCACGAACCGCAGCCACTCGGCCATATCGCGGGCGGATGAATTGATCGAACCCGCCGGAGCGACCTGGTCGATGTCGCGGAACGGCTGCTTTTCGGTCACCTTAGTATCAAAATTATAGCTGTAGCCGTAGGAATAATCTTTGGCCTTTTCCATCTGGGCGAGGGACACCGTGCTGTTTTTCATGCCCAAGGGCTTAAAGACGCGGTCGATGATGAGCTCATTGTAAGGCTTTTTTTCGACGACCGAGGCGATCTCGCCGGCGGCGGTGAACATTATGTTTTGATATTGCCATTTCTCGCGAAGCTTGGCGGTGGGCTTTGCCTGTGCGGCGACCTGGATCAGCTCAGCCCGGTTGAGTTTGCCCGTTATCATCGCAAAGTCAGTACGGTTAAGCCCCGAGGAATGACACATCAGGTCGCGGATAGTGATATTTTTGTCGGTATCGGGGTCATACATCTTGAAATACGGCAGATATTTTTTTGGTGAATCTTCGAGTGATAGCTTGCCCTCGTCCATCGACATTAAGACCGATAGAGCGGTAAAGGCTTTTGTCGCCGAGCCGATCGCAAACTGAGTATCAGGCGTGACGGCGACCTTTTTCTCAAAATCCTTGTAGCCGAGGCCTTTCATATAGATGATCTGGTCATCTTTAACGATCACGAGCGACATGCCCGGTATGCCGAGCTCCTTTCGCCGAGCTTCGACCTTTTCTTCGATCGTGCGCAGCTGTTGGGCGTAGTCCGCTGCAGCGGCGGGCGGAGCAGCGGTCTGGGCATATCCGACCTGCGGTAATGAGATCGTAATAAGCGAAAGCAGGAACAGCAATGAAAGCGCGGATCGCGACAAACTGGTTTTCATTCGTTTTCTCCGAGGGTGTTAATTTGAGGTTTAGTACGCGGTTCCGCCGCGGAAAGTTCGACCATTTTTACGCTTAAACCCATCAGCATGTAGAAGACCATCGCGACCTCAGAATCACCGAGGTTGTAATGGACTAACCCGCTTGTGAAAAAGCCGATAGCACCGCCGAGGCTGCCAAGCATGACTCCCGTCAGGCGCCAATCACCGCCCTTGTTTGCTCTAATTCCGCGCCAGAGTGTGCGGGTATAAATACCAAGAATTGTGAGCCAGATCAGCAGCGCGGGCAAGCCGCGTTCGACGGCGAGCTGGAGCGGGGTCGAATGAAAATGTCCCATTGGCAGCCGTCCGTCGTCAAAGAGATGCCACTCCGGTGCAAACCGTTTGATCGAGTCCATACCGACACCGACGATGAAATTATGCGGATTATCGGTCCATAGATCGAAACCCTCGCGCCAGACGGTTTCCCGCCAGGTGATCGAGTTGTCATTTTGATCGAAAAAGCCAACCTGCCGGGTCTGCTGTAAGGCGAAAAGTCCGGCGAGGGCGAGGGGGACGACGATCACCAGCGAGATCAAGAGCCATTTTCGTCCGAGGCCGACGAGGATCATGAACAGGCCGGATATGACAAACGCCAATTGTGAGGCACGCGTGACTGTTAACAGTAGAGCCAGGCACATGGCGGCGATAGTGAAAATGAGAAGGTAGAAAAGACGCGGTGACTCGGTAACGCGCTGACGGAGCTCTAAAATGGATTGCTTCGCTTCTGCGTGGCGGTGTGTGCCGCTGGTAAAATTTCTACCGAAAAGGGCGATAAGCAGGCCGAGCACCAGTGACATAATTAGCTGCAAAACCTCAGCGTAGGTGGCGTAATGGCCATAAAATCCGGCCGAACGCCAGTTATGGCTTCGCTTCCAACTCTCAAAACCAAGCCTTTCGTTTGCATTTGACCCGGCGAGCAAGTCGTCCGGCTTAAGGAAGGCCTTGATCTCATAGTCGGTTTTGTAAACTACGATCTCGGCGCTGCCCGTTTGTTCGATCGCGGCGATGATGTCATCGGGCGACGCGATCTTGCGTTTATTTACGGTGAGTAGGGTGTCGCCGTCCATGATATTTTGGCCCGGCAAAGCGCTTGCCTCATGGACGCCGTGTACCTCGACGCCCCGGCCAAGTATCCGCTGGATCGGCGTCATGATGACGTTGACCATACACGACAAAATGAGCATGAACGCAAGAAAATATCCGACGCGGAGCTTGCGGACATTACCGGCGACAAAAAAGACGATCAGAAATAGCAATACTGCCTTTAGCTTATCGAGGGAAATATCGGGAGCAAATGAGACGACCGCCGTGAGTGCCGACCAACCTAATAGCGTCCAAAGCGCAATGTACAGAACCGAAACACCGGTGCGCCGGCGTGTGATACACACGCGAATAACATATGCCAACATTCCTGTAAGCCAGGATATTTGGGTGGCGGCGATCGAATGCGGCGCCGAGATGACCATCAGGATCAGGAATGCAAACGCGATCCGATCAAGAAAACGCGTAATGCCGCGTTCGTCCTCGATCCCGGCCAGAGAGTCGAAACGCTCAAGAATTCTCTGCATAAAATCTCGATTTTTGACAATTAACTGCGGACTAACGTAGTCTGACAAATACCCTGAAAATATGCAAAAGAATCGGAAAAATTTGCCCAGCAACTTCGCGCGGTTCGTAAACGATCTAACCAGGGAGGTCGAAACCGTCGAAGGCTATCTTTCGCAGCGAGAGATGGAATTTCTTGCTTTGCTCGCGGCGTGTCCGACCACCGTTGGCGAGATACTTGAGATAGGTTCTTTTAAGGGGAAATCGACGATCATTCTCGCGAAGGCCGCGGCTTTGGCAACCGCCAAACCAGTCGTCAATGCAGTCGATCCGATGACGGCCCCATCCGAAACAGACCCCGATCTATGCGGCGAGGCGAGTTCATTCGCCGACTTTCAGCGGAATATCGAGGCTCACGGGGTGGCCAATCGGATCGATCTTCATAAGATGTTTTCGCACGAATTGGCCGCTTCCTGGAAAAAGCCGCTCCGGCTCTTGTGGATTGATGGCGACCATACTTACACCGGAACAAAGAATGATTTTGACGGTTTTGCTCGATATCTTGCAGATAAAGGCATTGTTGCATTTCACGATGTGCTGCATGAATTTGAGGGCGGTGCCCGTGTATTTCTCGAACAAGTGTTACTCTCGCCGAATTTTGGTGCCTGCGGTTTTTGCGGTTCGATTGCGTGGGCTCAATTTCGCTCCGACAGCCGCGAGACCGAACCGCACACGAAGCTAAAACTTTCGCTCTACAAAAAACTAGCCCGATTGATACCGTTTCTCGTATTCGGCACCGAGCTAAAAGGCTGGAGGAAGAAAAAATATAAGTTTTTCCGGTCGCGGGTGCCGCGCAATGCGATCGATCCGCAAACGTGGCTGGATTTTGTCAATCAATAAGTATGCTCGAAACGGATCTCTTTGAAAAGGCCGAGATAAAGCTGTATTACGACCTATACGTGCCGGACGGCGCGGGCGAAAATGTGCCTTTGCTGATCGCCGTTCACGGCTATGGTGCTCATAAACGCTATATGATGCGCGAGGCTCGGCTGGTGGCGCCCGATCATTTTGCGATCGCATCGATACAGGCACCGCATCCGCATTACCGCCGGACGGACGATGGCTACCGCATCGGTTTTGGGTGGTTGTCGGATCACAAGCCCGAGGAATATGTCCGGCTGCATCACCAATTTGTGCTCGACGTGATCGAAAAGCTGGCGTTGGACGGCGTTGTGGATCGCAAGCGGATATTTATGTACGGGTTTTCTCAGGCGTGCGCGCTAAACTTTCGCTTTGCGTTTACACATCCTGAAATATTGAGCGGCCTTGTCGGAGTTTGCGGCGGGATTCCGGGTGATCTGGACACCAATTCGGTCTATAAGCCGTTTTCGGCGAAGACGTTTTATCTATACGGCGATGACGACGAATTTTACACGCAAGAGCAGTTTGCCGGATTTAACGAAAAGCTCGGCGCGACGCTGCCGAATTACCAGTCAAAACATTACACGGCAAAGCACGAGATCACGGACGGAATGCGGACGGATATTAAGGATTGGCTGGCGAAAGCTATTTTATCGTGACCTTTCTGGTCTCGGCCACACCTTGAAACTCCGCCGGCAAGGTGACTTGCGGAACGTTCTCGCCTCTTTCATTCAATATCATTTCGATTTTGAATTCATCTGCTTTAGCTTTTTGCATCAATGTTCCTGGGCCGAAAATAGTAAATGCGGCTATCTTTCCGGGAAGCCCGGAGACTGGTAATGTAAAGGTGCGCTCGACGCGTTTTTCGCCGAGGCGAAAGACGACATCGACCACGGTGTTGAGCACCGCGGCTTTCGGATTGGGAGCACTTACGGGAACCTGTCGGGCGATAAACTCCTCTTTTTTACCGGTAATATCGATCACGTCGGTCTGAACAAAATCGAGCATTTTAATTATGCTCGCCGGGCCGCGGACCCTTATCCTTTGCGGCAGCGCGGACGAGGTGTAAACCTCGTAACCGGGCGCCGGATCGCCTTTAGCCTGAACTTTGACCTCGACCTCCTTTTCCTCGACCGCCTCCAGATTCACGGCGATCCGGCTCGGGGCGACCTCGACCAGCTTAATACCCTGCGGCAGCGTTACGAAGACATTATCGGGCGAGAGCGATACGACGCGGTCGCCGGGCAAGACATCGGTCAGGTCGAGCGTCGCGGTGAGCTCACTGCGGTTGATCTGGTCGATGCGCCGCTTGTCGCCGCTGATCTCGATATCCAGCTCCTGCTGTGGCACATTGACGATCTGTGCATCGCTGGAAATACTCAGATTTAGCGGTACCGTGAGGCGTTTTGTGGTTGGCGTACTGAGACCCGTTACGCCGAGCCAGAGGGCGAGCGTGATGACAAGCGCGGTGAGCTTTAACGCCCAATCCTCAAGAAAGATCTTGCGGACGATGTGCTTGAAAAAAAACTTTTTTGATTGATCGGCCATCTTATATCGAACGGAAAATGGAAAATTGAAAACGGAAAATTAATAGGCGATTCCGGGTATTGCGTTTTCCACTTTCCATCATCCGTTTTCCATTAGCCTACGGTTATATCTGTCTCCGCTTCATTCATCGCTTTGGGCGCGTCGCGGCGGGGCTCGATCAGCGGTATCTCAAGTGCGTCGAGCAGCAGCTTGCGTAGCTGGTTCGTATCGAGATTTCGATGAACAACGCCGGCCTCGACATAGGTGATCAATCCGGTCTCTTCGGAAACGACGAGCGAGATCGCGTCCGAGCCCTCAGTGATGCCGATCGCGGCCCGGTGGCGTGTGCCGAGCTCGCGTGAAACTTGCGGATTTTTTGTCAACGGCAAAAAGACCGATGCTGCCGCCAGCCTTTCATTTTGTATCACCACGGCACCGTCGTGAAGCGGGGTCGAGGGATTGAAAATTGTGACGAGCAGGTCGTAGCTCAGCCGTGCGTCGAGCTGAACACCGGCATCGATAAAATTCCGCAAGCCAATATTTCGCTCGATGACGATCAGGGCGCCGGTCTTTTCCGTGGCAAGCGTCGTGGCGGCAAGCACGATCTCATCGTAAACGCTCCCGCCAAATTGGCCGCGCTGGCGTTTTAGAATCGGAAAACGAAGGCGGCTGGCAAAGAATATCAGTGCCTGGCGAATCTCCGACTGAAACAGGACGATGATCGCGATACCGATAAATCCGACCGCGTAACGGAGGACGAATTCGAGCGTCGAAAGCTCCTGCGCGACCGCAAACCAATACAGGAGCGCGAGTATCACCATTCCCACAACCGTCGGCACCGCACGCGTACCGCGAAGCAGTTTCAAAACGACATAGACGATAATAAATACGAGCGAAATATCGAGGACATTTCGCAGCGTACCGAGCGTCGGGATGTAGTCTATAAACCGCATCTAAATCCGGAACACGCAGACAACGATGGCGACTATCGGCGCGTCAATTCACCTCAGAATAGCACAAGGGCAGGCTTAGTTATTCGAAAATGCTACGGTCTGGAGATCAGGCCTCAAAGGGTATCTCGGCGTTTTGCAGAACGCTGAGCTCGTTGAGAGAGACGCGTTCGAGCAGTTTTGGGTCCTCAAACATTTTGATAAGCCCGTTGACGGTTGCGTAACGCGGCTCATCCGCGATGGTGACGGGGAGATTGATAAAGGAACGAAGGTATTGATCGATACCATCGAGCAGGGCACCACCGCCGGTAAGAATTACGCCGCGGTCGTATATGTCGGCCGCGACCTCAGGCCGCAATTCGGTAAGCGTGTCTTTGACGCGTAGAGCGATGCGGCGGACGATGCCCTCGACGATCGGATAAACCTCACCGGTCGTTATCTCAACCGCACCGGGGCCGCCGGTTTGGACATCACGGCCGCGGATCTCGATAGATTTTGAGAGGTCGTCGGGCAAAAAGGTCGAGGCAAACTCGGTTTTTAGCATTTCCGTAGTTTCTTCGCCCACCTGCAGACCGCGATGACGGCGAAGATGCGTCGCGAGGCTCTCATTTATCGCATTGCTGCCGTACCGCTCAGATGTCGAATGGACGACCGAGCCCTTAGCGATGATAGCGATATTGGTCGTTCCGGCGCCTATGTCAACGATCGCCGTAGCACGTTTATCGGTCGGCAGCACGCCGGCGCCAAAGGCGGCAGCCAGACCCTCCTCCATCAAAAAGACCTTACCGATGTGTGCTTCCTCGGCCGCATGCAAAAGCGCACGCTGCTCGACGTGGGTGACGTCCGAGACGAGACTCATGACAGCATGAAGTGAAATATTGGATCCGCCCGTCTTTGCCTTTTTTACAAAGTGGGCAAGCATTTTTTTGGTGTGTTCAAAATCAGCGACCACACCGCCGATGAGCGGGGCTTTGACGATCACGTCACGTCCCTCGCGGCCGGTCATCTCGGCGGCCTCCTGGCCAAACGCGACAACGTCGTCAGACGACTCGTTAAAGGCGACGAGAGAGGGTTCGTCAAGGACCACACCGCGACCCTTAACGGCGATAATGGTGCTTGCCGTGCCGAGGTCGATAGCCATCGAATCGGTAACCAGTTTTTTGAGAGATGAGATCTTTAACATAGGGGAATTATCCCGTAAATCCTAAGCCGGATAATTATAAGACTAATCGACGCAAGCCTCAAGGGCGCATCATGCCCATTTTACCTCATACAGCTCGACGGGCTGCAACCTGTTTCTTACTGTCAAAGGTTCACATTTGACCATCGGAAAGATGTCTCCTGCTGCCTTTGCGGTTGCCTCACTTATTAGAATTTGTCCACCGGCGGTATTAGACTCGAGCCGGGATGCGAGATTTACCGTGTCGCCGATGGCCGTATATTCCGAGCGTTTTTCCGATCCGATATAGCCGACGGTCGCTTCGCCGGTGTGCAAGCCGATACCTACGGCGACAGGCTTAAACCCCTGGGAAACTAGCTCCTGATTGAGGGTCACGATCCTTTTTTGCATTTCGACGGCGGCCTCAACCGCATTCCGAGCATCTTCCGGCGTCGCGGTCGGTGCACCGAAAAGCGCCATCAGCCCGTCGCCTATATATTTGTCGAGCGTCCCGCCGTGCCCAAAAATAATCTCGGACATTGCAGTAAAATATTGATTTAAGAGACTAACCACCATTTCGGGGTTCTCGTGTTCCGAAAAAGCTGTAAAGCCGCGGATGTCGGCAAAAAGTACAGTGATCGTCTGATTTGCACCGCCGAGACGAAAGGAATCCGGGTTTTCGAGCAGCTGTTTAACCACGTATTCGGGCATAAAGCGGCTAAAATTGGCCCGTGCAACTTCCTCGCGGGCGAGGCGGTTATGGGCCTTAACGGTTTCGACCGTTACCGCCGTTTGAGCTGCGACGGCGCTGATCAGCTCGAGATGGTCCGGCGAAAACGCAGCGAAAGGATCAAGCCGGTCGGCGTAGAGGACGCCATGAACATTTGACTGCGTCATCAAGGGGGCACAGATCGTCGATCTGACGCCCTGCGACACGATCGATTCCGCGCCCTGAAACTGCTCATCCGTTTTCGCGTCCTGCGAAAGGATTGCGACGCCGTGGGTCATCGCTTTTTGCGTGATCGTCCGGCTGACGGTCAATTTTTCGGTCAGCTTTTCGATACTGGCATCACGTGTTTTGGCACCGATCTGATACAGGCTGGCTGTGTCGATCTTTCCATCGGGCGTCTCTTCGGCCAAAAGAGCGACGACGCGGTCGGCGGGCGTTCCGCGAAATATTAGATCGGTCGCCTTTTCAAAGATCCCTTCTAACTCGAAAACCGTGCCGAGCGTTTTGCTCATCTCAAACAGCAGCTCGAGGATCTTTGCCTTACGCCTTAGGTCCTTGATCTCCTCGGGCGTGGCAACGGCGGATTCGAGCGACATGTTTGACCGGCGGCCAATAACGTCATTGACCGACATCTGCACCTGCGTATGGCCGAGCGGCAGATCGTCAAAAGTGACACTCTTTGTTTTGAGCGCGTCAGGTACGTAATTAAATACAGTTTCCGGCACAACCTGGAGAGGCGGTTTGACTACTTGCTCGGCGACGCGAAATTCCAAAGTGCTCTCACCGATCATGATGACATCGCCGCTATCGAGGAGAGATTCGAGCTGCATCGTGCTATTTACAAAAACATGGTTGACGCTGCGGTGAAGCTGGCCACCCTCGATGTATCCGTCGATCATACGGAAACCGTTGGCGTCCGAGGTGATAAAAGCATGCTTGCGCGAAGCTCGGCGGTCGTTGAGGACTATGTCGTTTTCCTTTGCGCGGCCAATGGTATAGACGCTGCCGTTGATGATATTCATCTGCCAGCTACGGCCCGTTGGTTCTGTTATTGTTAAGATCGCACTCAAGTTAATGGTAATTGTAATTGGTAAAACTCAAATGGTAAATTGACGATGACCCTATTGCAAAACCCATGATCTATTTCGACAACAATGCTACGACGCAGATCGCGCCGGAGGTGCGTGCGGCGATGATGCCATTTCTTGACGCAGAATTTGGAAATCCGTCGGCCGGTTACGGATTTGGCCGGGCGGCCGCAATCGCGGTCGAAGACGCGCGGGAAAGTGTCGCGGGACTTTTGGGAGCTGCGCGGTCCGATGAGATCGTATTTACCTCCGGCGGGACCGAGAGCGACAATTGGGCGATATTAGGAGCGATCGAAGCGCGGCCCGAATGCAGGCACGTCATTACAACAAAGGTTGAGCACGAGGCCGTCCGAAAGCTTTGCGAAAAATTGGAACGCAGCGGCTGCCGCGTCACATGGCTCGAGGTTGACATGGACGGGGCATTAGACATGGACGCTCTGCGGGCCAGTTTGTGCGCCGAGACGGCGGTCGTCTCGGTAATGCTCGCAAACAACGAAACGGGCATTCTCTTCCCGGTCGATGAGATCGGTCAGATCGTAAGAGAAAATTCGGAAGCTCTGTTTCACGTTGACGGCGTCAACGCCGCCGGCAAGATACCGGTTGATCTAAAAGCGACTGAAATTGATCTATTTTCGGTGTCGGGGCATAAATTTCACGCTCCGAAAGGGATCGGCGCGTTGTATATCCGCGATGGTGTAAAGCTTCCTGCGGCGGCGACCGGCGGCGGACAAGAGAGCGGGCGACGCGCCGGGACAGAGGCGGTACATCAGATCGTTGGCATAGGAGCGGCTGCGGAATTTGTAAAAGATATTTCCCGGATGGAATACGTCGGAGCGATGCGCGACCGCCTGGAAAAAGAAATTTTGAGCAAAATCCCAAATTCGCGCCTAAACGGCACGGCCGATATTTCTAAAAGACTGCCAAATACGTCCTACATCTCGTTCGAAAATACGAATGGCGAGGCGATACTTGCGCGGCTCGACGCACTCGGTATTTGTGTTTCGACCGGATCGGCGTGTAATTCGCAAGACCATACGGCCTCGCCCGTTCTGCAAGCGATGAACGTGCCGTATTCGTGGGCGATGGGTTCGATACGGTTTTCGCTCGGGCGTTTTAATAGAACCGCTGAGGTTGATAAAGTAATCGAAGTGCTTCCGGGTATTGTCCAAAGCTTAAGAAAATTAGGAAATTAAATTGAAATTGGAGAAAATCGTGAAAAAACAGATCTTATATTATTCGTTTGCAGTAGCTTTTATTTTCGGTATTTACGCATGTGCCAACCATGTTGCAGCTCAGGACGGGCAGATCACCGGCGGCTATGGCGACGCTGCGGTTGATTCGAAAGAGACAAAAAAAATCGCCCGATTTGCCGTCAGGGCACGAGCAAAGAGCACGCACAAATCACTAAAACTGGTCAAGATCGTCAAAGCCGAGACTCAGGTCGTCAGGGGATTAAATCACCGCATCTGCATGGACGTCCGCGAAAGCCGCAAAAAAGCACGCCGGGTAACGGTAGTTGTTTGGGAAGACATTAATAACAGACCGCTCAAACTTACCAACTGGAAAGCCGGCGGATGCTCGGATCTCTAGGCGGGTTTTGCCTTTCGGCGGAGATAGGACTGTGACCAGACCGTGATCAGGATCAGGCTTAAACCTAACAAGGCCAACGCGAAAGGAAATAGGAATGAGTCCTTAAAGACCACGTATGCCAGGTGTCCGAGATAGAGATGGATGCCTATTGCGCCAAAGACGAGAAAGACGGTGCGTTTGAGATAAAGAGCTATCCCAACCAAGCCGATATTGAGCAGCAAATAGAGAGCACGTTTAAATTCGGAATCGCTGTCCATTGAGGTAAGGCAGCCCCAAAATGCCATCAGCCCAAAGAGGTAGCACCAGAAGCCGAAATCCTGCGAGCGCGGCACGTCCGGCGTGTGGAGCGTCCTATCGAGCCCGTATCCGATAAGCATGGTTCCCAGCCCGACACCGACGCCGATCCACGCATTTGTGTTCCAGTCCAAACTTTCGCGGCCCAAAATCAAGGCAGCAACGTCCATAGAAAAGAACCAAAGTGAAAAAGCCAGCGGAGCCGTGAGAAAACCGAATCGGACAAACCACAGAGCAATGGCGGCGGCGGCGATGGTCGCAAGCTCGATTGCGATCATCAATGGGTAGAACTCTTCATATTTGCCCGGGACCGCGCCGGGCCAAAGTCCGGCAAGGTTCTCGATCGAGTAAGTAATGAGCGGGACGAGGCATACGGCAACCGTAACGAGCAAGCCGCCGCCGATCACGTATCCCTTGCCCCGCAGCCACCATCCGGTTCCGGCCGCAATCAAGAAATAGATCAAGGTCGTTATAAGTACGCCGCTCGAACCCAATGACTCCCATTTCGAACCCAGAAACCACGCGCAGGCCGAGATCATTAGCATCGCGCCGAAATAATAGGCAACGGTGATGAGATTAAACCCTTGGCTTTGCTCGACGGCGGCAACGTCAGCCTTAGCTGCTGCGACCGGATGGCGGCCCGCCCACCTGATAAGGTTCTGCGAGTCCGCATCCGAAATTATGCCGTCCGTGGCCGCTTGCCGTATGTCCGAGATAGTCAATAAAATTTTATCGTTTTGTGTGTCGGCGGGTTGGTTTTCCATATGAGTTTGAAAATTCTGTCAGCTTTTACGATACAGCGTTTCGCAAGGGGCCCAAAGCGGCTGCCACTAAACCTGTCTGCGTGGGTGCGGCCACCCTCGCCCTTGCTAGTCGGGGGCGGAGCTTTTAGGCGGCTTTTTCGATGCCGTAGCGGGAAAGCTTTAGATAGAGGCCGCGGCGGGTGACGCCGAGTTCGCTTGCGACGCGTGAGATGTTCCAGTTGTGGCGTGCGAGGGCGGAGCGGATCAGCTGCATTTCGAGATCGGAGACAGCTTCTTCGAGTGTGCCGCCAGGGGCGAGATTTGTAAAAGGCGAGATAGAGTTGTCGTATGAGGCGATCGGCCGCACGTTCGAATCCAGGCCAAACGTCGTCAACGGCTGAGCGCTGCGTTTTAGCTCGGGCGAGAGATGCGCGGGCGTGACCACTTCGTTATCGACGGCACGGGCGACGACCCGCTGGATCTCATTGCAGAGCTGGCGGACGTTACCCTCCCAATTACAGACCATTAGCATGTCGATGACCTGGGGGGTAAATGTGATGTCGTGCTTATTAAAACGCTCCGAGTAATGATTGACGTAATAATTTATGATCGGCGGTATCTCGGCCCGGCGTTCCCGCAACGGGGGCACACGCAGCCGGATCACGTTTAAGCGGTAATATAGGTCCTCGCGAAATGTGCCGTCCGCAACCTTATCCTCGAGCGGCATATTTGTCGCGGCGATGATCCGCACGTCCACCTTGAGCGGTTTCTTTTCGCCAAGCGGCTGTATCTCGCCCTCCTGTAAAAATCGAAGTAATTTGGGCTGAACATCGAGCGGTAGGTCGCCGATCTCATCCAAAAATAGCGTTCCGCCATCGGCCGTTCGTATCGTCCCGGGCGAATCGGCAACGGCGCCGGTAAACGCGCCTTTCCTGTAACCAAAAAGGTGTCCCTCGGCCAATTCTTTTGGGACGGCGGTGCAGTTGAAAGGAACAAATATTTTATCGTTACGATTTGAGAGCGTGTGAATGGCCCGCGAAACCAGCTCTTTACCGGTGCCGGATTCGCCGGTGACGAGCACGGTCACATCTGACGAACGTATCTTATACACCTCTTCGACCAGAGCGGTCATAGCCGGTGACGAATGAATAAAACCCGGCATCAGGCTTTGCGAGGTGTACGGGCTCGATTCGCGCTCCATCGGGGCCGACTTGTCCTTTTGGCGAAGGGCGATCACATCCATACCAAGCTCGACTACCCGCAGCAGCGGCTGCAGCGAGCTATCATCATTGAGTGTCGCACCCGATTGCGGATCGATGAGGATCATCGCGGGGGCGGCAGCCGTTCCGCGAAGGTGCAATACCGCGATATTCTTTGAGCGGACAAAGGCCTTCTCCTGGTTTTTTACTTGGGCGTCATTGAGCTTGGTGACGAGCTCGTTGCTCTCCTGCGGCGAGTAACCGTGGGTGATGAAAGGATAGAGGCGATCTTGGTCATTAAATTGAGCGATGACGATCTTTTTTGCGTTACTCTCCTGCTGGAGCACGGCAACGAGCTCGCGGAACAGCAGCTCGCGCGATGCGGTCGCCTCAGCCAGACGGACTGTTAAGAGTTGAGAAACCACCGAGTTTGAGCGGCGTTCTCTCGTGGTACCGGGTTTTGGATCGACGACCGACTCGAGCCGCTCAAGCTCCTTGCCCGCCTCGGCCATTAGCGGTTTCGCACCTAGTTTTTTGAAGATATCCCGAGCCTTTGCAAGATGTTTTTTCGCCCGCGAGGCATTGTGTGCGTCGAGGTGAGTGCCAAGCAGATGGTGCATTAGGCCGGTGTGGTAAATGTCCTCGGCGGCCTCGAAGATCGTCAGGCTGCGATTAAAATGATGAACGGCCAACTCATCATCGCCATCCTCAACGGCCGCAAGCCCGCGAATACGTTGGATATTGCCGAGCACAAAGAAATCGGCCGACGGATCGGTCTCCTCGATCGCGATCAGAGCATCTTCGGCTTCTTCGACACTACCCTGCAACACATAGCTCTCGGCAAGCACCAGCCCCGCCATGTTGGCGTAATGCTTGTCGCCGATCTCGCGGGAAAAATCGATCGTCTGGACCGACTTTTCGACGGCCTTCTTGATCTGACCCTGGGCCAGATAGCAGCGGGCGAGACTACGCATCGACTGAACCGTGTACCACTGATGCTTGCGCCGCTCGGCAAAATCGACAGCTTTGTCGAGATATTCTTCGGCTGCGTCCAGGTCACCGCGGAGTATACTTAGCTCGCCGAGCGAATCGTAGATACCGGCGACGTGCACATGATCCTCCTTGAGAGCGATCTCGAGCGCCCGGCGTATCATACTCTCAGCCTTGTCCCACTCGCCGATCAGCATTAGGTGAAGACCGAGATTGTTATAGGCGATAACGGAGTTTAGAGCGTGCTCCGTTTGGTCAAAAAACTCGATAGATTTTTCTAAACAAGCTACGCCATCCTGGGGACGGCGCAGAAACCAGTAGGCGCCCGACATGTCGGTATACAGCTTGCCTAACATAAACGGGGCCGAATTGCTGCCGATTATCTTGATACCAAGTTCAAAATTTTCGATCGATCTTTCGCTGTTACCTTCCTGATGATAGGTATTTGCGATCTCGCGGTAGGCTTCGGCCATCCCGAGCCAGTTTCCGTCCTCGCGAAAATGGTCGAGCGCTTTTTCGGCAAATCCGCGGCTGATCGGATACTCGCTCAACTTGCGATAAACGCGCGCCAGTGCGATGCCAATCGTGCCATTCAAATGCGGTAGATCATTGCCATCGGCTTTTTTCTGAGTTTGCTTTAGCAGTGTGACAGCCTTGGGCTGGTCCGTCAGATTGTTGTAAGCGATCGCGAGCTGGGTCGTGACCCTAACTTGCGTCTCGACCGAGAGCTTTGTTAGCTCCTCTTCATCCTCGAACGGGCGGACGGCCTCGAGCGATTCCTTGTAGCGGCCTGTCGTTTCGAGTGTAAAAGATAAGAGTCGTTTTAGATTAGCCAGATTGTCGGGTGAATGATCAAATTTTTCGATCGTTTTCGTGAGGATAGATTCGGCCTCGGACGAGTGGCCCTCGCGCAGCTTTTGCCCGACACTTGCAAAAAGGGCGTCGATATTATCATCCGAGACGCCCCGTGCAGTTTTCGATCCAGACAACGCGTCAGTTGAATATTTATCTTTTTTCATTTGCCGGTTTCAAACGAAACGTTCAATCGTCGCCGGATTTCAGATCGCGGCAACCCAAAACTGGTAAATTGAATACTAAGTAAACAGCGCAACTGAAATTTAGCAAAAAAGCGCTCCCAAGTCTATATTTTTTTTGCGGAAAAAAAATAGATCGTAGTCCCTGGCCGCAAACGAGTTTCGGACTAGTTGCTGGAAAGGTGGCCGGTCCGGCGATAAGGTTTGAATAGGGGGCGATATTTGCAATACTTGCACTGGATGCCAAATGTATTAAATTCGGCGATTCCTGATTTTGACCAATCACCATGAGCTTAGAGCAAAACGAACGGACCAAGACGGTATTTCTCGATACCAAAGGACATCGGCGACACTATTTCTCCTCCATCGGAATTGTTTTCGGCGCGGTCGTTACAGGCTTTCTTACGCTTTTCGTGGTCAGCGTTTTGATAAATCCTTTTTTGCCGTTTGTAAGGCTAAAGCCGGTCGAGACTTTGCCTCAGCAGTCTGACCTGCAGTCGCATCTACCGGAGCTGCCCTTGCTGACCAAACGTGACGTTGTGGCAAAGCAAACGGGAGACAAAGCAAAGGGTGAAAAGAAAAAACGCGACGATGCACGATTGGCCAAAATAGCGAATGGCGACCTGGTCAAAGCAACTGGTAAAGGCCCGATCACACAAATTCCAAACAAGGGCGCCGCTTTGGCGATCGGCTTTTTTGTAAATTGGGACGATTCGAGTCTTGCCTCGCTAAAACAAAATATTGATAAGCTCGATTGGGTCGTGCCTGAATGGATACGGCTCTCCGGGGATAACAATAGTCCGCTTGTTCTCGATATAGATCCGGATGCAATGCAGTTTATCCGTGGCAACAAGCCGGCGATGCCAGTGTTGCCGCTGCTGCAAAATTACAAAAACGAACAATGGAATTCGGACATTCTCGAGCGTTCGGTATCGACCGAGGAGCAGCGGCAAAAACTGATCTCATCCCTGCTCGACACGATCGACAAAAACAAGTTCGGCGGCATCACCATCGACATCGAGGAGGTCCCTGCATCGTCGCAGACAAATCTTTTCGAATTTATGAAGGAGTTGCGGGCCGCCTTTCAGCCCCGAGGGTTGATACTCGCGCAGGCAGTGCCGTTCGACAATCCCGACTGGAACTATAAAGCCTATGCGACCGTTACCGACTACCTGATGCTGATGGCTTACGATCAACATTGGTCGACCGGCGAGGCCGGGCCGGTCGCGGGTCAGGATTGGTTTGAGGCAATTTTAAAGAAGCGAATGGCCGAGCTTTCTCCGGCTCGGACGATAGTTTGCTTTGGAAATTATGGTTACAACTGGGCAAATGACAAGAGCGAGGCTGAGACCGTTTCGTTTCAGGAAGCTCTGTTAGCTGCAAAGGAGTCACTCGATTCGCCTAGCGGGATCAAATTTGACCCGGTATCCAAGAACCCATATTTCACCTACACCGAAGACGACGGCAAAGTGCATTCGCTTTGGTTTCTGGACGCATCGACAGCCTACAACGAGCTGCAAAGTGCAAAGCCATACAAGGTCGCGGGTTTCGCCCTATGGCGGTTAGGCAGCGAGGATCCATCGTTGTGGAAGGTGTTTGGTTCGGGCGGCCAAACTGCTCCGGTAGATGATCTGCGGACGATCAAATATGGTTACAGCGTTGATTTTCGGGGAACCGGCGAAATACTGCAGGTAATCGCCCAGCCGCAGGACGGAATGCGCGACATCACGGTCGGGCAGGACGGCGTGATCCGTGATCAGGTCTATATGCAAATCCCGTCATCCTACGTCATCCAGCGAACGGGTGACAAGGCGGGCGAAATAGTGCTGACATTTGACGATGGTCCCGATCCGCTATGGACACCTCAGATCCTCGATATCCTAAAGCGAGAAAATGTAAAAGCGGCATTTTTTATAGTCGGGCAAAACGGACAGGCCAATCCTGACCTCGTTAAGCGGATCGTTGCGGACGGCCACGAGATAGGCAATCACTCATTTACACATCCGAATTTGGGCGAGGTGCCGCGACAGATCACAAATCTTGAGCTCAATGCGACCCAGCGATTGATCGAATCGCTAACGGGGCGTTCAACGCGGCTTTTCCGGGCTCCGTATTTTGGTGATGCAGAACCGCGTACACCTGATGAGGTGGATCCGACGGTGGAGGCCCAAAATCTCGGCTATATCTCGATCGGTCTGCATCTAGATCCTGACGATTGGAAATTGAAAAATGACGACGGCTCGCCGCACACTGCAGATCAGATGGTCGACGAGATCCTCAAGCAAGTGGCGGTCACCACGCCTGAGGAACGCGGCAATATTGTTTTGATGCACGACAGCGGCGGCGACCGATCGGCTACCATCGAAGCATTGCCAAAGTTGATCCATGAGCTCCGCAGTCGCGGTTACAATTTCACCACGATCGCTGATCTGGCTAACATGACCCCTGACGAAGCGATGCCGCCTCTGCCACGAGATCAGACGTTTTATGCCAAGGCTGACGCTTATGTTTTTTACGGGGTTTCGATCGCCGGCTGGCTGATGAGTTGGCTGTTTCTGACCGGCATCGTTTTGGGCCTGGGCCGCATGGTTGTGATCGGCATACTGGCATTTGCCCAATATGTGCGGTCACGCCAGCGCGAACAGGGGCATATAGGCGAGGAATATAGACCGCTGGTTTCGGTGATCGTCCCGGCTTTTAACGAGGGAAAGGTCATCATCAGGACGATCGACAGTTTGCTCGCCTCTGACTACGAGCAATTTGAGATCATCGTGGTTGATGACGGTTCGACGGACGACACCTTTCGCCTGGTAAGCGAAAAATACGGCGGCGATGGCCGCGTTTCGATCGATTCTAAGGCGAACGGGGGTAAGGCAGAGGCTCTCAACTTTGGTTGGCGAAAGGCATCCGGCGAGGTCATAATCGCACTTGATGCCGACACGCTGTTCACGCCGCAATCGATAACCGCTCTTGCCCAACGCTTTTCTGATCCCTCGATAGGGGCTGTCGCCGGAAATGCCAAGGTCGGTAATCGCATTAGCATCGTTACAAAATGGCAGGCCCTCGAATACGTGACATCGCAAAATTTTGACCGGCGGGCATTTGCATCGCTCAATTGCATAATGGTCGTTCCGGGATCGGTCGGCGCATGGCGGCGGTCGATACTTGAGGAAACCGGCGGATTTTCGTCGGATACGCTTGCCGAAGACCAGGATCTGACCATTCAGGTGCGAAAGCTGGGTTACAAGATCGGTTACGAAGAGGCAGCCATCGGGCTGACCGAGGCACCTGATTCACTACGCAATCTTGCTAAGCAAAGATTCAGATGGTCGTACGGCACGCTCCAGTGCATGTGGAAACATAAAAATGCCTTATTCAATCCCCGTTATGGAACACTGGGTTTTGTCGCCATGCCGAACGTCTGGATCTTTCAGGTTTTTTTCCCGCTGATCTCACCGGTCATGGATCTGATGTTTATCTGGACCTTAGTCTTTGCTTTTATCGGGACGCTTGAGCATCAACAGGAATATGCCCATACGCCGACAAACATGAATCTGGTAATTTTCTATTACGCTCTGTTTTTGGCGGTCGATTGGTTCGGCGCCTTTGCTGCTTTTTTGATGGAAAAAGGCGAAGACAAAAAACTGCTCGGTTGGCTGCTAATACAGCGTTTTGGTTACCGCCAGGTTATGTATTGGGTAATGGTCAAATCCGTCTGGACGGCGATACGGGGTGCGGCGGTCGGTTGGGGCAAACTCGAGCGCAAGGCCACGGTCGAAGTGCGGGTTTAGGTTAGTAGCCGCAACAAGGCATGTAAAACGCATAAAAGAATTTAAGAAGATCATTTTTAGCGGTTAATTCTGTACCATTTTGCGTCTTTTGCGCCTTTTTGCGGCTATTCCAAATTCACTGTGTTAAATTGCTCGTATGCCCGAGTTTCCTGACATCGATGGCGGCAGCGAGGTGATGACCGAGACCCGAACGCGGCTCGAAAAGCCAAAGCTGTATAAGGTGCTGCTCCACAACGACGATTTTACAACGATGGAGTTTGTCGTCTTTATCCTTCAGCACGTCTTTGGCCGCGACGAGGCGGAGGCGTTTACGATCATGCTTAAGGTGCATAACGAGGGCGTGGGCATCGCGGGCATTTACTCATATGAGATCGCCACTATGAAGTCGGAAAAGGCGATGAATATAGCCAAGGCCCGCGAATATCCGCTGTTGTGCTCGGTGGAGGAGGAGTAAGGTCGCTTTCGGACACAGTTCGCAAGCCGGGTTAATGTGGTATTGTAAATCGTGATGAAAACGTACGGGATAATTAGCATTGATAACAATAGGGACTTTGCTCCGTAGCGAGTGAGCCAAGCTAGAGCTTTGCTAAGGGTCCCAAGCCGAAAACAAAGGCTTGGGGCTTTTTGATTTGGGTGCGGATGTTGTGATCTATAATCGAAAAAAGCAAATTGTCCGGTAAGTGAATCCGGCGATTATTTGGTTGATAAATGTTAGACTTTAAGTTTTTATGGCTGAAGAATTAGATCTTAAGAAAACAGTAAACCTGCCCCGGACGGATTTTGCTCAGAAGGCGAATTTGGGTCAGAGCGAGCCCGCGCGGCTAAAGAAATGGCAGGAGATGGGGCTTTATGAAAAGGTGATGGAGGCCCGCCAAGGGCGTGATAAGTTTATCCTTCACGACGGGCCGCCGTATGCCAACGCCGACATTCATATCGGCACGGCGCTCAATAAGATACTCAAGGATTTTGTCGTCAAAACACGGTCGATGATGGGTTTTGAGGCACCGTATGTGCCGGGCTACGATTGCCACGGACTGCCGATCGAGACGATTGTCGAAAAGAAACTCGCGGAAAAAGGAAAGAATAAAAACGACATACCCGTCGCCTCGTTTCGCCGTATATGCCGCGAACACGCCTCGACGGCGATGAATAATCAGACGCGCGATTTTCAGCGGTTAGGCATTCTTGGCGAATGGCAAACGCCGTACTTAACTATGTCGCCGGAGTACGAATCGTCGACAGCACGGCTTTTTGGCAAATTTCTAGAGCGCGGCTATGTGTACAAAGGCCTGCGTCCCGTCTATTGGTGCATCCACGACCAAACGGCGCTTGCCGAGGCGGAGGTCGAGTATCGCGAACACACCTCGCCGTCGGTATATGTAAAATTTCCGCTAAAGTCCGACCCTTCGTTGATCGATGGAGCGCTCGTCGGCAAAAATGTTTTCGTCGTTATCTGGACGACGACACCGTGGACGCTGCCCGCAAATCTCGGCATCACGGTTCACCCTGATTTTGACTATTCCGCTGTTCAGAGTGCGGGCTTTAGCCCGTCACAACGCGATGAATCGAGCACTCTGAATAAGGATGACGTCTATATCGTCGCCTCGGAACTGGCGGCGTCATTTGCCGAGACCTGTGGACTAGGCAAAATAAAAGAACTCGCTCGTTTCAAGGGCTCAAAGCTCGACCGTTTGGAAGCAAAACATGCCTGGCTCGACCGCACTTCCCTTATAATGAATGGCGAACATGTCACCCTTGGCGAAGCTGACGCTGAGGTCGAGCTTGACGCAAGACACGAAAACAAGGCCGCCGGTAAATCCGGAACGGGCTGCGTCCATACCGCTCCCGGCCACGGCGCGGATGACTTTGCGGTTGGCAAAAAATACGGGCTTGATATCTACGCACCTGTGGACGCCGCGGGGAAATTCATCGCCGAGGTCGAGCATTTTGCGGGAATGGGCGTTTTTACGGCAAATCCAAAGATCGTCGAATTCCTGCGCGAGAGCGGCGCACTGCTCAGCGTTGAGAAATACGATCACCGCTATCCGCATTGCTGGCGGTGCAAGAATCCGGTGATCTTTCGCGCGACGCCGCAGTGGTTTATCTCGATGGATAGTCTTTCCACCACCCCGTCTGCCGAAGCGGCAGCCACCCCTCCTGGTCAGGAGGGGAGCTTAAGAGCGGCGGCCCTTCGAGAGATAAAGGAGGTAAAATGGCACCCGGAGTGGGGCGAAGGGCGGCTTGCGAATATGTTCAAGGGCCGGCCGGACTGGTGCGTATCGCGGCAGCGTTCGTGGGGCGTGCCGATCCCGGTTTTCTACTGCACGGGCTGCGAAGAGGCGGTTGCGGACCCAAAGATAATCGATCATGTCGCCGATATCTTTGCTATCGAGACAGCCGATGCGTGGTATGCGCGGCCCGAGCATGAATTGTTGCCGGATGGCTACAAATGCGTAAAGTGCGGCAATGCGGACTTTCGCAAAGAGACCGACATTCTGGACGTATGGTTCGATTCTGGTTCGAGCTGTGTTGCGGTTTTGGAGACGCGCGGAGATACGCTCAGGTTTCCTGCGGATGTCTATCTTGAGGGCGGCGATCAATATCGCGGCTGGTTTAATTCGAGCCTTAGCTGCGGCATTGCCGCGCACGATATCGCGCCGTACAAGACCGTTATCACACACGGTTGGGTCGTTGACGGCGAGGGCAAAAAGCAGAGCAAGTCCATCGGCAACGTGACCGCGCCGAAGGAAATCATTGATCGCTCCGGCGCTGATGTATTGCGGCTTTGGGCGGCGGCCGTCGATTATACTGAGGATGTTAGATGCTCGGAGGAGATACTGCTGCGGGTCGTCGATGCGTACCGCAAGATGCGAAATACGCTGCGTTACGCTCTCGGCAACCTCGCCGAATTCGACCCTGCCAAGGACACCGTTAGCCCAAACCACATGCTCGACGTCGATCTGTGGGCGATTGCAGGCCTCTACGACGTGACCGAAAAGGTCCGTGCCGCCTACCAGGCGTACGATTTCCAAGCGGCATACAATGCTCTCTACAATTTTTGTACGGTAACGCTGTCGGCCCGTTATTTTGACATAATCAAGGATCGGCTCTACATCTTCGCACCGCGTTCGATCGAGCGCCGCAGCGCGCAGACCGCACTTTACAAGATCGCCGATTCGCTTTGTCGTCTTCTCTCACCAATATTGGTTTTCACGTCTGATGAAGCGTGGGAAAACCTGCCCGGCGAGCGAGTGCCATCTGTCCATATTGTCGAATTTCCGGCAGTCGAGGATGCAGACAACTCAGGTCTGGCTGCAAATTGGGAACGCATCTTCGCCATCCGCGATGAGGTTCTAAAGGCTCTCGAAACCGCCCGTGGTGATAAGCAGATCGGCTCGTCGCTCGAGGCAAAGGTCGTATTGACGGCCGATGCCGCGACGACACGGCTGCTGCTCAATTATTACGATCAGCTTCGTTATATCTTTATCGCCTCTCAGGTCGAGGTCCACGAAGGCGATACCTTGGGCGTCGAGATTCAAAAAGCAGACGGCGAGAAATGTGAGCGGTGCTGGAATTATTCCGTGCGGGTCGGGGAATTTAAAGATTACCCGACCGTTTGTGAGCGGTGCAATGATGCGTTAAATGAGATTATCGCAACCGCGAACGAATGAACTCTCGTTTCGGCGTATAATGCAACAAGATGGCCGTTGATTTTCAAACATTGATCTCGTCACCGACTAACGCTTATGCCGAGGGATTACGCTTTTTTAGGGGAGAGGGAATGATAAATGAGACTCTTAGACACCTAACCGAAAGTCTCGATAAAAATGAGATCGACTACGCCGTAATCGGGGCGGTCGCTCTGAACAATCATGGTTACCGACGGTTCACCGAAGACATTGATCTGCTGTTAACTAAGGAAGGACTGGAAAAATTTAACAAAACGCTGGTGGGTCTTGGTTATCGCCCCGCGTTTCCCGGAGCGACCCGTAAATTTCGTACTGCTAATGAGAACGTCCCGATCGAGATCATAACTTCCGGCGAATTTCCGGGCGACGGGTTGCCAAAGGCGGTTATGTTTCCGAACCCTCTAGAGTTTGTGGTCGTAATTGATGGTGTAAACACGATTTCGCTTGAAAAGTTGGTCGAGCTGAAACTAACGTCAGGAATGACGGCGGGCGACCGTTTAAAGGATCTGGCCGATGTGCAGGAATTGATAAAGTTAAAAGGATTGGATGCGGAGTTCGCGTCAGTACTCGATGAGTATGTCCGTGAGAAATATCTCGAAATATACGACGCGGTCGCAAATGCCACGCATTTTTTCGAAGAATAAGCAGGAGCTTTTTAAGATGAGACAAGGTTGGATCGTTTTAACCGCAGTATTTATGTTTGCCCTTTCGAGTTTGGTTCACGGCCAAACCGTTGAAAAGGAGGCGGTCCGTGTGCCGCTCGAAAATTATTTGAAGGCCCATGCAACCGGCAACGCCGCGTTTGCCCGGAAAGCTTTTCATACCGAGGGCATGATGATCTATATCAAGGACGGCAAGTACACGAGCGAGACGTTTGACGCGTTTATCAAACGTGCGTTTACGGGGAAGCCGGCCGTGGACGAAGAGAAACGCAAAGACAAGCGTACGATCGAAAGTATCGATATAAGCGGGAACGCCGCAAACGCAAAGATCGTACTTGATTATCCGAAAGTAACATTCGTCGATTACATGACGCTGCTGAGGATCGACGGCGAATGGAAAATTGTAAGCAAGGTTTTTTATGCCGAGCCGAAAGCGGCCGCCGATACGAAAAAACAATAGTGACCAAAAAAGATTTCATCTGGAAACTGGCATATCTCGCGATCGCGGGCGGCGTATTTATGGTCGATCAGGCCAGCAAGTCGTGGGCGACCCGCGTTTTGCGTCTTGAGGGTGACAAGCCGGTAATATCGGGCTTTCTTAATTTTGCGTATGCAAAGAATACGGGTGTAGCTTTTTCGATGCTTGACGAGGGCGGGGACGCCGGTCGATGGGGATTGTCCGCCGTTGCCCTGATCGCCGCCACGCTCGTCCTATATTTTTTTTGGCGGACGCCCCGCAGCGATGATCGTATTTTAGGCGCTCTCGCCTTGCTTTTGGCCGGTATTGCGGGCAACCTGACCGACCGTATGCGGCTCGGGTTTGTGGTCGATTTTATCGACGTCCAATTTGGGAGCTGGCACTATCCGACCTTTAACGTCGCAGATGCGGCGATCTGCCTCGGAGCCGGGCTGCTCGTTATCGATCTATTTTTTAGTAAGAGAAACCGGAAAGCAGAAGTTGGTAGCCAGAAGACAGAAGTAAATGAATAGTAACAACGGGAAAGAAGACAGAAGCTTCTAATAATCATGTACCCAGAATTATTTCGTATCGGCACATTTCCTATTACGACCTATGGCGTTTGGCTGGCTTTGGGCATGCTCTGCGCATTGTTTGTAGCATCACGGCTTGCAAAACGTGACGGCCTGCCGCCTGAGCGAATGTATGATCTCGGCCTGTGGGTGCTGGTCGGCGGCCTGCTCGGGTCAAAGCTGCTCCTGTTTATAGTCGAGCCGGGCACGCGCGTTTTCACATTTGATTTTCTTAGGTCTGGCGGTGTCTTTTACGGCGGGTTGATCGGCGGCTTTATCGCCGTGGTCGTACTTGTCCGGCTCTATGGACTACCTTTTTGGAAGGTCGCCGATGCTTTTGCTCCCGGTCTCGCTCTCGGACAGGCGTTTGGACGCCAAGGCTGCTTTTCAGCCGGATGCTGCTGGGGCAAGCCGACTCTATTGCCATGGGGCGTCCATTTTACCGAGGCCGGTCACGAATACACCGGGGTACCGATCGTCGGCCCGGATGGCAGCGACCTATATCTGCACCCGACGCAGCTCTACGAATCTTTTGCAATGCTTGCCGCTTTTGGCTTGCTGATATATTTGCACCGGACGAAGAAATTTGATGGCCAGGTACTGATAGCATATGGCATTTTTTACAGTATCTTTAGGTTTTTGAATGAATTCTTACGTGACGATCCGCGCGGTGACCTGATGGGATTGACCACTCTCACCGGCCTGTCGACGTCGCAAATGGTAAGCCTGCTGGTCGCAGCGGCCGCGATCGTATTTATGATAATGCGGCTGCGGCGAGCTAAAAATACCGACGCTCCGGCCCAAACTGCCCAGTGAGCGAAGAAACCTCATCCTTAGTTTTTCAGCCCGCGCCTGTCGACATCGGAAAGCGCCTGGATGCCTATCTTGCCGAGAATATTGACGGGTGGTCGCGTTCGCGGCTCCAGCGGCTGATCGAGAATGAGGACGTTCTGGTCAATGACAAAGCGGTCAAGCCGTCGTACAAGCTGCATGAGAATGACGAGGTCGAGGTAGATCTGATCGAGGTGCCCGTCGCACGGTTTGAGCCCGAAGACATACCGCTCGATATCGTTTTCGAGGACGAATACCTCGCTGTCATTAATAAACCGGCGGGCATGGTCGTACATCCCGGAGCGGGCGTTCAGTCGGGGACGCTGGCAAATGCGATCTCTTATCATTTTGGATTGGGGATTTTGGATTTCGGATTACAGAATGATGACGAAAAATCCAAAATCCAAGATCTAAAATCCAAAATCGGCATAGTCCATCGCCTCGACAAAGACACATCCGGTCTGATCGTCGTAGCAAAAACCGACGAGATACACGAGGCTCTCTCTGAGCAGTTTCGCGAACGGGAAGTTTACAAATCTTACGTCGCTCTGGTCCACGGTTCGCCCGATCAGAACATGGGAAAGATCGATGCACCTATCGGCCGCAACAAGCATAATCGCTTGCGGATGAAAGTGGCGACGCATGGCCGCTCGGCGCTCAGCCTATGGAAGGTTAGGACGCGATACGACAAATTTACGCTGCTGGATGTCGAGATCAAGACCGGACGGACGCATCAGATCCGCGTCCACATGGGCTATATCAATCACCCGGTCGTCGGCGACGAGATCTACAACGAGGGCCGCGACAATACCGTGGCTGACACCAATATCCGCAACGCAATCGCCTCAATGCCGAGGTTTTTTCTCCACGCTGAGCGTCTTTCATTCACCCATCCAAAAACAAAGGAACGAATGGAATTTATCCAGCCCTTACCCTTTGATCTCACCGATTTTCTGCAATTGTTGTGAATCGGTAAATTTTTGTCGGCTTAAGAGGGTTTAGAGACGTCTTATACTCACGGCTCCGAACTGGATCGGGCAATCATATACGAGGTGAGCAATTATGGATAGACGATATTTCTTAAAATCGAGCGGCGTTGGGCTGGCGAGCTTTGGGCTGATGGCAATGGCCCCTGATTTTTTGCATCAGTTTGCGGCGGCACAATCTACCGCAAAGGGCTATGGTAAGAAAAAGGTTTTGGTTACGATCTTTCAGCGCGGAGCCGTTGATGGGCTAAATGTGCTTGTGCCGCACGGCGAGAGTGAGTACTACAACCTGCGGCCGACGATCGCGGTTGCGAAACCCGGCCAGACAGATGGTGCCATCGACCTCGACGGTCATTTTGGCTTAAATCCAGCAATGGCGGCCTTTCAGCCATTTTGGAAGAGCGGCCAGCTTGCGGCAATTACCTCGGTCGGTTCGCCGGACAACACGCGGTCGCACTTTGACGCTCAGGACTATATGGAGAGCGGCACACCGGGCTATAAGGGAACAAAGGACGGCTGGCTCAACCGCGTTCTCCAGACAAGCACGGCCAAGGATGAATCGCCATTCCGCGCGGTCTCGATGACGCAGCAGTTGCCGCGTTCGCTCTATGGCCGGGCACCGTCGGTGGCTATGACCAATATGTCGGATTTTGCGATCAAGGCGGGTGTCTATACACAGAATGTGGCCGGCGGATTTGAGGGCATCTATCAACAGAATGCGAAAGATTCGCTTGGCGAGATGGGCAAAGAGACCTTTGAGGCCGTCAACTTTCTCAAGCAGGCAAATCCGGCGCAGTACAAGCCGGAGAATGGTGCGGTTTATCCCAATTCTGATCTTGGCCGCTCGCTGACGCAGATAGCTCAACTGATCAAGGCAGGTATTGGCCTTGAGGTTGCCTTTACGGATACCGGCAATGACGTTCGCTGGGACACGCACACTAACGAAGGCGGCGGACGCGGCCAACTTGCCAATTTTCTCCGCACCTTTTCGCAGTCGATCGCGGCATTTGCGACGGATCTCGGCAAACGCATGGACGACGTGATGGTGCTGACAATGTCTGAGTTTGGCCGCACAGCCCGGGAAAATGGCGGACGCGGCACCGACCACGGGCATGCGAACACAATGTTCGTGCTTGGCAATTCGGTCAAAGGCGGCAAAGTTTACGGTGATTTCAAGGGGCTGAAAAACGACAAACTCTACGAAGGCCGCGACCTCGACGTCACCACCGATTTCCGCGACGTCTTTGCCGAGGCCGCCCAGAAACACATGGGTTCGAAAGACCTCGCAAAGATCTTTCCGAATTACACGGCGACCAAGGAGAAGTTTAGAGGGTATTTGGGATAAGTCAGAGAAATTGCCGCAAAAAGGCACAGAATACGCAAAAAAGAGGAGAAACCATTTATTTGGCAAATCTTCTTTTTTTGCGCCTCGTGCTCTTTTTTGTGGCCAACCTAATCAATCATAAGTGCGGATCTCGATCAGATGATTATTTGGATCGTTCATATAAACGGTCGGAGCCGGGCCTTTTGCACCGGTCTCAACACCAGAGCCCGAGTTATTACCGACCGAGTGGAACGAGTCGCCGTAGGGAATTTCCATTTCCTTGACTCGCGCGAATGCCTTATCAAAATCCTCGCGTGACAGGGCGAAAGCAAGATGTTCATTCCCTTTCGTGCCCCACGGAGCAAGCTGCAAAGTAAAGTCTTCGCTGACGCGGATCACAGTAAACGGCCCGTCCTCGCCCTCCAGCGTAAAGCCCATAACATTGACGTAGAAATCTACACTCGCGGCCACATCGTTAATATTCAGAATTATGTGATCAATTGAAGCCATAGTTAACTCGGTCTCTAGGCTTCGTCGTCGCGTCTGACGTTCAGTCGCAGCAACAAAGACATCATCCACAGGAATAGGAAAATGTTGATAACCTGCGGGACTTTGCGGAACCACAGGTTTGTGAAGATCAACTGATCGATCAGAGGCAGCGACAGCCCAGTCGTGCTTAGCTGGATCTGAATGGGTATCTGAATGGTGGCTGTCGAAACCCAAACGACTATTTGGAGAATGACCGAGAGCCAGATCGCCCAGCGTGGGATCGGTGCTGGCCGAAACCACACCAGCAAAATAGTCAAAACTGTTGCCACGACCATCGGGATGACCATGTAGCCGATTACCAGTGGGCTGATCGCGTGGTGATAAGCGAGAAACTCGCCCGCTCCGATCAAGTGCCAAGTCGGATAGTTGACGAAGCTTTCAACAAACGACGCACCCATCCCGTAGAATATGAGTGCAAAGGTGATCAAAAACAGCCCAATAGGAAACCTCGTGTCCGGTCGCATTCTCGTTCCTCCGTTTAGTCCATATTTTGCAGACGCAGACGCAGCGCCTGCAGCTTGATAAAGCCCTCGGCGTCGTGTGTTTGATTGCACTCTTAACGCCGATAAACCTCACGTCGATGACCGATCTTTATAACTAAAACGATCAGATGTTCGTGTCGTATCTCATAGAGGATCCGATAATCTCCCAGTCTAATACGGTATAAGTTGTCGTTACCTTTAAGCTTTTTAACCTTTAATAATTCTGAAAAGGGGTTTTGAGCGAGTAAGCTAAGTGCTGCTGCTGTTTTGACCTGTAACGTGGCGGCCAATCGATCAAACTCCTTTTGGGCGCTTTTGACGAACTCAACCTTATACGTCGCCATCAATGTTTCCCGTTCTTAAGCCCTGCCAAAACTTCCTCTAAAGAAACAGTCTCTTCGTTGCGTCTCGCATAGTATGCCTCGAGATCGATCTCGTCTTCCAATTGTTCGACCAGAGCTTGCTCGATCAAATAACGCATCTTGATGCCCCGTCTCTTGCAAAAGCTGACCAAAGCATCTTTTACGCGAGCATCGATAATTGTCGAGAGTGTGGCGGTTTCATTCATAATAAATGAATTATAAAGAAAATAAATTAAAAAACAATAGAAAGATCAATCCATCGGTCGCAGCCTGATACTATTAACATCTCTACATTCGGTTAACTTGGGATATTATGATTTTGTAACGATATGGACAAATCAGACCTCTTAAAGAATGTTGCCGAGAACGAACTCTTTCAATTTCTGGGCATTAAGATCGAGGATGCGACCGCAGAGCGTGTCGTGCTGTCGATGGAGGTGACGCCAAAGGTGCATCAATACGTCGGGATAATGAATGGCGGCGTTTCGCTTTATCTGTGTGAAACAGCGGCATCTATCGGCGTGGTCGCGGGCTCCGACCTGACGAGGGTCACGCCCGTCGGTATTGAGATCAACGCCAATCACTTGCGTGCGGTGAGCCGGGGAATCATAAAGGTTGAGGCAAAACCCGCTCATACTGGCCGGACAATGAGCGTCTGGCAGATCGATATCACCAACGACAAAGGCAAGCTGGTCTGCACATCGCGTCTAACCATGCTTATTCAAAAACGCGTCGCTTATCAGCCTGAAAACATTCAACCGCGAAAAATACGAAAAAGACGAAAATGAATTGATCCATATTTTCGTGCCTTTCGTGTGTTTCGCGGTTAAAATTCTTATATGCACGGTTTTGTCCGAAATCTGATCACTGAATGGCGGCGGCTTGATCAGCCGTTTTCAGGTGAGACTGTGATCGTTGCCGTTTCGGGCGGGGCGGATTCGGTTAGCTTGCTGCTGGCGATGCACGACCTGCTGGTGCGAGATAAATTGAAGCTGCGCATTGTCGCGGCGCATTTTAATCATCGCTTACGTGATGGCGAAAGCGACGCTGATGAGGAATTTGTCAGGGCCCTGACCTCGGAACGCGGGATCGAGTTTGCGGTCGGTCACGCGGGGCCGCTGGGAGAGGGAAATATTGAGCAAAATGCCCGACATTCCCGTTACGAGTTTTTGAGCAGGACAGCGAAAAACGTCGATGCCTTTGCGATACTGACCGGCCACACGGTGAATGACCAAGCCGAAACCTTTCTAATGAACCTGATCCGCGGCAGCGGCATTGACGGCCTTGGCGGGATGAAGGCGATACGTTCGCTTGAGGCTGATACGCAAGGTGACAACACCGAAGCGTCAGAAAGCGTCTCCCCCTCGCCTCTTCTCCCCCACTTCTCCGCTTCTCCCCTGCTACTCGTCCGTCCGATGCTCGCCTGGGCCAAGCGCCTTGACACCGAGGGCTTTTGCCAAGACGTCGGCGTCGACTATCGTTACGACACGATGAATGAGGACACCGCCTTTAGACGTGTCCGAATCCGCAAAATTCTCCTGCCGCTACTTGAGGATTTTAATCCAAAGATCATCGAAACACTGGCCCAGACAGCGGCTTTGATGCAAGCTGCGGCCGGCGTTAAGGCAAGCCGAAACCAAACGCCGCCATCGGACGAATTAGTTTTGGCGGAAATAAAGGCGCTGCCGCAGCCCGATCTCTACGACCGGGTTCGGGCATGGTTAAAGAGGCATCGCGGAACGACAAGACAGTTGCAGCTGAAACATATCGAGGCGGTCGCTCGTTTGATACTCAGCACCAAGAGCGGCAATACGGTCGAATTGCCGGGTGGATGCAAGGTTGTGAAATCGGCGGGCAAGTTGGTATATGAAGCTAATAGGGTTGAAAATTGACGTGGCGCCAACTAGAATCAAAGGTTGACTGTATTACACGGGCGTCGATGTATTGAAAACAACGTCCGGATGGCAACTCTCATCAAAGCTTAGCTATGAGATTTACCGTGAGAGTTGATTTGGAGGCTATAAATTGAGTTCTAAGGCAAAACAAGTTCTATTGTGGTTGATGATTATTTCCAGTGCGCTCGTCTTTGTCTGGTATCTGCAAACAAAGCAGACAACGCCGCCAAAGGAATTATCGTTTGACGCCGCGATGACACAGATCAGAAACAAGGACATCAAGGAAGTAACTGTAAAACAGGACACCTTGGAGTTAACAAATAAAAGCGACGTAAAATCTACCGCAAAGCTCGATACAAGCGATTCGACCCGGGACCAGATCTTTGCTGCGGCAAAGGAAACGGATACCGTTATAAAGCTTGAGCCGCCGTCGAGCGGTCTCGGCTGGCTTGTGTTGATCAACGCTCTGCCGTTTATTTTGCTGATGGGCTTTTTGGCATTTACGCTGCGGCAAATGCAGGCCGGCGGCAACAAGGCGCTGAGCTTTGGCAAGTCGAAAGCGAAACTGCTCAATAATCAGCAGAAACGCATCACGTTCAAGGATGTTGCCGGGGTCGATGAGGCCAAGGAAGAGCTACAGGAGATCATTGAATTTCTTAAGGACCCGCAAAAGTTTCAGAAACTCGGCGGCAAGATCCCGAAGGGCGTTCTTATGGTTGGCCCTCCGGGAACTGGTAAGACTTTGCTTGCAAAGGCCGTTGCCGGTGAGGCGAATGTGCCATTTTTCTCGATTTCCGGCTCGGATTTTGTAGAAATGTTTGTCGGCGTCGGCGCGTCGCGTGTACGAGATTTGTTTGAGCAGGGAAAAAAGAATGCGCCGTGCATCATCTTTATTGACGAGATCGATGCGGTCGGGCGTCATCGCGGTGCGGGCCTCGGCGGCGGTCACGATGAACGCGAACAGACATTGAATCAGCTGCTGGTAGAGATGGACGGTTTTGAATCGAATGACGGCGTTATCCTCGTCGCCTCGACCAACCGGCCCGATGTGCTTGACCCTGCGCTGCTTAGGCCCGGACGCTTTGACCGGCGGGTTGTAGTCGGCCGTCCGGATGTTCGCGGCCGTGAGGGCATCCTCAAGGTTCACACACGCAAGATCCCGCTTGATGAGGCCGTTGATATTAACGTCATCGCCCGCGGAACGCCCGGATTTACTGGAGCTGACCTTGCCAATATCGTTAACGAAGCGGCACTTAACGCCGCCCGCTATAACAAAAAGGTTGTGGCGATGAACGATTTTGAGATCGCCAAAGACAAAGTAATGATGGGTGCCGAACGCAAGAGCATGGTCATCTCGGATGAGGAGAAAAAGATCACGGCCTATCACGAAGCCGGCCATACGCTCGTCGGGCTCAAGGTGCCGAATATCGATCCGGTCCACAAGGTAACGATCATTCCGCGCGGGATGGCCTTAGGTGTGACAATGTATCTGCCCGAAAAAGATAGGCTCAGCGCATCTAAAGAGTATCTGCTCGGCCAGATCGCAATGGCTATGGGTGGACGGATCGCCGAGAGTGTCTTTATCGGGAGCATAACCACGGGCGCCGCAAATGATATCGAAAAGGCCACCGAGGTTGCACGTGCAATGGTCTGTGAATACGGTATGTCCGATCTTGGCCCGCTGACGTTTGGCAAAAAAGAAGAGCAGATATTCCTGGGGCGCGAGATATCACAACACCGCGATTATTCCGAGGACACGGCGATAAAGATCGATAACGAGGTTCAGAAGATCGTTCGCGATCAATATGCCCGCGCCGAAAAGATCATCAATGAAAACAGCGATGCTCTGATAAGGATCGCTGAGGCGCTGCTCGAACATGAAACTCTGGATTCGGTGATGATTCGGCGGGTGATGGCCGGATTGCCACTCGACAGCCCAACGGCTCCAGCGTCAACCGACGATGACGGATCTGATGAGACTAACGAAAGGTCAAAAAATCCTTTCAAAAAGCCATTGCTGCCGCCGATCACCGGTAATAATCCCGCGACGGCTTAGGGCAGAAACACGACCGGTAGGGAGTGTGTACGTTTCGGAACCGGGCTCGACTGAGACCCGGTTCTTTTCTTTTTTTGAGACAGCACAGCCGACAACGACAGCACACTCCCTACCGGTCGTGTTTCCGCCTTTGATCTATGTACTGGCAAACATCACGCCGAAAAATCGATATCGACCGTCCGCTTGTGATGGGTATTCTCAATGTGACGCCTGACAGCTTTTCCGATGGGGGCGAATTTTTATCAGTTGATGACGCCTTGCGGCGAGCCGAATCAATGATCGATGAAGGCGCCGACATCATCGATATCGGCGGCGAATCGACGCGGCCCGGCAGCAAACCAGTTTCGGCGGGAGACGAGTGGCTCCGCGTGGGTCCGGTGATCGGGGCCATTGTAAAAAGATTTAACACACCCATCTCAGTAGATACGACCAAGTCGGTGGTCGCCCGACAGGCCATCGATGCGGGTGCAGAGATCATAAACGATATTTCGGGACTGCGGTTTGATGAGCGTATCGCGGAGGTTGCCGCGACTACGAAAGCGGGCCTGGTGCTTATGCATTCGAGAGGCACATTCGAGACGATGCATACTGAGCCGCCGGTCGCTGATATTCTGACGGCGGTTTCATCGGACTTTGGCCGGGCGATAGCAACCGCGCTTGCGCACGGTGTAAGCGAAACCCAGATCGCACTCGACATCGGCATCGGCTTTAGCAAGACATTTGATCAGAATTTAGAATTGCTGGCGAAACTTGATAAGATTGTAGCCGAATTCAAAAGCTATCCGATGCTCGTCGGGACATCGCGAAAATCGTTTATCGGCAAGATCTTGGGTGGTGTACCGGCCGGAGAAAGGCTCGGCGGGAGTCTCGCAACGGCCATTATGGCAGCTAATAAAGGGGCTAAGATATTGCGGGTCCACGACGTAAAAGAGACCGCCGCAGCGATCAAAATGCAGGCAAAGTCGGGTGAAGTGTGAACCATGAATAAGACGGATGTTGTATCAAGGGCCTTGATCAATTTGACCGGGGTCGCGGCCTTAGCCGGGACGATATTCGGAGATGCCGCAACTCCCAGCCCATCTAGACCTGTCAGGAGCGACCTAGCGTCGGGCTACGACTGGGGGTTTATCATTGGGGTCGGGCTATTTGCTCTTGCGGGAGCCTTGGTTATTATTTGGACCGCGGGAAAAATTTCTAAGAGGCCGACAAAATGAAATACCTACGCTTTATACTAATGATCTCTGTCGTCGTAGTCTCATCCGGCTTTACGGAATGTTATAGGCCGGTAACAAATTCGGGGCTGCCTAAAAATGTCAGGACCATTGCGGTTCCGGCATTTCAGTTCGAGCCTAAAGGCTTGCGTTATAAGATCGAATCGCGTTTTACGGATGCGGTCACCCGCGAGATCATCCGGCGCGGCAACGGTCTGAAAGTCCAGAGTTCGCGTACCGGGGCAGATGCTGTCCTTGAAGGGACGATCAGGGATTTTGGCTTTTCGGGCGTGCTGCTCGACAGCCAAGGACGCGCCCGCGTGTATGAGGTAACGATCGTTACGGCGGTCACTATTCGCGATCTGAAGGAAAACAAGATCCTTTACGATAATCAAAATTTTGTATTTCGCGATTCATTTGAATTTACATCCGATCCGCGATCATTCTTTAACGAGGAGGACCCCGCCGTCGAACGTATGGCCCGTGCATTTGCCGAGGCCGCCGTATCCGCATTCGTCAACGGGATTGGGGTAAAAGAAGAAAAGAAATGAAATCGCCACAAAAGGCACAAGAGACACAAGTATAAGAAAGACAGGCGACCGACGACCAAACGAACAAACTTGCCGATTCTATCCGTGAGACGGGCTTGCAATACACAAATATCACGAGCACGGCCATTTGGAAAAAGTCTATGAAAACGCTCTTGCTCGCCGTCTTCGAAAGATCGGTTTACACGTCCAGCAGCAATTTCCCATTACGGTTGTCGATGAGGACGGAACCGTCCTGGGTGATTACTTTGCTGACCTCCTGGTTGATCAAAAAAGCTGCTCAAGGAATTGCGGATGAACACATAGCTCAAGTATTAGGTTACTTGCGTTTATCCCGCTTCGAACATGGGCTTTTGATAAATTTTGGGGCGCCAAGATTTCAGATCAGGAAACTCAAATTACAGGCCCTCAATTAAGTATCTGATTTTGTGCTTTTTTGTGCTTTTTGTGGCTAAATTTTCATGGTTTTAGGAAGGGAAGATCTCAGGAATCAGTTAAAGCGGCATGAGATAGCTCCGGTATATTTGCTTTTTGGCCCGGAGACACATTTGCGCGATCTCGCTGCAAAAACGATCGCCGAACGTTCGTTTGCCGAGGGTGATTTTCGTGATTTTAATGACACGAGCTTTAGCTTGAATACCGAAGACAATCTACGTCACGCGCTGGCTGCGGCCGAACAACTCCCCATGATGGCGTCACGCCGAGTCATCCGCATCACCGATGTCCGAATCTCGGCGACGGGTTATCGCGATACGATAACCGAGGATCACGAGCCGGTATTGTCGGCATATTTTGCTAACCCATCGCCGACATCTGTTGTCATCTTTATTGCCGACGATCTGAACGGTGTCCGCAAAATGGGCAAGCTCATGCGCGAAAAGACGACCGCCGTCGAATTTAAGCCCTTGACCGATGCCGAGCTTACAAATTGGGCGCGTGACAAATTTCGTGACGCCGGAGCGGATATCGACAATTTGGCGATGAACCTGCTGATCGCCCGGACCGGCCCCGATGTACGTCATTTGACCAACGAGATAAATAAGCTCGCTACCGCCGCCTTGCCCGGAAACCTTGTGACCGCGGAACTGATCGAATCGCTCGTTCCAAATACGCGCGAGGTCGACAATTTTGAGCTGACAAAACAGCTTGTCGCCGGTAAGCGGTCGACGGCGATCGCCCTGCTTACCAAAATTTTGGATGACGGCGCCGAGCCGCTTCCATTACTCGGGCTAATCGCCTATAACTATCGTCGGCTTTTGACGGCAAAAGATATGATGGAGCGCGGTGTCGATCGCCGGGAGGTCGCAAACGTGGTCAAGCTTCGATACAACGATCAGGAGCCTTTCCTCGCAGCCGCCCGCCGCGTCGAGATGCCAAAACTCGTTTCTGCCATCCAAAAGCTTGCAAAAACGGATCTCGCGATAAAAACCTCACAGGGCGGCACGGGCCCGGCGGGCGCACGCATGCAGATCGAGATGCTCGTCTGCGATCTTGCGACGATGTAAAAGTAGCCTTAGGATTTAGATCGATGCTAGACCGGATGCCCGATTGAAATGGTTGTATAGCTCGTTGTAGTCCCCGACGGCCCGGTTAAGGATCAACGGCAGCTGCTCGAGATCATTGTTATTGACAATGAGATTGAGGTTACGCAAAAAGCCGTCGTGGGCATTCATTGTCGTCCCGCCATCCTCAAGCGAGATCAGGAATAATCGCCGCCTTTCGGATGAATACATCGCATTTGCTTTTTGCTGGATCACCGCGGCTCCGCCCATCTCCGGAGCAAAATCGGGCGAAAATATTAAGATCTCAGTTTTACCTTCGCGCAGGCGTTCGTTGGCCTGGGCGGGCGTTTGTGCAACATATACCTTGTACCCGGATTTCGCGAGCAGTTTTGCGGTCTGATCCGATTTAGCTCCCAAACACAGTAGGATCCGTCGCGGCTTTTCATCGGTATCGTCATCGTTTGACATGACGCCTTTTTCGGTCTGCAGCGCCGACATTAGCGATCTCAGGGCGGTGTTGATCTGAGCCTCAGATTCCTTGGCGGCGAAATCGGTAGTACCATTGGCGGCGGCCGCCGGCTGGTTTGCGGCTAACTGATCGACCGTCGAGAGGCCCCTGCCGGACGCGTCTTTCTGAACTCGAAGCAGATTTTGACATCGCGGACATCGAACCGAAAAATTCCCACTCGGGATCTTTGATTCGTCCAGCTGTAAGGAAACAGAGCAATTATCGCATCGTATAATCATAGTTGTGGTGGCATAGTTGTGGTGGTTTATTGGAAAGCAGTCAGATGCACATCTGACAACTGCCACTTATTCCATCATATTCAGGACCGAATCAGGGTTTTCCGGCGGGGGCGGTGGAATAATCTGTTTCGGCATTAGCTTAGGCCGAAGAGCGTTGGAGTAATCCTCGGTTGACGAAAGGCCCTTGAGCTGCAACAGCAGATTATTTTGGTTCGTCGCAAACGACAGTCCGTCGTCCATCGTGATCAAGCCCTTTTCGATCATTCCTTTGAGTACCGAATCGAAATCCTGCATTCCATCGATCTCGCCGTCGCGGATAGCGTCGAGCAGCGTCTTTCCCTCCGTCTCGCCTTTTTCAATATATTCGCGGGTGCGGGGGTTTGACTTTAGTATTTCGACGGCGGCGATCCGACCGCGTCCGTCCGCCGTCGGGATCAGACGCTGCGATACGATATATCGAAATGTCTGGGCGAGCCGTGTGCGGATGACCCGCTCCTCGTTTTTAGGATAGAGGCCGATAATACGGTCGATCGTCTTAGATGCATCGATCGTATGCAGCGTCGAGAGCACAAGGTGGCCCGTCTCGGCTGCCTCGAGAGCGATCTCTGCCGTTTCGAGATCACGCATTTCGCCTACGAGGATCACCTTTGGAGCCTGACGCAGAGCAGCACGAAGCGCCGAACCAAAATCCTTAGTATCCGCTCCGACCTCGCGCTGATTGATCGTACTTTTTTTATGATTGTGCAGAAATTCGATCGGGTCCTCGATCGTGACGATGTGGTAAGCCTTTGTCTCGTTGATACGGTCGATGATCGCCGCAAGTGTCGAGCTTTTTCCCGAACCGGTCGGGCCAGTCAGCAAGACCACTCCATTTCTGATGTCGGCCAGCTCAGCTAGCTGGGGCGGCAGGCGGAGCGAATCAAAACTCGGGATCTCGTGCGGAATAACACGCATCACTATCGAGTACGAATTTCGCTGCTGAAAGATGTTTACGCGAAAACGGCATTTTCCGGGCAGAGCATAGCTAAGATCGGCCGTCCTATGCTTGAAAAGCTGAGCTGCCGCGTCCGGATTGTCCCGAATCAGCGACATCGCTATCATCTCGGTCTGAAATGCAGAAAGTCTACCAAGACCGATCGGCGAAGCCGGATAAAGCACGCCATTTATCTCGACCTGCGGTTTTTGACCGCACGAGAAATTAAGGTCGCTGACATTTTCGGAAACGAGCAGCATCTGCTCAATTATGGGTGCTACATCAAGCAAACTCATGTTGGTGTTTACTCCTGAAAGGCCGCAAATCGGGTAGGGATCAAAGAATTAGGCGCGTGAGGCGAGCTTTACTAAAACTGCCAATTATTATTATTGCTCAAAAGTTGTAGTTGTGCAAGTAATTTTTTAACATTTTACAACATCGTTATGCATCAGGGGTTGGTTGAGGCCAAGAGAGAGCTCATGTTTTCTTTTATTAGCAGGACATCGGAAACCAGGGCGCTGATGATCGCAGCCGAATCTGCTCCAGTCCGCAAGACCGAAAGTAAATTGTCCGCGTCAATCCCGCCGATTGCTACTAGTGGAAAATCGCCTATCGCTTTCCGCACCCGTATTAGTTCGCCGAGGCCGACCGTCGGATCAGGTGCTTCTTTCGTTTTAGTTTTGAAAACGGGGCCGAACGCGATGTAATCTACAGGCATTTTTATCGCTTCGACGGCTTGCTCGATTGTATGCGTAGAAAAGCCTATGATCGCTCGATCACCGAGGATCGCGCGTGCTTTCTCCGGCGATAGATCGTCGTGACCGACATGGACGCCGTCCGCATTTAACGCTAGGGCAATATCGACCCGGTCATTTATTAATAGTTTGACGCCGGTTTTGCGGGCGACAAATAGGGCATCCTTTGCTGCCCTAAAAAATTCAGCCGGTGCCGCATGTTTGTCTCGAAGCTGGATCACGGTTGCCCCGCCGGCGATCAATCTCTCGACCTGGTCCCTATGAGAGATCCCGGAGATTCGGGTGTCGGTGATCGGGTATATGCTTGGAAGTTCAAAGTTCAAAGTTAAAGTTCGAGGCAGAGGCAAAAATCCGGCTCTGAATTAATGCAGTGATTTCATCATCAAAAAGCAATCTTCGCCGTTGTTATAGTATTTAATGACGCGCTGGACAACGGTGTAGTCCAGTTTCCGGTATAGATCCAGGGCCGCTTCATTGCCGACACGAACCTCGAGCATTATCGTTCCTATTTCGCGAATGCGGAGTGCTTTTTCCATATGATCGAGCAATTTTGCGGCGATACGTCGCTGGCGATGCTCGGGCGCGACGCCAATTGTGGTGAGATGGGCGGCATTATTTTCATTTACCATTGCAAATGCAAAACCGACTATCTCATCGCCCGGCGTGACCATCCGATAGCTTAACGTCCGCGGTTCGTTGAGCAGATACTCGAACGTGTGTTTTGTGTAGTTATCGCCGTTGCGAAAACATCGGATGTTAAGCCGAAGCACCTCGGGCAAATGATCGGCCGTCAAGGGACGTATCTCATACGTCATCGGGGGCGCAGGAATTATTGTTTCAGGTTCGGCAAACGCAACCGGAATAAAAAAATTTCTGATCGATTCCAAAACAGCCATGTTTCGAGTGGTGAGTTCTTAGAGTTTATTGGGTTCATTGAGGCAAAAAACTCAACGGACTCTAATCACTATTTAACTCTAGGAACTAAATAATAAGCATACAGTCGCCGTAGCTATAAAAGCGATAATTTGCTGTGACAGCGTGGCGATATGCATCCATTATAAGTTGGTGCCCGCCAAAGACGGAAGTCAAGATCAGCAGCGAACTTTTTGGGAGGTGAAAATTGGTAAGCATTGCGTCAACCGCTCGAAACTCATACCCGGGGGTAATTGTCAGCCCCGCAGCGTATCTGCCCGCAGCAAAGCGGTCAAATTTGTCGATATTCGATTCGAGTGCCCGCGTAGTAGTCGTCCCGACAGCTACGATACGGCGATGCTGCGCTTTGGCACGGTTTAGGATATCTGCCGCCGCCTCGTCGATCTCATACTTTTCGGGTAGGACACGGTGCTTCGAAAGGTCATCAACACGAACAGGTTCGAACGTGCCGTAACCAACATGAAGCGTGATCTCCGCGATCTCAATCCCCTTTTCACGCAGCGTTTGCAATATCTCCGGCGTAAAATGCAGGCCGGCGGTGGGGGCGGCGATCGCTCCGCGATTTTTTGCATAGACCGTCTGATAGCGTTCGCGGTCGCTGTCGATATTGCCCAATGTCCGCTTTATATACGGAGGCAACGGCGTCCGGCCAACCCTATCGATCGCTTCCATAAGGTCGCCGTTAGTCTCGAACTTGATCACGACCTTGCCGTCATCCTTTTTCTCGACCACGATCGCCGATAGTTCATTACCGAAACTGAGGATCTTCCCAAGCTTTAAGCGTTTTGCGGGCCTGGCAAGGACTTCCCAAATACTTGGCTCCAGCTCTTGTACAAGAAAGGTTTCGATACTTGCGCCGGTTTCGGTATCGCCTAACAATCTAGCCGGAAAAACCTTTGTATTATTAATTACAAGCAAATCATCGTTCAATAAAAGATCGGCCAGCTCAACAAACTTGCCGTCAAAAAATGTGCCTTGTGAGCGGTCAACGATCATGAGGCGCGAGCCTTCGCGTTGGGCGGCCGGTTTCTGGGCGATCAAACCGTCGGGCAAAAAGAAGTCAAAGTCGCTAAGGTGCATATTCGATTGTGTGCGGCGGGTAACTTAGTTTGTTGGCAACGTCGGATTCTAATATACTCATCGTATCAACGTTCTCCCCCAAAAGCGCAGCCGATGGAGTTTTCTTTTGAACGATATTTAACATTTAGCCGAAATGCACAAAAGCATGGCGTATTTACAACACGAAATCAGGAAGGAGTTCCAATGAAAGTAACTAAAACAATCAAAATTATACTTGCCGGCCTATCTCTGGCTATTTTTGCTGGGGTGGTGCCCAGCGTAACAAATGCTCAGGAAGGGCGTTATATCAATGTTTACAGCTATAACCAGGTCAAAGAATATGTCGTCCGTCTCGAAAAAAGCAGCGACCGTTTTCGCAAAGACTTTGACCGCCAGATGGATCGGAGCAATCTGAACGGAACGGATACTGAGGACCGGTTTAACGGATATGTAAAGGATTATGAGAGGTCTCTCGACCGATTGAGCAACCGCTTTAAGAAGTCTAAAACATGGTGGGAAAGCCGGGGTGATGTTCAGGAAATGCTTTCATATGCGCAGCCTGTAAATACGATGATGAACAATATTTCGTTTGCCCGCCAGCTCGAATCGCAGTGGCGCAATATGCGAAACGACATTAACAAGGTTGCTGACACATTCGATCTGCCCGGACTCAATGGCGGCGGCTGGAACGGCGGCGGAGGTTGGAATGGCGGGAACGGCGGCGGTAACGCTCCAAGCTGGGCGGTTGGTACATGGCGCTGGGTTCAGGGCAACAACCGGACGATGAACATCGCCTCGAACGGCCGTGTTACCCTCTACATTGATGGTGCGACAAGCTACGGAACGATCTACAACAACCGTATGGTGATTAACGGCAATACGTCGAACGTCACCCGTACAGGTAACGGTTTCAGGACATACAATCAAGCGAGCGGAGAGGTTAGCGACTATGTACTAACCGGCGGTAACAATGGCGGCGGCTGGAACGATAATGGCAACACTAGCACACCTCCCGGCTGGGCACAGGGAACGTGGTATTGGACAAATGGCCCCGACCGACGGATGGTAATCGACAAAAACGGCCGCGTAACTGTGTACGCCGGCGGCACGACGATCTACGGAACCTATTACAGAAGTGTGATCAATCTCAACGGAGAGCAGTCAACAGTTACCAGAAATGGCAACAACATCACCACCTATAATCAGACCTCAGGTGAAACCAGCAACTATTCAAAAAATAACAACGGCTGGAATGGCGGCGGTTGGAATGGTGGAGGTTCATCCAATGTGCCTAGTTGGATACTAGGCAGATTTGTATGGACAAATGGTTCGGAGCGTACTTTTCTGATCGAATCAAACGGTCAAGTGACGCTTTATCTCGGAACCACAACGCAGGTCGGCACCTACAGCAACGGCACTCTTAGCCTGGGCGGCAATACCTCGACCGTTACCCAAACCAGAAACGGTTTTAGGACAGTCAACCAGCAGACCGGCGAAGTGTCAGATTACCGACGACAGTAATTACGCTGATCAAATAAACAAAAAGGCACGCTCAATAGAACGTGCCTTTTTTTGTTTGAATAAAAGTAGCTATCGCCTTGCTCAGGCCTTAGCCACCTCGTTTGAATTATTTATCATAATATCACCCCCAGTGATGACATTATTGCACAAACTATTTACCTCTGGCTAGAGGTTTCTTTCAGAGATGGTACCGAGGGTCGGAGTCGAACCGACATGGGCGTTAAGCCCGCTAGATTTTGAGTCTAGTGCGTATACCAATTTCGCCACCCCGGCATGGAATTTACGATGATAAATCTCTGAGGCCTATAGGTCAAGACCGAATGGGGTCACACCTCGATCAATACCTCGATCACCGCACGGCGTTTTGCCTCGTCCAGAAAATTTTCGATGCTGACGGCGACCTTTTCGCGAGACAAGGTCTCGTGAATCGCAACACGTTTTTCGTCCAGGTTTGGTACGAGAATGCCGGGTGAGCTGCGTCTAAAATCGGGTAGAAATACGTCGCTGTAATACGTTGCCTCATCATCGGGGGTGATAACCACGAATGATCCAAATCTGAAATCGATGTATTTTTCGATCGCGACCCGCTGCGCGATCAAATGCTCAAAATTGTCGTCTTTGATCGATTCAAATCCGACCTGCTTCAATCTCGCCTCAAAAGCCGCCGGTGACGGAAAGTGTGAAAGTATCTCGTTTATCTTGTCGGCGATTTCGGTCTCGGTCGGTGCGGTCCGCGGCAGGCGTTCGGCCTCGAGGGCGAAAAGGCGTTGATTAATAAGTAATTGCAGTGCCTGATTTAGGTCCTGCGAGCTTGGCTTGTCGAGCGGCGTTCCGGGCTGCAACGCAAGCTGCCACAGGATGTCAGAGTAGGTTATCAGCTCATCCAGCGAGCTGTCACTGACGACGGCAACCGTCTTATCCACTATCTCTTGGGCCCGGGCTTCACGCGGCTCCGCCGCAACATAGGCCAAAATCGCCGTAAGAGCGAATCCAAAAAATAAAACTTTTTTCGACAAAAGATCCGTCATGCCAATTCAATTCTCGACCTGTTTGCAATCAGTGTCAATCCGCAAGTCGCCGCGTTTAATCTGTTGACAAAATGTTTAAAATTGTTTTTAATTAGTGATGAGGTTTCTAGACCTCCCGATTCGACAAATTCACCTGCTGAGACGATATTTTCTGCACCGATTCACCCGGCTGCGATCAACAAAAATGCATACTTCCTCGCCGCCGAAAATTGACGCCAGCCCTATCCCTCCGATAGACGTTAGCGATGGACAGACCCGCGACCTGCGGTTTATTGCCGAGCTGGGACGCAGTCTGCTCTTTACGGTTCACCCGAAAAAGGTGGCGAGCCGTGTCGCCGAAGCTATCCAACACGAAGTAGATGCGGGATTATGCGTATTTGTTGCCGAACTTGAGAGCGTCGGGCTCATTACGTGTGCGTTTGGCTCTGATGGCGAGATCGGCGAAAGTTTTCTAAACCGGCCGCGGTTGGAGAAATGGCTGGCATTTATGCCCCCGCAGATCGGTTACGCCGAAGAGGCCAAAGCCGAGCTTTTGATAGACAATTACGCCCATACCCACGAATACATCTCCCCTCTGCATATCAACGGGGAGGTGAAAGGCGCGATAATTACCGGGTTCGCGAGCAGGAATGAATTTACCGACCATAAAGCGAGGCTGATCGAAGCGGCGACGCAGATGGCCGCGATGAGCATAAACCTGTCGGCCCATTACGAAGGCACACTCAACGATTCGATAAACGAGGCCCGCGAAGAGCATCGAAAGTTTACCGAATCGATCCTCGACGCACTGCCGGTGTCGCTCTACGTGGTTGATCGCGATTATCGGATCGTGACGTGGAACCGCCATCGCGAGGTCGGCGGTCAGGGAATACCGCGCGACATAGCCATCGGGCGGGATGTTTTTGACGTTCTCGAAAAATATCCGCAGGGACGGCTCCGTCAGGAATTTGAGCGGGCATTCAGAACCGGTACTATCGAGCGGATCGAGCAGCAGACGGTTGCGGACGATGGCTCAACGCTGCATTGGATGGTCAGCAAAGTGCCGATGCAAAATGCCGAGGGCGAGGTGACCCATGTGATAACCGTCGGCGAAGATGTCACCATCCGGGTCGAAGCCATCCATGCGATCAATCGTGCCGAAAAACTTGCGGCGGTAGGGCGGCTGGCCGCCGGGGTGGTCCACGAGATAAATAATCCGCTCGCCACGATCGCGGCGTGTGCCGAGGCGCTGGAGCAACGCATCGACGAGGGTTCATTTGAGACATCGGAGGCAGCTGCCGATCTAGCAGAATATCTCGGGCTGATAAAAAGCGAGGCGTTTCGGTGTAAGACGATAACAACCGGGCTGCTCGATTTTAGCCGGATACGCACAGGCGAGAGGTCCCAGTTAGACGTAAGCGACATAGTACGGTCCGCTGCAAACCTCATCTCGCACCAAAAGCGAGGCACCGGGATTCTACACGACCTGGAGATCGAGCCGGATCTTCCGTTGGTTAGTGCCGACGGCGGCCAGATCCAGCAGGCGGTGATCGCTCTCGCGACAAATGCGATCGACGCGATGCCGGATGGCGGAAAGCTCACATTTCGAGTGTTTTCAAAGCCCAACCGTGTGGTGCTCGAGGTAGCGGACACCGGCACCGGCATTCCGCAAGAGAATATGCCAAAGATCTTCGAGCCGTTCTTTACCACCAAAGAGGTTGGCAGAGGGACGGGGCTCGGCCTGGCCGTTTGTTACGGCATCATCTCCGAGCACGGCGGGCGGCTTAGCGTACGTTCAAACGTCGGCAAAGGCACGACCTTCTCAATATTTCTACCCGTGTCAAATTAGTACTCTCACCCTCAACCCTCCTTTTAAAAAATAGATATGCCTAAATTACTAGTAGTCGATGACGAAAAAAACCTGCGGCTCGTCGTGCAGAAAGAAATGGCCCGCCAGGGACACGAGGTCGACTGTGCGGCTGATGGTGAGGCCGCGTGGGAAATGCTCGAGGAGCAGGATTACGATGTTGTGTTGTGCGACATCAACATGCCGCGGCTTGATGGCATGGGCCTGCTGCGGCGCACGCGGGAGCAGAGCCAAAATCCGCCCGAGGTGATAATGCTCACCGGACAGGCGACCGTCGAATCGGCGATCGAGGCAATGAAACTCGGCGCCTACGATTACCTTACAAAACCCTATCGCATCGGCGAACTTTCTGCATTAGTGACGGCCGCAGCCGAAAAGCAGCAGCTCAAGGTCGATAATCAACGCCTACGAGCGCAGATCGCGCGTACGCATCAGGCGCTGCCGGAGATAGTCGCCGATTCGCCGCAGATGAAAGAGGCATTGCGGCTGGTTCAGCGCGTTGCTCCGTCCGATACGTCCGTCCTCATAACTGGTGAGTCCGGAGTTGGTAAAGAGCTTATCGCTCAGGCGATCCATCGGCTTAGCACCCGGAGTGACAAACCTTTTATTGACCTTAACTGTGCCGCGCTTCAGGATACGCTGCTCGAGAGCGAGCTATTTGGATATGAGGCCGGGGCGTTTTCGGGGGCCCGAACTCGAAAATTGGGGCTTTTTGAGATCGCTGACGGCGGGACTTTGTTTTTGGACGAGATCATGGAAATGCCTATGCAGCTTCAGTCCAAACTGCTGCGGGCGCTCGAGACGCGGACCTTTTTCCGTGTCGGCGGCGTGAAAAAGGTCGAGGTCGATGTGCGACTGATAGCGGCGACGAACCGGGATAAGGATACTGCGATCGCGGAGGGGGTATTCCGTGCCGATCTGATGTATCGCGTCAACAGTTTTGAGATAAATATACCGCCTCTCAGGACCCGCCGGGAGGATATCGAACCCTTGGCCCGTCATCTGCTTCACAAACTTGCAGGCAACAACGAGCCGGAATTGTCGCCGGCCGCGATCGACGCGTTATACGCCTTTGACTGGACGGGTAACGTCAGGCAGCTGCGTAATTGTCTCGAACGGGCGATCTTGCTTTCGGACAACGGCACGATCACACCGCGCGAACTCCCGCCCGAGATCGCCTTTCGAACCGAGAAACCTAGTGTTTCGGTAAGCTACAACGCGCCCCAGTCAACATCTGTCGCATCGTTTCAAAATGCGTCGCCGACCAATCTGCGCGATCTCGAACGCCAACAGATCATCGGTGCACTCGAAAAAACGGGTTGGCATCGAGGCAAGACGGCCGAATTGCTCGGTATTTCGTCGTCGACCCTTTACCGGCGGCTGCGTGAATACGATCTCGACGTCAATTAAAAATATCATTATGAAACGAGTACTGCGATTGACCGTTCTTGCTGCGTTTGCCGTCGTCGTGTTCGCCTTATCGGCGAACGCCCAACTATCCTTTACCGGCGAGGTGATTGAAATTGTCGATGGACGCACCGTCGTCGTCCGCATCTCAACCGGCCAGATAAAGGTTCAGCTTCAATACATCGACGTACCCGATGCCGGACAGCCGGCCGGCAAGACGGTATCCAGTCACCTCCGCGACCTGGTGATGGGCAAGATCGTCCAATACCGGCCAACCTCGATCCGCGACGACCGAACGATCGGTCAGCTGACGCTAAATGGTATCGATCTAAGCCAGCAGATGCTGCGCGACGGTGCGGCATGGCACATACCGTCACTGCTGTCGGGACAGGAAGCCCGGAATTACGACCTTTATGCATCATTCGCGGCCGCAGCTCAACGAGAAAAAAGAGGCCTTTGGTCCGTAGAGGGGTTAAGGCCCGCCTGGGAAATGCCTCCCGACACCCTGCCTACTCAAATACCGCAGCAACCGACGATCCCGGTTTCAACCCGCACGACACCACCGGCCGCAAATGTAAATCCAGCATTGGGAAGCGTCGGGGCACTCGTAAACAGTTATGATCCAGCGACAAAAACCGGATATATCAGCACTACTTTTCAGGAGATCGTCGAACAAAATAAGGAGCTGTCGAAGGACCGAAAGGCTGTGGCCGATCTGACCTATTTTTATCAAGAGGATGAAAAAAAGGGGCGAAAAGGCGTCTTTATTTTTAGTATGATCTCGGTCGCGAAAAATGTGCGGTTTCTTACCAATAACGTTTTGACGATCACTGGCGAGGGTAATAATATCGTCGTCGGCCGGCCAAAAAGAACGGTCGCGAAAGACGGCGAGAACGTTCGCGAAAAACTTACATACGAGATCAGCCGCAACGCCATCGATAGGATCGTCAATGGCAATGACGTCTACATTAAGGTAGGCGACTACATGATACTGCCGAGCGCCGGACTAAAATTTATGCTCTACAATGTGCTCGAGGTCGCTCATTGACGGGTCACGAAGAGAAAACGCCGCTCCGACATCGGCATCAATTTTTGAATAAACTTTACTTTCTGCTTTTGCAGCGCTTCGCCGAGGTTGGTCCCGCCGTATAGCAGCAGAGCGCGACGTGCCGCCCATTTCAACAGCCGGGGCAACTTTTCGGTAAATTTATCGAGTGCCCGGCAGGTAACGAATTCGCAGCCTTCGGGGACGGCCTCGTCGAATTGGCAGTGGACTATCGTGGCCCGTCCGGCAAGGCCCAGCGTCTCCACCGCGATTTTGAGGAATTTAGCCTTTTTTTCTTTGGCCTCGATCAGAATGGCTGTCAGATCTTCGCGGACAAGCAGGCATGGTATCGACGGCAGGCCTGCGCCCGTGCCGACATCGGCGAATCGGACGTTCGGCGGAAGATATTCGAGCATAGTAAGCGATTCGAGAATATGGCGAATGGCAAATTCCTCCGGCGAGCATGGCCCGACTAGATGAAGCAGCGGATTATGCTCCTGCACCAGATCGTAATAATCCGCGAGCCTCTGCACCGCTTCGTCGGCAAGGGTCAGGCCGAAGGCGTGCTGATGTTTTACGACCGAGTTGGTAAATTCCTGCCGCATGTGTGAGTTTGCAGTTGGAGAGAAAAAGACCGGAGCTTGCACGGATTGTGGCGCGTCCCACAAGTCCTCACCCAAGACGTTAACAAAGCACCGCAAATAAAAATAGACAAGGGACTTGTACTCGCCTTGTCTTTCTTATACAGTCCCAAAGTTTTGGTGCGGACGAGAAGAATCGAACTTCCACTGCCTCGCGGCAACAGGCTTCTGAGACCTGCGCGTCTACCAGTTCCGCCACGTCCGCACGCCGAACTCAAGAGAATACTAGTTTGGCGGGCAAAATTCAAGATGGGTTCGGACTTGGAACTGCGAAAGAAAACGAAAAGGCGATAAAAAGGATTTTCTTTTTCGTGCTTCATTCGTGTAATTTCGTGGTTACTCATCCGGCGCTTTGTTATATTGAAGATGTGCAAAGTGATCTTGTTGAAAACCTGTATGACGTTCGCCGGCGGATCGCTAGCGCCTCCACCCGGGCCGGGCGTGACCAGAATGAGATCAAGCTTATTGCCGTCAGCAAAACTCATCCGGCGGAAACTCTGCGTAAAGCGATGAATGCCGGAGTGGCTGTTTTTGGCGAAAACAAAGTCCAAGAGGCGGAGAGTAAGATCGGGGATATTGGGCGTGCGAAGGCGGAGTGGCACTTGATCGGACACCTGCAATCGAACAAGGCGCGGAAAGCCGTTCAGCTTTTCGACGTGATCCATTCGGTCGATTCGCTCGAACTTGCAGAGCGGCTTGAGCGTATATGCATTGAAGAAGGCCGTGAAAAACTTTCCGTTTTTGTGCACGTAGATCTCGCCGGCGAGTCGTCAAAATCAGGGATCGATGAGAGCCGAATCGACGACCTTGTCGATTTTTTGAAAACCTGCAAACGTGTTCAGTTTCATGGCCTGATGGCTCTACCGCCTTTTTTCGACGACGCAGAGGAATCTCGGCCATATTTCAAACGGCTAAAAGCGATCCGTGATGACCTGGCATCGCAGAATGCATTTGCAAACGGTCACGGCGAGCTTTCGATGGGGATGAGCAACGATTTTGAGATAGCAATTGAGGAAGGGGCAACCGTCGTCCGAGTTGGCACGGCGATCTTCGGAAAACGGGAAAGGATGGCCTAGCCGCAAAAAAGAATCTTATGCTTTCAGCTTTGGTTTATCCGATTTTTAGCCTCGTCGTTTGGAGTCTTTACGGCGTCTTTCTGGGCGTATTGCTGCTGCGTTTGATCTTTAATTACGCCGATCCAAATCCTTTTGGCAAGATGGGCAGATTTGGCTTTAAGGTTCGCAAGGCGACTGAAAAATGGGTCTATCCGGCGGCGAGGTTTTTTGCGATGTACCGCATCGATACGAGGCTCGCCCCGCTCCTGACAATATTTATAGGGCTCGTATTTACATATTTTTTTACACAGATCGTAGGCAACACTTTTTTTGTGATCGACGGTCTAACGGCCGGCATCGAGAAGGGTAACCCGAAGGTCTTTATCGGATTTGTGCTCTACGGCCTGCTAAGTTTGCTGGTGCTTTTTATCTTTATCAGGTTTATCGCATCGTGGTTTGTCTTTACACGAAAGACATTTCTAGGATTTGTAATGCGCGTAACGGACCCGATCATGCTTCCGGTTCAACGGCTGATACCGCCGATCGGGATGTTCGATATCTCGGCGATGCTGGTCTTGCTATTGATCGGTTTTCTTCAGTCGATCGTCCTGCGGATTTTTGTCATGCAATAGCTCTTATTCATCATCGCCGTCATGATCGCGGCCCTCATTTTCGGCCTCCATTTTCAACCCTGCTCTCATCAGGTCAAAGGCTGGTAGCCGTTGGGCAACTGGCATTGCGGCATCGCCCTTGACCGAGAACCAGATTATCTCATTCATCTCGCGTGGGTTAGCCATATCCTGATGCCGCAAGTCCTGACGCTCGGTCATATTCATGTAGTATGCCGTTTTGCCGACGGGCTTATCGGCCGGATAAAGGTTGTCGAGAGCCACGTCAGGCAAAACTGCGGTGTACGGGTCGAAATTTGGCGTGTCCGTAAAGATATCGATCGGCGTCGCATTGGCGTCAAGAAAATTCATCGGACGCATACCAAGGCAAAGTTCGAGTGTTCGAATGAGGCTGACGGTGTTGTGAAAATCATGGATTAACACACCCGGACGGTTATAAGCCGAGATCACAAGCCCCGGCGAACGGTGGGCGTCGACATGATCCGGGCCATCCTGAGCATCGTCCTCGACAACGAAGATCGCAGTGTCCTTCCAGTAAGGGCTTTTTGAAACCTCCTCGACGAGGCGCCCCACGGCGTAATCGTTTTCGGCGACATAAAACTGCGGGGTCGGCGTTCCTTTGCGGAGCCCTGCAGTATGGTCATTTGACAGCCGCACGATCGACAAATTTGGCATGTGGTCGCCTTTGCCCGCCTGCTGGTCAGCGACATACGATCGAAACTCGGCGGACCATGCTCCGTAACGCGAGTTGCCGCGGAATTCCGATTTTGGATTGTTTTCGGTTATAGCCGGATCAGCCGATGCGTCCGTTTCGCGGGCAAAACGGTATGAATCGGTCGTAAAAGAATCCGGGGTGGACTGGTCAAAATTACGATGGGTCGGCGAAAAATTGCCTTCGAGCGTTTTTTTCGTCGCAAATGCGTTCACAGTCGGTGAAATATCAGGGTATTTTTTGGACTTATGCGTGTTTACCTCGGCTAGATCTTCCTGTGAAATGGTAGCGACATATTCGCCGTAGTTTCTATAGGTAAGGCCCGCGCGTTTTGCCGCGTCCCACAAATATAACGTTTCGGGTTCGCCGATGTCGCGGGCCCCATTCAAATATGGAACATATTTCTTTTGGAAATTAGCGATGTCGTCACTTGTGGCGGGCAATGAGAATACCGTGGGCAAAGCGACGGGCGGTTGATTTGCCGGCGGGTCATAGGATGGCAGCCGGTTAAAGCCCTCGAAATCATAGGTGCGTCCACGTCCTGAATAATTCCATCTAAACGACTTATCAATAAAATCGTTTGAAAAAGCCGAGGTTGACCAATTGTGGCCGTCGGGGCTGGCTTCAGCATTTACAAAAAAGCGATCAAGCAGGCCAAAACGCTTGACGATCGCACGTGCGTTTGGTGTGATTGATTGGTTCGCACCGCCCGGCGATTTAGCCGCATCTCCGGCTCCAAAGATCGCTACCGAGGCATCGCCGTCCGCCCTCTGTCCGTTACCGGCGGTTTGGAGATCGCCAAAAACCTGATCGTACGTACGGTTTTCACGAATAATATAAATTACATGCTTAAAGGGTGATTTCCCGCCGGGGAAAATACTTCGTTTTTCACGGCCAAGCAGCCCGTTGTTTCGCATCGTCGATTGCGTATAGGCAAATAACTGCTTTTCATCGGGGATATCCACCATGCTGATATTTCCGGCGACGATCGCGGCGCTGTATTGACCGCGTTTACTGGCCCCGGCCGGATAATTCTCGTTTGGCATGTTTGGGTAGAGGCCTGTATCGGTCACCTTATTCGACGAGTTTTCCATTCCGGTTCCTTTACCATTCGCGATAAAGAGTCTGTTTCCGACCACCGCAACAGCGGATGCATATTTGCCGGTCGGGATAAAGCCCAGGAGTTTTGAGGCGATCTTTGGTGTCGGGTTTGCCGCCAGTTGGATCACGGCCACAGCATTTGCATGGGCATTTGCAACGTACAGCGTTTTTTCATCCTCGCTGAGCGCCAACCCCTCGGGGCTTGCTCCGATCTCGAGCGAGTCATTCAGGCGAACCTTAATGCTCTCGATCACCCGATCCGTGCGGGTATCGATGACCGAAACAACATCGGCATTAGAATTCACGACCATCAACCGCGTCTGGGCCTTGTTAAGGATCATCGCTGTCGGGTGGCGGTCGACCTTTACATGCGAAACGCTGTTGCTTGGGCTGACCACCGCGATCGAGCCGTCACCCCAAAGTGACACATACGTTTTGGCGACGCGCCCGCTATTGGCCAAAACCTTAACGTCGTATGGATAGACAAATTGTTCCGAGCCGGGCCGACGCAGATTAATGCGGGCGATCTTTCTAGCATTTCGCAGGTCGGACAGAATGCCGAGCGTATCGCCAAGATTATTTGCGGAATAGATCGTTTCGCCGTCGGGGCTTAAGGCGAGGCCCATAGGGTAGATCGGAGCAACGTTACCGTTGTAATTCGGCGTGGGTGCATTTTCTGCAAACCCCGAAACATCGACTGACGGCGAATCAAATTTTTCGTCCGGTTTACTTTGCGGCAACAGCGGCTGCGCGGCGGTCATATCGAGACCCAAAATCCAGATCTTGTTTTCATTGCCGCCAGCTACAAACAGCCTATATTTACCGTCCGGTTGTAACTTAGGGTCAAAAACGAGCCCAACATTAGCGCTTTGCGGCGACGGAAAATATAGATTTTGAATAACCTTAGGCTCGGGTTTGAGATTCAGGTCGATTACGGAAAGCGTCTGCTGCGGCCTGCTCTTAGAGCTAAACGTCAGGCCGAAACCGCTATTCACGGCGATCAAATAGCGTCCTTTACCATCCGGACCAGTCGTGTCAGGCGTCCGGACAAAATTCATTGTTAGCGGAGCCACGGCCGGCAGGCCCGTAGCAGCATCGACGATCAAAGTGCCCGCACCGGATTGAGCAGCTCCGAGAGCCGAGCCATCACCCGCGAGGGCTTGCGAAGTGCGCGAACCTACGTAGATCGCAATCGAAACTACAGCGAGGGTTATCAAAACAATAACGGGCAAAGAACGGAAATTTTCTATTTTCGACATTTATGTACCTGCTAAAAGAAAGGATTTGTCAGCTATGATAGCCTAGATCGGGTTAAATCCGCATTAAATGAAGGGAAAGGTTACAGAAAAGGAAAATTCAATTGTGTTTTCGGTTCGCGTTGTACCGCGTGCCGCGAAGAGCGAGATTATCGGCGAACACGACGGCGCGCTAAAGGTGCGGATCGCGTCGCCGCCCGTCGATGGTGCGGCAAACGCCGAGCTTATCAAGCTCCTGACAAACCATTTCAGCGTTTCGAGGAGCGATGTCGAGATATTAAGCGGGCTAACGTCAAAAACAAAACGGATTCGCATCACGGGAATTTCCGAGATAGGATTCCCGATGCTTTGAATGGCAAAACCGCGCGTGGTATATTTACAAATTCGGTAAATGCAGGGCGGAAACGCGGGCAGCAAAGGGCTCACCAAACTCTCGCCTACAAGAAAGTGTAAGGATCAACATCAATGTCAGGACATTCCAAATGGCACACGATCAAGCATAAGAAAGGTGCTCTAGACGCCAAGCGCGGCAAGATATTTACAAAGCTGATCAAAGAGATCACCGTCGCAGCCCGCACGGGCGGCAGCGGTGACGTTGACGCAAACGCCCGGCTCCGCAAGGCTGTCACCGACGCCAAGGGGCTCAACATGCCCAATGATACGATCGACCGTGCCATTAAACGCGGTACGGGCCAACTCGAGGGCGTCGCGTACGATGAGATCACGTACGAGGGCTACGGTATTGGCGGGGTCGCGGTGCTGGTCGAAACAATGACGGACAACCGCAATCGAACGGTCGCCGAATTGAGGCATATCTTTTCAAAAAATGGCGGCAATCTCGGCGAAGCAGGTTCAGTCGCATGGATGTTCGACAAAAGAGGCTATATCGTCGTGGATAAAGCCGCAAAATCCGAGGACGAGCTTTTTGAGATCGCGATCGAAGCCGGTGCTGACGATATGCAGGACGAGGGCGATGTCTTTGAGATCTACACCGCTCCGGACGCGTTCGAATCTGTCACCGAAGCCCTAAAAACCGCCGGAATAGAACCTCAAGCTGCCGAGGTCTCGATGATCCCGCAAAACTACATTCGGCTGGAAGGCGGCGACGCACAATCAATGCTAAAACTTTACGAAGCCATCGATGACAACGACGACGTCCAAAAAGTCTATGCAAATTTTGATATAGACGAGAGTGAAATGGGGCAGTTAGGGTAACGGCAGAAATGAAGTTTCCTCGTCAGAGTTGAACGCCAAGATAATGTCTCGAGATTTTCTTAGAAGAACTGCAATGTCTTCCGTTTTACAATTGCCAAGTCTTAGCCAAAGTATTTTCGGCGGATGTCCGAATAGGATGCTTCGCTTTTTCGAAGTCGTCATCCTTGGTGACTATGACGTAACCGTTATCTTCTGCAAAGTTCCAAATCTCAACGTCCTCGGATTGCTCGGAAAGTGAGGTCGAAATGTGCGTAGTTTCTAGAAAAACATCATCCAGCTGGTTGACCAACTTACGAGAGATATTCTGATCAAGCAATAACTTCATACTGCGTTGCGACCGCTAACTGTCGCTCACGGTTTGCGGCGAACGTAATGCAAGCGCGTATATCCTCGTGGTTAAGTTCAGGAAAATCAATAAGAATGTCGCTTTCGGTCATACCGCCGGCAAGGTACTCAAGCACATCCTGCACGGTGATACGCATTCCGCGGATACAAGGCTTTCCACTTCGCTTTCCGGGCTCGAACGTAATTATTTCGCGATAGTCCATATGTGCAATATTAGCAGAAGTTGGCTAGTTCAGAGAATTTTCTTTAAAGCTACGACGACGTCCAAAAGGTCTATGCAAATTTTGACATAGACGAGAGTGAAATGGATTAGACCTGCAGTTTACGCATTTTTGATCTTTGCATTAACTTCAGAGATGAATTTATGCGTGTCCGGGTCGCTCGACGCCTCTGATGCTACTTTCGCCTTGGCAAACCATTCCCGGCCCTTTTCGATCTCGCCTTTCCGATGGTTTAGGATCGCAAGCCGTGCGGCGGCTTCGGCAACTCCCTCGACAATACCAACACCAACGTACCGATCGTACGCCTCCTCCCAAAGCGCAATGGACTCCTCATCTTTACCAAGCCGTTCCTTGATCACAGCCGGGTAGCGGACGGCGTTCGCATAATCCAGATCGTCCTGTCTGCTGTGCTCGCGATACAGAGCGAGTACTTGGTCGTAATGTCTTTCCGCCAACACCAGACGACCGGTATTTTCGTGCTCGATGCCGAGGTGCCGAATCGCGTGGGCATGCTTTAATGGAGCGTCCGTCATATACGTCCGCATCTTAATTTGCTCCAAATCGTATCGCCGAGCGTTCTTTTGCCCGCATAGCCTCTATCCCACGGTCGCGCGGCGGGGCGTTTGTCACAAGCGAATTGAGCATTTCTTGTGCGGCTGCCGATACACGCTCGACCGCGAGTTCAAATGCCACCTCGTTCGCTTTTGAAGGTTTGTTAAAACCGGAGAGCTTGCGGACAAACTGGATCGCCGACGCCTGGACCTCGTCAGTCGTCGCGGGCGGGTCAAAATTAAATAGTGTTTTGATATTACGGCACATAATTTTGTTCTATCTTTTTTGCCAGAGCGACATCGACGTCTGTGATACCGCCACGGTCGTGTGTCGTCAGCGCGATCTCAGCGTAGCCCCAGCCGAATGTGATGTCAGGATGATGATCGGCGGCCTCGGCCAGCTCGCCGACACGGTTAACAAATTCGAGGCTGTCGGCAAAATTTTTAAATGTCCAACGCTTTTTCAGAAGGTCGTTGTCCACCTCCCAGCCGTCCAAGCCGCGCAGGGCCGTTGACAGTTCATCCGTGTCGAGGATTTTGCGTTCCATTCGTTTTTTGCTCCCTTGATTTACGCTATACTTATTATTTTTATGCGTGTTGTAAAAGGTATCTGCAAAATGGGTAATTGGTCAAGAAGTTTGGTGCTCGTGTGTGTCGCGCTGTCAGCCGCGTGCGGTGATCAAAAGGCGGCGACACCGCTTGAGACCTTTAAAACCTACACCAAGGCAATCAAGCAAAAAGATACGCGGACGATGAAACTCCTGCTTTCGAATGCGACGATCAAGATGCACGAGCAGGAAGCAAAGGCACAGGGCGTGACAGTTGACGACATCGTAAAGCGTGAAACGCTGTTTGCTCAGGCCCAAAAATCGGTCGAATATCGCAATGAAAAGATCGAGGGCGAAAAAGCGACGCTCCAGGTAAAAAATTCTTATGGCTCATGGGAAACCGTTCCGTTTGTCCGTGAGGATGGCGTATGGAAGATCGACAAACAGGGCTACGCCGACCAATTGATGAAAGACGTTGAGGATAGCGATAAAGAACTTGACCGAATCATTAACGGCAATAAGCCGCCGTCCAATTAAGACGTTTAGGAGTATTAAGTTGTCAATTATCAAGCCTTTCAGGGCTCTTCGCCCGGTTGCGGACAAGGCAAAAAAAGTGGCGTGTGTGCCGTACGATGTTGTTTACGAACCAGAGGTTCGCGCGTACATCGAGAGCAATTCATTGAGTTTTTTGCGCGTTACGCGTGCCGAGGCCGAGTTTCCTGAGGGATCGAAGCCCGAGTCCGAAATTGTCTTTGAACGCGCGCGACAAAACCTCGAACAATTTATCAAAGACGGCATTCTCGTAAACGATCCTAAACGGACATTTTACGTGTATCAACTGGTCGCTAAGAGCCATACGCAGACGGGCATCGTCGGTTGTGTTTCGATCGATGATTACGAGACCGGCCATGTCAAAAAACACGAAAAGGTAAGGCCTGATAAGGTCGAGGATCGCACCGGACACATGCTTGCCGTAAAGGCCCAGACCGGGCTTATCTTCTTAGCTTTTCGCGGAACGGATCGAATAACGGGCCTGTTTGCAAATGCGACGACCGCTAAACCGCTGTATGAATTCGAATGCCCAGCAGGAATCTTGCAGCGGGTCTGGCGTGCCGAGAATACTGTTGACTGGGCGGCTGCCTTCACTGCGGTTCCCGATCTATATATCGCTGACGGACATCATCGTGCCGAAAGCGCAAGGTTGGCGCGAGAAAAGATGCGTGCCGACAACCCGTCTCATACCGGACAGGAAGATTATAACTTTGTCGTCGCTGGAATGTACCCGGCCGAAGACTTGAGGATCTTGCCCTATAATCGCGTGGTCAAAGATCTGAACGGCCTGACGGATGTTGAATTTCTCGCGAAAGTTCAAGAGAATTTTGCGGTGAGCGAATCCGGCGAAAAGGTACCGGAAAAGCATGGTGAACTCTGTCTCTACATGGACGGCGTTTGGCGAACACTGCGTGCTATCCGCACCGACCTTCATGAAACGGACCCGATCGAGCGGCTTGATGTAAGTATCCTGCAGCGCTACATTCTCGAACCGGTGTTAGGTATCAAAGATGCCCGCACCGACAAACGAATTGGCTTTGTCGGTGGTGCCCGCGGGACGGCTGAGCTCGAACGAATCGTCGATGAGGGCATCGCAAAAATTGCATTTTCGATGTACCCGACGACAATGGACGACCTTTTTGCCGTATCGGACATAGGCGAGATAATGCCGCCGAAATCGACGTGGTTTGAACCAAAGCTAAAAGACGGTTTGTTGGTTCATCAGATTTAAAAGCTGGGCCGATTGGCATTGGGTAAGATCCCTGAGAACGCAGAGCAATCGATCAGGAATATGGAAAAACAGGAGCTTGCCGATCTACGCAGAGATTTTTCGTCCGGTGGTCTGGACGAATCTTCTATTTCGCTCAATCCTTTCGATCAATTTTCCGGATGGATGGACGCGGCTCTATCCGCTAACATCATTGACCCAAACGCGATGACTCTCGCGACCGTCGGGCAGGACGGAAAGCCGTCGGCGCGGGTCGTTTTACTCAAATATTTCGGCACGGATGGCTTTGCTTTCTTCACCAATTACGACAGCAAAAAAGGCAAGGACCTCACGGCCAATCCGTTTGCCGTGCTACATTTCTTTTGGCCGCAACTCGACCGTCAGATCGGCGTTTACGGCCGGGTCCAAAAAACCTCGCGCGAAGAGTCAGAAAAATATTTTAATTCGCGCCCGGTTGACAGCCGTCTGGGTGCCTGGGCATCAAGCCAGAGCACCGTTATTGAGTCGCGCAATGTGCTTGATAAACGTTTTGCCGAATTTAGAGAAAAATTCGGTGATGAGGTGCCATTGCCGTCTTTCTGGGGAGGTTTTCGCCTGACGCCTTACAAATTTGAATTCTGGCAGGGGCGGCAAAACCGATTGCACGACCGCATTTGTTACACGCTCGAAGAGTCCGAATGGTTGATCTCGCGGCTATCGCCTTAAAAACCTATATGCTCGACAGCGAACGCCTAATAATAGAAAGGCTTACGTCCGACGATCTGCCGTGGCTGATCGAAATGCGGAGCCCCGACGCCGTCAATCGCTACCTCGGCGGCCCAGCGATGCAAAATGCCGAGGCGCTAACCGCGCGGTTAAAGTTTTACATAGATTGCTTCGATAAATTTGGCTTTGGGTTTTGCTCTATGACCCTCAAATCCACTGGTGAAAAAATCGGAACGAGCGGGCTGCAGCCGCTTGAGGAAACGGGCGAGATAGAGGTCGGCTACAATATCTCTGAAAAATACTGGCGGCAGGGTTTAGGTTATGAATGTGCGATGGCGTGGCTGCAATATGGTTTTGAAAAAGCAGGTTTAGAACGAATCGTCGCGGTCGCGCATCCGGACAACACGGGTTCGTGGCGAATAATGGAAAAATGCGGCATGAAATACGAAAAGACTGAGCAGCACTATGGTTTCGATTGTGTTTATTACGCGATCGCACGCGATGAATTTAGATTAGCGGCAATTGTTGATAAGTAGTAGGCGATAGGCCATGGTTGCAGAATCTATCAGCTCCACTCCAGCTTATTTCTAGTACTTTCGGAGACACGTTGGTGATGCGACCGAATTTCCTAAAACTTGTATTCGCCGTTGTGCTTACGCTCTATTTTCTATGGATCGCGTATGACCCGATGCAGGGCAGTTTTCTGGATAGTGTCGATCTGCCGATCCATGAGACGGGGCATCTGATCTTTCGGCTGTTTGGCGAATTTATGGGCATCGCCGGCGGGTCGCTTTTTCAGGTGATCTTTCCGGCGATCTTTGTTGGATACTTTCTCTGGCAAAAGAGCTATTACTCCGCCGCGATCGTTTTAATGTGGGTCGGGCAGAGCATCTTGAACGTTTGGGTTTACGCCGCTGACGCGGTCGTCATGCAGCTTGTTTTGACTAGCGGATTCACGGGGAGCGAGGGCAGTTTTCACGACTGGAACTATCTGCTGACGGCCACCGGTTTGATCGGCTCGACAAAGAAAGTCGCCGGAATTATCCGTTTTATAGGGACTTCAACTATAATCATCGCGGGTGTGATGTCGATATATTTCTCATTTGCTAAAACTGACGAAGAGATATGAAGGTAACCCTCATTACGGGTGCGTCAAGCGGTATCGGCGAGGCTTTTGCCCGTCGGCTGGCGGCTGAGAAACACAATCTCGTTCTGGTCGCCCGTACCGAGAATAGGTTGCACGAAATTTGCGATGAGCTAATGCTTAAGCACCAGATCATGGCCCATTACGTCGCACTTGATCTTGCCGAGCCGGATATGGACTTGCGGCTGCTGGCCGAGACGCAAAAGCACGGGTTTGAGGTTGACTGGCTGATAAATAATGCCGGTTTTGGCTCGATCGGCGATTTTGCCAAGCTCGATGTCGATCATGAGCTGCAAATGATCGAGCTCAATATTACGGCCTTGGTCGCAATCACACATTGCTATTTGCAGAAAATGCGTGAGGCGGGAAGCGGGATAATTATCAATGTCTCGTCCGCCGCCGGATTTCAACCGATACCATTTATGGCGACATACGCCGCGACAAAGGCCTTTGTATCCTCATTCTCAGAGGCCATCGCAGAGGAAAACCGGCCATACGGAATTCAGGTTTTAGCTTTGTGCCCGGGGCCGACCACGACCAATTTCTTTGCCGCGTCAAAGATCGACAAGCCCATCCAGATCAAGGGCCAACAGACTGCGGATGAGGTAGTCGAAACGGCGATGCGAGCGGTCAGGAGCGGCCGGACAAAGGTCGTTTCGGGGCTTGCAAATAAGATCGGAGCCTTTCTGGGTAGCCATACGCCGCATTTTTTATCGGGCCGGGTAATGGCAAAAGTACTGCGGCCCCGGTTTCAGGGAGATAAATGAGATTTACCGTCCTTGGCAGCGGCTCGACCGGCAATGCCGTACTCATCTCAACTGAGACGACAAACGTGCTTGTTGACGCGGGAATGAGCGCCCGTGAGATATTGAGGCGGCTTGACCTGATGGGGGTTGACCGGGCCGATCTCGACGGCGTTCTAATTACCCACGAGCATAGCGACCACGCCGGCGGCCTGCGGGTGCTGATGGCGTCGATAAGCTGTCCCGTCTATATTTCGGCGGCGACCGAGGATGCTTTTTACGACACACGGGCGGGCGGCGAGAACGGAAACAGCGAATCATCAAAACGCCGTGCCGCTCTCAAAGAGAAAACGCAGGAGATCGAATCCGCCCAAGACTTTCGCATCGGCAATATCGATTTTGAGCCATTCAGCGTGCCGCATGACGCGGCAGATAATTTTGGATTTGTCGCTCGACATGAGGGCGTAAGGATCGCCACATTGATGGATTTTGGCCACATCAGCGAGTTGATAAAAGAAAAACTAAAGGGCTGCGATGCGATCGTTGTCGAGTCTAATCACAGCCGTGACATGCTCCGGGCATGCTCGGTTTACACGTGGGAACTAAAGCAGAGAATTATGTCGGGCATCGGGCATCTCTCAAACGAGGATCTCAGCGAATGGCTGCAAAACGATTTTGACGGCTCGGCCCGTTACATCGTCCTCGCCCACCTATCGCAGCGGGCAAATGAACCCAATCTCGCCCGGATCACCGCCGAGGTCGCCCTGCAGATGCGCGAACCTCTATTCAAAGCCGAGACAAAGATCTCGCTCTCACACTATAAGGAGCCGACCCAATGGATCGCCTTCTAACCGGCAACAGCTCCCCCTTTTCTTCGTACCGACCAGCTTGCGATCAGAGCCACGGGCGAGCCGACCAATAGAGCGTGGCCGATCACGCTGTTTAGCATCGAGCCGACAGGTTCGCTAAAAACGCTCAACGGATTGCCGCCCCGGGCAGACAGCGGTATGACGATACATTGCATTACATAGTTTGCCGCGACTCCAAAAACCAAACCCGAAATGACTGGATGGCGGATGAGAAACGAGATGTTTCGGCTCAGCAAGTAGTAGACCGCGGCGATGCAAAAGGCGACCGCAAAGTGCATCAAAATGCCGAGAATCGCAGTGTTCCACCCGCCCATCTTGGCGGCCTCGCGGCCAATCACCCCTGAGGCCGGCCCCCACCAAACCTGTTGAAAGGTGATGCCGTAGAAAAGCGGAAAAAAGATGGAGGCATCAAGAAAATCAAGTATGCCGATCGCCGATCCGCCGTAAATTATCGTTTCAAACGCGCCCGGTCTCGAATTTAGAGGCCGGGCCGCAGCGGAGCCTTCCGTTTCTTTATCTGCCATTGATTTTCTCCTTGTTGAGGGCTTAGATTACACAACCCCGCGAAAGGTTTTCCGGTGGAGATCGCACGGGCCATATTTACGAATGGCTGCGAAATGCGTGGCGGCGCCGTAGCCTTTGTGCCCGGCAAAACCATATTGCGGGTATTCGGCGTCATAGGCTTTCATTATGTCGTCACGAAATGTCTTCGCAAGTATTGAGGCAGCGGCGATCGAGGCCGAAACCGTGTCGCCCTGAATAATCGCCCGCTGATGGATGGGAGATTGCTTTAGGCGGAGCGCGTCGATAAGCAGAAAATCGGCTGCGGGATGTAGGCCGGCGATGGCCGCCAGCATCGCCAATTTGGTCGCTTCGAGTATGTTGATGCGGTCGATCTCGTCGGCCTCGATCTGGCCGACAGCGTATGAGATGCAATCAAGTTTTAGCTGAGCGGCGATCTCCTCGCGTTTATCCGCCGTGAGCTTTTTTGAATCGTCGAGGCCTTCGGGCAACGGCCGCGATGGATCGAGAATACAGGCAGCGGCGACGACCGGTCCGGCCAGACATCCGCGCCCGACCTCATCCACACCGGCTATGAATCGATATCCCTCGGCTCGGGCCTGTTCCTCAAAAACAAGCCCGATCCCGTTAACTTCGAAATCGTTAAACAGTGAAACGCGAAGAGGCGACGCGTCATTACGAAACGAATCAATCCTCTCCGCGTCTCTCATCCTCCGCGTCTCCAGCCGCTTTTAACTTAACTGCTTTTTCTTAGCTCGTGTATCGCGTTCCTTGATGCGGGCCGCTTTACCACGCAGATCGCGTAAATAATAGAGCTTAGCCCGGCGGACCTTGCCGCGTCGAAGCACGTCAATGTGATCGATGACGGTCGCATGGAGTGGGAAGATGCGTTCGACCCCGACGCCAAAACTCACTTTGCGGACGGTCGCCGTTTCACGAACACCGCCGTGCTTGCGGGCAATGCAGATGCCCTCAAACGCTTGCAGGCGTTCCTTATTACCTTCCTGAATGCGGACGTGTACGCGTAGCGTGTCGCCCGGCTGAAAGGCCGGAATATTTTCTTTAATTTGTGTATTTTCGATACTATCTAGTCTGTTCATTTCCTATTCGGCCAGAGGTCAACGGCAATTTTTCACCGCTCACATATCACCATTTTCTCCTGTTAGCAGATCGCTCCTTGCGATCCGCGTTTTTTCAAGCGCCTTAAGAGCTCGCCATTTTTCGATCTCGGCATGATTGCCGTTTAACAAAACGTCGGGGACCTTCATCCCCCTAAAATCTGCCGGCCGCGTGTAGTGCGGGCAATCGAGCAATCCGTCTGAAAACGAATCGTTGCCGGCCGATGTCTCGCTTCCCAATGCTCCGGGCAAAAGTCTCACAAGCGAATCAACCACGACAGCCGCCGCCGGTTCGCCGCCCGAAAGCACGTAATCGCCGATCGAGATCTCGTCGGTGACCAGAGCATCGGTTACCCGCTCATCTACGCCTTCATATCGGCCGCAGATGAGGACAACATGCTTCGCATCTTTCGCGATGGCTTGGGCATCAGCCTGTTTCAAAGGCTTGCCCTGGGGCGAGAGCAGTACGACGCGAGTTTCTCCCGGATATTCCTCACGGTTGCTCGTGCCTGTCAAGTTTTCAATCGCGGCGAAGATCGGTTCGCATTTCAAAACCATACCGTCGCCGCCGCCAAACGGCCGGTCATCGACCATCTTGTGCTTGCCGTCCGCGTAGTCGCGGATGTCGTGGACATTGATCTCCACGATTCCGGCAAGTTTTGCCCGGCGGATAATTCCAAATTCAAAGATCGAGCCAAAATACTCCGGGAAAATTGTCAAAACATCAATTTTCATGTCCTTTCTTAAATTCATTTAATCTCAAATTTCAAATTTGAAATCTAAAATTCAAGAAGTCCGTCGGGCGGATCAACACGAATAATCTTATTTTCAACATCAACATCGACGCAGATAGATTCGACGAATGGAATCAGATATTCTTTCGTCTCGCCCTGTACAATGAGAAGCTCGGTTCCGCCAGTTCGCATAAGCTCGCGGACTTTACCGATCACCTCACCCCCGATCGTCTCAACCTTGCAAAGAGCAAGTTCCCAGTCAAAATACTCGCCTTCGTCCAACTCAACCGCTTCCGATTCGGGCACGCATATCTCGACGTTTCTCAGCTTTTCGCCGCTCTCGATCGAGTCGTATCCGGCAAATTTCAGCACAATTCGTTCGCTCTGAAACCAGTGCTCTTCAATTTTCAATTGGAGTCGTGTCGCGTCCGGCAACACGGCCGTTACATCTTTCAACCCCTCAAACCGCTCAGGAAAATCCGTAAGTATTTCAGCGACGACCTCACCCTTTAGCCCACGCGGCCTGACTATTCGTGCGATTGCAACTAATTCAACAGCGTACATGAGTTTATTGAGTTCGTTGGGTTCGTTGAGCCTTTTCTTTCTCAATAAACTCTAAAAACTCCACGAACTCTGGAAACTCCGCTAATCCTCGACCAGATCGAGATGAAACCGCTTGCCGTGCTTTTGCCCGGCGGCGAATAGTATGCTGCGAACCGCCTTGACGGTGCGGCCCTCACGGCCGATGACACGGCCCATATCGTGCTCAGCGACCCTAACTTCGATCCGGACGGTCCTACCATCCTCGATCTCGGCGACCTCGACCTCGTCGGGTTCGCCGACCAGAGCCCTGACTATCTTTTCAACAGCTTCTTTCATCTTAAGCGGGTGCGAAAAGCTTAAACCTTTGCTTCGGCAGGTTCCGCATCGGCGGTGTCAACGCTTGTTTCAACAACAGGCTCTGCTTCGACGGTCTCGGCAACCGGCGCTGCTTCAGGTGCGGCCGCAGCTTCAGCTTCGACAGTTTCGGGTGCCTCAGCAGTTGCCGCATCGGCCTCGACCGGAGCAGCCTCACTTGCTTCGGCCGCGCCGCTTTCGACATCACCTGGGGCGGCCTCAACCGCTTCAGGAGTTGTTTCGGTTTCGATAGCCTCGGCTTCAGCAGCGGCTTTATCAGCGGCGGCTTTTTCGGCAGCGGCCTGCTCGGCGGCGATACGCTCGGCTTTCAATTTGTCGATCTCGGCCTTCTTTGCCTCCATGCGAACCTTTTCAGCCTCAGCTTTTTTGTCCGCCCTCGCCTGCAAAGATGCCGCACGCTCCTCCTCGGTCTGCACCGGATTGTGCTTGATCAGGCTTTGAACCGTTTCGGTCGGCTGAGCCCCGACGCTGATCCAATATTGGATACGCTCATGGTTCAAATTTACATCCGCCGGGCTCGCCATCGGATCGTATGTACCCACGTTTTCGAGATACTTACCATCGCGTTTTGAACGTTTTTCCTTAACCACAAGGCGGTAAAAAGGTTTCCCCTTCGCGCCCATTCTCATTAAACTAATTGCTAACATAAATCTTGAGTGACGAGTGATGAGTGACGAGACGAGTGAAAGTTTTTCCTCTTGTCCCTATTCCCTCACCACTTGTCTCTATCTCCTCTTTTTGTGCCTTTTCTTTTTCTTAATACTTCGCGACTGCGACTCGCCTCCGTCGCCGTCATTTCCTGAAAGCCCCATATCTCCGCCGCCGAGCAAACCGCCCAGGCCGCCGCCTAAGCCACCAGCCAAACCGCCCATCATTTTCTTTCCAAGTGAGCCAAACATGCCGCCGCCGCTCATCTTGGCCATCATTTTCTTCATCTGCTCATACTGTCTAAGCAATTGGTTGACCTCGCCGATCGATGAGCCCGAGCCTTTTGCGATACGTGTTTTACGGCTGGCGTCGATGATCGTGTGTCGCTCGCGTTCGAGTCGCGTCATCGAACCGATGATCGCCTCGGTCCGTAACATCTGATGGTCGACAACGGCTGATTGCTCATCCGTGATCTGCATACCGCCGGTCATCTGTTCGGGCAGCATCTTCATCAATTTTGACATCGACCCGAGCTTTTTGAACTGTCCGAGCTGGTTGCGAAAATCTTCGAGCGTAAACTGATTGCTCGTCATCTTGCGCAGCTGCTCTTGAGCGTCTTTTTCGTCGATCTTGCCCTGAACTTCCTCGATGAGGCTCAGAACATCGCCCATTCCCAAGATTCGCTGAGCGATCCGATCTGGATAAAAAGGCTCGATCGCGTCGTATTTTTCGCCGACGCCGACAAACTTTACCGGCTGGCCAATAACCTGCCTAATTGAAAGTGCCGCACCGCCGCGTGCGTCGCCGTCCATCTTGGTCAGGACAACGCCCGTGATGCCTACGCGCTCGTGAAAAACTTCGGCTGATTTGACCGCGTCTTGTCCGGTCATCGCGTCAGCTACAAACAAAACCTCGACCGGTTTCGTCTCAGCCTTTATCTGCTCGAGCTCGACCATCAGTTCGTCGTCAATATGCAGACGCCCGGCCGTGTCGATCATCAGCGTGTCAAAGCCGAACTCGGTCGCGTGCTTTACAGCACCGCGAACGATCGTCAACGGGTCGCTCGTCTCTTTTGCCTCGTAAACAGCAACGTTAACGGCATTTGCGACGACCTTTAGCTGTTCACGGGCTGCCGGACGATAGACGTCAACCGAAACGAGCAAAGGCTTGCGTTCCTGATTGTCGGCGAGCCAACGCGAGATCTTTCCGGTCGAGGTCGTTTTACCCGAGCCCTGCAAACCGACGATCATCACGACGTTTGGCGTTTGCTTGGTAAAAACAAGCCTTGACGATGTTCCGCCCATCAGTTCGCTCAGCTCGTCATAGACGATCTTAACGACCTGTTCGTGCGGTTTCAGGCCATTCCAGACCTCTTCGCCCTCGGCTTTTACCCGAACGGATTCGACGAAATCTTTAGCGACTTTGTAGTTAACATCCGCCTCAAGCAGCGCCATCCGTATCTCTCGAAGAGCCGCGTCCACGTGCTCGGGCGTAAGTTTGCCCTTGCCGCTAAGATTACGCAGCGATTTCTTGAGTTTTTCGGATAACGACTCAAACATATAGAGACAGTTCGGCTACAATAGTCGAAACTATAAATACTAGTGTTTTAGGGCTTAAGTGTCAAGAATTGGCGGGCGAAAGAATGCGCTCAAGCGCCCTAAACACGGCGCTTGGGCTAACTGAAAGGATACATTTCGGTTCGCCAAATTCGGCGCATACATATCCCGGACACGGCTGGCAGCGGAATTCTTCAAAAACGATCTCATTAGGAGCGTCTGTCCAAGGCCGCCAGTGGTTGCGGTTTGAGGATCCAAACACCACAACGGACGGTGTATTTACGGCCGCGGCGATGTGGGCGATGCCGGAGTCGTTGCCAACGAAGATCTTTGCCTGCGACGCAAGTGCGGTTATTTCAGGGAGCGATAGATCGTTGAATGTTGTGATAGGAACTCTCGAAAGTTTTTTTAGTTCTTCGAGAATCGCTGTTTCATTTTTTGCAGCTACGGCAATTACGTTCAGGCCCTTGGCGGCAAGGAATTCGGCGGTTTTTGCGAAGTTTTCGGTCGGCCATTGCTTGGTGGCGAAGGCACTTGCGGGGTGGAGAAGGGCAAAACCCGCGGCTTCGTTCCGCCCGCTTACACAGGCGGTTCTGACATGGGCGGCGATTTGTTCGTTAACGACAAGACGTGTTTTTGGCCGATCTGCAACCGGAACACCAACAAAACCTAACAAGGCTAGCTGCTGCTCGGCGGAATGGGTCGTTTTCTGCTGCCAAAAATCAGATGAGGATGAGAGCAGGTGATTGTAGAGAAATGAGTATTGGTAGTCGGCAAAACCGACGCGGTGCCTGGCTCGTGAAGCTGCGGTGAAGAAGGTTGCCGTCGTTCCGCCGTGGAGGTTGAAAACGATGTCGTATCGACGCCGGTTTATTTCCCAGGCTGTCCTAAGCCGCTCGCCCGAGGTTTTGCCGCCGCTGATGACGTTATCGATCGCGTCGTGGCCCTCGAGCAGCGGGGCGACCCAATCCTCGAGCAAAATGTCTATTTGGGCTTCGGGGAGAAATCTTCTGAGGGCAATCAGCGATGGCGTGGTGAGAACCGTGTCGCCGATCGAACGCAGCTTAACAATGAGAACTCGCTCAACATTTTTCCAGTCGATCTCCATAACGGAAAATTGAAAAATGGAAGTGGAAAATCGATTTCGCATTTTCCATTATCCGTTTTCCATTATTCATTTTTCGACCGTTGCTTCGTCGACGAGCATAACAGGTATCTCATCGCGGATCGGGTAAACCAGCGCGCATTCGGGGTTTTCGCATTTCAGGCGTGTCTCTGCTGTGTCGATCTCGACCTTTGACTTACATCGCGGACAACGCAAGATTTCAATTAGTTCGGGGCTAACGGGCATAATCATTAATCTTAAAGTAAAAAGTAAAAAGGCAAAAGGCAAAACAAAGAAGGTAAATTTCAAACCCTCCGTATTTTGCCTTTTTACTTTTGCTTTTTTACTTAGACCGCTTCGGTTTTCGTTCCGCACTCGGGGCAGAACTTAGCTCCGGCGGCGAGTTCAAACTGGCAGTTCGTGCATTTTGCTTTTTCCTGTGTCGAACCACATTCAGAGCAGAATTTTGCACCTTCGCGGAGATTTGCGCCACATTTGACGCAGGGAACCTGAGCGATCTCCATTTTGCCGCCGCATTCGGCACAGAATTTTACTCCGGCAGCGTTGGCCTTACCGCAGGTCGGACATGCAACGGTCGCTGACGATGCACCAGCGGCTCCGCCGGAGGTGCTTGCTTGCGGCCCGGCGCCAAAGGCGTTTGCCATTTGACCGCCTACAGCAAATCCGGCACCGAGACCGGCGCCAAGCCCCGCTCCGCCGCCTTCGTTTTGGGCCGCGTCACGCAGGGCATCAGCCGCCTGAAACTGCATATAGGTCTGAGCGTCGCCGAGAGCTCCCATCGAGGCACGCCTATCCATAGCGGCTTCGACCTCGGGCGGTAAGCTGACGTTCTCAACATAAAATTTTGTTACCTCAAGGCCGTAGCTGCTGAAATCTTCGTTGATCTTGCCGCGGATCTGCTCACCGATCTCCTTGTATTGGGCGGCTAGGTCGAGAGCGGGAATTTTTAGCTCGCCGAGTGCATCCGAAAATTCGGTGACGATCGCCCGTTTTAGCTGGCCGTCGATGTCCTCGGTTTGAAATGTGGCGTTCGTACCGGCGATCTGCTTAATAAATTCGGCCGGGTCGGCGACCCGCATACTGTACGCGCCAAATGAACGCAGACGGACGATGCCAAAATCCGCATCGCGGAGCATGATCGGGTTCGACGTGCCCCATTTCATGTCCGTAAACTGTTTGGTATTGACAAAATAAACTTCGGATTTGAAAGGCGAGTTGAAACCGTATTTCCACGCTCCGAGCTTAGAAAGGATGGGCGTGTTGCCGCCATCGATCTCGTATTTGCCGGGCGTGAAAACATCGGCGACCTGGCCCTCAAAAACAAATACAGCTGCCTGCGATTCGCGGACGATCAATTGGGCGCCATTCTTGATCTCCTGGCCCTGGACAGGAAAACGGTAAACCAGAGTATCCTTCGAATCGTCGAGCCACTCGATAACCTCGATAAACTGGTGCATCGCGGCGTCTTTTATCTTGTCAATTATGCTCATTTTCAAATCTCCTTGTCATAACACCTAACGATAAAATATGACACAAAGTTGCGTGAATTGGAAGTATTGGATACGCGCCATTGCAGAAGCCCGCACGTAAGTAAGGGCGTAACAATCGAGTTGGATGTTACGCCCTTACTCACGTGCGGGCTTCCGCATTAGACTAGCGACCCATAAGAACACAACCATGGCTAAGCCTCCGCAAACATCGATAACGACATCCACAACAGAGCCGGTTCGTGAAATCTCAAAGCTCTGGTGAAACTCATCTATCGTGGCGACGCTTGTGACTAACAACAGCGGCAAGGTATACCGCCATTTGTGCAGACGAATTGTTGCCGGTATCGAGAGCGCCCGGACGGCGAGAAATGCGAGGATGGCGTATTCGGTAAAGTGGGCGGCTTTGCGGATGTAGCCGTGATAGACCTGAAGGGTTTCTTCGGGAGCGGCAGGGAAAAAGAACTGGAGCAGCGGACGGATAAATCGCGATGTTTCCGTCATCGAGCCGTGATCGCTCGAAAAATAAAAGATCAGGCCGATCCAAAATAAGATCGGCGCGAAAGCCCATAGGCCCGCGCGCCAATTTTGTAAAACTCTATATTCGCTTAGCACGAATTTCTGGTCTAAGGTTATTGACCCATCGCACTCATCCCGGCCATTGCACCGCCAAAGATAAGCAGGAGCCAACCCACAACCATGATGCCCCATTGCATCCAGCCCGTTTTGTGCATAATGCAAAAGATCAGCCCGGCGAGCAGCGAGAAGAAAAAGATCAGCACCGCCCACAATGCGCCGGCCGCTTTATAAGCGACGACCATCATCCAGATCCATCCAACAAGAAAGAGCAATAAGCCCAAAATGCCCAAGATTCCCATAATATCCTCCAGTTTTTAATTGTGAAACAAAGAATTGTCAGGCAAGCTAACTTCACTCGCCACTATTACGAACGAGAGGTATCCTACACCACAATTTATTTTGAAACAACCTGGGACGAAGCAAATAAAATGGCCGCGCGCTCGATTTGATGATCGAG
>JBJXEG010000015.1:0-4291 GCA_046155085.1 Pyrinomonadaceae bacterium | reverse complement strand
TCGGGAAATCAACATAATTTTTGAAACTGTGATCATCTTGGAGCCAACAAAGAAAAAAGGGCTTCCGAAATTGTCGGAAGCCCTGTTTTTATTGGTCGGGACGACAAGATTTGAACTTGCGACCTCTCGCACCCCAAGCGAACGCGCTACCAGACTGCGCTACGTCCCGAAATCTCGAATTTTAGAGTAATTTTACGGTCGCGGATTGTCAAACGTGTCTTTGTTGGCGAACTAACCGGCGATCCTCGACTTCCTAAGCATTTCTCGGAGTTCTAAGAGCTGCGAAGCCAGGCTTTTTAAGGCATCGCGCTGATCGCCATTCAAATCGAGGGCTGGACGATCAGGCTTTCTCGGTGCGGAAACGTGAATATCGAAAAGCGTAGGCGCCTCAATAATATCGGACCGAGCGGGGGCCGCCGAGTTTTCCTGAACGGCCTGAGGCTTATTCCCTTCACGCGAATCTGTTTGCAGTTTTTTTCGCGCACCGGCTATCGTAAACATCTCCTTATAAAGGAGTTGCTTAATACGTAGAGCTATCTCGACATCGCGTCGACGGTAGCTTCGCTGACCGCTCTTATTCTTTTGCGGCGACAGCATCGAAAATTCGGTCTCCCAATATCTAAGCACATGAGCCTGAACACCGACGAGCTCACAAACCTCGCCGATCTTAAAATATATTTTCTCAGGTATTACTACAGGTTCTTGTCCCATGGGATATGAGGTTGTGTTAAAGTCTCTTATAAATTGGTAGGCGTTATTCTATGAGTTTAAGGGACTTGTGTCAATAGCGATGCGTATGACCAGCGAATTTAAGTTTATCGAAAACCTCAAGTCAAAGTTCTCCCTGACGCATATCGGCGACGATTGCGCCGTCCTGCCCAGGGATGCCGATACGGATATGTTGGTCACGGCGGACATGCTTGTCGAGGACATAGATTTCCGGCTCGAATGGACAACGCCTGAATTACTTGGCCACAAAGCGCTTGCTGTTTCCCTTTCGGACATTGCCGCCATGGGCGGGACACCAATATGGGCAATGCTGTCGCTGGGAATCCCTGAAAATGTTTGGAATACGGATTTTATCGATAGATTTTATTTGGGATGGCATTCTCTCGCAAACAAATCGGGCGTCGAACTTGTCGGCGGCGATATCTCACGCGTCCCGGATAAGCTGATCATCGATTCGATTGTGGGCGGAGAACTTCCAAAAGGAAAAGCCATATTGCGTTCCGGTGCAATAATCGGAGACGCAATAGTAGTTACTGATCATGTCGGCGGTTCAGCCGGCGGATTGAAACTGCTGGAAAATGGTCGACGACTTGCCTCTGATCTCGCCTCGTGGGAAGACGTGTTGCTGTCAATCCACCTTAAACCATCGCCTCAGACAGGAACCGGTATCTATCTGGAGCAAAATATGTTAGCACATTCAATGATTGATATTAGCGACGGTCTTGTGTCTGATTTACAACATATTTGCAAAGCCAGCAATGTAGGAGCTAAATTGTTTGCCGACAAGATCCCGATAAACTTAAATTTGCATAACCTATTTCACTCCTTCGATGAACAATTAAATCTCGGATTAAATGGCGGAGAAGATTTTCAGCTGCTCTTCACTTTGCCGAAAGACAAAATTCCTGACCTTTCTGCAAACATGTTGGCCGGCAAGGATTACGGATTGTTTAACGTGATAGGTGAGGTCACCGCAAATATTGGCGTCGTTGAGCTTGTTCAAAACGGCAAGTCCGAGGCGCTGAAACCAAAAGGTTACCGACATTTCTAGTATCCCTCGATCTCCCTTGCCGCCTTTCTTTTTCCATATCCCCAGCCAAAAGTGGTCCCTTATCGGTCCTCCTTACTGCACATCTAGTTTGACATAAATGTTACGCAACAAGATATAGTGCTTGCGTTTACCGCGTTTTGATATTAAATTACATTTTGAAGCGCGATGGAGGAAAATGAGTTTGCTTACAGGACGAGTTTTACTTTTGAACTTTTCATACGAACCGCTCGGAACGGTCGGCGTAGCCCGATCGGTGTGTCTATGGTTTCGCGGCGCCGTCTTTATCGAGGAAAATGACGGCGACAATGTTCTCCATTCGCCATCGACGACGTTTCCGGTTCCGTCCGTTGTTCGATTGCGGCACTACGTCCACGTGCGTCGCAACACGCGTGAAACGACTATGAAACGGGCCCGGATCTATATTCGTGACCGCTATAGATGTCAATATTGCGGTGAGCATAAGCACGCCAAAGAACTGACGCTTGATCACATTTTTCCGCGTGCACAGGGCGGTGAGAGCACGCCGCACAACCTCGTCGCAGCTTGCGTCAAATGCAACCAGCGCAAGGGCAACCGCACGCCTGAGCAGGCCCGTATGCCGCTGCTTACCTCGCAAAAGCTGCTGCGTCTCGGTCTCGATCACGTGCTGCTCTGTCATTACGCCGAAAATCGTCCGGAATGGCGCAAATATTTGTTTATGGACGATATTCAAGAGGAGGCACAGGAAATGGCCGCGTAAGCGACTCGAACATTTTCTTGACCCCGGTCTTATCTGATCGAGGAGTCATAAGAAAATAGACCGGAATGATCGCGCGGGGCGCACGTCATTCGGGTCTGTTTTTTTATTTTGTAATTATGCCGGAGAAATATAAAACTGAGGAAGACATCATCGCCATCGTGAGATCCTTTGAGGACGCGACGATCTCGCGTGACAACTGGAAGCACGCCGAGCATTTGACCGTCGCTCTGCATTACTTGCATTTACACGATATGGAAACGGCGACGGAAAAGATGCGGAGCGGGATCTTTAAATTATTAGGAGCGTTTGGCGTCGATCTGCTAAAAGAAATGCCGTATCACGAAACGCTGACGATATTTTGGATGCGGACGGTAGCGGAGTTTAACGCGTCTAAAAGTGAGATTTCCCTTTTAGACAAGGCGAACGAACTAGTTGCGACATACGACAAAGATTATCCTCTCAAGTTTTATAGTCGGGAGTATTTATTTTCGGATGCGGCACGGGCACATTATCTAAGACCTGACTTAGGAGATTATCAACCCTTTGTGGCCTAGCGTCTTTGCGTGAAAATTAAACGCAAAGTCGCAAAGAACGCAAAGTAAGAATAAAATACACATTCAGCCCAATCTTTTGCTAGGGAGGACGCATCATATGCTCAATTTTTACAACACATTATCGCGTCAAATAGAGGAATTTCAACCGATTGACGGCAACAAGGTGCGGATGTATATCTGCGGGCCAACGGTTTGGAATTTTGCTCATATCGGGAATTTTCGGACGTTTATCTTTGGGGATATTTTGCGTCGGTATTTGAAGTTCAAGGGCTTTGAACTGACGCATGTGATGAATCTGACCGACATCGACGACCGCATCATTAATGAGGCGGCCGCGCGAAATATCGGTATCGACGAGTTTACCGAGCCGTTTGCCCAGTATTTTCTTGAGGATTTCGACGCACTGGGCAACGAGCGACCCGAGATCATCCCGCGTGCAACGAACCATATTCCGGAGATGATCGACATTATCTCAACGCTGCTCGCAAACGGCCACGCATACGAATCCGACGGCTCGATCTATTACCGCATCACCGCGTTTCCCGAATACGGCAAGCTGTCGAAGATCAGTTTTTCCGGCAATCGCGATGGCGGCAGCGAGCGGATCGACACCGACAAATATGACAAGGAAGACGCCCGCGATTTCGCCCTCTGGAAACTCGTCGGCGAAGACGAGCAGCCGGGTTGGGATGCACCGTTTGGACGCGGCCGTCCGGGCTGGCATATCGAATGCTCGGCGATGGCTATGAAATACCTTGGCGAATCATTCGACCTCCACGCCGGCGGCCAGGACCTGCAATTTCCGCATCACGAGAACGAGATCGCGCAGAGCGAGGGTGCGACCGGAAAGCTGTTTGCCAAATACTGGATCCACAGCGAATTCCTAAAGATCGACGACGTAACGATGTCGAAATCGAAGGGCAATTTCTTTACATTCCGCGATCTCGCGGGTCAAGGCTATTCACCGCTCGCAATCCGGTATTTGCTACTCTCAGTCCCCTATCGCAAACAGTTAAATTTTACATTCGAAGGTTTGCAGGGAGCAGAATCGACCGTCGAAAGGCTGCGCAATTTCCGGTCTAGTGTCAGCAGCCCGCATATAAGTAAGGGATCAACTAACGACTCAGTCAACCCGGTCGAGATCGCTCAACGAGCGCTTGAGCGCTTCGAAACCGCGATGGACGACGACCTGAACACCGCAGCCGCCCTCGCCGCTGT
>JBJXEG010000014.1:0-135444 GCA_046155085.1 Pyrinomonadaceae bacterium | reverse complement strand
CCCGTGCGCCACTCTATACACTCTCCGAAGAGAGCTTTAATCGTTCGACTTGCATGTCTGAGGCACGCCGCCAGCGTTGATTCTGAGCCAGGATCAAACTCTCGTTAGTTTCCTAGTTCATCATTTTAGAATGCCTATAATTTTACTTATAGGACTTTGTTGTTCATATGAATTAACACATGGACACGCATATCTAGTTTTCAAATATCAACTTCTTTTACTTCGCATCCCCTTAAAACTTCTCCAGGGGCGAAACTTTTGATTATACAGGTCTGAAACTGTATGTCAACCTCATAACTACTAATAGTAAACTTATTTTCAAAGTTCGGAACTCTCGTTCCCAGAGGCAATTTATGATTCTCTATACTTAGCCAGCCTTTGTCAAGCCGACATACGAAAACATCGCAAAAATTATGATATTTTCTAGGGGTGATGCAGGGTTAACGCCTCACTTTGCGAGTTGCCCTTTTTTTGAGAGGAGATTCGAATCGGATATTAGGCTGGAAACACAACGTTTGGAGCGGGTGACGAGGCTCGAATTCGCAACTCACCGCGTGGGAAGCTGACACTCTACCATTGAACTACACCCTCTTTTTTTATAACACCTTACCGCGCCGTTTTTCGAGCCATTGCTTGAATGAACTTTGACTCTCGCCGGATGGCTGACCCATCAGCAGGTTTTCAACACTAATATCCTCATCCAAATCAGGCCAGTGAATCCCTTCTTTTTCGCCGATAAAACGCCAATTGTTTCGCTCCTTTTCAGTTCCGTGAAGCAAACGAGGATACCAGGCTAGAGGAACGGAGACAGTACGGCCGTCATTTACGTCAATAACAAGGGTGTCATCCGTGACCATCACTTTTTGTGCTTTGGCTTCAGCCGTTAAAATACTCATTCCAACTCCTTAACATGCGTACCGCGTTTTCCTCGACCAATCTCTGAAGCCGATTAATCTCATTTCTACCAAAGCCGCCACTATTTTGCAATCTTACGGGCTCCAGCCAAAATTTACCTTTATTGTCGTCGCGCTCAACGTGAATATGCGGCGGTTCGTCACGATCCCCAGCATAAAAGAAAAATCTATATGGCCCGCTTCTATATATAGTTGGCATTATCAAGATGGAGCGGGTGACGAGGCTCGAACTCGCAACTTTCACCTTGGGAAGGTGACACTCTACCATTGAGTTACACCCGCATTTTTCGGAATATTAGCACAGATATGGAAATCACTCTACCATGTTTTTCGATTGGAGGAGAAGATCAATCAACTCACGAACGGCGCCGCGTCCGCCACCGAGATTTGTTGTGTGATGAGCTGCGGCCTTGACTGCATTGTGGGCATCTCCTACGGCCACAGCGAGGCCTATAAGCGGCATCACGTCGGTGTCCGGCGTGTCGTCGCCGATAAAGGCAACCTCATTGGGAGCGACCTTAGCAATGGCAAGGATTTCATGAAAAGCCGTTATCTTCTCGTTCTGGCCTTGCCAAATAAATTCGACGCCGAGTTGCTTTGCCCGTAATTCGACGATCGGCGAATTCCGGCCGGAAATAATGCCGGATCGAAATCCGGCCTTGTGCCAATCCACAATTCCTTGGCCGTCACGAACGTGAAAAACCTTGAGTCCCTCGCCCTGCTCCGAAAAATAAAGCCGCCCGTCTGTCAGGACTCCATCGACATCCATCAGCAGCAGCTTTATTTTCCTTGCTCGTTCTTGAATTTCCATTCTTAAGTTCCGTTAACACCGATCGACATTTTACGAACTCTAATACCGGGAAATTTCTGGGTCGCCTGGACGATCTTCAAAAATTTATTTGCCTCGGCTAACGTATGGCCCGCATATACGCCGATAAAGGCGGTTTGCTCGGCAACGCCCGTGTAATAGTTCGTGCCAGTTTCGACGCAGTTAAGTGCGAAGACCTTGTTATGAGGAAACATTTCTTGAATGGGCAGCCGTTCGGCCTCCGCAAAGGTCGGATTGGCACAATCGCCAAAATCCTTTAACTTTGTGCTCTTGAGAACGATCCCATAAAATTTTTCCGATTCATAAATAACAAAATTCTTACCCGTATCGAACGGGAGGTCGAACGGTTGGAAGTTCTCACGGCTCTTGCAGACCGCAGTTGGATCTCCGCAGATCTTACCCAATTTCGCCTTTTTCTGGGCTGTGGCGGTAAAGGCCGCAGAAAGGACGAGCACCAACACGGTAGATAATAAAAGTAGCTTAGATCTCATATTTACCTCACTTCGAACATATCCACTCCAGCTAATTTCCAGGCGTTACCAACCTTATTCAAACGATATACGGCGGTTCCGGTTTCAATATTACGGGTTAAGAGTTTGACGGTCATGCTGGCCTCGACCAAGATCGTGTTTTCGTCAAGGCGGTCGATCTGCACGATCTGCGTTTGCCACTGTTCGGTCGAGCCGGCAACCCCGCTCGCAAATTTTGCGATCTCACCCGACATCACCATCGAGTCAACATCGGCCTTGCGGTTTGACGTAGCCGCTTTGTCAAAATCCGCAAAAAAAGTTTTGACTGAGGCGTCCCCGGGTGACGAATAGCCGATCTTGTTTCTCAGATTGCGGGCCGCGAGGCTAGCTCCATAATCCGAATCGGCAGCGATCGCCGCCCCGGCAAATTTGATTGCCGCGTCGTTTTGATTCGATTTGGCGGCGATTTCTCCAAGCCCTACATTTGCCCATGCGATACTTCTCGCGGTCGGTAATTTCTCATCCAGCACCGCCCGAAATTCTTTCTCTGCCTCGGCGTTGCGCCCTTGCGAAAGCAGAGCCCGACCGAGCAGGATACGGAGATCGTCAAATCTCGGCAGTCCGGCGAGCAGCTTTCGAGCTGTCGATTCTGCATTTGCGAAATCCTGCTTGTCAAAAAATCGTTTTGCGGCGAGCAGCGGATCACTATCGGTAGTCTCGCGAGGCGCGATATCATCGGAGTATTCCATCTGCGGATACAACTTATCGGAATCGATCTCAACGCGAATGATCTTCTTAGGCGATTTGAACGAAACCTCACCAAAACTGGTCGCCCTGATCGTAGCGGAAGCAGTCAGCCGCTCACCGCCATCGGTCGTCCCGACGACATCGACCGTTACATCGACGGCTCCCGTGTTTCGCAAGGCGACTTTTGTTTCGGCCCCCGCAGACTGGGGCGTCCCGGCCAGCAAATTCATATTTGTAACCTGATCGAAAAAGTAATCCGTCAGACCTTTTTGAGAGGAGAAAGCAGAGCGAAGTTCGGGCAAAGTCAGGTTTCCGTCCGCGAGGTTTGATCTGAGCGTGTTCGAAAACTCAGAAGGGCCGACCCTTTTTTCGAGAATACGCCACACCATCGCACCCTTATTGGCTACCTCCGCGTAATAAAAATCGTCGAGCGGCGAGACGCTCCCCATCGGTGCATCGCGTTTTGAAACCGCCGAGTATGCCGTCCGCTGACGCAGACGCTCGATATCTGCAACATCCTTGCCGTATTTACTTTCAAGAAACTGCGTCGCCAAATAACGCGAAAGCCCCTCAGCGATAACGCCATTGCCATCACCCGTGATCGAAACGGAGTTACCAAGCCATATCTTGGCGACAGCCTCGGCTATATTCATTGCCGTAAGAGAATCGACCCGTGAGCGGCGGAAAACACCTTCGTCAACGATAACGGTCCCGCCGGTACCAAAACCTGCACTACGCCGGTTTGAAACCAACCTCAGCGGGACGTCGGGGGCGTTGCCCAAAATACCGCCGACAAAAGTTTTTGCCTCGGACATCAGAGCGGCTAGTTCGGCCGCACGCTTCTGACCCTCTGCACCCGTTCCCTTTGGCATGTAAACCGTGACACCGCTGAGATTTGCCGCATCCCAATTTCCTGCGACAAAAAAAGGTTGTGAATTTAGCTTTTGTTCAAACAGACCCGAAGTTTCCGCTCCCGATGAAACAACGGACAGTCCGCCGGCCGCAGCGACCTTTAGCCTGACCGGAGCCATGTCAGCTCCGCGTGTAAAAAACCAGCTATTTGGTGTCGGGTACCAGAACGAAAGAGGCAAAAATTGAGCCCCATTGGGCGAAAACCCGCCTAACGCCGAGTTTTCCTTGAGATTTATCTTATATTCGACGCTTGCGGTCAGCAGCGCCTCAGGAGCAACCGATGGAAACCTCACGGCTATTCGCTGAAGGCTTGTCGCAGAGTTGATCTTTTCTTCGCTTTTCGCGAAATCAGCCACCGCGTCATTGATCTTAACTGCGGCAATTTCAGCAGAGGTAGAAATTCGCAACGTAAGGGTCCCCGCCGGACCTGGTGACACATTTTTCAGAGTCAAAACGGCCCTAGCCGTTACACCGCGCGTGTTATCTTGCGGCAAGATCACATTCAGATCGTATTTCTGAACCCGCCAGGTTGCATTTGCCCCGGTTTGACTAAATGATATCCCCGCAAAACCGGCGCTCAGAATAAAAACAAAAAATGTCGTCAGTAAAAATCTATTGATCATTGGATGGTAATTTATTTATCGTTTCCGAGTTCGTCGGCAAATTTCTTCGGCAGGTTGATCTTTCCCCGCTCGGCGAAACTCTGCACTCCGTTTTCACGGTGAAAGACATTGATATTATCATTTTCGAGATCGACAAAAAGATAATATATGTTGTCACCGCAATTGTGCTGCTCACAGCCCGATGCCATCAGGATACCGTTTTCGATCTCGACGGGCGTCTCGACGTCCCAGTTTGCTTTGAATGCCGCATAATCAGCTCCCAGTAGTTTCTGAAGCCTGCTCTTTAACTCAGGATTTTCGAGAAGTTTTATCTCGTAAGGATATTTGCCTTTTGAGTTCTTTAGGACATCTACAACGCCGGCGGACGGCGTTTTTTCAGGCTCTGACTTGGCAGATGAACTCGGTTTCGGCTCGGCCGTTGGACTCGGCTTTACCGAATTGTTATTTCCATTCTTACCGCCGCCTGTGAATTTCGAAATATCGCAGCCAAGCACGACGATCAAACAAACGACGATCAGCAGAATGTTTTTCATAGACAAAATTGTTAGATGCGGCTAGTCGTCCGTTTCATTGACCAGTTCGTGGATCGCCTTTAGCTTTTTAAGCAACTTCTCCAAACGCGCAAGCGGCAGTTGGTTCGGGCCGTCGCTCGGGGCCTTTGCCGGGTTATCGTGGACCTCCATAAATACAGCGTCCACACCGCAAGCCACGCCCGCACGAGCAAAATCTTCGATGTACTCGGCTTGTCCGCCCGTTGCCTTGCCAAGCCCGCCCGGCAATTGCAGGGAGTGCGTCACGTCAAAGACCACCGGCACGCCAAACGAACGCATTACAGGAAACGATCGCAGATCGACGACGAGATTATTGTATCCAAAGCTGGCACCGCGCTCGGTCAACAAAATTTTCTCGCAACCCGCCGCCTGCAATTTATCGACAATATTCTTAGCATCCCAAGGCGACAGGAACTGACCCTTTTTCACATTAACTGCCTTTCCCGTCTCCGCCGCCGCAACAAGCAGATCCGTCTGCCTGCAAAGAAATGCCGGGATCTGAAGCATATCCGCCACCTCAGCCACCTTCTCCGCCTGATAAGGCTCGTGGATGTCGGTGATAACCGGCACGCCGATCTCGTCTTTGACCTGAGCCAGCACGCCAAGCCCAAATTCCATCCCGTCGCCCCGAAAACTGTCGATCGAGCTCCTGTTCGCCTTGTCAAACGACGACTTATAAACAAAGTCAACGCCGACATGCGCGCAAATATCCTTGATCTCCTGCGCCATATACAACGCATGCTGCGCTGACTCGACCACACACGGCCCCAGGATAAAAGACAAGTTCCCGTTCCCAAAAGCTACGTTGTCGACAGTAAATGATTGCATTTTTTTGATCCGTGAGAATGCACACAGATTACCACAGATCGCGAGAGGTTCTGAATCTGAGCTTAGGTAAAGTATCAGCCACCTCCATCGCCGTTTTGTCCTTTCGACGTTTTCCTTTATTCTTGTGCCTTCGGGTGGCCAGTTCGGCAAAGGGCAGTTTTTTATGAGTTGCTACATGTGTAAAGAAGAAGGCACGACGAGGGAGCAAGTTCCCCCTGCTTCATTTTTTCCAAAAGGCCATAAAGGAGAAAGAATTGTAGTTCGATCATGCTCTGCCCATAACCTTTGAAACTCCGCGGATGTAGAATATGCCCGAACGATTATTGTCTCGCAAATTGATACGAACAACCTTGCACGAAGCCATTTTAAGGATCGGGTTTTACGTACGCTTACAAGAAGGCCGAAGCTAAAAGAACGCACCTTTGCAGAACGTCGCCCAGTTGTTGTAAATGGCAAAGAAACGATCGTCTATCGAATTGAAATGGAGAGGTTTAGCCGTGTTATTAAGGCAATTGCTTATGCTCTTTACTTTCGGGACTCCGGCAAACCATATTTCGGAGACTGGATTATTCACAGCACGAGTCTCGTTTCAATGAATTTGGCAGACAACCCCTTTATGAAAGGGATGAGGGAGTTACTTCAAAAATCCCCGTTTGTTGAGAAGCCAGCACCAAGTCCAAGCGTATTTAAATATTCTGAATTCGTCGATTCGAAGGGCGGGATAATTTATCGATTTGAGTTCTATGAGGGGTTTATCGTGCATGCGATTATGCCTGCCTGATCGAATGTGACATCTAACAAATTATCAGTTTTATATAATACTGCTCAAAAGGTCATGAATGTTATTGAGGGTTTACGGGATGAATCAATTTATGAAGAAGTTATTGTTATGCTCTCTCTTCCTGCCGCTCACATTTAGTACATTCGCTCAAATTCCAAGTCCGATTGAGTCAACGACAAAAGATGGGCGTACGGTTATTCTTAAACCCGATGGAACATGGGAGTTCAAAAAGGCTGTGCCACAACCATCGCCAACTCCTATTCCTGACGAGGTTAAGCAAAAATCCATTTCATTTGCTCCAGGCTTTACAGGAGATGATTTGTCCACGCTTTTCAATCGCCTAATTGACATGAAGAAGCGTTTCACTAAAAGTGAATTCGAAACAACTGCTCAATACGAGAAGAGACTGGCCGCGGAAATTCAAAAGCCAATTCTTAACACTTCAACAATCAAAGATACTTTCACCTTGCTTTATCCTGTCGAATCTGAATACGACGCCGACTTTCAGAAAATGAAGTTTTCTTTGCGAATCGATGCAAGCTCTTATGCAGATATTCTTCAGCGAAAACCTGGCAGTCTTTCGTCTATGAATCGTTACTCTATATATTCGGTATCTACTTCGTTATATTTTGATGATATAAACGGCTTGAAATTGACGAGTAAAGATTACTGGAAAGGCTTTTCCACAGAGGTAAGCCTAGGTGTTGAGGAAGCGAAGCGTCTTAAAAACGCAGCTATGGCTGCCGTTGTTATTAGCTGTAAAGAACCATATGCTTTACAAGCCGGACAATATACGCACCAAGTTCAAGGTCGATTGATAGATGTTTATTTCTTCGACCAGCAAACAGGGAAAATCTTGGCCAAGATGAGTGACAGCAAAAAATAAATATGTAAAGCGAACGAGGAAGGGGTCTTTACATTATAACAAAGAAAGGGTCGCGGGTGCGGCCCTTTTCCTTTTTTTAGTCGATGGAATTATGCGGCTGTTCAAACTGCGGCTTTGCCGCTCTATTTGCGGCGAAGCTGTGCTTCGCCGTTGATCACCCACAACTGCACGCGGCTATGCCGCCGCCCTGATCGTGAAACGGCGGCATAGCCGCAAAGAATTTATTTAGAACCGCCGGAAAAGCTTAGCTTTTCCGCAAATAGACGGGCAAAGCCCGTAAAGACGAGATGTTGTTGTGAATCAAATAGCTTGACATTTCACCTTCTTATATGCTACATTGTGCCAGCTTTGAAACACAGAAGATTGTTTCAAAAAGTTTTTTGAAAATTTAGGCATATTGTCGATCTAAATTCGCGTAACCCTACTGTCTGCAATATCTTACCTGTCCACTCGATAGAGCGGACACCCCGCGGACAGGCAGCGGACACGTTTCCCTTCGAATTGCTTGTTTGGCCCGGAATCACGGGGGTTTTGGTCATTATTTCCCCGTGCGGTGTCCGCGATGGCGACTTGATGTTTTGAGGGCCGATGGCACCAACACGGGCTCTATTCCCCGCTTGCCGCCTCGGAACGCTCAGGCATCTCCACTTGCTTATCACTCGTCACGTCATGGTCGAGGTTTTCGCTGTGGAGGCGGTTTTGCCAGGCGGCTTTGACGAAGCCGTCGAAGAGCGGATGGACGTCGAGGGGTTTGGATTTGTATTCGGGGTGAAACTGGCACGCGACGAAATAGGGATGGACCTCGCGGGGCAGCTCGATCATTTCGACAAATTTGCCGTCCGGCGAATTTCCGCTGAATATCATTCCTTCTTTTTCAAGCACCTGGCGAAATTCGGGGTTGAATTCGAAACGATGACGATGGCGTTCGCCGATCTCGGCCGCACCGTGGTAAATGTCGCGGACGAGCGAGCCTTCTTTAAGTAGGCACGGATAATTGCCAAGCCGCATCGTGCCGCCGAGCTCGTGCGTCTCGACGAGGTCACGCAGCTTAAAGATGATCGGGAACGGCGTTTCTTCGTTAAACTCGGTCGAATCGGCGTCACGCAGGCCGCAGACGCTCCGTGCAAATTCAATACACGCCGTCTGCATTCCCAGGCAAATGCCGAAATACGGCGTTCCCGATTTGCGAGCGTATTTGATGGCTTTGAGCATCCCGCCGATACCGCGTTTGCCAAATCCGCCGGGAATCAGAATGGCGTCAAAATCCTGCAGCTCGCTTTCGTAATCGTCCTTCATCAGGTTTTCGGATTCGATCCAGGTGACGTTCACACGAAGCTGATTGGCAACACCAGCGTGCGTAAGGGCTTCGCGGAGAGACTTATACGAGTCTTCAAGCTCAACATATTTGCCGACGATCGCGATCTTAACAACTCCTGCGGATGGTTCCTTGATCGTCGAGACAAGCTCACGCCACCTCTTGAGATCGACCGTCGGGAAACGCTCCTCAAGATGCAGATTGTGAACTATCAGATCGTCGAGAGCCTGTTCGTGAAACGCGAGTGGAACTTCGTAGATCGTCGGAACGTCGAGGGCAGAAATAACGGCGTTTTCCTGAACGTTGCAAAACAGCCCGATCTTTTTACGAAGGTCCGCCGGCAAAGGACGGTCCGAACGGCAAAGCAGAATGTCAGGCGAGATACCGATCTCACGAAGCTCGCGAACGCTATGCTGCGTCGGCTTGGTTTTCAACTCTCCAGCGGCGGCGATAAACGGAACGAGCGTGACGTGAATAAATATAGCGTTGTTCCGGCCCTCTTCGTTGCCCATTTGGCGGATCGCTTCGAGAAACGGCAGCGATTCGATATCGCCGACCGTTCCGCCGATCTCGACGAGCAATACATCCGGCTCGTGCATCTCAGCGACCTTTCGCACAGCCATTTTGATCTCGTCCGTGATGTGCGGGATGACCTGGATGGTCTTACCGAGATAATCCCCGCGGCGTTCTTTTTCGATGACGGAGAGATAAATGCGGCCGCTCGTCCAGTTATTTGCCTGCGAAAGCTTCGCGTGAGTAAATCGTTCGTAATGGCCGAGGTCGAGATCGGTTTCGGCACCATCATCGGTCACAAAAACCTCGCCGTGCTGAAATGGCGACATCGTTCCCGGATCGACGTTGATATACGGATCGAGCTTCATCATCTGAACGCTCATCCCTCGCGCCTCAAGCAAAGTCCCAATAGAACTCGCCGCCAACCCCTTACCCAAACTCGAAACCACGCCACCTGTTACAAAGATGTATTTAGTCATAATTTTACAGTTGTCCGTTCTCAATTATCAGTTGAACCCGCCTTCCCTTCCCGCCTTTTCTTCTGAAAGTCGCCATCCTTCATCTGCGTAATTACTTCTTTCGCCTTTGCCGCTCCCGGGTCAACGGCCTCTTGCAGAGCGTTCATACTGGCACCCAACATCGTCTTTTCCTCAGATGCCCGCCGTTCAAATTCATCAGGCGTACTCACACGCGGCTTGCTCAACAACTTGAGAGCAACTATCGCCCCGAGTATAAGCAGCACAAAAAATCCGAGCCCTATCCAGTCACCCATGTGCCTCCAACAAGGCTCGAACACGTTCAAGATCCTCGACCGTATCAACCCCTATCGACGATCCACTGACCTCGACGACCCTGATCCTCGCTCCGTTTTCCAAAGCTCGCAACTGCTCAAGCATCTCGACCTTTTCCAATTTTGATTGCGGCATCTTGGTAAATCTCAATAAAAATTCACGTCGATAAACGTACAATCCGGTGTGTTTGCGAAATAATGATAGCAAGTTCGGCTCAGCGGTCAACGCGTCGTCCGGACCACCATATTTCAAAATTGCTTCTCTGGGATAAGGTATCGGAGATCTCGAAAAATAGACTGCGTATCCGGCATCGTTTGTCACAACCTTTACGACGTTTCCGTTCATTAGCTCATCGTCGACTTCCGTGATGGCCTCGGATGTTGTCGCGATATCCGCATTGCCGTCTTCCATCAGCGCGTTGACCGCAGCGTCGATAGTATCCGGCGAGATCATCGGCTCGTCGCCCTGGACATTTACGATGATCGAATCTTCAGGCAAACCTTTCGCAACTTCTGCAATACGATCGCTGCCGGAATTGTGATCTGCAGAGGTCATCACGGCTTCGCCGCCCGCTTCAGTCACAACGCGGAAAATTCGCTCGTCGTCGGTCGCAACAATTACGCGCGAAACCGTCCGGGCCTTGGATGCCTGCGCTAAAGTGTGCACTATCAATGGCTTACCGGCGATCTCTAGCAATAATTTGCCCGGCAAACGCATAGATGCGTAGCGTGCCGGAATAATTGCGATCACATTTTGTTGAGGGTTTTCCCCGTGTAGCTCCACGGGATTCTAGACTATCCCTTATTGATCTCAGATTCAAGAACGAAAAGACGAACTTGGAACAAACCTCGCGATTGGCTAAACTCATTCCGGTGCAAAATATAGATCAGACCGAGTCTTACCCGAAACTTCCCCAGCCTGTCGATTCAACGCCACCGGTTTACAGACCGACGCCTAAGGATCCGCCCTGGGGAGTTTTGGAAGGCATCGGCGTCTGGATCGTAAGTGTTCTTTTCATTCTTATCATTCCGACGATTTTTCTTCTGCCGTACCTTGCGACACAAAACGCGTCGATAACGGACAACGAACAGCTGATCGACTTTGCTAAGACCGACCCGACCTCGATCCTTCTGCAGATTGCGGGCATCATTCCCGCTCACGTGCTTACGGTGTTGCTTGCTTGGCTGGTGGTCACCCGATTTCGCAAATACTCCTTCCGAAAGACTTTAGGCTGGGAAAGCGGTGGTTTTCGATGGTGGCACTACTGCATCATTCTAGGGGCGTTTTTTGTATTAGCCGCCATTGTCGGAAACTATTTTCCCGAGAAGGAAAACGACCTGATCCGGATGCTCCACAGCTCGCGCCTCGCAGTGTATATCGTGGCATTTGTAGCAACATTCACTGCGCCCTTTGTCGAGGAGGTGGTGTATCGAGGTATTCTATATTCGGCTTTTCAACGTACATTGGGCGTTCCTGCGGCATTCCTATTGGTAACCTTTTTATTTGCGGTCGTTCATGTGCCCCAATATTATCCGAGTTTTTCGACGATCTTCCTACTCGGCGTTTTAAGCCTGATACTGACATCGATACGAGTTAAAACAAACAGTCTACTGCCCTGCATCATTCTTCACACCCTGTTTAATGGAATACAATCTGTCTTTTTGCTTGTAGAGCCGCTGATGCCCTCACCCGACGTCCAACAGCAAGCGCCCGCCGTTTTTCATTTTCTCAAGTGAAGGCAGTCCGTCCCGAGCGGTTTAAACCCATTTCGTTAACACAACGGCATCGTTCGGTGAAATTTCCGAACAACCTTTCCTTCACATTCGTTATCTAAATTATTGCCGGAGATTCCGGAAACACGCTCGCATAGGGCAACCCCTTTATGGCAACATTTAAAGATCCGAACCACTGTTTTGCACCGCTCGAAGTGATCGAACGCCTGCTTGGCATACGGGCTGAACTCGGCTTTAGCGAGACCCTGTACCTTGACAGGTCACAGGAATTAACGGATTTTCTCGATGCTTACGGATTTGATATATATGCGTTTTCGACCGAAAACGACAAGATAAACTACGACGATTATTCGACGCCTGTTGTGCCCGGCGGCGACAATCATCACCTTTCTTTCACGGCACACTAAACAATTCACAATTTCCCGGACGACAAAAGGAACGCGGAAGGATCTTCATTTTGGAAGCCTTCCGCTTCCTTTTTTTAAAGGGATTTAATAATAAAGAGCGTGCCGTCGTCATCCAAAAACTTCCGTTCCGTAAAATCAGCGACGCCTTTGCGGATGTGATCGATGAGTTGTTTCGCAGGGAGGTGGATGCCATCTAAGACGCGTTTTGCGAGCCTGTCCTCACCGTATTCCTCGCCGCTTGGGTTTTCGGCCTCGGTAATACCGTCGGTATATAGCACCATCACCTGCTCTTCTTCAAATCGAATAAAATGCTGATGATAATGGATGTCGTCAAACATACCCAGCGGCAGATCCCCAAACTGAACAAAACGGTATTCGCCATCGGGTTTGATCAAAAGCGGCGGATTATGGCCGGCATTTGAAAAGACGAATGTCTTGTTTGTCGAGTCAAGAATACCGTAGATCGCCGTAATAAATTGATTGTCCTCAATCGAATCTCGGAGCAAGGTACTGACCTTGGAAAAGGCGATGTGGGTTGCATAGCCGATCTGCACTCCCGCGCGAAGCGATGCACGTAAAAACGACATCAGCAGCGCCGCCGGAATTCCCTTACCTACGGCATCCGCAACAACAATGCCGATCTGATCGTCAAATATAGTTACCCAATCGTAATAGTCACCCGAAACTTCCTCAGCAGGAAATATGTAAGCGCTGACATCAAAACCCTCAACCACCGGATCAGCCGACGGAAGCAGCTCAGTTTGGACCTGACGGGCGATCTCAAGCTGGGCCTGGATGCGCTTTTTCTCAACTACCTGCTCATGAAGTCGTACTTTTTCGATGATGATGGCGACCTGAGTCGTTAGTAATTGCAGGATCGAAAGATCGTCATCAGAATAGGCGTCGAGAACATCGCTCTCAAGATCGAAAGCCCCGATAACGCGGTCGTTTGAGATGATTGGAGCGACCATCTCCGATTTAGTCAGATCGCGGGCGGCAAAGTACCGCGGATCCTTGTTGACATCCGCCGAAATGATCGCCTTACCCGTCTGTGCGACCGTTCCGAGAAATCCCTCGCCCATCTTGAGCCTTGGCTCGATCAGCTCGAAACTCAATTGGTAACCGCGAAGAGCTCGTGACTTAAACACATACGGATCTTTGTCCGCCGGGCCGGCGTCGATCAGATATATTCCCGCCGCATCGTATGGCAAAAGCGAACCCAGAGTGTCCATCACAAGATTCAGCACTTCTTCGAGATCAAGAGACCGGCTGATCGTCTGCGTAACGTCAAGGAGTTTTCGCAGTTTATCGACCGTTGAGAGATGAGACGGCGGAACGCTTGTGTTGTGAATTTCTTCGATCAATTTTCCTCTTCGACTAAGAAGATTTTTTCTTTATACGCATCCCAAAGACGCGAGACTTTGATCCTATACTCTACCAAAGCACGGCTTACATAAAAAAGCCTTGCGATCTCTTGTGCGGTCTTACCGCTATTGACCATTCGCTTCAGGGCCGTGTACGGGACAAGAGCCGCGGCTCCGGTCGAATATGCCTCCTCCTCGATCGAGTGGTTATAGTCGCGAGCGATGACCTTGCCGTTCTTATTGCGGTTCTCGATCGCCAGACGGCTCGGCTTATGACCGAGAAAGACGTGACACACTTCTTCCATCAAGGTGGCGTTATGCCGATTACGGCCATGTGTAGGATTAAGAATAATGAGTTTTTGGCCATCCGGCAGCGTATGCGAAGCGGCCCCGCCCGACCATGCGTCCTTACCCGAACCGGTCAAATGAGCCTTTGTTTCGTCCGTTAAAAACGGCTCGATCTGATCAAAGGTGGCGACAAAAAGCTTAGCAAATCTCGCCAGAGCAAACGGATCAAGGCGCTCATCATCACGTCTTAGCCCCGCAAAATCACGCAGACCCAATGCACGCAATTCGTGATGTCGTCCTTTTTGGGTTGGAGGAATATTGGTGGCGTCCACGGAATTCTAGACTTCTTTGTATTCCGAATCGACATCCTCGCTCGAAAGAGCGACTCGATAATTTTTAGACTGAACTTGTTTCGTTATCAGCAAGTCGTCCTTTGTCTTGAGCAGATCGGCCCGGTTGTATACGGAAAGTTCAAAATTATACCCGTGTGTGATCGCATCCTTCGGACACGCCTCGACGCAGAATCCGCAAAAGATACAGCGGCCGTAGTCGATATTGTAAACCTTGGCGTATCGTTCGTCCCTGCCGATTCGTTCTGCATAGGGACGAGCGTCGTCCTCGGCTTCAATATAGATGCAATCCGACGGGCAGGCTGCGGCGCAGAGGTAACACGCGACACATTTTTCTTTACCCGCCTCGTCAACATGCAGCAGATGCTGACCGCGGTATCGCGGCTGTACTGTGATCGGGACATCCGGATACTGTACGGTCCATTTGGCACGCGGGATCTCGGAAAGTGTTCGCCTCATTCCCTTGACCACGGCCACGGTCGATTGAATAACGTCACTAATTACGGACATAAAAGAGAACCCTTATCGCATATTGGCAGCTATCAATACGACATAAATTACTAAGACAATGACAGTGACAATAATATTCAGTACACCCAGAACAATGCCAGCCATCGCAAAACCGCCTCCGCCGAATTCGCCCGGATTATTTCTGATCTTACTTCGCTGCATCATGCCCAAAATGATAGCAGGAATAGAACCAAGTAGGCCAAGACAGAGAAAACTCAAGATGCCAAGAACAAGGGAAATGATTCCCAAAGTCTGATTCTGAGAACCCGTTCCTGCGGGCGGAGGTTGAAACGGCGTATTCGAGCCGATTTGCTGATTTTGCCAATTTGCGTCGGGTGCGGGCGGGGGCGTCCATTCCGCCACCGGTGCAGGCGGGTTAAAGGGTACATCCACTTTTGGCTGCATTACGGTCGCCGGCTCGTCAAATACGGGCGGATACGGAGCCGGATCTTCGAACACCTCGGGTTGCGGGGCAGCCGGCTCAAGAACACTATTAGGCGTCGAAAACGGCGACGGCGGCGGTGCCATGTCTCCAAAACTCGGCGCGGGCGGCTCAGGAGCGATAAAGCTCGGAGGTTCCGGGGACTGGGTTTCACCCACAGTTGGCTCGTCCGTTGCCAATATCTCTTGCATCTCCGAATCCGATGCGTACATCGTCTTAAGCGGATCAGCTTGCGGCAGATCGAGAACGTCATCCGGAGCCTCTATCGGTACCGAGCCGACGGTCTGGTGGAGCGGATCTTCAGCCACTGCTTGAGGTGCAGCAATCTCAGGTGCTGCGGTTTCCACAGTAGGCACGAGCGGCACCGGTTTTGACGGACTCGAAACTATGGTCGCATACGGATCAAATGCCGGTTCATCTGCCACCAGAGTGGTTCCGTCAACCTGGCAAAATCGCATCGAATCTTCATAAGTTTTTTCACAACTCGGGCATTTTTTCATAATAGTAGTTTAGAGTGCGGGCTTTAGCCCGTTTTTAGGTATATTAAAATCAACGATATCTAAACACAATCTGTGTCGAAAGAAAATCAATTCTAACAGCATACAGGCTAAAGCCTGCACTCCGAACAGTAGCTAAACTAATTCAAGTTTGCTAAAGAAATAGGCGATCTCGATCACCGCATTCTCATCCGAATCCGAACCGTGCACGGCATTTTCGCCGATCGACGATGCAAAGTCTTTACGAAGCGTACCGTCAGCAGCCTCGGCCGGATTTGTCGCTCCCATCAGTTCGCGCCAAGCCGGAACGGCATTTTCTTTTTCCAACGCCAAAACCACACACGGACCAGACGACATAAATTCGGTCAGCTCGTCAAAAAATCCTTTGCCCGCGTGAACCGCATAAAATCCCTCGGCCTGTTTTCGCGTCTGATGAATAAGCTTCATCCCGCGGATCTTAAAACCGCTCGCCAAGATCCGATCTACGATCTTCCCGTGATTCCCAGCCCGAACCGCGTCGGGCTTAATGATTCCAAATGTTGAATTGCTCATTATTTACTATCCGGTAATATTAATTAATTATTTTCTTCGATCCAATTTTTTCCGATCCTCTCAACACTTTAATCCCCTATCCCCGCCAAATAACACCAGACATTTGCGGGACTTGTTCCACTACTGCGACGGATCGTGATTCGGTTAAGCGGTATCGGGCTCGTACTGCCGGATGAAGGACCGATCGCCCGCATTTGAAACTCCAGCGAGCCAGCGAAATAATCCCCTTCCTCTTTCATAACGCCGACCGAAGTATGACCATCGAAGGCTCCCAGCAGTTTTAGCTCAAAAGCCGCGAGCCCTTGATTCCGTCCCGGAGGATAAATGTCCGGAGTTTCGACGGCGATCAGGAACTTTTGTCCCGAGTTTTTCACTGCTAGAGCTCTACAGCTACAAAAATTGAGGCTATATCCTATGCCTGCCGAAAGTGGTATTTCAGCCCATGCTTCCAATTGGCCCGGGCCCAACGTAACCATCTGGTACATCTGTAAACTACCCGGAGCTCTTGATTGCTCGTCCATAACTGTCCTCAAACTTCACGTTGAAATACTTTCTTTCACTGCCTGCCCAATATCCGCCGGTGACTCGACCACGCGGATTCCCGCTGCTGTCAACGCTTCCATCTTCTCCGCTGCCGTGCCCTTGCCTCCCGAAATGATCGCGCCAGCGTGGCCCATGCGTCGTCCGGGAGGTGCCGTCTGTCCGGCGATGAACGCAACGATCGGTTTGGTAACGTGGTCTTTTGCGTAAGCCGCAGCGTCTTCCTCAGCGGTGCCGCCGATCTCGCCGATCATTACAACGGCGTCTGTGTCAGGATCTTCCTGAAATAAACGTAAGGCGTCGGTGTGATTAGTCCCGATTATCGGATCGCCTCCGATGCCGATGGCTGTCGATTGGCCGAGACCTAGAGCGGTGAGCTGGCCGACCGCTTCGTAAGTCAGCGTTCCCGAACGCGAAACAACGCCGATGCGGCCTTCTTTATGAATATGGCCGGGCATAATGCCGATCTTGCATTTGCCGGGTGAGATGATGCCGGGGCAATTGGGGCCGATCAACCTAATTACGGAATGCGGATTGCGGATTGCGGATTCAGAGTTTTTATCTTCGATATAATGCCGAACCTTTACCATGTCAGCAACCGGAATCCCTTCAGTGATGCACACGATCACTGGGATTCGAGTGTCGGCAGCTTCCATGATCGCATCGGCAGCAAACGCAGGCGGCACATAGATGACCGAGGCATTTGCTCCCGTTTCTTTAACTGCGTCAGCGACCGTGTTAAATACCGCAACCCCTTCGTGCGTCGTGCCGCCCTTGCCGGGTGTTACGCCTCCAACGACGTTTGTGCCGTATTCGCGCATCGCGAGCATATGAAACGTGCCTTCCTTACCGGTAATTCCCTGCACGATCAGACGCGTATCCTTATCGACTAAAATGCTCAAGTTTTTTCTCCTGAAATGGCTTGTAAAACGAAGAAAAAGTATAACACGGCGTATCGAGGCAGACGCAATTGGCCGAATCCAACTTTTTTTCGAACAATTTTGTCGTCGATTACGTTTGAAAATTAGTCCACTGTTTAGTGTGCGGGCTTAAACCGTAGTACGACGCGATAAATCGCGCACCCAGACAAATTTGTTTATGCGGCAGCTTTACTCATTTTATTTCGATGCTTTTTGGATCGCGGTCAAATCGATCCTTGAGCATAAACTGCGTGCATTTTTAACGCTTATCGGAATTATCATCGGCGTGGCGGCGGTTGTAATCGTGGGTGCATCGATTAGCGGCCTTAAAACTTATGTCGTCGATAAGGTCGGCAAGGTACTCGGGTCAAACCATTTTATGATCACGCGCCTTGCTTCAACCTCTCGGCTGTCGGACGAAGAATTTGAGCGGATGAACCGTACGCATAAAGATGTGATCTGGGGCGAGTATCTGTACCTTCGGGCAAATTGTAAGTCGTGTATGTATGTCGGCGCGGAGATCGGTGCCAACGCTGATTTGGCACAAGACGGTATCGAGATGCCATCGACTCAAATATTTGGCTCGACTGACAATATGTATGAGATGACCGACAAGACGATCGAAGACGGGCGTTTCTTCTCGGCTGATGAGGTCACGCGTGCTGCAAACGTTTGCGTTATTGGGATGGACGTTAAAGAGAAATTCTTTACGAGCGGTTCTGCCCTCGGGAAAATGCTAAAGGTCCGCGGCGTACCGCTTGAGGTCATCGGCGTGGAAGCCAAACGCGGCTCATTTCTTGGCCAGTCAATGGATCGAATGGTTTATATGCCAATAACGCTTCATAATAAAGTGTTTTCGCGGACGGGCGGCATTCAGATACACGGCAAGGCAGAGAGCAAGGAAATGCTGCCAGTCGTCATCGACGAGTCAAAGCTTTTGATGCGAAATCACAGGCAATTGATGGGAAGCGAAGAGGAAACGTTTAGCTTGGTCAATACGGACGAATTTGGATCACAAATGGATCAATTCACCGGTGCGATCGCCGCAGTTGTCGTACCGATCACAATGATAATCCTTATCGTTGGAGGCATTGTAGTAATGAATATCATGCTCGTCTCGGTGACAGAGCGAACTTTTGAGGTCGGCCTGAGGAAAGCACTCGGTGCGACCAAAAAACAGATCTTGCTGCAATTCCTGATCGAATCGGCCCTGCTGTGCGTTATCGGCGGAATTCTTGGCCTGATCCTTGCTGCCGTTGCGACGCAGGTGATCACCGTTTTGGCCGGTATGACAATGACTATTACGATCACGTACGTGATCCTTTCGGTCGGCGTTTCGAGCCTTATCGGGGTTATCGCGGGGCTATATCCGGCTTGGAAAGCGGCTCGGCTTGATCCGATCGTTGCGTTGACCCAGAGTTAGTAAATCGTGAATACGTAAATAGACCGATCCGTGCTCTACCTATTTACGATTTACTATTCACGATTCACGGAAATTATGCGATTTACGACATCACTACCCTACGAAGTCCTTAAAATGGCGATGGAATCGATCCGTTCGCACAAGTTTCGCTCTTTTTTGACGATCCTCGGTATTGTCGTCGGCGTAATTACGGCCATAGTCGTCGCCTCGATTCTGACCGGAATGCGGAATTCGATCGTGTCGATCGTCGAGGAATACGGCACGAGCAATATCTACGCCTTTCATCTTTCAACCGGGTTCGGCCCTCGAAGCCGTGATGAACGCAACCGCAAGCCGCTCACTGATGACGATGCGAATGCGATCCTCGCTCAATCTACATCGGTCAAAGACATCACAACTGTAGCACCAAGCATCGGCTCGTTTAATGGCGGCTTTGACGACAACCTCGTTTACGAAGGCAAGAATTACCGTTGGGCGTTGACGGACGGCGTGCTGCCGAATTATATGGAGATGACAAACATCATCCTCAAGCAAGGGCGCTTTATTACCGAGGCCGACAACTACCAGCGGCGAAATGTGCTCGTTGTCGGGGTGAACTGCGTCGAGGCGCTGTTTCCGGGCCACGAAGATGATGCTGTCGGCAAGGTCGTTCGCATGAACGGTACGACATGGGAGATCATCGGCGTGATACAAAAGCGAAAATCAGGTTTCTTTGGGGAAAATGAAGAAGACCGTAAGGTATTTCTGCCCTATCGCACTGCTCGTAAGGTGGCACCTGACCGCGAAGAAGAACTTCTTATTATCCAGGCGAATGACGGCCAGTTGACCAATACGCTTCAAGAAGTCGAGGGTATTTTACGTCAAAGGCGGGGCGTAAAATTTGGCGAGCCAAATAATTTTGACGTGAAGACAGCGGATAATTTTATAGCTCAGTTTGACGGTATCATCGGTGGTGTTGGCATCGCCGCGATCGCAATCTCATGCTTAGGCCTGCTCGTCGGCGGCATCGGAGTGATGAATATCATGCTGGTCTCTGTCACGGAGCGGACAAAAGAGATCGGCATCCGAAAAGCCATCGGAGCCACAAAGGGAGCTATCGTCCTCCAATTCCTGCTCGAGGCCATGACGCTCACATTCTTCGGCGGCATCATCGGCGTCGTAGTTGCCATCGGCATCAGCAATCTGATAATGCTTTTGATTCCGAGCATCCCTGCTCAGGTTCCACTGTGGGCGGTCATCGCCGGTCTCGGTACCTCGATCGGTGTTGGCCTCATCTTTGGCGTCCTCCCCGCCAGAAAAGCCTCACGCCTCGATCCGATCGAATGCCTCCGCTACGAATAGGTGCGCCAGTGATAAGACTATTTGTCCTCATAGTTGCTTGAAAAGTTGGGCGAATAAGGCCATAATCCACCAACCAGCTTTATACAGAATCCATTTCGAAGGAGTTTTACCGTGCAATATTTGCGTTTGTCTTTCGCCTTAGTTTGCGTGCTTTTATTTTCCAATTTGATCGTCCAGGCTCAGCTCCCACGACCCGAGGCAGCGTCTCAGCCAACATCGGCCTCGCCATCACCGACACCGGCTGGAGATTCTACCAAGGCAACAGTAGTCGCCGCGACTCCCACACCGGCTCCAACGCCGGCTCCAACACCTGACCCGATGGGAACGTCGGTGTTTTCGGGCATGCGTTTCCGCTCGATCGGCCCCGCGGTAACGTCGGGACGTGTGATCGCCTTTGCCGTTGATCCTACCGACAGAGCTAAATATTATGTTGCCGTTGCATCGGGCGGGGTTTGGAAAACCATTAATGCCGGTACGACTTGGACACCGGTCTTCGAAAACGAAGGTGCTTTTTCGATCGGTGCAGTCGCTCTTGACCCAAAAAATTCGTCGACCGTTTGGGTCGGAACAGGCGAACGCAACAGCCAGCGAAGCGTGGGTTACGGTGACGGTGTTTATCGTTCGGATGACGGAGGGAAAAGCTGGCGGAACATGGGCCTAAAAACCTCTGAGCATATTGGAAGGATCGCGATCGATCCGCGTGACAGCAATGTCGTTTTTGTGGCCGCACAGGGCCCGCTGTGGTCAGCCGGTGGCGAACGCGGCCTATATAAAACGACCGACGGCGGAAAAACCTGGAAAGCCGTTATCACGGTTAGCGAAAATACCGGTGTGACCGATGTCGTGATCGATCCGTCCAATCCTGATACTATGTATGCCGCCTCGTGGCAGCGGCGCCGCCATTTTTATACGCTTATTAACGGCGGCCCCGAAAGTGCGATTTACAAATCTACCGATGGCGGCAACACCTGGGCACGCCTCCGCTCAGGTCTACCTCCCGGCGATCTGGGCCGGATCGGCCTCTCGATCTCCCCCGCAAATACCAACGTGGTCTATGCAACCGTCGAAGCTACCGGAGTCTTAAGCGGTATATTCCGCTCAAACGATCGGGGAGCAACCTGGGAACGCACGAGTTCGAGCATCGCTCAGGGAATGTATTACGGACAGATCGTTGCCGACCCTAAAAATGTCGATCGGGTCTATATTCCAAATGTGCAGTTCCAGGTTTCGGATGACGCAGGGCGCACCCAGCGCGGCCTTGGCGAACGCCTAAAGCATGTCGATAATCACGCGATCTGGATCGATCCCAGTAATACCGATTATCTGATTGTGGGTTGCGACGGCGGTATCTACGAAAGCTTTGACCGCGGCGCAAACTGGAATTTTAAATCCAATCTCCCGGTCGCGCAATTTTACGACGTGGTTGTCGATAACAATCTGCCTTTCTACCATGTTTACGGCGGGACGCAGGACAATAATTCGCTCGGCGGCCCTGCCCGCACTCGCAGCAGCGGCGGAATATTGAACTCCGATTGGTACGCTACAAATGGCGGCGACGGCTTTCGGTCGCAGGTCGACCCAACCGATTCGAATATCGTCTATGCCGAAAGTCAAAACGGCGGACTCGTCCGGTTTGATAAAAGGACGGGCGAGCGTGTCGGGATCGTCCCGATCGAGGGGAAAGATGTCGAATCTCAACGATTCAATTGGGATTCACCGATCCTTATCAGCCCTCACTCCAATACACGACTGTACTTTGCCGGACATAAACTATACAAGTCCGATAACCGCGGTGACGACTGGAAAGTTATCAGCGGCGACCTCTCGCGCGGACTCGACCGCAATGCACTACCGGTAATGGGAAAGATATGGGGCCCCGATGCGGTTGAGAAAAATGCCTCGACGGCTCTCTACGGCAATGCTTCGGCGATCTCCGAATCGCCGAAAAAACAGGGGTTGATCTACATCGGAACAGATGACGGACTGATCCAGATAACCGAAAACGACGGCAAAAGCTGGCGAAAGGTGGATAAGATAGCGGGCGTTCCGGAAAACAGTTATGTCCATCGCGTTCTGGCCTCGCAGCACGACGCAAATACGGTTTATGCGGTCTTCAACAATCATCAAAACGGTGATTTTAAACCGTATCTGGTGAAAAGTACCGATGCCGGAAGAACGTGGACATCAATAGCGGGTAAATTACCGGAACGCGGGTCGTTGTATGCGGTTGCAGAGGATCACATCAATCCGAATCTGCTATTTGTCGGTAGTGAATTCGGCCTTTTCTTTACGGTTGACGGCGGTGCGAAATGGACACAGATGAAAGGCGGTCTGCCGACGATCGCGGTTCGTGACATTGCCATTCAAAAAACCGAAAATGACCTTGTCTTAGCGACGTTCGGTCGCGGATTCTACGTTCTCGATGACTACTCGGCACTACGCCAGATAAAACGGGAAACGATGGACCAGGGATCGATGCTGTTCCCGGTCAAGGATGCACTGATGTACGTGCGTTCAAACACTTCGTTTTCAGGTTCACAGGGTGGATCCTTTTTTACGGCCCCCAATCCGCCTTATGGTGCCACATTTACTTATTTTATGAAGGAAGCTCCTAAATCCTTAAGGCAAAAACGGCAGGAAGCCGAACGCGTCGCCGAAAGAAAGAAAGAAACGATCCGATACCCGTCGATCCAGGAACTCCGTGCCGAAACTGAGGAAGAGCCGCCGGCGCTGATCTTTACGATCACCGATTCCGAGGGCAAGATCGTCCGTCGCTTAAACGCTCCGGCCGGACAGGGCGTGCAGCGGGTTGTTTGGGATATGCGATATACGGCCCCGTCGATCTCCGCAATACCCCCCGGAGGAGGTCCGGGCGGCCAGGGCGGCCCGCCTCCCGAAGGCGGCGGAGGCTTTGGCGGTGGCTTTGGTCCGCAGGGCCAATTGGTGATGCCGGGCAAGTTTACGGTCACGATGGCATTGCGTGTCAATGGCGTAGTGACTTCGCTTCCGGGCTCGCAGAGCTTTAGTGTGGCGGTCGAAGGCAAAGAGAACATGACCGATGCCGACCGGGCCGTATTGGCCGACTTTCAACGTAAGGTTGCGACGCTGCTGCGCTCAGTAAGCGGTGCAGGCGAGGTAGCCGGGACAGCAAAAACACGCATCGGGCTTTTGAAACGTGCCGCTCAGGACGCTCCGGTCGATAACAAGAAGCTTATCGAACAGGCCGAGGCGTTTGATAATGAGATCGACGCGTTGCTCAACGCTATTCGCGGCGGTCGCGAAAACTCGGATATTCCGCCGCCATCGATTGCCCAGCGGGTTGGTAATATCGCGGGCACGATTCGGCTTTCAATGGTCAGGCCCACTCAAACTCAGCTCGATCAATACGAGCTTTCAAGCGCGGAATTCAGCCCCGTCCTTGCAAGGTTGAGGGCATTGGTCCAGATTGATCTGCCAATGTTTGAAAAAGCCCTGGAGGATGCCGGCGCACCGTTGACGCCGGGGCGTTTAGCCCAACCGTAGCTGACTCGTTTTAGAACGTTTGCGTCAGGCCTGGGGAATTTTCTCCGGGCCCGGGCCGACTCGATTCTAATAGTCCTTAATTAGCGAACTCCTGCGGAAACCAGATTACCGTATTTGTGGCTCCAGTTTTGGACTGCTCTTTTCTTAAACGCGCAATGCCCAGCAGACGATCGGCGGTTTCCCCGTCCTCGCCAAATGCGGCCCAGCCGAAATTTAAATGAATGTCAATTGAATCCGTGTCAGTAATCTTTAGCTTCCGGCCGAAAAATCCCGCGTGGATCCTGGCTATCACTTCAGGTGATATCTCTTTAGATGCAGTCGGCAGTATCGCTAGAAATTCATCGCCCATCGACCGGGCGAAGAAATCCATTTGCCGAAGGTTATTTTTTATCGTTTGCGCGACAAAATTCAAGGTCCGGTCACCTGCCGCGTGACCAAAGCTGTGATTAATATCGTCAAACCCTTTGATATCCATCGCTAAGATAGTTACCGGACGATCGTCGCGTTTTCGCATAGCTTCGGCAATCTGATTTTCGAGTATCAAATAAAACGCCCGCTCATTTGGAAGATCCGTGGTGGCATCGGTCAATGCATTGGTCTGGCTGCGCTCCAGTGCGATCGAGCTCATTATCAGCGGCGCGACCCTGGTTCCGATACCTTCGTATATCGTTTTGACAGCCTCGTCAGTTTCATAGGTCCTGTCAAAATAGAGCTGAAGGACGCCAAAAACCTCTACTCCGCGAATAAGAGGTATGGCAACACTCGGAGCGGCGTGTTCGTTTACGGACAATGCCTCATCACCAAATTCGATTTGCCCGCTTTTGTAGCTTCGTGCAGCCAGGCCGTCGTCAAAATCGACAATTCTTCCTTTATGTTCACCGATGCCCATACCCACGGCCTCGGCAACACTTAGGTGCGATCTGGTCTGATCGAGGAGCATCAGGACGATCGACCGAAACGGGACGAGCCCCTTGACGCGGCTCGCCACAAGCCGGAACGTGTCCGCCGATTTAAGCGCTCCCGTAAATATCTCGTTCGCTTCGTCAAGAGCAGACAATCCGCGATCGATATTATTATCGTCCGAATATTCAGGAATTTCGCCCGGCCCGGCTACCTTTCGTCGCGACTGCCAAGCCCTAAGGAAAACGCACGCCACCAGAAAGGCCGCAATGATCGCGGAAAAGCCTCTCGTCTTGGCTCCGATTTCGAGCGAAGAAGTTGAGAGCAAATATGTTGCAACGATCGCCGCGAGCGATGTTGCAATCAGCAGTATCGAATATGTCGAGTCCGTCCGCCCGCTCATCGAGCGAGGCTCACTTTTTACAAAATTATTCATTATCAGGTGGGGTAGCGGGAAACAGGATAGGAAAGGGGGAATTAACCCCAAATATTAAGATAACTTTTAGGCCGAATTTAAGTCAAGATTTTATTTTCCGGCCAACAAATATCGGCCTCATGGCAGCCTGGCGAAATGCCCGTATGATTGTCAAAAAAATTATTTATTAATAGTAGGTTTTTCGACGATTTTTAGGTTGACAAAGTCTTTCGCAATTTCTATCTTAACGTTTGCCTTGAATAAGAAAGAGTTCGAGGCAAAACGGCTGTGTTTGATCAGTCGAGGGTCTGGAAACAGGCTATTTATTCTTTGAGAAAGATAGGAGTCCTAATAAAATGAGAAAAGTAATTGCACTTTCAGCCGTTCTTGGTCTGGGAGCTTTGGGTATGGCTTGCGGCGAGGCTGCTAGCAACAACACAACCAACAAACCGGCAAACAACGCCATGAACGTCGCTCCGGCGAACAACACGATGGCACCTGCCAACAACACAATGGCACCTGCTAACAACACAATGGCACCTGCCAATAACTCGATGGCACCGAAGACCAACACAATGGCACCTGCCAATAACTCGATGGCACCGAAGACCAACACGATGGCACCTAAGGCCAATACAGCTGCGCCCGCACCGAGCGCAACCAAGAAACCGTAGTTAACTTGTGTTAACGGTTTTTAGAAGGCACCTCTTTTTTGAAAAGGGGTGCTTTTTTGTTTTGCATCGGGACGACCCAATTAAATTCCAGTCTTGAGATACGGGGTATGCCTTAGGATCCTGATTTGAAAGTGTTACAGAAAAATGTATTTTTTTTGATTTTGGGGTTGACTATCTCGCAATTGATAACTATATTGACCAATGTTCCGAAAATTAGAAAGACTTGGGAACAAGGGCTGTGCTTGCACGGTCTTCGGTAAATTAAATTAGATCTAATCTTTGAAGAAGACAGGAGAATCTTAGTTATGAAAAAAGTAATCGCACTATCAGCAGTTCTTGTTATGGGTGCTTTAGGAATGGCTTGCGGCGAAGCAGCCTCGAACAATTCAATGGCCAATGCAAACAAAGCAGTCGCAAATGCTATGAACGCTGCTAACAGCGCAATGGCAAATGCAGCTAACCAAATGGGTAATGCCATGAATTCGGCTAGCAATGCTATGAATGCGGCTTCGAACGCTATGGCAAATGCATCCAATGCCATGAAACCCGCAAACACGACGATGGCAAATAACTCCGCCAACAAACCTGCAAATAAATAATTTAGCTTTAGGCTAAAATAAGGAAAAGCTCGATCGTTCTAGACGATCGGGCTTTTTTTAAATCCTTTAAATTTCGTTTTGGCCACCAATGGCGATGTCGATCGCCAGCTTTTAAAGAAGCGCGGCCAGCTCGTCAACCGTCGACACCGGCCGTTGACAAACAAAATCTTCGCAAACGTAAACTGTCGCCTTGCCGTCGATAATATTTCGATCCTTCAAAAGCGGGGTCATCACGGCATCCAATTCGGGATTCGATGACGCAATGATGACAGCATCCGGCAAATATCGCCTCAACACGTTTTGGGCAAGAGCGTTTCCCTTGGGTCCGGTCACAACGATCTCTTTTGTTTTTCCGACGTGAAACTCCAAGGCCGACAGTGCACGGCCAAAACCTTGAGGATGCCGTCGTATCTGTGACGCCGCCAACCGTAAAACGGTGACAGCAAACCTCTCGTATTTGTCGTCGCCCATCAATTTGGATAGCCGCAGGAACAAATCTGCCGCGACCGAGTTTCCCGACGGAGTAGCATTGTCGTAAAAATCCTTGTTACGAACGATAAGCTCCTCATGATCGTTTGACGTAAAGAAGAATCCGCCGTTCTCCTCGTCCCAAAACTCGGTGATCATCAGATCGGCTAGGCGCTTTGACTCAGATAAATACTTTGCCTCGCCCGAAACCTGATAAAGCACGATCAGCCCGTCGGCAACGTTAGCGTAGTCCTCGATATAGCCGTTAAGTTTGCCCGCTCCGTCCTTCCATGTCCTTAACAGCCGCCCGTCCTTTTGCAACCGGGTCGAAATAAATTCCGCGTTCCGTTTTGCTATCTCAAGGTATTCGTCACTACCAAGCACCGCAGCCGCATCGGCAAATGCCGCAAGCATTAGACCGTTCCATGCCGTCAGCACTTTCTCATCCCGCCCGGGCTTGATCCGCTTTTCACGCACATCAAACAACTTCTTCTTCATGTCAGAACCGGGAGCGATAGCGGCTGGGTTCTTTACATTCAGGATATTATGCCCCTCAAAATTCCCCTCAGGCGTGACGTCATAGTACGCACAAAACTCCCCAGCATCGTCACCAAGAATTTTCCCGATCTCTTCGACCGTCCATACAAAAAACTTCCCTTCCTCGCCTTCGCTGTCGGCATCCTGCGTCGAATAAAACCCGCCCGACTCGTCTAGCATTTCACGTTTGACATATTCGAGCGTCTCGACGGCGATTCGTTTGTAGAATTCATCGCCGGTGACCTGATACGTATGCAGATAAACCCGGATGAGTTGAGCGTTGTCATACAGCATCTTTTCGAAATGCGGCACCAGCCAAATAGCATCGACTGTGTACCGGTGAAATCCGCCGCCAAGCTGGTCATATATCCCGCCGCATGCCATCTTATCGAGTGAGTGAGTAACGATCGACAGCGCCATATCGTCGCCTGTTCGGTGATGATAGCGCAGCAGAAATTCGAGCGACATCGCCGCCGGGAATTTGGGCGCCCCGCCAAAACCTCCGTTGACCGTATCAAATGTTCGCGTAAAGCTAGCCGCCGCAGTATCAAGCATCTCATCAGACAATCCGGCTGAGGCCGTTTCGACCGCACTCAATTTACGAAGTTCATCGACAATATGATTTGCGGATGTTTCCAGTTCGTCCCGGCGCTCGCGGTAGGCCTCGGCGAGACTCATTAAGATCTGCTGCCAGCTCGGCATTCCGTGACGCGGGGCAGGCGGGAAATAGGTTCCGCCAAAAAAAGGCCTTTTGTCAGGTGTAAGAAATACGTTCATCGGCCAGCCGCCGCGCCCCGTTGTGAGTTGAACGAAATTCATATAGATCTGGTCGACATCCGGGCGCTCCTCCATATCAACCTTGATGTTGACAAAATGCTCGTTCTGTATCGCCGCCACAGCCTCATTTTCAAAAGACTCATGCTCCATCACATGACACCAGTGACACGCCGAATACCCAATGCTGACTAATACGGGCTTGTCCTCGGCGTTTGCCCGCTCAAAGGCCTCTTCACCCCATGGATACCAATCAACCGGGTTGTGGGCGTGCTGGAGCAGATATGGGCTGGTCTCGTCGATTAGACGATTTGTATGTTTTTTAGGGTTTTGCATGACATTATTGTTTCACGCCACCGTTAATTTTTGAAACCCGGCCAACATTCTGATATATTAGCCGCAACTTCTAATATGACCTCGCGTAGCATCTCAAAACTCCGTCCCATAAAACAGCGAGCTAACCTGTTCGCGGGTGACTGATCCTTCTTTAGTTCAGAGTGCAAGCTTTAGCTTGTTTCATTCAGTTCAGAGTGCAAGCTTAGCTTGTTTCATATTTTCTTTTTTTGACGCGATAGATCGCGCACTCTAGCTATTTACAGGAGAAACATCATGACACCATCAACAGAATTACAGCGACCGATCATAAAAACCGAATTACCCGGACCGAAATCACTCGAAATCATCGAAGCCGATGCACAATACGTCACGCCGAGCTATCCTCGACCGGATTATAAATTGGTTGCCGACCACGCCAGCGGCGTTTGGATCACTGATCCGGACGGTAATGTCTTTTTGGATTGCAACGCCGGCGTCGCTGTCTGCTCGACCGGGCATTGCCACCCGGAGGTCGTTGCCGCGATCCAAAAACAGGTCAGCGAACTCATTCATCTATGCGGAACAGACTTTTACTATCGCCACATGCCGCAACTAGGCAAGAAACTAAACGAAATCTGCCCGATTGATGGCCCAACAAAAACGCACTTTGCCAATAGCGGTGCCGAAGCCATCGAAACTGCCCTAAAACTCGCGATGTATCACACGAAGCGGCAAAAGTTTATCTCCTTTTTTGGATCGTTTCACGGCCGTACGCTCGGTGCTCTCGCGTTAACGTCGTCAAAAAAAGCTCAGCGATTAGGTTTTGCCCGGCAGGTGCTTGATGTGGTCCACGTCCCCTATCCAAACTGTTTGCGCTGTCCGTTCAATAAAGGTAAATGCGATGACGGTGCTTGCTGTATGGGCACTACAGACTGGATCGAGAAGACTCTTTTTAACACCACCACACCGCCCGAAGAGGTCGCCGGCATCATTCTCGAAGTAGTCCAAGGCGAAGGCGGCTATATTCCGGCGCCTACTGAGGTTGTAAAAGCACTTCGCCGCATCTGCGACGAGAACGGCATCATGCTGATCGTCGACGAGGTCCAGTCCGGTATGGGCCGCACCGGCAAGATGTTTGCTCTCGATCATCACGAAGGCGTCAAGGCGGACATCGTCTGCATGGCCAAAGGGCTCGGTTCCGGAATGCCGATTGGAGCCTGCACCGCCCGTGCCGACATCATGGATTGGCACAAAGGTGCTCACGCATCGACATTCGGCGGCAATCCGGTCGCTCTGACTGCTGCTCTAAAAACTATCGAACTCCTCGAAGGCGGCCTCGTGGACAACAGCCGCGAGGTCGGAGCGTACCTCAAAGCAGGATTGAACAAGCTGAAAGACAAATACGACTGCATTGCCGATGTACGCGGCTTTGGGATGATGCTCGGCGTCGAGTTCGTCAAACCGTCGAATAATGGAGCGGTCGGTGAACCCGATCCTGAACTCCGCGACCGCATCGAAATGGCCTGCTTTAATAAAGGGCTCATCATCCTCGGCTGCGGTGCAAATTCGATCCGATGGTCGCCGCCGCTTATCCTTGCCAAAGAGCACGTCGATGTTGCACTAGAGATCTTCGACGAAGCGATCGCCGCATCGATCTAAGAAACTCAGGGCAGAAGCCCGCACGAAGTAAGGGCGTAACCTCCAAGTTGAGTGTTACGCCCTTACTTCGTGCGGGCTTCTGCACTTCTGCCGCCGCAAATGTTGACGAGTATATTGCAGAATTTCCCCGCGAAACTTATGAGCTGTTGATACAGCTACGTGAAACTGTGGGGGCGGCCGCACCCGGTACTGAGTAATGCATCAGTTACGCGATTCCTAGCATACATCGAAGGGAACGGTATACTTGAGGTGTGAAGGAAACATTTGCAGCAGTGGCGGCGATACTCGCGATAATTGGAAATATCCCCTATATCATCGATATTTTCAAAGGCCGGGTTCAACCGCACGCATACACGTGGTTCGTTTGGACGCTTGTAACTGCCATCGTTTTCTTTGGCCAGGTTGCGAAAGGAGCCGGGATCGGAGCCCTGCCAACTGCGGCTTCGGGAGTTTTCACGGTGCTGATCTTTCTGCTTTCACTAAAAAATGGTTTCAAGCACGCCACTAGGATCGATACCGTATTTCTTGTGCTTGCCCTTGCAGGAATCGTTCCGTGGTTAATAACTAATGACCCGACTGTTTCGGTCGTGATAGCCGTCGCCATTGATCTGACCGCATTCATACCGACGCTGCGAAAAACCTGGCTAAGACCATCGACCGAGTCGCCGCTGCTCTATGGCTCAAACGTGTTCCGCCACATCCTCGCCCTGCTTTCTATGCAGACATACAACATCGCTACAACGCTGCATTCAATAGCGATGCTGGCGACAAATACCGCGATGACGATGATGTTGATTACCTCAAAATCAGAAAAGGAGAGTGATGCGTAATGCCGGTTGAGGTTTCGCAAAAAACACGAACAAGGAGTCATCCTTATTCGTGTCCTTTAAAGCGTTTCGTGGTCAAACTTCTTAGGCTTTTGCTTTCTTAACTTCCTCTATCATCACCGGGACGGCCTCAAACAGATCCCCGACGATTCCGTAATCGGCAATGTCAAAAATCGGGGCTTCGGAGTCTTTGTTGATCGCGACGATCGTGCCGGCGTTTTTCATCCCGACGATGTGCTGGATCGCACCGGATATGCCGAGGGCGATATAGACCTTCGGCGCGACCGTCTGACCGGATGAACCGATCTGACGGTCGATGGGCAGCCAATCGCTGTCGCAGATCGGACGCGAAGCCGCGAGATCTGCACCCAGGACGTCAGCAAGCTGCTGGGCCAGGGCAATATTCTCCTGCGACTTGATTCCTCGTCCGACAGCAACGATGATCTGCGATTTTGTGAGGTCGATGGTAGCCTTCGCCTCCTGAAAGGGTGCCTCCGGCGTCATGCGAATATCGCCGACCGTGACATCCATCGTCTCAATGACCGCGGTTCCTTTTGCCGCATTCTCACCTCGAAACGAACCCGACTGAAACGTTACGAAATACGGTGGGTCGCCGCCGATAGTTACGTCAGCATCGAGCTTGCCAAGGAAAATGCGGCGTGAAAGCACAAGCTTTCCACCGTCCAACTTGTACCGAATACAATCGCCGACAACCTCTCGGCCAAATCTCGCCGCAACTTTCGGTGCGAAATCACGCACCTGATATGTGTGCGACATCACGACGTACTGCGGGTTCACAGCCTTGATGACCTGCTCCCAAGCATCAGCGTAACCGTCCGGGGTATAGATTCCAAGCTTCTCGTTCTTAGCAACGATGATCTTCTCGAGATCATAGCCTGCGATCTCTTGCGCGAGAGCACAGTCTTTATCGCACGGCAGAACAGCCGTTACACCCAGCCCGAGGTCCTTACCGATCGATTGAGCAGCAGTGACGGCCTCAAGCGAGGTCTTATTCAGGACGCAATCTTTATGTTCGATAAATACGAGGATGCTCATATTACCCGCACCTCCGTTTTTAATTTTTCTACGAGTTCAACCGCACCCGCTTTAGCGTCGCCGTTGCCGAGCATTTGAGTTTGTTTTGTCTTGAGCGGCATATAAACTTTTTCGATCTTTGCGGCGGAGGCAAATGCCTCGACCGTCGGCGTGACCTCGCGAACCTCTTTGCTTTTTGCCGCCATAATGCCTTTTAGCGAAGCGTAGCGGATCTGTGAGATGCCCGATTGGATAGTTAGCAGCGTGGGCAGCTTGTACGTAAACCATTGATACCAGCCGCTCTCAAGCTCGCGTTTGACCCGCAGCGTATCGCCCAGGCTTTCGCGATCGACCTCGATCACAATGGTCGCGTGCGGTATGCCGAGCAGCTCAGCAAGAATAACGCCCGTCTGCCCGTAACTTGCATCGTCGGACTGCAAGCCGGTAAAGACGAGATCCGCGTTCTCTTCGCGAATAGCATCGGCAATGGTCTTTGCGATCTGGTAAGCCGACAGCGATTTGGCGTCATCGACAACGACGTGGATCGCACGATTAGCACCGCGAGCAAGAGCGTCCTTTATGACGGTCTTAGCCGACTGCGGCCCAAGCGTACATACGACGACCTCGCCCTCACCTTTTGCCTCGACGGTCCGAAGCGCCTCTTCCAAAGCGTAGCCGTCCGACTCATTTGTCTGCTGGGCAACATCCGCCTCGTTTATCCATTTTTCGTCGCCCGCGATCCGCAAAACCGCGTCCTTATTGGCAACTTGTTTCATCAAAACGATTATTTTCATAACACAGAAATGCTATCACAAAATGAATGGTGATTCATTTCAGGATAGCGATTATTTTCCAGACAGTTTTTTGATTATCGACTCTGCGAGATCTTCTTTGATCTCTTTGTGGCGAAGAACAGGCTGCGATTGTTTTGTTGATTGGTTTGGGTACTAATCATGTTTACCACCGTGACGAGACAAAACACATCCCATGTCTTCGAGGCGTTTTATCAGATCACGGCGTTTCATTAGGCAAGAACAAGCTCTTCGACGTGTCTAATAAAAGGGACTTTGTTTGATTCAAGATCGACAAGCAAGTCTTTTAGATTCTCTATCAACTCATCTTTCGAATACGCCTGGGTTTCGTAGTCAGGGCAATCATTCAGATGACCAAGGAAAAACTCGCCATCTTGCCAAAATGTATATCCGAGCGTTCGCATAAGCCTTACTTTATTCTGAATATCGCTTAAATATCAAACACGCATTCGTCCCGCCGAAACCAAAATTGTTCGAGAGGACATAGTCAACCTCAGCATCGCGCACGACGTTTGGTATGTAATCGAGGTCACAATCTGGGTCGGGAAATTCGTAGTTGATAGTCGGCGGGAGCTTACCTTCTCGAATCGCGAGGATCGAAATCACGGCCTCGATGCCGCCGGCCGCTCCGAGCGCGTGGCCGGTCATCGATTTGGTCGAGCTGACGGGGATATTATATGCATGTTCGCCAAACACTTTCTTGATCGCAAGCGTTTCGAATTTATCGTTATAGGGCGTCGAGGTACCATGAGCATTGATATAACCGATCTGTTCGGGAAAAAGCTCAGCATCTTTTAGAGCACGCTGCATAACGCGAATCGCTCCCGAGCCGGTCTCGTCCGGCATCGTGACGTGAAATGCGTCACCGCTCATCCCGTAACCGACGATCTCCGCGAGTATATTGGCACCCCGGGCACGTGCAAACTCCAATTCCTCAAGTATCAAAAGCCCTGCACCTTCGCCGATGACAAAGCCGTCCCGCTCCCTATCAAACGGCCTCGAAGCGTGCTTCGGGTCGTCGTTTCGCGTCGAAAGAGCACGCATCGAAGCAAAACCAGCGACCGACATTGGCGTGATCGCGCTTTCGGCCCCGCCGCATATCATCGCGTCCGCGTCACCGCGTTCAATAATGCGAAAGCTGTCACCGATGGCGTGAGCCCCCGCAGAACAGGCTGTTGCCGTTGCGGAGTTTGGTCCTTTGGCACCATGACGGATCGAAACATTGCCGGAGGCTAAATTAACGATTGCCGAAACAATAAAGAAAGGTGAAACGCGATCGGGCCCCGAATTTAGCAGTTTTTCGTGCTCGCGCTCGATCGCCCAGAAATCGCCGATGCCCGAGCTAATGTATGTCCCGACCATCTCGGCATTTGATTCATCGATCACTAATCCGCTGTGCCTGACCGCTTCATCGGATGCGGCGAGAGCAAAGTGAGTAAACGCCCCCATCCGCCGGGCTTCTTTCTTGTCAAGAAAACTTAGCGGATCAAAGTCCTTGACCTCGCAGGCAAACTTAGCGGAATACCGCTCCGCATCGAATTTCTTAATGTAATCCGCGCCGCTTTCACCATTCATCAACGCGCGCCACGTCGTCGGCACGTCGTTTCCGACGGGCGTCACCAACCCGAGTCCTGTAACCACTACTCGACGTTTCATAAAAAAATTGAGAAATGAGAATGGAGAATTGAGAATGAAGACAAGTTCCCCATTCTCAATTTTCCATTCTCAATTAGCTATGCCGCCTTGTGCTGCTCGACGTATGCATACGCATCGCGAACGCTCTGGATCTTTTCGGCGTCCTCGTCGGGAATTTCGATGTCAAATTCCTCTTCGAACCGCATCACGAGCTCAACGAGGTCGAGCGAATCGGCACCAAGGTCTTCGATAAAACGTGCATTTTCCGTAACTTCTGCCTCGTCCACACCTAATTCGTCGACAATTATCTGTTTGATCTTATCTTGTACTTCTGACATATTTTCTCCTTAAGGTTTATAGCGTATCAATAGTATTTCTTAAACTCTCCGAATTCTCAATGTTGGCATAAACAGCTTGTTTATTTATCTGCCTAACCAAACCAGTCAAAACTTTTCCCGGGCCGATCTCAACGAATCTTTCGACACCGTTCGCGGCCATACTCTCGACCGTCTGCAGCCAGCGAACCGGCGAAGAAACCTGCTGCGTCAATTTACCGCAGACAGACGAGCTTTCAGAACTAATAGCTGCGTCAAAATTGTGCAGGATCGGAAATTCAAACTCGTTGTATTCTAATCCCATTAGGTCGCTCGCCAAACGCTCTTGTGCGGGCATCATCAACGCGCAATGGAAAGGTGCTGAGACGTTCAGCTTTATCGCCCGCTTTGCTCCCTTTTCTTTAAATATCTCACACGCGCGATCGACCGCCTCGGCATTGCCCGCGATCACGACCTGCGAGGGCGAATTTATATTCGCGGGCGAGCAAACTTGTCCTTGTGCCCCTTCTGCACATCCGGCTTCGACTGTTGCAACGTCTAAACCTAAGATCGCAGCCATCGCACCGACGCCGACGGGGACCGCTTCCTGCATATACGTCCCGCGCTTTCTAACGGTTCTTAACGCATCCGCAAATTCTAAAACGCCCGCCGCAACCAATGCCGAATACTCTCCCAGACTATGCCCCGCGACAAGATCCGGCTCCGGCAACCCCTCGGCCTTGGCAGCATGATAGGCGGCCACAGACGCCGTTAAGATCGCGGGCTGTGTGTTTGCGGTCAGTTGCAGATCAGCCTCGTTGCCCGAAAAACACATCTCCGAAAGCGAAAACCCAAGTGCATCATCCGCCGCCTCAAAGACCTCGCGGGCAGCAGCAAAATTGTCAAACAGATCCTTTCCCATGCCAACAGCCTGCGAGCCTTGTCCGGGAAAAATGTAAGCGATCTTCGCCATCTCTTGTGCAGAAGCCCGCGCGTAAGCAAAGGCGTAACATTCAACGTTGCGTCATACGCCCTTGCTTATGCGCGGGCCTCCGCAAAAAACCTAAAATCTTATTACGGTTCCGCCCCACGTGACACCGCCGCCGAATGCGGTTAACAATACCAAGCTTCCCTCTTTGATCCTGCCTGATTGAATACATTCGTCCATCGCGATCGGTATTGATGCCGACGACGTATTGCCCATTTCGGCGATATTCGAATAAACTTTTTCCTCCGGCACACCAAGCCGTGACGCAACGGCATCTGTTATCCGCTGATTGGCCTGATGCGGAATTACGAGATCGAGATCATCGACCGTGTAGCCTGATTTTTCAAGCATTTCTGCCGAAACCTCCGCCATCGAACGCACCGCAACCTTAAAAAGCTCATTGCCCTTCATCTTAAAAAAATGATCGCCGTTATTAAGCGTCTCGTGGGTTGTGCCTAATTTTGTGCCGCCGCCGGGAGAAAAGAGTTGATCTTCATAACGCCCGTCCGAGCGGATCTTGGTCGCTAGGATCCCTTTTCCTTCAGGCACCGGTCCGATCACCGCGGCCCCGGCGCCGTCGCCAAATATCACACACGTCCCGCGATCGGTATAATCGACATATTTTGTCAAGACCTCGGCACCGATGACCAACGCATACTTGATCTGGCCGGTTTTGATCATCGATTCGACCATCGTCAACCCGTAGAGAAAACCGGAGCACGCCGCAAACACATCCATCGCACCGGCATTGTTCGCACCGATCTGAGCTTGGATCAAGGCTCCGGTTGACGGCAGAATTTGATCGGGTGTCGTCGTCGCACAGATGATTATCTCAATATCAGCCGGCTCTAACCCGGAGCGCTCTAAGGCCTGCATCGCCGCCGTAACGCCGAACTGCGATGTATATTCGTCCGTGCCGGCCTTATGGCGTTGCTTAATACCGGTTCGCGTGGTTATCCATTCATCGTTGGTATCGACCATCTTTTCCAGATCGGCATTTGTTAAAACGCCCGCCGGATAAGAATGCCCCATCCCGATGATGCCCGCATTATTCATAAAGTTATGAGTTTTGAGTTTATAGAGTTTGTCGAGGCTTTTCGACCTCGCAACTCAAAAAACTCTACGGAACCCACCAAGCTATTATTCGGCGTCTTTGACCTCGATTATCTGGCGGCCTTTATACATACCGGTCTTGGGGTCGATGCGGTGCGGCACCTTTGCCTCGCCCGAATCTTTATCGGTGTAAAATTGCGGTGTTTTCAGAGCATCATGAGCACGTCGCTGACGCGTCCGCGAGTGTGAGTGTCGTCGTTTAGGATTTGGCATAATTAAAACCTCGTAACTGTTTGGCCGCTGGCGGCTAATTCAAATTCTTTAGTGCGGCCCACCGAGGGTCTATTTCATTTTCTTCGCACTTACAATCTATCAGATTTCGGTTCTCGCCGCATTTCGGGCACAAACCTTTACAATCTTCGCGGCAAAGCACAATTTTATCAGTTGCGAGAATCAGCTGCTCGCGAACGACCTCTGCTATGTCAATTTCGTCCTCGGTGATGAGCGAAACGTCCATGTCGTCTCCCGCCAGCTCGACATCATCCACCGTCGGCTCCTCAGCGGCATCGACAAACACGTCCTCAAACTCAACCGCGATGTGCTTAACGACCGGCTCCAAACATCGGACGCAATCGATTTCGGCATCTGTCGTTATCGATCCGCGAACATGCGTCCTCTTCCCGTCACGGCTCATCTCGCCTGTGAAAACCGTTTTCCCGGTTAGCCGCGTACCCTCGTCCAGATCGATATCACCCGGCCCGAACGTAAGTTCGATCGGCTTTGGCTGCTTTCCTACATTGCCCAGACCGACGATCATTATCAATAGTTCCCTTCTTTGCCAAATTCTCGTTAAAAGGCAAAACGATAATTATATCGACTCAGCCCAAAGTGTCAAACAAAATGAGACGACAAAACCTATCAACAAATGGCAGACCCGACCGCCGAGCCGACAGCCTCATCAAGTGTTTTGAATCCCCGATCCTTTAATATCGCGGCCAACCCGACATTGACATTTACGGCAAACAACGGCCCGCCGTAGACAAATCCCGTGTATGCCTGAATAAGCGACGCCCCGGCGGCGATCTTTGCGAATGCATCTTCGGCGGTGAAAATCCCGCCGACGCCAATGATCGGCAGCTTGCCTTTCGAATACCGATAGATAGTGGAGATAACCTCGGTCGAGCGTTTCGCGAGCGGCTTGCCGCTCAGGCCTCCTGTCTCGTTAATGTTTGATCTCAGCCCGTCGCGTGTGACGGTCGTGTTGGTCGCTATCACTCCGTCGATCTCGTACTTCAGACAAATATCGACGATCGCCTCGATCTCGGCCTCGCTCAGATCAGGAGCTATTTTTACCAGCAAAGGCTTTCGTCCAAGGGCTGTGTTTCTCGCACCCAAAGCTCCAAGCAATTCTTCAAGATTGTCCCCCTTTTGCAGTTCGCGCAAATTTGGCGTGTTTGGCGAAGAGATATTGACGGCTACATAGTCAGCAACCGGATGAACCATCTCGCAGCTTTTTAGATAGTTTTCCGTTGCCTCTTCGTTCGGAACATCCTTGTTTCTACCGATATTTACACCGACGACACAATTTCTCCGCAGTTTCTTTAGGCGTCCGGCAACGATGACGGCCCCGTCATTATTAAAACCAAGCCGGTTTATTAGTGCTTGATCGTCAGGCAACCGAAAAAGCCTGGGCTTCGGATTTCCTGGCTGCGGTTCATAAGTAACGGTTCCGACCTCAACAAAACCAAACCCAAGCGACGCAAGTTGATCGACAACGACACCATTTTTATCAAAACCGGCAGCTACTCCGAGCGGGTTTGCAAACTTTAGCCCAAATAATGCGAACTCACCAAAATCAAATATCTCACCCGCGAAAGGCGATGCGAGGCCAAGCCTCATCGCCTCGATGCCCATCTCGTGGGCCTGCTCGGCATCGAGCCCGAACATCAAAGGCCGGATTAGTTTTTGCCAAAGCATCGACATAGTTGACTAGATTCTAGATAAACGGATAAGTTTTCCAAACTCTCAAGGCGAGACTTCTGAACTTTTAACCTCTAACTTTGAACTTTCAACTTCCCTTTGTTACGATTTGCTTCGAATGGGTGACGAAATAAAATTGGTTGAAAAGTCCAGGATCATGGACGCGACAGGCATGAAGCGCGCTTTGCGGCGTCTTGCGACCGAGATCGTCGAAAAAAATCACGGTGCAACCGACCTGTACCTCGTCGGTATTCGCCGCCGCGGAGTGCCGCTTGCCGAACGCCTGCGTGACAAGATCGAGTCGATCGAGAACGTGCGTCCGATGTACGGAATTCTCGACATCACACTGTATCGCGACGACCTTTCGACCGTTGGAGCAAATCCGGTTGTAAATCGTACCGAATTGGACGATGACATCGAGGGCAAAAATATTGTTTTGGTCGACGATGTCCTTTACACCGGCAGAACTATCCGCGCCGCCATGGACCAACTAATGGACTTCGGTCGCCCAAAACGCGTCCAGCTTGCCGTCTTGATCGACCGCGGCATCGAACACCGTGAGTTGCCGATCCAAGCCGATTTCGTTGGCACGTACGTCCAAACGTCTACGGAGGAGATCGTTAAGGTTATGCTCAAAGAGTATGATGATGTCGAGGCCGTGGGCATCTTCGAACGGCCTTAAAATTGCGGATCGCGGATTGCGGATTGCGGATTTCAAATAATGACGCAGGATGAACTCAAGAGATGCACTAAGGAATTCGCGCTAAGAATCATCAATTTAGTAGAAACCTTTCCAAATTCATTTCTCGGTCGCCATGTCGGCGGCCAACTCACTCGTTCAGGAACATCTGTTGCAGCAAACTATCGGGCCTCTTGCCGGGCTAAGTCTAATGCTGACTTTATCGCTAAGTTGGGGATAGTAGAGGAAGAGGCGGATGAGTCCGCCTTTTGGATTGAGTTCGCGGTAGATACAAAACTGACAAAAGCAGAACGAGTAGCCGACTTACTAAACGAGGCCAACCAACTGGTCGCGATATTTGTCGCGTCGATAAATACAGCAAGAGGTGGAAAGCGATGACGCTGGAATCAAGAATCCGCAATCCGCAATCCGCAATCCGCAATCAGGCGGAGAAGCCATTTCGCAGAAGAGATCTACTAGGAATCCGCGGCCTGACAGCAGCGGACATCACGGGCATTCTCGACACGGCGGAAAACTTTAGCGAGATTTCGACACGCGAGGTCAAAAAGGTCCCGGCTCTTCGCGGTAAGACTATTATTAACCTCTTTTTTGAGGCATCCACCCGAACACGCACATCTTTCGAACTAGCCGCCAAACGCCTTTCAGCCGATGCCGTCAATATCAGCGTCTCTTCGTCCAGCGTGAGCAAAGGCGAGACTCTCCTCGACACCGCTCTCAACCTTGACGCGATGGCCCCGGATTGCATCGTCGTTCGTCACGGATCCGCCGGTGTGCCGCATCAGCTGGCTAAGGTTTCACGTGCTGCGATCGTCAACGCCGGTGACGGAGCTAATGAACATCCGACACAGGCCTTGCTCGATGCGATGACCATCCGCGAGCATAAAAAACACATTGATGGCCTCGAGGTCGCGATCGTCGGTGACATTCTGCACAGCCGCGTCGCCCGCTCAAATATTCATCTGCTCACAAAAATGGGAGCAAAGGTTCGCGTCGCAGGCCCCGGAACACTCGTTCCAAAAGATTTCGAATATCTGATCGATCAAGGCGGAAACACGACCGGCAGGGAGAGTGCCTCTGGAGAGAATATGAATCCGCAATCCGAAAGCTCCCCTCCTTACGAAGGAGGGGTCGAAGCGGCTTCCGCTGACGGGGTGGTTCTCTCGCGTTCGCAATTACAGGTCTGTCCGCACGTCGAAGACGCTATCGACGGCGCCGATGTGGTCATGATCCTCCGCATCCAACGCGAGCGGCAGGACTCAGCCTATTTCCCAACCCTACGCGAATACTCGATCCACTACGGGCTGACAAACGAACGCCTCGATCTCGCAAAAAAAGACGCCATCGTCCTCCACCCTGGCCCGATGAACCGCGGCATAGAGATCGCGTCCGAAGTCGCCGACAGCTCCAGATCATTAATTTTGGATCAGGTAAAATATGGTGTCGCGGTGAGAATGGCAGTGCTTTACCTGGCAACCGGCGGGGGCTCTGTAAATAGTTAGTTGTTATGAAGTTATTGATCGCAAACGGCCATCTGATCGACCCAAGTGCTCAGGAAAATACGGGAATTTCCGTCCTTATCGAGGACGGCAAGGTTAAGGCGTGGATTAGGCCTAATGATCCCACGCCCGATGACTGCGAGGTTTTCGACGCAACCGGACTGATCGTCGCACCGGGTTTTATCGATATGCACGTACACCTGCGTGAGCCGGGGCAGGAACATAAGGAAACGATCGCTAGCGGGTGCGCGGCGGCGGTTGCGGGCGGCTGGACGAGTGTTTGTCCGATGCCGAATACTAATCCGATCAACGACAACGCCGCGATCACGCGGTACATGATAGAGCAAGCCGAGCGTGCCGGTCTTGCCAATGTCTTCCCTATCGGCGCGATCACAAAATCTTCGGATGGCAACGAGCTTGCCGAAATGGGCGAGATGAAAGCTGCCGGTGCAGTTGCCGTTTCGGACGACGGCCGTCCGGTGCCAAACGCCGGAATTATGCGCCGGGCGATGCAGTACGCACGCGATTTTGACCTGCCGGTGATCGATCATTGCGAAGACAAATCATTGTCGAGCGGCGGCGTAATGCACGAAGGCCGCGTTTCCCTTCTGCTCGGCCTAAAAGGCATGCCCGCCCTCGCCGAGGACATCGACGTCGTACGCGACATCATTTTGGCCAAAGATACCGGCTCTCATATTCACATCGCACATGTTTCAACTAAGGGTGCGGTCGAGGCTGTTCGGCGAGCAAAGGCAGAGGGAATCAACGTCACCTGCGAAGTCACACCGCATCACTTTACCCTGACGGACAAAGCCGTCGAGGGTTACGACACGAACACGAAGATGGCCCCGCCATTGCGTTCGCAGGAGCATCTCGAGGCGATTCTCGAAGGCATCAGAGACGGCACCATCGACGCCATGGCGACCGACCACGCACCGCATCACGCCGACGAAAAAGCTCTCGAGTACGACCGTGCTCCGTTTGGCATCACCGGGCTCGAAACCGCCATCGGATTAGCGTGCAACGAGCTTGTCCACAAAGGCGTCATAGACCTCGTTCGGCTGGTCGAGCTTTGTTCGGCCAACCCGGCAAAGATATTTAAGTTAACCGGACGCGGTACGCTAACACCCGGCTCGATAGCCGACGTAACCATTATTGACCCGGAACTCGAGTGGACGTACACTAATGCGGAATCTCGCTCGAAATCGCGAAACTCGCCATTCGACGGCTGGAAGTTTCGCGGAGCCGCGGTCGCAACCATCGTCGGCGGCAAGATCGTTTATAATAGATAGAGTTCACAAATAACGGAGAGAATATGAAACTGACCCTTTCGATAGCTATTGTTTTGTTTACATTCACGGCATCAGCCTTCGCTCAGAATAAGAGCGTCTATACGAGCACAAAAACCGGTGCATGTCGCACGATCTCATCAAATCCGGACGAAGCCGGTTCGTACGAGGGCGAATGTATGGGAGTCGGCGGGTATAAGGTTCGCGTTCTTGAGGGCGATATTCGGCAAACGATCAACATCATTACGCCGGCAAAAAAGAAATTTGAACTCAATTTCTGGGGTTTCTACGGTGGTTTCTCGTATATTGGGGAAAAGATCGAGTGGCGTACAAAGGCCGGTGTGCCGGTCGCTCTAATTGCCCGCTTCAATGTCGCTGGCTCCGACGACACACAAAAAAGCACCTCTTATCTTATGATCTCGAAGATCGGCAAATCGTCGTCGTGCGTCACTGACGTTGTCCTGCCACAGGCCAACCAGAACGAAAAAGCACGCGAACTCGCCGATGCGGCCTCACAACAACCCTGTAAAAAACCGGAATAGACCCCTCGAGCATAAAACCTCTTTATGGATTGGATAGCTGACCCGCAAATCTGGATCGCGTTCTTAACGCTCTGCGTTCTGGAGCTCGTCCTCGGTATCGATAATGTAATATTTGTTTCGATACTATCGGACAAGCTGCCGCCAAAAGATCAGCCGAAGGCGCGATTTATCGGGCTCTCGCTTGCCCTCATAATGCGGGTGCTACTGTTGTTTTCTCTGACATGGGTGATGGGTCTGGTCCAACCGCTTTTCACCGTCGTTGGCCAGCATTTCTCAGGACGCGATCTTATCCTGCTGGCCGGCGGCCTTTTCCTAATATATAAAAGCACCCATGAGATACACGGCTCCCTTGAGGGTGATGAGGGCGAATCTTCGCGCAAAGTGTATGCCGGATTTGCGAATGTGATCGTCCAGATCATGCTGCTCGACATTGTATTTTCACTTGATTCCGTCATTACCGCGATTGGCATGGTCGATAATGTATGGATCATGATCGCGGCGGTTGTCGTCTCGATCATTGCGATGATGATCTTTGCGGGACCGATCGGTGCTTTTGTTCAGCGGCATCCGTCGATCAAGATGCTCGCACTCTCATTTCTGTTGATGATCGGTTTCACTCTGATCGCAGAAGGCTTAGAATTTCATATTCCAAAAGGTTATGTTTACTTTGCAATGGCCTTCTCCGTCTTCGTCGAGATGCTCAATCTCCGGCTTCGCAGAAAGAGCTTACCTGTCCATCTCCGCAATCAGTTTTCAGATGATGACGAGAAAAAAGCCGTTGAGGAGTAATTTATCGACAACTCAGTTATTCCCACGCGGCATCAATACGCACAAGGCTTCGCGGGGCGTGCTCAAGCATTACCATTCTCGTCGCGTGTTAGACCCGGTAAAATAAATGTTTAGACTCGCTCGCATCACAATATTCTCGGCGATCATTGTTCTGTCGATAGTTCCGGCCGCCTTCGGCCAGATACACAAGGCGGTATCCGGCGCCGGTTGGCAATGGCCCGCAAGCACCGATGGCATCACGTACATCCCCGTTTGCTGGGAAAATCCCGCGGACTGGACAAATGAGACCGCTCTTGTCAAAAACAAGATCTACTCGACGTGGCAGAAGGTCGCCAATGTTAATTTCTACGGCTGGGGAGCCTGTAATTCAAACAGCAAGGGCATTCGCATCCTGATCACCGACACCCGTTCCAATTCCGGCATTGGCAAGTTCATGGACGGCTCAAAGAACGGGATGGAGTTGAATTTTACGTTTAAGAAATTTTCCCCGGGCTGTCAGGCAGAAAATCGACGTCCATCTTGTATCACATCTATCGCATTGCACGAATTTGGTCACGCCCTTGGGCTAATGCACGAACAAGATCGGGCCGACTCCACTTGCACGACTGAGAAATCGGGAAACGGCGGATTACTGCTGACCGCATACGACCCTGAGTCGGTAATGAATTATTGCAATCCTCACTGGATAAACGACGGCGTATTGAGCGCTCTCGACATCGTCGGCATCCAAAAGCTCTACGGTGCCAGAAAAGCCGTGTCTCCGGGACGGATCACGATCACCGATACCTTAAATACTGAGGCTGGCCAGTCGTGGGAACACATCATAATGGAGTTTGGGTCGAATAAAATCAGACGCGATTTTGCCCTAAATACATCGACTCTAACGGTCAAAAACTCATACACCTTTGGCGGCAGCGGTAAATACTGCTACAAACTCTGGTCAAATACTCTCTACACGAACGGCAAATATTACGAAGGGTATGGCGAAGGCTGTTGGACGTTAGAGGCCGGCAAAAATTACGCGGTCGAGATCCAATTTAAGAAAGGCACCGGACAAAAGGCATTTGATATCGTATTAGCTGCCCCGGGCAGCTAAACAAAGTCGATTGTCGATTCGAGCTCGATCCGTTCACGCGAGATCGGATGAGCAAAGCCGAGTCGCCAGGCGTGCAGGCAAAGCCGCTCATGTACCCGTCCGCCCCGCTGGACGTCGCCAACTATGGGGTGCCCGATCAATTCGCAATGAATGCGTAATTGGTTTGTCCGTCCGGTCACGGGCTCAAGTTCGATCAGCGTCGTATCGGATCGCCTTTCCCGCACCCAATATCGCGACTCTGAGTGCTTTCCGTCATCTTTCACGCTCCACTGTTTTAGCTCGGCAAATCGTCCGATCGGAGCCTCGATCGTTCCCTCATCTTTGGCGATAATCCCTTCGACAAGCGCCAGATACCTTTTTTCAACACGCTTTTTCATAAAATCGGCTGAGAGCCGCCGATGGGCTAATGCTGTCTTTGCAACCACTATCAAACCGGAAGTTTGCTTATCGAGCCGATGCGGCAACCCGGGCCTAATTATTGCGGCTCGCGAAACGCTGATGGCGGATTTCTCATCTCCGCGAACGGGCTCCTGCGTGTCCGTAAGTCTATGCGTTAAGGTTTCTTTATTTAAATGATAAACGAGAGCATTAAGCATCGTACCGGTGTTTTCGCGATGCGACGGATGGACCAACATCCCCGCCGGTTTATTGACGACGATGATGTCTTCGTCCTCAAAAACGATGTCAAGTGCAATGTCTTCGGGCTTCATCGCCGTTTCGCGGGCCGCGTCAAGGACGATCTCGATCAGGTCGTTTGAACGCAGCCGATAGCCGATGTTTTCCCATCTGCCGTTTACCTCGCAGTTTTCTGTCCTTACGATTTCGCGAAGATACATCTTGCTCAGCCCGCTAAAATGGTCAAGCAAAAAATCCTCAAGACGCATCTTTCCTGCGTTCTCATTCACCGCTATCACAATTCTTTCATCCACACTATTATTGTATAGCAATCTCAAAAGTCGTCCGGCCCACATTGTCTACTATCGCATCAACTCATATAATCGGTTTAGAAATTGTCCTACAAAATTGTAATAAATGTTTCGAGATGAGATCGATATCGTGGCCGGGATCGCAGTCGTCGCCGGCGATCCTCGCGGTGTTCGTACCGATACGACGGCGATTCTCGAAATTCTCAGGACCGGGATGTCGGCAAATTTTGGTTTTGTTTGCCTAAAACATCCTCAGACCGGGTCGGTCGATGTGGTGGCGGCCGTTGGGCTAGACGCAGCGGCCTTTCGCCGGCTCGAAAACCGTGCCGAAAAAAGCGTCCTTGTCCGTGTCCTGGAGCGCGGGACCCCGCTTTTCTTCTCACTCGAGAGCGAATCCACGCTCGCATTTCTCGACGACGGACCGGCACATTTAGTAGTTTCGGTCCCAATAGTATTTGCCGGCGAATGCATCGCGTCGATCTCCCTGGCGTTTGGCGAGAAAAAATCGACATCCGACCGCGATATTGTAAAATTGCTCGAAATTGCGGCGGCGGTGATCTCTCTAATGCTCCGGACCGACCGCCTCGAGCGGGAAGATGGCCTTCGTTTGATCGCCGAAAATTCACAACTTAAACATGAGTTGAGAGAGAAATATGATTTCAGGCACATCATTGGTAATTCAGGGGCAATGGTCTCCGTCCGCGATCAAATAGGCCAGATCTCCCGGTCAAATGCTACGCTTCTGCTACGCGGTGAAAGCGGGACGGGTAAGGAGCTGATCGCAGCCACCGTTCATTACAACAGCCTCCGCTCCAAACGGCCGTTCGCAAAGGTAAATTGTGCCTCATTGCCAGAATCTCTGACCGACGCCGAGTTATTTGGTTCAGAGCCGCATGGTGATAAAGGCTCAGGAAAGCGAAAGAAGGGCCGTATCGAGATTGCCGAAGGCGGCACAGTATTTCTTGACGAAGTATCGGCTCTGCCGCTTGAGTCGCAGGAAAATGTACTTCGCGTACTAGATACCCGCGAATTCGAAACTCCCGGCGGCGAAACGATCAATACTAATATTAGGCTTATCGCTGCGACGAGCAAAGACCTCGAGGCCGCGGTCGATGAGGTGCGGTTTAGCAAAGATCTGTATCACAGACTCAACATTTTCACGATCTTTCTCCCGCCGCTCCGCGAGAGAAAATCAGACATTCTTCTGCTGGCCGAACACTTCCTCGAAAAATACGGGACGGAACACAATAAACAGATCCTTCGGATCTCGACGCCGGCGATCGACATGCTCACGGCGTATCACTATCCGGGCAATGTTCGCGAACTCGAAAACGCCATCGAGCGGGCCGTGCTCATCTGTGATTCGAGCGTGATCCACGGCCATCACTTGCCGCCGACGCTGCAAACCGCTGAGATCAGCGGTACGGAAACGCGTGTTACACTCGCATCGGCGGTCGATTCCTTTGAATGCGACATGATCCAGGACGCCTTGAAATCAACTCGCGGAAATGTCGCAAAGGCCGCTATCATGCTCGATTCGACCGAGCGCATTCTCGGCTATAAAATAAAAAAATACGGGGTCGATCCGAGGCGATTCAAACAATGAACCGAGAGGAATTTTTGACTACTGATCTGCCTGATCCTGATGCAGCGCTGCGCTTTCTCGGACAATTGGCGGAGAATCACCCGGCTCAGGCTGCTAAGTTGAGCAAAAACGAAGGGCTGCTATCGGACGTTTTGACCCTCGTTGCCTTCAGCCCGCTGCTCGCAACGACGGTACTGCAGAATCCTGAATATTTATGGTGGCTAAACCGCAAACGTGGCGAATCTGGCATTCGTTCTAAGGACGAACTACTCGAATCTCTGGCGCGTTTTGCTCTCACCAATTCGCAGCTCGACCCTCAAGTGCTCTTCACCCGCTTTCGTCGAAGGGAATTGCTGCGTATCTATTTACGCGATATCCGGCGGCTAGCGACGATAGCCGAGATAACCGAAGAGATTTCAAATCTCGCCGACGCGATTCTCCAATCCGCCCTTCAACTCGCCCGGCATGAGATGGACAATCGTTTTGGCAAGCCGCAGGAAATTGGTCAAAACGGCCGCACGATCCCTGCCCGTTTTTGCATCGCCGCCCTGGGAAAGCTAGGCTCACGTGAACTCAATTATTCGTCCGACATCGACCTGCTGTTTCTCTATTCAAATGAAGGCACGACCTCTGGCGGTTCTCGCGGGGCAGTCACCAACCGCGAATATTTCGTAAAGCTTGCGGAGTACACGACAAAACTCGTCGGCCAGCAAACTGGCGAAGGTGCTGCATATCGCGTCGATCTTCGGCTGCGGCCCCACGGTACGCTCGGTGCCTTAACGTTATCCGTACAGGACACGGTACGCTATTTCAAAACGGAGGCTCGGGCATGGGAACGTCAAATATTGATCCGTTCGCGGGGTTGTGCGGGCGACATCGAGATTTTTCGGGAGTTCTTTGCGCAGGTCGAGGATTTAGTTTTCTCGGCTGACGAAAACATCAAGAGCTCGCTGGAAAATGTCCGCCGGTCAAAGCAGCAAATTGACCTCGAACAGATCAATCGACGTGGATATAACGTTAAGCTTGGGCCGGGAGGCATTCGCGAGATCGAGTTTTTGGCCCAGGCCCTCCAGCTCGCATACGGCGGACGCGACCCATGGCTTCGCAGCCCGCACACACTCATCAGCCTCTCGCGCCTCGCCGACCGAAAACATCTTAGTGAATCTGAGTTGACCAAATTATCGGCGGCTTACACATTTTTACGCCGTACCGAACACGTGCTTCAGATGGAAAACGGCGTCCAGACGCACATAGTCCCTGATGATCCCGATAAACGCGCCCTGCTTGCTCTCAGAATGAACTTTGCGGTCGGCGGTGATTTTGAACGCGATCTGGCAGCGCACACGTCCAATGTAAGCCGTGTCTTTTTCCGAATATTTGGCGGGCTTAGCGACCCAACCAGTTCGATCAGCAAAGAAATCTCGGCTCCGGCCACACGATCAAACCTTATGGCGTCGATCGAAAAATCCGATATCGCCTTCGATTCGTCAAGCAGTAATATTGCGGTACTGAAACGCCTGGCGGAGGTCTCGCCGCATTTTTCGGCAAAGCTGGCCTCAAACCCTCATCTCGCCGCTAATCTTCCAGATCCCTCGACGCCGTTTCCCAAACGAGACTATCACGCGTTATTAATCGCCGAGGTTGGATCGGCGGGTGATTTTCGCTCCCGTCTCTCGATCCTGCGGCGTTCATGGTCACGGCTCTTACTTGAGGTGGCTGTCTATGACGTTTTTGAAAAGATCTCGATGGAGGCGGCAAAACGGCTTCAGACTGACTTGGCCGAAGCAAGCATCGCGGTCGCGATTGAGATCGTCCGCTTAGAACTTGCCTCAAAGTTCGCCTCACAGATCATTAATTTGCCGCTCACCATTCTCGCACTTGGAAAGCTCGGTGGCCGCGGCCTCGACTACGATTCTGACCTCGATGTTATTTTCGTGTATGACGATAAATTGCCTGTCCCGGGCGATATTTCCCACACCGAATTTTATAGCCGGGCTGTCGAGCTTTTTGTCACGACACTGTCGTCGATGACCCGCGACGGGCATTTATACCGCGTCGACCTGCGGCTTCGTCCCTACGGATCAAAAGGCCTAAGTGCGATGTCGAGCACGGCGTTTCTCGCCTACATGCGGGAGACGGCGGCTGTCTGGGAAATGCTTGCATTCGTAAAGCTGCGGGCGGTCGGCGGCGATAAGGTGTTGGGCAAAGACATCGAAAGTGAAACTCGACGGATTATCCACAAACGTGCAGCCTCGATCGACCCGGACGAACTGCGATCGGAAACATCGCGTATCCGTCTTGCCCTCGAAAAACAGCGTAGCCTTAAACACCGCGGCAGTGAGATCGACATCAAATACGGCGAAGGCGGTATGCTCGACATCTATTTTGCGATGCGTTATTTACAACTCCGCGACAATATCCCTGATTCGGGTGAAAATCGCTCGACGATCTTTATGCTCGAATGCCTGGTATCGAACCATTCGCTCACAACCGAGATCTACACCGAACTCCTCGCGGGCTACTTGTTTCTTTCCGATCTCGACCACAACCTGCGTCTGACCATCGGCCGCACCACACGGTTTCCGCTCGGTAACGAAGCCGCTCTAAAAATAATTGCCAACCGCAAGGGTCTAACATCCCCCGCCGAACTACTCGAAAAATTAAACCTTCACCGCCTTGCCATCCGCACGGCATTTGAGAAGATTCTTGGTTAACGCATTTTGGGGTGCAATCAGCCAATATGATCCTAGGTTGATTGGAGCCTTTGGCGGGGATCATTGGCAAAGACTGGGCAGAAAAAAGTCGCTGAACGATTAGTGAAGGCTTAAGAAAAGAGTATTTCAAAAATAAGTCAAAAAGGTGATCTGCAGCATTGGGCCGATCTACTCCGACGAGGGCTCGTCCGTGAGCATGGCTCCGCGTTGCTCGAGGATCACGATATCCTTCTCGACTAGGGATTTGAATTCGACAGCCTCTTCCAGCTTCCGCTTTGCTCTCACGCTGTTTCGGATCCTCCCGTAGCAATCGATCACCCACTGGAGTGCCCGTCGATAAGCTAACGCAAATCTATAGGCCCTGTTGAGCAAAGTCCTAGTCCGGCCGCCAGTCAGCCAGGTCGTCATGGTCCGATAATGCTTATCTCCAGCCTGATTGCTCTCTTGAACCAGATCCGTACATTCCTCTTCCATGCCGGAAATAATACACAGGTTTTTGAAAAAGGTCTAGCCCCTACGACAAGCTATGGATCCGTGTTTCCTCGGAACTCAGCATCTATTCATGTCGCCTCTCGTCTCAACTTCTTCAAACCAGCATCGTGTGCAGAAGCGGTGCTTTTTTCTTGCCGAGAGGGGATATTCGGCGGAGAGCGGCAGGCGTTCGACTAGCATTTGTTGCTCTTCATTGAGTTCGTCCCAGCTTTTCATTTTTGGCGAATGGCATCGCAGGCAGGTTTTTTCGATTGAGTGAATCATTTGCTATACTCGTCGCGTAACATCTCAGTAACCAATTTTAGCAAACTCAAACAATTCGATGATGAAAACCCGACTCTTTGTTTCTGCTTTTTTCGTTTCTTTTGCAATTGTTGCCGCATCGCATGCACAAGGGCCCAATCCTCTGAATGAAAAATTCGACTTTTACACTCGCGGCGATTATCGGGCAAATGTTCCGCGCCCGCAGAGCATTTTGCATTTTGACGTTGGCGATTTTCACACGACCTACGCGCAGATGGAAAAGGTGGTTGAGTCTATCGCTGCCGCATCGCCCGATCGCGTCCGCGTCTTCGACATCGGTCTGACAAACGAGCACCGCATGCAGCATGTCGTCGCGATCTCATCGCCCGAAAATATTGCGCGTCTGGACGAAATCAAAGCTAACATCGCCAAGCTCACCGACCCGCGAAAAACATCTGCCGCTGAGGCCGCATCGATCGCACAGAATACGCCGGCGATAGCGTGGATGGCATATACGATCCACGGCAATGAATCGGCATCGTTCGAAGCGATGATGCAGGTAATGTATCAACTGTCCGCCTCGAATGAGCCGGCAACGCTGGATATTCTTAAAAACTGCGTCACACTCATCGTCACCGGCGAAAATCCTGACGGCCACGAGCGTTTTGCGACTTGGTACAATTCTGTAGCCATCGGCGACGCCAACCGATCCGCACTCGAGCACCGCGAACCGTGGTCGATCTACGGACGCCTGAGCCATTACAGGTTTGATCTAAATCGGGACACGTTGGCGATGACGCAGAAAGAATCGCAAAATCTACAGCGGGCCTTTCTCGAATGGAATCCACAGGTGGCCGCCGATCACCACGGACAGCCGTCACAGTTCTTTTTTCCGCCGACCGCTCTGCCGACAAATCCTAATCTGCCGCAGCCCGTGACCGCAAAATGGGAAGCCATGTATGGACGGGCAAACGGCAAGGCCTTTGACGCAAATAAATGGGACTACTACGTCCGCGATGTGTACGATGCGTTCTATCCTGGGTATTGGGATATGTACCCGTCGTTCAACGGTGCGACCGGCATGACATACGAGACCGATGGCGGCGGCACAAAGGGGCTGCGTTATACCCGTGACGATGGGACGATAGCGACGCTCCGTTCTGCAATAGCAAAGCATTTTACGGCCTCGATGAGTACGCTCGAGGTCACGGCGACTAATAAGATCGAGCGGTTAAAAGATTTTTACGAATTTCGCTCGCGCGCGATGAACGATTTTGCCAATAGTAAGCTAAAACGCATTATCATTCTCCCTGATAAAGATCCGGTAAAGGCCGCCGAAATGACCGAGGTCCTCGTCCGCGCTCGGGTCGAGGTCAAGGTCGCATCAAGTTCGTTCACATCCACGACCGCCCATACCTATTCGACCTTGAATGCACCTGCCGCCGGCAAGACGTTTCCCGCCGGCTCGTATATTGTCGATCTCAACCAACCTCAGCGGTTGTTTATCAAGGCCATTATGGAGCCGGACACACCGCAGACCAAGGCCTTTGTCGATGACAACGTGGGCCGGTTTAAACGAAACCAAATGAAGGGCGCGGGCCAGGCAAAGGAAGATTACGGATTTTACGACATAACGGGATGGTCGCTACCCACGGCTTTTGGCCTCGATGCGTACTGGACAGAGGACGGCGGCGATACGGCGGGAACACCGGTCACGGCCGAAACGATCGCGGCCGCCAAACGCGGCTCATACCCGGGTCGTGCACAGATCGCATACATCATTCCGTATACGACTGATTCGGCAAGCGCTATGGCGATCAGGCTGCTCCAAAGCGGCTTTCGGGTTGCGGTCGCGACAAAGACGCTCAACGCCGCCGGACGAAACTGGCCGCAAGGTACATTCGTTGTGCGCGTGACGCGAAATCCCGATACGATCCACGACGCCGTGGCGAAGCTAGCCGTTGAGATGGGCGTTAATATCACGGCGGTAAATACAAGCTTTGCCGACGAGGGTGACACCGGAGTCGGCGGCCAAAACGTTGTTTCGCTCCAGGCCCCAAAGATCGTGATGGTCGCCGACGAAGCGGTCGATCAAACGTCATACGGCTCGATCTGGTGGACGCTCGAACGTTACGGAATGACCTTTACTCCGATGACCGTTTCCGCAATAAAAGGCGGCGGGCTAAAAGACTACAACGTGCTCATCCTGCCCGATGGCTCGGCCAGCCGATACATGTCGCTATTCGGTTCGGGCGGCGTTTCGGCCCTTAAGGATTGGGTTTCTGACGGCGGAACAATTGTAACTGTCCGCGGGGCCTCGGTTTTCGCAGCGCTAAAAGACGTCGGATTTACAACCTCTAAGCTCGTTGGGAGCGATGCCGATGAGGAAAAAGGAAAGACTGCCGCTGACGAAAAGCCGGAACCTACGCCGACTCCTTCGACCTCGGTCAGACGCAGTGACAACAAAAATACTTCAGTCGAGGCGAGTCCCAACCCGTCAAGCGAGGAGCTGAAAAGCGATAAAGCCGATGGCGTAAGCCCGAGCCTGCCGCCCATCGCATCGCCCTCGGCCGACGCCAATAAGGTGCCGGTCGCACTTCCCGGCTCGATCATGCGGGCAACGGTCGATCGCACGACCTATCTCACGTACGGCCTTGAGCAGGACGAATTGCCAGTTTTGCTTGCCAGCGGGTTCTTTTTCCGCTATTCAAAAGAAGGCTCAAATGCTCTCGTCTTTGACGCCAAACCTAAGAAGCCATTGACACTCTCAGGATTTGTCTGGCCGGGAAACACCGAGCGTCTGCTTGCCGGAACGGCGTATGTCATCGACGAACCTCGCGGCTCGGGCCACATCATCCTCTTCGCCGAGGAACCGGTCTACCGGGGCATTTTCCGTGCAACCACGCGTCCATTTTTTAACTCAATATTATTTAACGGAGTATTTTAATGTTTACGGTCAGGGCGGGTTATAACAGCGATATTGAGATCAGATCGAGCATCGATAAGGTACGCGAGTTTTTTCTCAATATTGCAAATTTTGCTGAGTTTATGCCTGGTGTCGAGCAGGTCCATACAGATGCTAACGGCGTGGCGCACTGGCGCGTCGGGGCCGAGATACCTTTTGTCGGCAAGATGCTGCATAAGTTTGCGCTTGAGCTTGGCGAAAATAGCGAGGAGCGTGTGGAGTGGCTGCCGTTACGAACCGAGGCCGAAAACTTTCTACGTTATTCCGCTGATTTTTTCGAAAAAGCCAAAGATGTGACCCTGGTCCATTTTTCCCAGGCCGTCGAGCTTCGCCGTAAAAAGGCAAGCGATCTTCATTCCCTAGCCTGGCTCGCCGGCGAATCGCTCATCAGTAGTGAAATGACCAAAAGCATCACCGAGATGATCAAGGTGTTTATTGATAGAGCTAAGGAAAGGCTGGAGAAATAGGTTAAGTGATCGCTCCGCCGTCGACGATTACGACCTCGCCGCTCATAAAGCTGTTGCGATCTGAGACCATAAAGGCAGCGTATTCGGCTAGTTCCTCGGGCTTACCGAGGCGGCCTTTCGAGACCCAGAAATCATGCATTTGGAGCAGGCGTTCTGGCAGAGTGTGAGCGAGATCCGTATCAAAAATGCCGGCGGCGATCGCGTTCACCGTGACGCCAAAATTTGCGGCTTCGCGTGAAAGGCATTTTGTAAAACCGATCATTGCCGCTTTTGACGTGGCGTAATGAACCGATGTCGGCAAGCTGCGGATGGCCCCGACGGATGTGATATTTAAGATAGATCCGGTTCGCTCGCGGATCATCTGCTTGTAAAAAGGCTTCGTAACCGCAAAAAGGGCACCGACGTTAGTATCGATGACGTAATCCCAGCTTTTGTCGGTGGTAGTTGCAAAATTATCGCCTTTATTGACGGCGGCATTATTGACAAGAATATTGATTGGACCCCACGCATCCTTGATTTCGCGGGCGACGTGCTTCATGCCATAGCGATCCGTAACGGAGACCTTAAACCCCAGAGCCCGCCGTCCGTGTGCCTCGATCTTCCCTTTTGTCTCTTGGGCCAGATCATCACGCGAATGGTAATTAAAAGCGACATCGGCCCCCTCGCGGGCAAATATCTCGCAGATCGCGGCCCCGATGCCGCGTGTTCCACCCGACACAAACGCACGTTTTCCCTCAAGTAAAAGGCTCAATATGATCTCCTCGAACAAATCTGATTCTATAAAAAGGTTAATGAAACGCTGTGAAACTGACAAGTTGGAAAATCCGAAAACAGTCAGGCTTTCTTAAACCGAAGGCTGAACGCCCCTGGCATTTTGCGGAAGAAGAGCGTTGATCTCACGAATTATGTACTCGGTCGAATTTGGCATCACGAGTCCGGCGGTTGCCGCTTTCATATCCGTATATTGCTGCGGATTGCCGATCAGGTTTCTGATGGTCGGTACGATATCCGAACTTTTTCTAAGCATAATGCCGGCACCGTGCTCGCGGATAAGCTGAACTGTGCCGGCCTCTTGCGGCATCGGCCGAGTCGTGGCGTCGGCAATGATCGGCAGGCCGCAGGCCATCGCCTCAAAGGTCGTCAGGCCGCCGAGTTTTGAGATCATCACATTGGCCGACTGCATCAATTTTTCGATCTCATCCGAATAGCCGATCACCTTTACCGGAAAGTTTGCGCGTTTTGCTATTTTTTCCGCCTCTACCCTCAGCCGCTCGTTCTTGCCCGCGAGAAATATCGCCTGAACGTCGAGTTCGCCCCGTACCAGTTCTTTAAAGATCTTGGGGATATTTCCGCCGCCGATCCACCCGGCATTTAGAAATACCGTAAATTTATCGGGGTCGAGGCCATAAGCTTTTCGCGCGATCTGCGCGTCCGCCTCATTGACTTCGTGAAATTTGGGATCCACCGGCAAGCCTGAGATCTTGATCCTGTCAGGCGAAATTCCGTAATCAATCAGCTGGCGGCGGGCGTCTTCGTTTGCCACCAAATACAATGACACGTCATCACATGCCCAGCCTTTCCAAAAGCCGTAACATGGATCAGTTACCACTGTAACGAGCGGTATCTGTTCGGCTAAGTTCAACTCTTTCAATATCTTGGCAAAGATATGCTGTGTCAGCGGATGTACGCTTACAACTATATGCGGACACCATTTATCAAATTGCCCACGCACGTAGCCAAAGCTTCGCCGATATACAAACTCCCGCGTCTCGGGCCGGATCTTGTTCATCGCCCAATACAGATACTTCATCCAGTGCTGCTTATTTTGCAGCGTCCAGTTATAAAGCCCGACCAGCTTTTCAGTGATATGATGCGATTCTTCGACCGCCTTGATGATCCGCACGGCCGACGATTCACCCTTCCAAAATTTTCGCAGCCCGCCCGATATGGCGAGCGCCGCAGACCGGTGTCCGCCGCCGGTGTCGGAAGAAATAATAAGAATTTTAGGAGTGTTTGGCTGCACGCTCTAGATCTCGACCCTGTCTGGAAATTCTGAAAACAGAACAGAGTTTTTAAGCTGACCCTCTGAATTGTAAAAAGTTATGTCCCCATACTCGTCGCAAAACCAGAACTCTACGGCTCCTTGTTCGAAGTAAAGCTTTCGTTTCTCGGTCATTTCCGCTTCAGTGTTGCTCATCGACGCGACCTCAACGCACAGCTCTGGCGCGGCCAATGCTTCGGCCCTGCCTTTTTGAGTCTGCCAGAGTTCGTCCGAAAACCATGCAACATCCGCGACTTTTGTCCCCTTCTTTGTCCAAACGGCACATTCGGCCAGAACTTTTCCTTCAGGCTGTTCGCTAACCAATAATCGAATTATCTCACCCTGATAGACCGAGTGATTAAGTTTTACAGGATTCATAACGATCTGCCCGTATTCATTCAATTCGATTTTGAATGGCAGGTTCTGTAAATTCCGATTTTCCGTTACTTCTTTCCAGTCCATACTTTTTAGGCTTTCAATGCGATTTCTCTGGCGGCAGCAAAGCCCATTTCTTTTGCGGCTTTTTTCATTTGGCCCTCGAGTTTTTTGATCTTCACCAAATGGCCGGCATTAAAGGGCAGCGACGGATAGAAACAGTTTGATTCGTGCGTGCAGAAACATCCGGCACCAGCCTCTTTTCGGCGTTGCTTCATCAGATCGGTCTTCCACGCGGCCTGAAAGTCCCATTCGTAATCGCGCAGATTCAGCACATCGTCCTTATTTTCACAAGAGGAAAGAGCACCGTTATCATAAATAACCGCTCCGGCGCTGCCGGCGTAGCATTTTAACTGGGCCTTGTTTTCCTCTTTTGTCTTGGCAATCAGGTCGTGCATGTAAATGTCGACCGCGGCCTTAAAAAAGCCCGATTTTCCGCCATAGCTGTTTTTTAGGGCAGCATTCTTCGTGTCCTCAAGGATCATCTGCGAAAGCTGGCCATAACGCTTATGGTCAAAATTTAGCTCGTTCGGGTCAGCCGATGGCGGGCGAATATAGTTGATATTCACCTTATCCGGCTTGAGATCATATTTTAGAAAATCGTACCAGTCAAAGATCGTGTCCTCATTCGAATGCATCACGCAGGTGCATGTTTGAATATCGAGCTGCGGATATTGCTCGCGTTTCATCTGCTGCAAAGTGCGTGCCGTGTGGATCGCCTTGTCCCAACTTCCCTCTTTACGGCGGATCTTTTCATGAGCGTCCTTCATGCCGTCAATGCCGAGTGCGACGCTGACGTTTAATTTCGGGCATTCGTCCATTATGCGGGCGACATCCGGGAAGATGCGTGGATGTATCTGGCCATTGGACATCAGGTAAACCGAGTCGAGCTTGTTGTTTTCGTAAAACGCCCGGACGATCTCCGGCAGGTCTTTTCGCGTAAACGGCTCGCCGCCCGCAAGCACAAGCACACCGAGATTACCACCCAAAGTCTCCGAGATCTTTGCGATCTCGTCAGCTTTCATTTGCAATTTTTTACGCGGCCGGTCGTCGAGCTCCTCAGTAAAAAAGCAGTGTGTACAGCGCATATCGCAGACGCTCGTCACCAAAATATTTAAAAACACCGGCGAGATCGGCTGTCCGACCAAAATGCTGGCATACCTTTTGAAGATCTCTTTTGTCGCAAAATCCATATTTCGTCTCCGGCTTACCGGCTCTTTTTATCAAAATCAGGCACACTAAACCATTCTCTAATCTATATCATTCGCCGTTGTTTCGGCAACAAGACAAAACGCGTTAAACTTGCAATATGTTCCAACGCGTTTACCTCGACAATAGTGCAACCACACCGGTCGATCCGGCCGTGCTCGAGGCGATGCTGCCATATTTGATGGCAAAATTCGGCAACGCGTCTAGCATTCATTTTTTTGGCCAAGAGGCTCGTGCAGCCGTCGATAAAGCCCGTCATCACGTCGCGGCGCTTATAAATGCACGCCCGAATGAGATAATTTTCACCTCGGGCGGCACCGAGGCCAATAACTTAGCTATCCGCGGCCTGATCGAAGCTCGTGTCAGAGGCGATCAAAAACTTCACATCATTACCTCGGCGATCGAGCATTCGGCCGTCATGAACGTCTGCGAAGACCTTGAGAAACGGGATTATTGGGTCACGTATCTCCCGGTTTATGAGAATGGCATTGTGCGTATGAGCGATGTTGAAGCAGCGATAACCGACGAAACCGTACTGATCTCGATCATGGCCGCCAACAACGAGATCGGGACCTTGCAGCCCATCGCCGAGATAGGAAAATTGGTCAGATCGTTGCGCGAGAAAGGGAAAAAGATATGGTTTCACACCGACGCCGTACAGGCCGCCGGAAAGATCCCGCTTGATGTCGAAGCGATCGGGTGCGATCTGCTGTCGATCTCCGCTCATAAGATATACGCTCCAAAGGGCATCGGGGCTCTTTATGCACGTCGGGGCGTCCGGCTGCACCCGCAAAATCTCGGCGGGCATCAGGAACGAGAGCGGCGCGGCGGCACCGAGTCGGTTCCGAATATCGTGGCTTTTGGCAAGGCATGCGAGATGGCTCGGGACGATCTTGCGGCTTCGTCTGTGAGGCTGCGTGAAATGCGGGACCACTTTGAAAGCAAAATTAGCGAGATGATCCCTGACATCGTATTTAACGGCGACCGCGAGCATCGTCTGCCAAATATCTCCAATATTTCGTTTCGATCAGTCGAGGGCGAAGGGTTGCTGATAAATCTCGATATGCAGGGCGTCGCCATCTCGACCGGCTCGGCGTGCTCATCCGGCTCGCTCGAACCGTCACCTGTGATCCGCGCACTGTCAGCTCCCCTTCTGCCTGAGGAGGGGTGGCCGAAGGCCGGAGTCGTAGGAGCGGCACCGGACGAAGACCGCGCCCGCTCTGCCATCCGCTTCAGCCTCGGCCGCTTTAACACCGCCGAAGACATCGATTATCTCCTAACCGTCCTCCCCAAGTCCGTCCAAAACCTCCGTTCTCTCTCTCCCGCAAATTGAAAGGTCGCCGCAAAATAAAAACAGCCCGCCGGTTTCCCGACTGGACTGTTTTTTTCCAGAACCCAATATTTGAATTTGGTTCACTGCGGTTTTTGCTTTTGCAGTTTCTCTAAGGATTCCCGTCTTTTTGCTTCGTTTGCAGAAAATTTATCAAGACTTTGTCGTAAATTTGTTGCATAGAAACTATTAGGATGGTCAGCCAGAATCTGCTCAACTTCTTGCTGAAACCTGGTGCGCTCTTCAGGCTTTTTGTAGCCTCGGGTCATATCGCCGTACTGTAAAAAATGGGCAAATTCACTATTATTTTTTATCTTATTCCAGATTTCTAAATCTTCCCCTTGAGGCTCTCTTACGGTAATCTGAATTGGCCCACTCTCTATTAAAAACGGCTTATTACTTTTCATGACTGTGGTAACAGCTTTGATAAAATAGGTTCCGGCCCCGGGAAAAGCGTAATCAGTCAGAATTTTTCCTCCGATATACGATTCGGCAGCTTCTTTGCTAAGATTTTTTACTTCAGTTGAAAAGTTCCTATTCCACAAAATCGCACACTGCTTTCTAAAGGTCTCTTGAGGGTCGATTTTAGTCGGTATATAAACACCATCAAGCGAGATAAGCGGACCTTCCGGAACGTATAATCTGTAATCCTTATCTTCCTCAAAAGCAATCTTAATTGAGACAGCATAATTTGAATCTCCTTCCAGATATACTGGTAATGAAGAGTTATTGGTGATCTTAGTTTCAATTGAAAGCATTTCGCCAAGTTTAACTTCTTTTTTTGGGATGCCTAGGCTCAGATCAATTTCATTTGATGCTTCCGCACTTCGCCTTTGTAAGGAAAAACCCGCAATACAGGAAACACCCAAAATAAGTGTCAAGATAATGGTAATTCTTTTGTTGTTCATACTTTTGTTTCCTTTTCCATTTTGGAATGTTGAAAATTATGGATGTGTAGTCCCTCGGATAATCGACAAACTGATATCTGAAAATGTCCCCACTGTCCTAGTAGCACTTGGAGCCATCAGGCCTTCGTCAACATGAACGCCTCGAAACAAATGGCCTATTTCGTGCGCTGTAGTAAAAGCCCTACTAATTGATCGGTTTCCATAGTCTGTCGGGTATTCATTTGGCCGCCCAACCTCCGTAAACAAAATCACACCTTGCCCAATATTGTTTCGCGTATAAGGCTTAGTTAATGTTTGTTCAGTAGAGCCGGAATTAGAAGCACCGTAGACTGTAGCAATCTGATTTCCGATAGTCGAGTAATATATAGGATCGCCATCAGGTATTGCCGCAGGCCGTCCAGAATCTCCGGAGTCTTTCTCCGCGATACCAGCAAGCACCGGCATCCTAGCCTATTGCGTGTGGGCTTCCTGAAGCCAGGTACGAAACTTATTGCCTACGACCGTTTTCAGTCCTTCTGCAGTGATGTCTCCGCCGGTTTTCCCGTACTCTTCGACAGCGTTGATAACGACGACGAGGGGAATTTTTCGTTTTTCCCAATCTGCGATCAGGGTGTAAAACTCGGGACTCACGATCGAATCACAGATCGAGTTCTCGATCAAGCTACTGGCAACCTCTGAAATATAATCCATTTCGATTTACCGCTCCTCTCGAAAGGCAAAAACAGCCCGCCGGTTTCCCAGGCAAGGCTGTTTTCGCGTTCCTCCCGGTTGGAAGTGTTTGATGACTAGTCGCTTACGAGGATGCCTGCTCGGTCGCTCACGATGATTCCCGGACCGTCGCTGACGATGATTCCGCTTTTGCAATTCGACTCAGCCGGCTTGTCGGATACGATGATTCCGGTAATGAACCCGAAGAAGTCGCTGACGATGATTCCAGGGCTGTCGCTGACGATGATACCGCTTTTGCACGGATTCTCAGCTCTGTCGCTGACGATGATGCCTGCATTTGCAAAGGTTGCTCCGAAAGTAAGTACGAGGGCCAAAGTGATTGTTGTGAAAGTCGTTTTCATGATTTTTTCTCCTAAAGTTTTTCTTTAATTTACGAAAACCGCTTGTATCGTTCTGCCCTCTCTATTACAACCAGCGTGCCACAGCGTGCCACACACTTTCATAAATCCGTAACCCGTGTGGCTGCAATAGTTACGGACATCCGGGCGACCGTATTTTCTGCAAATCTGTAATGTGGATGTTTGGATACTTTGTTTCCACTTTTTTGCCCCACATGTGATAAGTATTTTGCTTTCTTATACTTACAGGACTGCATACTTTTTATACATTTCTCGAATGTATAACCAGTATCCACTTTGACAGGCCTGCGGCCATTTATGGTGGTTCCTGAGTGCTACATCTCCCCGTAGCCGATTCTGCAAACCAAGATCTGCAACGCCAATTGCAACGTGACTTTGATTTCATCAAGCCGCGCCTTATACTTATCGAAAATAAATCGATCAGGAGATGCACATACTTATGTTGAGGAGAGGTTTTCTTTTTCTAATAGTCTTCGCGTTTTTGGCAGCCGGCGTTCCGGCCCAGACCAAGTTTGATTATCCTAAACCCCGCCGCGGCGACACGGTCGATGATTATCATGGCACTAAGGTCGCAGATCCCTACCGCTGGATGGAGGATGCCCCGCTCAATGCCGAGACTCAGGCGTGGATAGACGCCGAAAACAAGCTGACCAACGCATACCTTGCCGCTATACCGCAGCGGGCGTGGATCAAGACGCGGCTCACGGAGCTTTGGAATTACGAGCGGTTTTCCGCACCGGCAAAGATCACCGACGGCCTTTACATTTATGCAAAGAACGACGGCCTGCAAGATCAGAGCGTCTGGTATAAAGCGACCTCGATCAATGATCCCGGCACTGTCTTTTTCGATCCTAATAAGCTCACGACCGACGGGACGGCTGCCCTTAACGGATCGGCCTTTACCGACGACGGAAAGCTTTGGGCCTACGGCATTTCCCGTTCGGGTTCTGATCAAACCGAGTGGCGGGTACGGAATGTCGCCACCGGACAGGATCTTGCTGATAAGATCGGCCCGATAAAATTCAGCGGTGTTTCGTGGCTCAAGGACAATTCGGGCTTCTTTTACAGCAATTACGCGGCGGTCGAAAAGGGCCAGGAGCTAAAGGACACCACCTTTTACCAAAAACTTTATTTTCACAAACTCGGCACGCCGCAGTCCGAGGACTATGTCGTTTATGAACGGCCCGACAACAGGGAGTATTTTGTCGGCGGTAGCGTCAGTGAAGACGGCAACTGGTTGATGATCTACGTCGGTTTGGGCACCAGCACGCAAAATATGCTGTATGTCAAGAACCTAACGATGGAGAAGGCCCCGATCATCCCGGTTATCGAAAAGCTTGAGGCCGCCTATAACGTTATCGGAAATGATGGCTCGACCTTTTATTTCCACTCCGACAAGGATGCGCCGCGCAGCCGCATTATTTCCACCGATGTCCTCGCTCCTAAACAAGGTTGGAAAGAGATCGTGCCTCAGACGGCTGAAACCCTGCAAGGCGCCGATTTCATCAACGATCAATTTGTCCTCGACTATCTAAAGGATGCGTATTCACAGATAAAGATCGTCGCCCGCGACGGCAAACCTGTCCGGGAAGTGAAATTGCCGGGAATCGGTTCGGCCGGAGGGTTCGGCGGTAAACGCTTTGATACAGAAACGTTTTATTCGTATTCGAGCTTTAATGCGGCGCCGACGATCTATCGCTACGATATGAAAACCGGTGTGAGCACGCTTTTCCGGCAGGCAAAGGTAAAGTTCGACCCGGCCTCTATCGAGGTCAAACAGGTCTTTTATTCGAGTAAGGACGGTACAAAGGTGCCGATGTTCATCGTCCATAAAAAAGGCATTAAACTGGATGGCACAAACCCAACGCTGCTCTACGGCTACGGCGGATTTAACATATCGATCACGCCCTATTTTTCAGTATCTGAGCTGCCCTGGATCGAGAGCGGAGGCGTTTACGCCGTCGCAAACATCCGCGGAGGCAACGAATACGGCGAGGCCTGGCACGAGGCCGGTACAAAGCTAAAGAAACAGAATGTCTTTGACGATTTTATTGCCGCCGCCGAATGGCTGATCAAAAACAAGTACACGTCAAATAAGAAACTCGCCATCCAGGGCGGTTCGAATGGCGGGCTGCTTGTCGGTGCGGTTCTCAACCAGCGTCCCGAGCTGTTTGCTGCCGCGCTGCCGGAGGTCGGCGTGATGGATATGCTGCGGTTTACCAAATTCACCATCGGCTATGCCTGGACCTCGGATTACGGCTCGCCGGACAACCCCGAGGAATTTAAGGCCCTCTACGCATATTCGCCCTATCACAATGCAAAACCCGGCACCAAATACCCGCCAACGCTTGTCACCACCGCCGATACCGACGACCGCGTATTCCCGGCGCACAGTTTCAAATACACCGCCGCGATGCAGGCCGCCCAAGCCGGCGACGCCCCGGTGTTGATCAGAATTGATGTCAAAGCGGGCCACGGTGGTGGGAAGCCAACAACAAAACAGATCCAGGAACAAGCCGACATCTACGGCTTTCTGATGAAAAATCTAGGGGTTAGGTAGTTAATAGGAAAGCTGGCCTTCGGCTTTCATATTGTCGGAAATGGCCTCGCTACATCGGAAAATAAAAAACCTTCGCATTTAGCGAAGGTTTTTTTTTAGAACTCATCGGTGAAAAGTGCAGAATTCTTTCGGCTCTGTTCCGGCCCGAAAGCTTTTGGCCTGTTTGTCGGGGCAATTGACGGTCGCACGAAGCCCGGTGAGGGGACAGATCACTACCGTAACGAAGCCATCCGGCTCCCTTCCGTTATTTCGTCCGCGCGGTCCATCCACTCCTCCGGTCGGAGTAGGCGGCGGAGCGGTGCCCTCCTGCCAGGTTTCTTTAAGGGGCGTCGCGCTCGGCGAGGGTCGAGGCTCGCCGTTGCCCTCCGGATTTTCATCCGAAACCGGGATAAGCGAGCGGTTAGGAACCGTTCCGGCGATAAAAAGCTCGACGCGGCGAAATTCCGCCGGGACGTTGGTTACGTATATCTCGGGTGGCGTGGGCGGCAACGGCTCTTCGTAGAGCGGATCGTCGGTTGGCCTTTTAGGCGTCGGGAACGGTGTCGGGGTCGGCGAGACAACGGCTAAAGAGTCGATCTCGCGGATCAATGCCCCGTTCCGGATATCGATCTCGGCTTTTCTGATCCCGGCTGGCATTGTCCAGTCGCCATTCCATTCCGGATGCAGATTTAGGGCCTCTTTCACAAAATCGGCCCAGACGGGCATCGCCGAGTCCGCCCCCTTCATCCCGAGGTCATCACCGTTGTCAAAACCGACATATACTACGACGACGAGCTCCGGCGTAAATCCGGCAAACCACCCGTCCCGCGAGGTTCCGGTTTTGCCCGCAAACGCCGTCTTTCCAGGATTGTTTCGAAAACCCCAGTTTTGAGCCTGCGCCGCCGTGCCGCGGTTGATCACGTCTTTCAATATGTCGTCCATGATATAGGCGACATCCGGACGGATGACATTTTTCCGATCTGGCGTCGGCTGCGTCGCGGTGCGTCCATCGCCCAATGTCACACGCGTGATCGGCATAGGTAGCACGCGGTCGCCGAGATTTGCAAACATCGTATAGGCGGTCGCCACCTCAAGCGGCGTTGCTTCGGCCGTGCCGAGTGCCATCGACGGGTACGCCTTTTCGACCTTGGGAAAGCCGGCCTTTGTAGCAAGATTCATCACTTTGCCGACGTTGACCGACATTGCAACATCGACAGTTATGACGTTTTTACTTTTGACAAGAGCATCCCGCAACGTCGTCTCTTTGTTTGAGAAAAAATCACCAAAATTCCCCGGCGTATATGAATCCTGATTAAATGTAAAGGTTTTTTTCTCGTCTTTAAAAATGCTCGCTGCCGTCAGCTGACGCGAACTCGAATCGTAAGCTGAGTTGATCGCAGTCGCGTAAACAAAGGGCTTAAAGACGGAACCTGGCTGCCGCATTGCGTCGGTCGCACGGTTAAACTGGTTTGCCAAATAGTCACGGCCGCCGACCATTGCAACGATTTCGCCCGTCTTCGGCCGGATCGCGACAAGCGAGGCGTTCAAGCCCTCTTTCTTCGGGAAATACTTATCGAGCGCCGCGAGCCTTTTATTGACGATCTCATAGGCGAGACGCTGGAGATCGGGGTCGATAGATGTATAAACACGCAGATGCTGTATCGCCTCCGGGTCGGACACGATCTTTGGCAGCTCCTCGATCGCATACTGCGAAAAATACGGCATACCTTGCAGATCTTTGGTGTTGGAGATCTGCTTGAGCACTATCGGTGCTGTGCGGTATTCTGCCAATTGTTCGGGCGTTATCTCGCCCGCCTCGGTCATCGATTCGAGTACCTGATTGCGGCGTTCGGTGACCTTTGCCAGGTTTTTATAGGGATTGTAGCGATTTGGGCTGCGGATGATACCGGCGATAAACGCGGCCTCCGGCAGAGTCAGTTGCGACACATCCTTTCCAAAATAGGCGCTCGCCGCCTCGCCGACGCCATAGATCGACACACCAGACTGTTGGCCGAGATATATTTGATTGGCATAGAGCGTAAAGATCTCCTGCTTCGATAGCCGCGTCTCGAGGATTAGCGACATATATGCCTCGGTCATCTTTCGCGTAAGGGTCTGCTCGCGGTTCAGCAAAAGATTTTTGACAAGCTGCTGTGTGATCGACGATCCGCCTTGATTTGCTACAGGCGAATTATCATCTCCCTCATAACGCCGCCATAACGCCCGAGCGATACCGCGAAAATTGACGCCGTAATGCTCGAAAAACGCCCTATCCTCCGTCGTCGTGATTGCCTTGACGAGATGCTGTGGAATATCGTTAAACGTCACCGTCTTACGTCGTCCGTCGCCCTCGGCCGCAACCGAGCTGAGTATCTTTGGCTCGAGTTTTGTTTCGTTGACCTGGACATTGGCATCGCGGTCGCCGATGGCGGCTACGGACTTTAGGTCCTTTGAAAACTTAACAGTTAGTGCGGGAAACACCTTCTTGCCATCGATCACGCCGGTCGATCCGGTTTCAATACCGATCGTATCACCCTCGACCACGTACCGGCTCCGGGATTGATCGGCCTTGTTGCTTCGCTCAATGTATCCGGCGGACTTGAGATACTCCACGAGACCGGGCATTGTGATGGCTTCGCCGACCTTTAGCGTCTTTGGTGCCGAGTAAATGCCCGCCGATGCGGTGTAAACTTCGCCGCTTAAAAGCTTTTGATCGATGCGGTCCGAAAAATCAAACCAAAAATATGTCAGCGTCAGGAAAATGCCCAGAAGCAGCAATAATGCCGCCGAGATCGTCCAGCCGTTAACGATGTAGCGCAAAATGCGTCGAAAACGCGATGGCGGCGGTGCCTGATATGACGAAGCGCGATGAGCCTTTACCCAGCCTTTGGGCGGCATCTTTGATCGGTTGGTCTTGATTCGGTCCTTATCCTGCATTTACGGTTGGAAAATACGAAGACTAAGTGAGATTATCGTTTTCGGCGGGTGCCCGTAAATATTTTAGCGAGTTTCGCTCTGCAATGTCGAATTAAATCTTGGCCATGTCAGTTGGAATTTTCACCACGCTAACCCGGATAACCCGCCGCCGATTGGTTTTGGCCACGCTGACTGTAGTGGTAATGATCGCGATCGGTGCCGCCGGATTCAGATTTTTTGAGCAATTTACGTGGCTCGAAAGCTTTTACTCATCCGCGCAAACCGTCACGACCGTAGGCTATGGCGATCTTGCTCCAAAGACACCTGCGGGCCGTTTGTTTGCTATCGCGTTGATGTTGGTCGGCGTCGGAACCGTTTTGTACGCTCTAACGGTTCTGGCACAGGCCGTCATCCAGAGCGAGATGGTCGAAGCATTTGACCGGCGGCGTAAGAATAAGGAAATGGAAAAGCTCGAAGGACATTACATCGTCTGCGGGGCGGGTCGGGTCGGCCGCCGCATAATCCGTAATCTACAGCATCAAAAGTTGCCGCATGTGATAATTGAAAATGACGAACGAAAGCTTGCCGAGATCGAAACGGACGGCTCGCATGTTATTGTCGGCGACGCTACATCCGAAGAATCATTGATCGCAGCGGGTGTGAAAAACGCTCGCGGGCTTGCAAGCTGTCTGCCCGACGACGCAGCCAACGTCTATGTCGTATTGACCGCCCGCGGCCTGAACTCTGATCTGCATATTGTATCCAGGGCAGTCGAAGAGCAAGCCGAGCCAACACTAATTCGTGCCGGGGCAAGCCGCGTCGTCGCTCCGACGATAATTGGAAGTCAGTCGATGGCCAGGGCTCTGCTCAAACCTGCCGTTGCCGATTTTATGGAGTCGATAGTCGCCGAGACGCTCGATCTGGTTTTTGAGGAGATAGCGATCGATGCGATGTCGCCCTACGCGGGTAAATGTTTAAAGGATACAAATCTTATGAGCGAGCTTAGCCTGATCGTCGTTGCCATCCGGCGTAGAGAGGGCGATCTGGCATTTAACCCGAACGGTGACACGGTAATCGGCGATGGCGATCTGCTGATAGTTATCGGAAAAGCGGAGTCGGTGCAGCGGCTCGTCGAGGAAAAATAGGAAATGAAAATCTTGGTCACCGGCGGGAGCGGTTTTTTAGGTACGCATGTCAGGAGTTTTTTTGACGCTGACGATGTTTCGCGCCGCTCGGGGCTCGATATTTTGAATCTGCAGGATGTCACTCGCGTAAAAGATTACGATGTCGTCATTCATCTCGCGGCCGAGCTGGACAAATCCGCAGACGCGGCCCGACAGGTGTTCTTAACGAACGTCGAGGGCACCGTAAATCTGCTCCGCGAAGTGAAAGAAGACACTGTTTTTATTTTTGCCTCGACAAAGGATGTTTACGGCAGATTTGCCGATAATTTCGCGGAGGTCGGTGAGACGTGCCCGACGCTTTACGCCGGCCAGACGGCACTCGAATGGTCAAAGCTCATCGCCGAACGATACGTCGAATATTACGCCAACACCAAGAAATTCCGCTCGTGCATCTTTCGCCTCTCGACTGTCTATGCCCCGGCGAGCGAGGGAAATATTTCCAACTTTGTCGGCCATTACGTCGATGCGATCAACAAGGGCGAACCGCTCAGTCTGCCCTCCGGCGGGATGCCGCGCCGCGATCTGCTGCATGTGGACGACTTTTCGCGGGCGTGTCAGGCCTTTGTTGATTCGATAATCCGCCACGGGCTCTATAATCTTGGCGGCGGACGCGAGAACGCTCGGACACTCGGAGAATTGGTCAGCCAAATGGAGGAAGTGTCCGGGTATCAAGCGATCATCAACAAAGACGCGGGCATTAGCGCACCGGTCCCGATGAATTACGTGACCGACCTCAACCTCATAAAGCAGGAACTCGATTGGTCACCCCAAATAGGCTTGGCCGAAGGGCTGAAAACCTTGTTTTAACCCAAGATTCTTTATTGATGAAGATACTCGTTCGTGGCACAAACTGGATCGGTGACGCTGTGATGTCGATACCTGCATTGCGTGAGCTCCGGCGGATATTTCCCGATTCGCAGATCACGCTGCACACGCGATCGTGGGCCGACGGGCTGTTTCGCGACGCCGATTTTATTGACGAATTGGTTACTTTCGACAAACATCGATGGACGATCACGGATGTCTACGATAATTCGCAGTTCCTTAAAAATGACGGTTATGAGCTAGCCGTTCTGCTGCCAAATTCGTTCGAATCCGCGATTACTTCGTTCCTGACGCGTATTCCCCGTCGCATCGGTTACAACAAAGATGCCCGCGGGCTGTTGTTAACTGATCCGATCGCTGTTCCGGAATGGAAAAACCGGCGGCACGAAACCTTTTACTACTTAAATCTAGTGGGTGAGGTCGAGCGTCGATTGCTCGGACGCGATACGGTTTCGGCGGCTATCCCCGATATTAGCCTCAATATCTCCGACGAGCGTAAAACGTCTGCTCGGAAAATTTTATCCGCCGCAGGTGCCGATCGGTCAAAAAAAACGGTAGCTCTCGGTGCCGGTTCGACGAATTCGCGTGCAAAGCGTTGGCCGGCTGAACGTTACGCACGACTCGCCGATATGCTTTGTTCGGAATTGGATGTCAACGTTATCCTCGTCGGCTCAAACGAAGAGGCGGACATATCGGCTAGGGTATCAGCGCTGTGCGGCACGCCTCCGATAGATCTCACCGGCAAGACTGATCTAGGTGAGGCAGCCGCCGTTTTGAGCGTAGTCGATCTGCTTGTTTCCAACGATATGGGCCTCGCTCACGTCGCGGCTGCGGTCGGCACTGACACCATCACCATTTTCGGGCCGACGAACCCCGAAACGACGCGGCCCTTCGCTGAGAATGCACAGATCATACGAAAAAAGGTAGAATGTGCTCCGTGTATGCTGCGCGATTGCCCGATCGACCATCGGTGTATGACGCGAATATCGGTTGAAGAAGTTTTCGAGGCTGCCGAACGATTTCTCAACGCAAAGTCGCAAAGCGGCGAATGAGCAAAGGACGAAATGTGAATTACGATACAGCTTATTCGTTTTTAAGATGACGTGCGGTCTTTGCGTCTTTGCGTTAACAATTCTTGGATTATGAAAAGACCTGCCGTGTTTCTTGACCGCGACGGGACCTTGATCGAAGAGGTCAATTATTTATCGCGCGTCGAGGATTTACGACTTTTTCCGTACACCGCTCCGGCGTTAAAGCTCTTAAAGGACCACGGATATCTTATAATCGTTGTTACAAATCAATCGGGTATCGGCCGCGGAATCTACACTGAGGCGGCTATGCACGGCATTCACGCGTCGATACAAACAGAGCTTAGCGACGCAATCGATGCTTTCTATTTTTGTCCGCACCTCCCGGATGCGGGCTGCGTATGTCGAAAACCGGGTTTGGGAATGGTCAATTCGGCATGCTCTGATTTTGAGATAGATATGGAACGCTCTTGGATGGTTGGTGATAAAAGTATCGATGTCGAAACGGGCAGTAACGGAAACCTGTCGACCGCTTTGGTCCTCACGGGTTACGGACAGACACATTTGAATTTATTACGATCTCCACCGACGGTCGTGGCGAATGACCTCGCGGCGGCGGTCGGGCAAATCGTGAATTTCAATCAGCGCGATCCCTGATCGGAGAGATCAGCTTCGGCCGAAATCATCCTCGAGCCGTAAAATATCATCCTCGCCAAAATAATCCCCGGTTTGGGTCTCAATAAAAATGAGCAGTTTTTCTGGATCCGGATTTTCGACGCGGTGAATGGTTTCTCTTGTAATATCAAGGGCTTCGCCGGTATTGACTAGTTTTTCAACGCCGTTTAGTGTTACTTTAGCAGTGCCGCGGACGACAAACCAATGTTCGTCGCGGTGGGAATGCCGCTGATAGCTCAGCCGCATTCCGGGCAAAACTTCGATTCTCTTTACTTTGTAACCATCACCTTCGTCAATGACGGTGAAACTACCCCAGGGCCGAACATCGTAGCCGGGCGAATTGTTCTTAACATCGGTAGTTTCCATATTGCAGACCCCAAAGCTGATTTATGTTCAGTTTAGACGAAAAGGACGCCGCCGCCAATTCAAACCAGATGCAGCGTATCCAAACGCTCATCATCGGGCGTTTGATGATCATCTTTCTGCTGCTCGTTACGACGTGGTTTTGGTACAGCGGGACGTTGAGGTTGTCCTTTGACAATTTCCCGCAGGGCCTCTTTCTTGTATTTCTAATCTCGGTCGGGCTGACGATCGTATATTTCTTTCTCTTAAGGTTGAGCAAAAGCCTCGCTTGGCAGATTCGGGCCCAATTCTTTTTGGACGCGCTGCTGATAACCTGGCTTGTGTGGCGCACCGGCGATCTTACGTCGCCCTATATAACGCTGTATATTGTAATGATCGGCGTCGCGAGCTTTTTTATGAAGCCGCTTTCCACGCTGCTCATGGCCGTGCTTTGTGCGGTTTTACTCGTTTTACTTTCGATCCTCACGAGTAATGCGATAATTGACTCCTTCGGGCCCGCTCAGGTCACAGGCAAGGCAATTCAGATAGTCAGTTTCCATGTGGTTGCCCTACTTGTTGTCGGGCTGCTCGCTTCGCGGCTTTCGGACCGCCAAACCTCGGGCCAAAAGTTGGCGGAAACAGCGAAGACTCTTGCGAGTCTGCGTGCGCTGCATGAACGCATTGTCGAGTCCATCCGTTCCGGACTGATCACTACCGATCTCGAAGGCACGATCTATACTTTTAATGCTGCGGCGACCGAGATCACGGGCTTTCGATTGGACGAACTAAAGGGAAAATCGATCAGTTCTCTCTTTGGCGATATTCAGGAACAGATCGATCTTTCGCTAGCCGCAGCCGGGGATGGCGATCAACTGCCGCGATTTGAGGCCGATCTTATCACTCCCGAGGGTTTCGCTGTCAGGATCGGTTTCAGCGTTTCGCTGTTATTTTCTGAGACCAACGACGCAACCGGTCTGATCATTACATTTCAGGATCTAACGGAGATTCGCTCGATGGAGGAAAGTGTCCGGCGGAAAGATCGTCTCGCCGCGGTCGGACGCGTTGCGGCGGGGCTTGCTCATGAGATACGTAATCCTCTGGGCGCGATGCGGGGTGCGATACAGGTACTGGAATCAAATACACCGCCGGAATCGATCCAGGCAGGGCTGATGGAAATAATCCTGAAAGAATCCGACCGGCTTAACAGTATAATCACAAACTTTCTCGGTTACGCCCGCCCTGCCGCCGTCGATTTTGCCGATATTGATGTCGTCGAAACGATACGCGACACGCTCACCCTCTTAAAACACAGCCCGGATGTAAAAGAAAATCACATCTTAAAAGAAGATTTCGGCGACGAACCCGTAATCATCTCGGCGGACGCCGCGCAGCTCAAACAGATATTCTGGAACCTGGCACGAAATGCTATTCAGGCAATGCCCGAGGGCGGCGAACTTTGCGTAGGCCTTGAAACGATCCCGAACAATCGTATCCGGATCGTGTTTGAAGATACGGGCAAAGGAATGTCGCCCGATCAGGTCGAACAATTATTCGAGCCATTTTCGAATTCCACATCCGGCGGCACCGGCCTTGGCCTTTCTATCGTTTACCAGATCGTCAAGGATCATAACGGTGCCATCAATGTGCGGAGCCATCAGGGCAAAGGGACCACGATCACGGTTGATCTGCCGAGTAATAACAGACGCGTCGCTCAGGATAAGGTTGAGAAAGGTAGCGTCCCATCAAGCCCTGCTAAAATAAAGGATTTTTTGAAAGTAGCGTCAAAGGAAACCAAAAACTCTTCTTGAAATGCCAGGCGTAATTCTGTGACAATATTAAGAGAGGGATCGATAGTGTTTTTCCCCGGACCATTCACACAACAGCCGACTCGACATTTTAATGGCAAATATTCTAATCGTTGACGACGAGCAAAGTTATCGCCAGCTTTTGACCCTTGTTTTCGAAGAGCAGGGCAACACCATCCGCACGGCAATGAATGGCCGTCAGGCGTTGGAGCTGCTCCAGGCCGAACCCGCCGACATTATCATCTCGGATGTAAAGATGCCTGATATGGACGGCATTGAAATGCTTCGGGCCGTGCGTGAGACATCACCAGACCTTGGCGTTATTCTGATGACTGCCTTTGCATCGGTCGAGACCGCCCGCGAAGCATTCAAACTCGGTGCCGATGATTTTATTCAAAAACCCTTTGATGTCGAAGAATTAAAGCTAATCGTCCGCAAAACGCTTGAAAAGCAAGCTCTGATCGATGAAAATCGTGCGTTCAAGCGGGCCCAGCGCGAGCGCGGCAGCGTAAAAAACATTATTGGAACATCGGCGAAGATGAACGCGATCTTTCAGATGATCGAGACGGTCGCGGAGGTCCAATCAACAGTATTGCTCACCGGAGAGAGTGGAACCGGTAAAGAACTTGTGGCGCGGGCGATCCACGATCTGAGCCCGCGGGCGGAAAAACCATTTATTTCGATCAACTGCGGTGCGTTTACCGAAACGCTGCTCGAATCCGAGCTTTTCGGCTACATAAAAGGCTCGTTTACCGGTGCCAATACAAACCGCAAAGGTTTGTTTGAGGCGGCCCACGGCGGGACGATCTTTCTCGATGAGATCGGCGAGATGTCACCGGCAATGCAGGTCAAGCTCTTAAGGGTGCTGCAGGAAAGGCGTGTTCGTCCCGTCGGGGCGCATGATGAAATGCCGATTGATGCACGTGTGATAGCCGCCACGAACCGCGACCTAAAGCGGATGAGCGACGAGGGCACGTTCCGCGAGGACCTCTTTTACCGGATCTCCGTCATACCGATCAATTTACCGCCGCTCCGCGAAAAGCCTGAAGATATACCAGATCTGATCGAACATTTCATCAAAAAGTTCTGCGATCAGGCCGGCAAACACCTGACCATATCATCAAAAGCGACCCAACTGCTCGAAGCGTATGCATGGCACGGGAATGTTCGTGAATTGGAACACACCATCGAACGGGCCGTCGCTCTGGAGCGTTCCAGCGAGATTCAACCCGAACAACTGCCCGACCATATCACGAATTACAACCCGCAACGCATCAGCGCCGAGTTTGACCTGCCCGAAGCGGGCATCAATCTCGCCAGCCATTTGGACAATCTTGAAAAGACCTATGTTGTCGAAGCCCTTCGAACAACTGCCGGCAACCAGACCAAAGCCGCAGAGTTGCTCCAAATGCCCGTCCGTTCGCTCCGGCATCTCCTTGATAAGCACAGTATCCGCTCGCTTTCCGCACAGATGCGAAGCTCGGAATAGTGTCTGAAGTTGGTGGTCTTAGGTATTAGGTATTAGGTATTAGGTATTAGGTATTAGGTCTTAAAGCTTAAGTTAAAACCTCTTTTCTAATATGCTCGGTGCGCGGGATCGAACCTCGCGGGCCGACTTCGGACCCCAGACTCACGATTCCCCCCTCTTTACTGACATTTATTGTCATCATTACGTTACCAAAAACTGTTAAAAATCAGGTGTATCGCAACGATGTCTAACCTTAACTGAACATCTCATCATCACATAACCTCCTTATTCACAGTACTTAGCACACTAAAGGCTCTAAAATCTTTCCGCGGCACAGCACTTGTTATAGAACCAGTGGCCTGGGAAAGGTACATAGATTTTCAGAAAAAACTTAGGAGATTGTGAATTAGACATGAAAAATCAGAAAGGTTTCTCGCTTATCGAACTTTTAATCGTTGTTGTCATCATCGGTATCATCGCTGCTATTGCGATCCCGAATCTGCTTGCCGCTCGTCGGTCGGCTAACGAAGGATCGGCTATCTCAGCTGCACGTACGCTGCACGGTGCTCAGATGACGTATGCTTCAACCTACGGTAACGGCAACTACGCCGGAACGGCCGTAACACTTGGTATCACCGCGTTAACCCAGCTCGGCGCTCCTGGCCTGATCGATGGAGTTTTGGCCACCGGAACAAAGAGTGGTTATAACTTTCAGGGCAATCGCATTGCATCCACCACGACCACACCTGCACAGTTTATGTTTACGGCTATTCCTGCCACGACATCTGGTGTGACAGCTACGGGTTCACGTAGATTCGGTATCGCCACCGAGGGCGTCCTTATGGCAGATACGACCTTGACACAGTTTGCTGACGTTGCCGCCGTTCAGGCCGGTACACCTCTCGCTAACTAATCTAGTTGCTCTTTGACCAAAAGCGGGGAGCATGACAAACGTGTTCCCCGCTTTTTTTCGAGACATTGATCATATTACTGACGACTGCAATAACTCACGAGTCGGACTTTTTCGATTAAAAAAAATATCAAGATTTATACATATCCGTTGCGGATGAGGAACAGAGGAAATGAAAAGCAGTCAAAACGGATTTTCGCTAATTGAACTTCTAATCGTCGTAGTTATTATCGGCATCATCGCGGCTATCGCTATACCTAATCTGCTTGCCGCACGCCGCGCTGCCAACGAGGGCTCAGCCATCTCGGCTATGCGGATGCTCCACGGCGGTCAGATGACCTACGCGTCGAGCTACGGCAACGGCAACTACGCAGGTACGATTTCGGGCACCGGCGACAACGTAGCCCTGGCCCAGTTGGGGACGCCCGGAGCGATGATAATTGACAACACAATGGACACCGGCATTAAGAGCGGTTACACCTTTGTCGGCGCACGTGTCGCCGCATCCTCATCGGTTGCAGCCCAGTTCTTTTTCTCCGCCAATCCGCTGACGACATCAGGTGTGACGCAGACGGGAGCACGCAGATTTGGGGTCGCCACCGATGGTGTGCTGATGGCTGATCCGACACCCGTGAATTTAGGCGTGGCATACACCCAAGCGACAGTTGCCTCAGGTTCGCCGTTGAGCAATTAATCCGAACCTCCTCGATGATCCGGTAAATATAGATCGCCCGCGACTGTAGACAAAAGTCTTGACCCGACCGCCCGGCGGTCTCAATAAAAAACAGCAAATAAGATCATGCGAGAGGTGGTCGAGACATAAGAAAGGAGTAAGAGAATGAAAAACAATCAAAAAGGATTTTCCCTGATCGAACTTTTGATCGTAGTAGTTATTATCGGCATCATCGCCGCCATCGCGATCCCCAACTTGCTCGCGGCCCGAAGGTCAGCCAACGAAGGATCGACAGTTTCAGCCCTGCGAACCCTGCACGGTGCTCAAATGACCTACTCCGCCACTTACGGCAACAGCAACTACGCAGGTACAATTTCGGGAACTGGAGATGTCGTCGCGTTAAATCAGCTAAGGACACCCGGAATTATCGACGCCGTGCTAGGCAGCGGGACAAAGGCCGGATACAGCTTCGTCGGCGGCAGGGCTGCTTCGTCATCGTCGGGTGCGGCTACTTTCTTCTTTTCGGCAAATCCTGCCGTTACATCGGGCATAACCCAAACGGGAGCACGTCGATTCGGTATCGCAACCGAGGGCGTAATGATGGCCGACCCGACGGCTGGCAACTTGGGAACGGCATTTACGGCCGCGACCATCGTTACCGCTACACCGTTATCAAATTAGAGTAGGAAGTATTACATTACTCAAGAGGGGAATTCTTAACGGAATTCCCTTTTTTTGCGCCTGTCCGGCCGTGATACAATATCGCCGGTTCTAACATTCTCCGCCCTCCTATTTCTAATGAGTAACGATCCCGTCATCGAAAATTTGCGGCCCGGATACCTGAATCCCCGGATCTGGGTATCCATTTCGCTTGCTCTTATCTTGATCTCAGGTCTGATCGCCGTACCGCGGCCTTTTGCGATCTCAAGTGCTCCGTGGAGGGTCGATCTGCCGCTTGGAATATTTATTCTTCCCCTTATTCTTTGGACCTACAAAAAAAGCATCGGCGTACATGGCTCATCTGTTCTGAGGGATGATGCGGTTCGGTTCATAATAATTTCCCTTTTGGCGTTTATCGCCTGGAGCGGAGCGTCGGTCTTGTGGGCCCGATCGCCCGAGTCGGCGATTCACCACACTTTGACGTGGGTGCTCTACCTCATTGTTTTTGCCATTTTTCTGAACATGCTCCGTCAAAAAGACGGGTTTACTGTAATAACAGGCACTTTTTTCGCGGCCGCTGCGGTTTTGGGGATTCTCGCTATCATAGATTTTATAGCGATTTCAGACTTTTCGGCGGTTGAGGGAGTTGTTCGCATTAGATATGCCAAATACGCCGAAATGATGCTCACCGTCGCTCCGTTGCTTTGCATTTCGACGATATATCTTCGAAATCGGCGTCTCTCTTTGTTTGCCCTTGTAATTTGGCTCCTTAGTTGGCTGCTCGTCATGCTGTCGTTGAGCAAAGGGGCGTTTATCGCCGGCATCATTGGCCACATTATCCTTTTCACGGGATGCGTCCTTTTCACAAACAAAAAAATACGAGGAAAAGCCTTGATACTCGCCGGTGTGTGGATTGCGGCCACGATATTAGTCCAACTCGCCTTTTCGACGCTTTCCACGATACCGTCAACGACCGATTACATTTCAGGCAAAGCGGATACGACCCGGATGACATCCACTTTCAGAGCATTTACCTGGCACGTCGCTCAGAAAATGGCGGCGGACCATTGGCTGATAGGCGTCGGCGGGGATAATTTTGGCATCGCGGTCAACGAGGCCCGAGCCCGGCTTGCCGTCAGATCGACGGATGATACGACACCCGAGATAGCCGAAGACTATCTCGTTGAACGGGCCCACAACGAGATTCTCCAGATATTTGCGGAGCTTGGCGTTATCGGAACTTGTCTGATCGCCGGTTTATTTTGTAGCTTTGTCTATTTCGCATTTAAGAGATTTTGGAGAGATCGATATAGGGCATCACCGGCATTTTGGGCCGCTGTTGGAGGCATGACCGGTTTTTTTGTTAGCTCAATGGTCAGCTCTTTTTCGTTTCGGGCGATCCAAAACGGCGTCGTATTTTTTATGGTTTTTGCCGTTGCCGTTAGTGAGATCAGAAAGACCCCGGCCGTCAGGAAGATAGTTCGAACCAATCGCAAAACCTCGCGGCTGATGGCCGCGACCGGCATCATAGCTGCTCTTGTGATAGTTGCATTTTCCGGAGCAAAAGGCCTTGCCGAATCTTATATCTACAGCGCCGAACGAAATCAAGATTTCCCGCAAGCAGCTGCGTTGTATCGCTCGGCCCTGCGGCTCGACCCCGACAACGCGGCGGCGTATGTGTTTTTAGCCGGGCGATACTCGGCCGAGGGCGACGATGCTACAGCCGCTCGTCTTCTTCGCGAGGGTATCGACCGCGGTATCGGTGTCACCGTTACATATTCACTGTTGGCTAAGTTTCAGGCGGCCTCCGGCGATGCTGACGGTGCCGGCAAAACCTTGGCAGAAGCTGTCAGCATCTTTCCTAATTCCGTCTTTATTCGTGTCCGTTATGCCAAATATCTCGCTGACCAGGGACAATCTGATGACTCAGAGAGGCAGATGAAGATCGCCGATTCGATCGACAGCCGACAGGCTCTCGGGTGGAGTATAATGCTTAATGAAGGCAGTGTCGCGGCCTTTTACAAAGCCAAGGATGACTCCAAGATCGCGGCTCCGGTCGAGCTTTTACCGAATAATGCCGTATTTGAATACCTGAATAAAATACCTATTTCAAATCCGGCTACTGATAAAAAGATTGAAAGCGGAACGGTCCAATAAGAAATATATCTTTAATGCGTGCTAGAATGATTTAGCTTTTTTGCAGGTTATTCCTACCCGAGTCAGAGGTATCAAATAAGTTAATGGCAACAGAGGGTTACCGCTTTCCATCCCGGCTCCTGATAATTTCAAAAAACGCCTTTCGCGAGGCGGTTCGAGACCGCATCCTTTATAATCTGATCCTTTTTGTGCTGCTGATTACCGCAAGCGCGATCTTTCTCGGCGAGTTGTCGGCCGGGCAGGAGGCCCGCGTCATTGTCAATCTCGGCCTTAGCTCGGTGCTGGTTTTCGGGACTTTTATATCGATATTTGTCGGCGTCAGCCTCGTCTGGAAAGAGATCGAGAAACGCACGGTTTACTCGATCTTTTCCAAGCCTGTGGGACGGGGCGAATTTATTGTGGGCAAGTATATCGGGCTGTGTTCGACCATTCTCGTAAACGTAGTCGTAATGGGCGCTGGTGTCTCGCTGGCGTTGCTCTACGTGGGCGGCGGACGGCTTGTTGGCACGATCTGGCCCGCAGTGTTGTTGATATTTCTCGAATTAACTATAGTTACAGCCGTCGCGATCATGTTTTCATCATTTTCGACCCCGGCGCTGTCCGCACTGCTGACGTTTTTTGTTTTCATCATCGGCAACTTCAGCTCATCGCTGCGGGACCTAGCTGCCGGACTGAATTCAAAATCGGCACAAGTGTTTTTTGACGCCATTTACTATCTGCTCCCAAATCTTTCACAGTTCAGCTTTATCACCGAGACCTCAAACGGTATGACGCCTCCGCCGCAAATGCTCGGCGGCGCGATCCTCTACGCCATTGTCTATGACATTGTTCTGCTAACCGCGACAGTAATTATCTTCAAACGCCGGAATTTTAAATAGTGGCAACGAACCTGTTAAAAAACGTGATACTTCCGGCTGCGATAATTATCGCGGGCCTCGCGGCGGTGCCTTTTCTGAGTGGGTATGTCGAACACTGCCGCCCACCGCTGCCCGAAGGCTATGCTGACTCTGACCTTTCGGTCAACGGTTCCAACCTTCGCGGGTATGTTTTTGGCATGGAGGGCCTTCTTGCCGACTGGTATTTTATGCGTTCGCTCCAATATGTCGGCGACAAGGTTTTGGGCAGTAAGAATGAGACGATCAACATTGATAACCTCCGCGATCTCAATCCGCGGCTCTTGTATCCGCTGCTTGAAAATGCGACGGACCTCGACCCTCATTTTGTCGCCGCGTATTCATATGGGGCCGTTGTTTTACCGGCGATCGACCCGGAAAAGGCCATCGATCTTGCGTTAAAAGGGATTGCCGCTAATCCGGACAATTGGCGGCTCTACCAGCATCTCGCATATATTTATTGGCGGCTCGGCAGATTTGATAAGGCCGCTGAGTTTTACGAAAAAGGAGCCGCCGTGACCGGTTCCTCACCGTTTATGAAGATGATGTCGGCTTCGATGAAAACTGAGGGCGGAAGCCGCGGGACGGCTCGCTCCATTTATCGCGAAATGTTTCAAAGCAGCGATGACGATCAGGTACGGATTACGGCCCAGCGGCGTCTGAATGAGATCGATTCGCTAGACGAACGAGATGCTATTGACGGTGTTTTAGCCGCATTTAGACAAAATACCGGCCGGTGTGCGAATTCATTGAGCGAGATCTTACCGTTATTAAGATCTGTTAAGCTGCCGGAGGGGCGCGACTTTCGCGTCGATAAGGCAAACAACCTCATCGATCCGACTGACGCCCCATATTTACTCGATAAAGAAACTTGTAAAGTTAAGCTGGACGGAGCTCAGACTGGATTACCCCTAAAATAGCTATGGAATACGTCGTTGAGATCGAAAATTTGTCAAAGGATTACGAGACCGGTTTTTGGAGAAAAAAGCGGGTGCGTGCACTTGATGATCTGACATTGAATGTAAAAGGCGGCCAGATCTTTGGCTTTCTGGGCGGCAACGGCGCCGGCAAAACCACGACCATAAAATTGTTGATGAGCCTGATCTTTCCAACGACCGGGTCGGCAAAGATCCTCGGTCGCGACATCGCCGATGTCCAAATGCATACACGGATCGGCTACTGCCCGGAGAATCCATATTTTTATGATTACCTGACGGCACGAGAGCTAATGGATTATTTCGGTCAGCTTTTCGGTCAGAATTCGGCGAACCGTAAAACAAAAACCGAGGAACTCTTGACCGCCGTCGGGTTGGAGGAAAAAGACTGGAAACGTCAGCTCCGCAAGTTTTCCAAAGGGATGCTTCAACGCGTCGGGCTCGCTCAATCGCTCATTAACGATCCGGAAATCGTATTTATGGATGAGCCCATGAGCGGTCTCGACCCGGTTGGGCGACGCGAGATTCGCGAGCTTATTGCTGGGCTGCGTGACAAGGGCACGACCGTTTTTATGTCCACGCATATCCTGTCGGATATCGAAGCCCTCTGCGACGAGGTCGCTATATTGCGTAACGGCAAACTTGCGGCATCAGGCAATCTTAACGAGCTTCTCGCGGCGAGCAGTGAACATCGCGTGCTCGAAGTAAGTGTCCAGGGAGTCGCGGCGGATGCGATCCGTGAGGAGATCGAGTTTATCGCCGGGGCGACCCTTGCGGCCAAACCGAACGGAGCAAGCGTTCAGATCCTAGACGAGACAGACATCGACGCCGTCCTAAAGATCACCCGTAACGCCGGGGGCCAGCTAACCTCTATCCAGCCGCTCAGGCAGTCGCTGGAGGAGTTGTTTGTGAAGGAAACCGCGGATTAGTTCGTTTAACAAATCAATTGACGCACACCTTTATCGTAGCTACAATAAATAGTGGAAATTGAGTTCGATACTGCCAAAGATATTGCTAACCAGGAAAAACATGGCGTCTCTTTGGCACTAGCGGGTGAACTTGATTGGGATGCGGCGTTCGTGTGGGTTGATGACCGTTTTGAATACGGTGAAATACGGATGATTGCCCTCGCACCTAAGACCGCGACAATTTATTATGTCGCTTTTGTCGACCGTGGCTCCGTTTTTCGAATCATCAGCCTGCGACGGGCGAATCGTCGTGAGGTTAAGCACTATGTCCAAAATATCTAAACGTCCAAATATCACGATGCCTTCGCTAGAAGAAGATCGGGCGATCACAACTTCGGCTAAGGCAGACCCTGACGCGCAACCGCTGACATTAATGCAGATGCGCTCAATGGTGCCGATGCATACCCTTCGTGGCCGCCCGAGGTCGGCGAACCCAAAGCAGCTAGTTTCAATACGCTACAGCCCTGAGGTTTTGGCCTACTTCAAATCCACTGGCGAAGGCTGGCAAACGCTCATCGACCGGGTGCTTCGTGAATATGTTTCACGGCACACGCAGCAATAATGCTTGCTCTGAATTTTGCTATTGGGTCTTTATCGCCGTCACTTTCCAGCGAATATTCGCACGATCGTCTTTGCGGGCAAAGCCGTCGAGTGTCAATGTGATGGGAATGGTCTGGCCCGGTTCGAGCAGCTTTTGCTGAACCGGAACGACGACGATCTTTTTCTCACGAAGCACTTCGTTCTTCTGCGTGATCACGGCAACGTTGACCTCGAGCGTATTTATCGTCTTCGTTCCCTTGTTGTAAATATTGCCTTTGATATACATCGAGATCGTACCCAGCCCGGTCGGTGATTCGACCGTATTTTCATCGGTCGAGATGAGAATGTCTTTTGTGATCGCAGCAAATTCCGGCGAGCCTTCGCGATACGAACCCTCGAGGATCCGGGCGGTCTGATCTTCCATCGACGGCTTGAATGAAAGAATATAGATCACTACAACGATCAAAATCAGCCCGATTACCGTACCGACGATAAACAACGGATTAAATCCGCGTTTTTTTTCTGCAGGTTTGAATAGATCGTCCATGTAGTAAGAATTTTAACGCAAAGTCGCAAAGTCGCAAGGCCGCAACGAAGAGAATACTAATTATTTGGTCAGATGCTAATGTTTTTCCCCTTGCGTCTTTGCCCCCTTGCGCCTTTGCGATAAGATTCTTTCGAAAGAGCCGTAAATGTCAACGCCTGAAGCAAAAATTTCACCGCTTCCCTCCTTTGTCGAGGCCGCCTTGCCCGTGCCGCTGCGGCGTGTTTTTACGTATCGAGTTCCTGAAGAAATGCGTGCCGCGATCAAACTCGGAGCGAGATTGATCCTGCCTTTTGGACGACGGAGCCTGACCGGATACGCGGTCGGGCTGCACGCCGAACTCCCGCCCGATGTCGAGATCGACGCATCCAAAATTAAAGACATTACTGAGGTTACGGATGAGGAACCGCTTGTCACACCCGAGATCCTGAAACTGACGCAGTGGACGGCGCACTATTACGCCTCGTTTTGGGGCGAGATGCTCAAGGCCGCACTCCCGGCCGGGATCAACAGCGAAAAAGTGCGCCCAAAACGGCGAAAGGCTGTGAAGCTAGTGACGGGTTTTGCCGATGAGCACAGTAAACCGCTGACGGCTCAGCAGCAAAATATCATTGATCTTTTGATCGCCAATGGCCGTGAGATGCTGTTTACTGATCTGCTCGAAAAAGCGGATCTTGGAGCTTCGCCGCTCAACACGCTGGCGAAACGCGGTGTCGTTGAGATATATGTTCAGGACGTGATGCGCGATCCGCTTGCCGGAGCTTCCCTGCCCGATCGCGATGCTTTTACCCTCACCGATGAGCAACAGTTGGCGTTGGACGCGGTTACGACGGCATTGACGCACGCCGACAAATTCAAAGCGTTTCTCCTCCACGGTGTGACCGGCAGCGGCAAGACTGAGATCTATATCCGGGCCATGCGATCCGCTCTCGATGCCGGAAGATCGGCGATGATGTTGGTGCCGGAGATCGCTCTGACACCCGTCTTTTCGAGGCGTCTGCGGTCGGTATTTGGTTCGGATGTAGCGATTTTACACTCAAATCTCTCACCCGGCGAGCGCTATGACGAGTGGCGCCGCATCCGCCGCGGTGATGCCCGCATCGCTATCGGGACGCGTTCGGCTGTCTTTGCGCCGCTCGAAAACATCGGCCTCGTCATCGTCGACGAGGAGCATGATCCGTCATACCGCCAGCACGAATCGCCTTTCTATAACGCCCGTGATGTCGCGGTGATGCGCGCAAATCTCGCCGGAGCCGTTGTCGTCCTCGGTTCGGCGACACCCGCGATGGAATCGTTTCACAATGCCCAAAACGGCAAATACACATATCTTCGTCTGTCAGATCGGATAGGCGGACGAGGTTTGGCCCGGGCCGAACTGATCGATATGCGGGCTGTTTTTAAGCGTTTTGGGAAAGATGTGCCGCTCTCACCCGAACTGCTCGATGCGATCGCAGAAACGCATGCAAAAGGCGAACAGGTAATAATCTTGCTAAATCGCCGGGGTTTTTCTCAGTTTGTTCTTTGCCGGACGTGCGGTGAGACCATGAAATGCAAAAATTGCGACATCACGCTTACGTTTCACCGCAGCGATAATAAGCTCGTCTGCCACTATTGTAATTACCGTGAAAAATCCCCAAAGGTCTGCCCGCATTGCCAGAGCGAGTATCTCTATTTTGTCGGCGAAGGCACCGAAAATATTGCCGATCAGCTTGAAAAGAAATTTCCCGCGATGCGCATCGCCCGTGTGGACCGCGATACAATGGCCCACAAAGGCGAGATCGAAGACGTGCTGCTAAAATTTGCCGGCGGCGGACTTGATATGCTCGTAGGCACACAGATGATCGCGAAAGGGCATGATTTTCCGAACGTGACACTCGTCGGTGTGATCTCCGTGGATATCGGATTGGGACTGCCTGATCTGCGTTCGGCAGAGCGGACGTTTCAACTAATAACGCAAGTTGCCGGCCGTGCGGGACGTGGGGCACAGGCCGGAAAAGTGCTGATCCAGACCTACTATCCCGAGCATTATGCGCTGCGCCATGCACGAGAACAGGATTATGAGGGATTTTATGCCGAGGAAATAAAGTATCGCCAGCGGCTCGGTTATCCGCCATTTTTTGTGCTGGCGAGCATTCTGATCAAGCACCGCGATCACGCCTACGCCTCAAAGAATGCAAATATCCTGCGGAGATCGCTTGACGCCGCGAATTTGTCAAAAAACGCCCGTGTGCTCGGCCCCGCACCCGCTTCCCTGTCGCGTTTAAAAAACGAATACCGCCTGCAAATCATCCTAAAGGGTGTCAGCCGCCGCACGTTACGCGAAACCCTCGATATCGCACTTGCGGATGCCGAAGCCCACGGCTGCGACCTGCGGACGATCAACGTCGAGATCGATCCGGTGAATCTGATGTAGGAATTTTGCAACCACGAAAATACACGAAAAAAGCACTGAAATAATAACTTTTGGGAAAAGAAGATTGATGTAACGAATCTTTTTTCGTGTACTTTTTCTGTATTTTCGCGGTTACTTTCTTAATTCACCGCTTTCGAGCTGAGATCCGTTTCCTTCCACTTTACCTGAGCATAGACCTCGGCGAGCGAGAGTTTGCAGTTGATCGATTCGAGCGAGATGACGTCGTCGCGTTCGTTATAAATACGGTAGATCCACTGTTTGGCGTTTTGTCGTGCGTAATGCTCGACCCGCATTTCATTTTCGTTGACGAGCAGGCAATCCCTTATTTTTGGGATGGCGAGAAAGCCCTCCAGCCTTTGCGTGCGGTCGGATGACTTAGACTGGCTGGAGAAAATTTCGACGACGACCGTCGGATTTAGAAGAAGCTCGGCGCTGTCGTCAGCAAACGCCGGTTCGCCGTTGACGACCGCAATGTCGGGAAAGCAGATGGAATTCTTACCGATCTGTACCTGCATATCATTTGCATAAAGCTCGCATGTGCCGCGATGGATCCGGCTCCCGATCGCGACCGAAAAATTGGCCGAGATCAGATTATGCCAGCGGTTTGCGGCCGGCTTGGCTACGATGCAGCCATCGAGATATTCATATTTGACGACTTCATGTCGTTCCTGCGGGGGGAAATCCTTTGCTGATCTGATTGCGGATGGGGCTGTTAAAGTCGGGTTCATAATGCGATACTGCTCCTGTCGAAAACTGTAGGGTGCCGGGAAAACTCGAAACAAATGCTGAAGACTTTGCGTGGGCTAATTACTTTTGCTAAAAATAGTGTGACACATCGCCAAGCGTTGTATCAAGGAAATTTTGATGAAACTTGAGCAGTTGGCCAGAGAGACCAATTCCGTTATCGAGCGTGGTGCTCCCGACCTTGAGATAACCTCGACAGCGGGTCTAGACATTGCGGGTGCCGGCGATGTAACCTTTCTCGCCAATCCTAAATACACTCTGCAGATATCGGAAACAAAGGCTGACGCAATTTTTTTGAATGATGGCGTCGCGATAGGCCGGGACGATATTGCCGTGCTGCGGGCCAAAGATGCCTATGTCGCATACACATTGGCAATGCGTTTATTTTTTCCTGATCCCGCTCTGCAACCGTTCATTCATGCTTCGGCCATTATAGACGCGACAGCAAAGATCGCAGCGAATGTCGAGATTCACGCAAATGCCGTGATAGGAGCGAACTGCATGATATCGAGCGGCGTGCGGATAATGCCAAACGTCACGATCTATGAAGGCGTTCAGATTGGCGAAAATACAACGGTGCACTCAGGCGTCTCGATCCGCGAAAACTGTGAGATCGGTGCGAACTGCATTATCCACAACAATTCGACGATCGGCTCAGACGGTTTTGGCTACGCGAAAACGGAGGAAAGGACGTGGTTAAAGATACCGCAGACCGGCCGCGTCGTGATCGAGAATGATGTCGAGATCGGTGCGAATACAGCCATTGACTGTGCTTCGGTCGGCGAAACGCGTATAAGGCGCGGGGCGAAGATCGATAATCTCGTCCAGATCGGACATTCGTGCACGGTCGATGAGGACGCCCTCATTTGTTCGCAAACCGGTCTCGCGGGCAGCTCGCATATTGGCAAACGCGTGATCCTAACCGGTCAGGTCGGTATCGCGGGACATCTTAGGGTGGGTGATGACGCTGTCTTGACAGCAAAATCCGGTATCTCGCACGATGTCGAGGCAGGCAAGACAATGTCCGGAATACCGGCATTTGAAAACCGCGATTGGCTTCGTTCGACCGCAGCGTTTCGCAAACTTGGCGAGATGGCCCAGCGTTTGCGAAAACTCGAGAAAAGGGTCCTCGGCGGAGGCAATTAAGATGCAAAAGAAAGAAAAAATCATCATCGCACTCTGCGTTAGCGCAACTATTGCCGCCGGAATATTACATTACGCTCACGCAAACGCGGTTGTTGCCTTTGTCGTAACGGCCGCCGCACTGGCTTTGCTTGCCGTGATCGTCGGGGATGCGACCGAGCAGCTCGGCAGCCGTCTCGGACCGGGTGCAACCGGTATTTTGCAGTCGGGTCTGGGAAATCTGCCCGAACTTTTTGTATGTATTTTCGCGCTGCGGGCAGGTCTCGACCAGGTGGTACAGGCCGCATTGATCGGCTCTATCCTCGGCAATTCACTGCTCGTGCTTGGCCTGGCCCTTTTTTTAGGCGGTTTGAAAAACGGAACCCAACGATTTCCATCGGAGCCGCCAAGGATGATAGTTGCCCTGATGATGCTTGCCGCTTCGGCCCTGATCGTGCCGACTCTCGTAAAGGAGCTTCATACTCCGGCTGAGGCGCATATTGCGAATCTGGATGTTTTTGTTGCCGTTGTTCTGCTGATTTTGCTTGGGGCGAGTATCTATTTTTCGGTAAAACGCGACCCATCTGTCGCCGTCGGCGAAAGTGAAATGGGTCACGCCGAATGGTCGATGAAATTGACTATTGTCGTTCTGGCGGCGGCCGGCGGCGGGGCCGCTTTTGTCTCCGACTGGTTTGTCGAGGCTCTGCAACCCGCTATGAAGACCCTTGGAATCTCCGAGGCTTTTGCGGGTCTCGTCGTGGTTGCTGTGGCGGGAAATGCGATCGAAAATCTCGTCGGCATACAACTGGCCTGGCGAAATCAGGCGGATTACGCGGTTAGTGTAATTTTGAACAGCTCGCTGCAGATCGCCTTGGGACTGTTTCCTTTGCTCGTCCTGCTATCGTTTGTCTTGGGAGGCTCGATCCTTACATTTGTGCTCTCTCCGCTATTGGTTGCCGTCCTCGCGTTATCTGTGATCGTTACAGCCTTTATCATCTATGACGGCGAATCGATCTGGCTCGAAGGCCTCGCTTTGATTGGCTTGTACTGCATAATTGCGGCGTCATTTTGGTGGGGATGAGACTGTTTTAGATTTGGAATTAAAGATTTCGCACTTCAATTAGAGATTTGAGGTTTCTGATGCGGATACAAAAATAGGCTAGAATTGTATTTATGGACAAAGAACTTTCAGAAAGCGGCTACGACATTACGCCGTTAACCGCGGAGGCAATTGAGCGGCTCGCTCAGGACCTAAATGAGGAAGAGCATCGCATTCTCCTCGATCACGGTACCGAGCCCGCCTTTTGCGGCACGTTGCTCGATAACAAGATGGACGGAGTCTACGCCTGTCGGTTGTGCGGGCTGCCGCTATTTAGCTCGGAAAAGAAATTTCATTCCGGCACCGGCTGGCCTTCGTTTTATGCTCCGTTCGACAAGGAACATCTGACCAATATCGAAGACAACAGCTATGGAATGCGACGTATTGAGATCCGCTGTGCCCGCTGCGGCGGACATCAAGGACATGTTTTCCCAGACGGGCCGCCACCTACCGGACAAAGATATTGCCTTAATTCAGCCTCGCTCGAGTTTTTTGAAGATGGCGAAGATATCCCGCAGAAAACCTAACGCAAAGAGCCAAGACGCAAGGAACTCCTATTGAAGTTCCTTGCGTCTTCGCGGACTTGGCTACTTTGCTTTGAAATTCCTACTTCCGGTCTTTGAAGCTATCAAACAGCTCTGTATGACGGCTGGTCAGCGGTATCATCCGGCCATTGATAAACATATACTTAATATTTGTCCGGGATTCAAGAATATCGCCATCCGCAACGACGACATTTGCAACCTTGCCGACATCGAGCGATCCCATTTTGTCGGCAATGCCGAGGATCTCAGCAGCGTAAAGCGTCACCGATTTGAGTGCATCATCCTTTGACAGACCAAAGGCACCTGCGAGCCCGGCGTGATACGGCAGATCGCGGACCTCGGGCCCGGTATTGCCCGTCGAGATGCAAAATTTCACACCGGCCGCCTGCATTTTAGACGGGGCCTCAAACAAAAAATCGTAGGCGTCATCGTCACGCACCGGCAGAGCGTAAATATTTGTATAGATAACCGGGATATTGTTCTTTTTAAGGTCGTCCGCGGCTTTCCACGCCTCCTGACCGCCAAGGATAATTCCTTTTAGCTTCATTTCGGCGACAAATTTGGCTACGCCGCGAATATCGCGTTCGCGTTCGGCGGTAAAGATGACCGGTTTTGTGCCGCGCAGGAATGGCTCCATTGCCTCCATCTTTTGATCGGTCGCCGGATAGGGCAGAGACTTGTCCTTTGCGTAAGCGTCTCGCGCTCGGAGATAACTCTCGGCATTGCGAAAGATCTTTTTGAGGTCCTCGACCTGAGTGTCACGCCGCTTGACCGCTTCGTTAAAATCAGTCGCCTGCCCTCCACCGCCGCCGAATCCGCCGCCAAACCCGCCAAATCCGCCGCCAAATGCGATACGCGGGAAATTTATAACAAGAGCGTATTCACGCACGACCGCCATTTCGTCCGGCGTCGACCCGTTAAGATCGATGATTGCCGCCTGTCCCGATATGATCCCGCCATCGGGAGCAGAGAGCACGGTCGTGATGCCATTTACCCGCGTCACGTTGATATGAGCGGAGTGCGGATTGATGCCCTTGATCGCTTTCGCATTGGCGTTCATCGTACCGACCTCAGTAAGGTCAACCGATGCGTTAAGGCCAAGCGTAATCTCAGCAAGGCCCATGTTTGTACCTGCATCGATCATTCCCGGAAAGACGCTAAGGCCTTTGCCGTCGATCTTTTCCGCCCCAGCAGGAACGGAGATATTTGCTCCGACGGCCAGAATCTTGCCGTTTTGAATGACGATCGTACCGTTTTCGATCGCCGCACCCGAAACGGTCACGATCCGGGCCCCGACTATTGCAAAGGTACCAGCCCGACCGGTTTGATTCTGCTCCGAACCGTCATTCTGCCCGAGAACAATAATTCCCAACAGAAAAATTGAAGAGCAGAGACGCAGGGACGCGGAGAAAAACGTATTCATTTTTGCCTTTTTACTTTTTACTTTTGCCTTCATTATCGGTTGCCTCCGTCGCTATATTCCGCTTCGTCGCGGTCGCCGCGTCGGCGGTCGGCCGGAATTCGCGGAGGCCCGCCGCCTGATGCCGGAGGTTTATTGACATCCAGTTTCTCGAGAGTCTCACGTTCCTTGGCCATAGCGGCCCGCATTTGAGCGTCCGCCGCGCGGTCAAAAAGAATTTCCCCTTCAATGATGGTCGTCTCAACCCGCGAATAAACGCTAAACGGGTGGCCGTTCCATATTACTATGTCGCCATCCTTACCAACCTCTATAGATCCGGTCCGTTTTGCGATACCAAGCTGCATTGCCGGGTTGAGCGTGATCATTTTCAGAGCGTCTTCTTCGGGTACACCGCCGTATTTTTCGACCTTTGCCGCGTCGAGATTTAGCCGCCTCATGCGCTCGTCCGAATCGGAGTTGATCGATACGTTGACGCCGTTCTTCCACAAAATGTACGCGTTATACGGTATCGCATCGTAGGCCTCCAACTTGTAGCCCCAGCTGTCTGTAAAGATCGATACGCCGGTTCCGCGTTTGGCGATCTCCGGAGCTATCTTGTACGCCTCGAGGCCATGCTGCAGCGTCGCCACTTTGAATCCAAATTCGTCAGCCAACAGCATCAGATTCAGATGCTCGTCCGAGCGATAGCCGTGCGCGTGCACGAGGCGCTTGCCTTCGAGAACCTCGACGAGTGGCTCTAATTCCAGATCTTTTCGCGGCTGAACCTTCGTCTTACCCGCCTTAAAATCATCCCAAGACTGTTTATAATCCCGTGCCCGTAAAAAGGCGTCACGCATCACCTCGATCACGCCTTGCCGCGTTCGCGGGTAGCGCAAAACCTGACCCGGCTGCGGCGACTGAGTCGTCCGCCGGACGTTTTCGCCCATCGCAAACTTGATACCGGGCGGTGCATCGGCGATCGGGTAATCCTCGACCGGATGGCCCCATTTGAATTTAACAGTGGTATTCTGCCCGCCGATCGAATTTGCCGAGCCATGCAGCAGATTGGCCGCTGTCACGCCGCCGGCCAGCGCCCGATAGATCGTAATATCGGTCGGGTTAAGCATGTCACGCGTTCGCGTCATCGATGTTACCGAGAATGACCCCTCGTTTATCGCGTCGAGCATCGAATGTGAGTGACAATCGATGATCCCCGGCGTCACAAATTTTCCGGTCGCATCGATGGTTCGGACGCCCGCCGGAGCCGTAAGGCCTTTGCCAATCTTGGTTATTTTGCCGTTCTGGATCAGAATATCGGTGTTTTGCAGCGTTCCCTTGACCGCCGTCATGACCGTCGCATTTTTGATCAGGACGTCATTTCTTGACTGTCCAAAGATCAAGCCCGGCGAGATCGCCAATATCGAGGTCATCAACAGAAAAACTAGTGCTTTTCTCATTACTTTTTCCTTTTTTTACTTGTAGTCTATCTTCAATTACGGATTTTTTGTTCCTGAGAATGGGACCGCTCCCGCCTGCGAATCAATCGTGCCGCTGATCTGATTGCCGCTGACCGTACCGCGCACTGTGATCTCAAGGCTGCCACCTTGAAACGGTACCGTTGCGCCAAAGCTAAACCCATCGGCAGTTACCTTTCCATCCCTTATAGGTGAGGCCCCTTCGGCCGTCCCGATCGAACCAGTCAACGCCGATCCCGCTTGGGAAAAATTCAGTGTACCGTTGGTCGGCGACCCTGGAATGTCGATAGTGATCGCATATGATCCGGCAACGTTCGGCCCCGCAGCCGGAGCCGCGCCGCCGCCCGGTCCGCGTCCACCGGGTGCCGGTCTTGGCGTTTCTTTTATCTCGAAAACTTTGCCATCGACGATCACCTGAGGGACAAATTTATCGCGGCCAAAGAGATCGCCCTTGACCAGCGTCAGGTTTGCGATCTTGCCGGGCTCGATCGAGCCTGTCCGGTTGTCAACGCCGAGTATCTCGGCCGCTCCGAGTGTCATCGCACGGATCGCCGCATCCTTGCTCAACCCGCCCTCAACCGCCTTACCCGCATTCGTAAAAAAATCGCCGATAGCTGTCGTTCCGGTCGACGTAAATGCAAATTTCACACCCGCAGCCGCAAGTTTTCCGGCCCCCTTTGGTGCGTCCGCTCTTAACCGAAGGGTATCGAGATCCTCGGGATCGGCCTCCGGAGAAGACGAGGTTGTTCGTTTTGGAAAATTTAGCGATAGCAGCACCGGTATATTTTGAGTCTTTAGACGGTCGGCCGTCTTCCACGATTCCTGACCACCGGCGATGATGCCGTTTAGCTTGAATTCCTTGATCAGATCGAGCGCCCGGATAATCTCACGCTCAGTATTCGCGTTAAAAACTACAGGCATTTGACGATTGATCGCCGGGTAGAGTGCTTCGAGTGATTTGTCCGAATCGGGTCGCCTCATCCCTTTCGGGTTTGCGGCATACATTTTCTGAATCTCCTGTAACCGCTGGGCGTCGTAAAACATCTGTCTGAGAGCCGAAAAGGTTCCCAAAAGCGATCCCGGGTATTGTCCCGGGAGGGTCGCAAAAGAGATGTGTTCCGCAAATGAAGATTTGACGGCCATCGCCGAGACCGATTCACCGGCGAGGTCGATCACAGCCGATTGACCGTTGAAAATACCTGTGCGTCCGATCGTCAGTACTGTAGTAAAACCAGCATTCCGGTTGGCATCAAACTGTGTTTCGCCGGCGCGGATATCGTTAAACGTCATATCCTCCGGTCGCAGGCCCGCCGGGTAGTTCGAATTTGACGCAGGCTGTGCCGCCGTAGCCGCAGCCGCCGCCGCCGCTCCACCACCACCTCCGCCTCCAGGCCCCTGCGGCCTCGCAGGTGCGGACGGCAGCCCTAGACTCGTCAACGAATCTATAAACCCGGGATAAACCGTCAACCCGGTCGCATCAAATATCTGTGCATCAGCCGGAGCGGCGACATTCGCACCGACCGCCTCGATCAATCCGTTACGGATAATGATCGTCCCTTTATCGATCGTTGCCCCCGATACGGTCACGATCTTTGCATTGGTGATCGCATAACTTTGAGCGTTTGCGGCTACGCTGAAGAGCAGACACGCGATGAAAAGCAAGATTAGCTTTGATCTCATAACTTTATTGAAACTAAAAATTGAACCGATGTGAAATTGCTGTTACGGAGAGAGTATAAGAAAAGTTTCAGGATACAAAATTATTTCTTGTAAAAACTTGACAAGAGAGAGAGAGAGAGAGAATAATGCTGCTTTACAAAAATTATTGACGGTTTGCGATAAAAAACTTCCGATTTTATCTGTTTCTTGTCAAGTTTTTTCTCCTAAACTTCCAATAATTATCCTCACAAATTTAGGAGAAGAAAAATGAAAAACCTTATTTATGGCCTGAAATGGCGTCGTTTGGTCTTGATCTCAGTTTTATTGGGAGGGTCAATAGGCGTATTGAATGTGTCAGCTTCTTTAACCAAAACGAGAGCAGATGCCCCGTTCTGTCCGGCACCAACTGGATGCCGAACTGAATGCAAGCAAGGCACCCGAGGCGGCACTTTCCTTTGTTCTAGTAGCTGTGGTTTGTACAGTTGCGACTAAAACTTTAACTTCAAGGGTAAAGAGATTTACCCTTGAATTCATTAAATAAGTTTATGAAAAAGTGTTTCTTTTTCCTCGCCTTTCTGTTTGTCTTATTTCAGGCATTCGTTATAGCTTTTGCCCAACAAGATGAGAAAGTACTGCTCTGGTCGGCGCGTAGCCAATCAATTACGAATGACATATTGAAAGAGATCGATAGTTCGAGTAGTTCCGAAAAACCCTTAAGATATGGACTACTTGGAGAGGCTTGGTGGGAAAAAGATTCGGCAAAAGGAAAATTTTGGTTGGATAAGGCGGTTGAGTACGCAGTAAGTCCCGCAACCGAATATACGGACAAAAAAGAAAAATTACAAGTTGTTCGTGATTTACTGAAAATCGTTGCTTCCAAGGATGCGGTTTTAGAAAAGAAATTAGTAACTGTACTTTCTGAAACTTCTGAGGATTTAAGTGATAAGGACGCAGAGGAGAACAGCGAAGCAATACTTCAAACCGCGATTTCTCTGGTTGATGTCGATGTTCAAAGGGCCTTTAACCTGGGTGTGTTCACTTTGCGGCAAAAAACCCCTGTATTTTCGTTTACTTCGATGAGACTTTTTCTCAAGATGCAGAAGCGAAATGAAACATTGGCAAATAATTATTACGCTTTAGCACTTGGAGTTGCCAAAACAAATGAAACATCGGATTTCTTTGATAATTTGATACGATTGTCGTTTCCCGAACCTACCGACTCTGAGCACGCTTTTGTATCTGACAATCGTTTAAGAAGATCCCTTTTGGAGACTTTATCAGATCGAATTGAAATTGAGGCTGAGGAAGTTTTGGAAAAGAGGAGAAATGATTGTAATTTAACCGGCTATTACGGGCGACGACTTTTGAGCAATTACGAGGCACTCGTTCCTGAAAGGCTACAGATCATTATTCAAGCTATAAATACTTGTCAGATTTCCCTTAAGAAAGATGAAAAGAGTTCTTCACCTTTTGATGAGAAACCCAAAACAATCGACGAATTTCTATCCGCCGCCGAAAAAACCGATGATAAGAGCAAGAAAGCTGAATATTTAATTGAAGCGGCCCGTCTGGCCGAACGGCAAAAGCAATACAAACGAGCAATACAAATACTTTATACGGTAGATGGAGATATGCGGAACAAACCTTTCGGAGTTTGGGAAGCGACTCTCTTATTCGCGGCAACTCCACTCATTATCGAATTTATCGAAAATGATAACTTACCTGAAATGTACGGCATATTCAAAAAGTTACCGGATGTAACCCGCACGCTGGTACGAATTTCGGTCATTGATAAACTCGACGAAAAAAAATATAGATTTTTGGGTTACGAATTGCTAGGTGAAGCGCGGAAAGAGCTTGGTAGAATTGATTTTAAACCTGTCGGAAAAGACGTCCGAGTTCTGCTTGCCAATCCGACAATGTTCGAGGACGTGGTTTATTTTTACAATAAATTCGGATATCAAACCGAAGCGATTGAGACCTACGATGAATCAATCAAAGCTTTAAATCGATTTACTGCCCAAATCGCCTCCGAGGAAAAACATCAACGAAATGATTCTCAGCCAATAAAATGGACAGACTACGCCGACTTTAATGGTTCCTTTTATGAAACCTATTTCCAGAGAATTGATCAAAACATTTCTCAGATCGAATATAAGACGGTACGTTTAGCAGTCCGCATTCATTGGCTGAAACTGGCTCTAAAAAAGCAATCGGATGTTGAAAAAGAAGCTCAAAAAATTAGACCCAAAAGCGTAAATAAATTAGGCAGTAAGGATCATTGAATATGACATTAAAGAGAGAAATCGTCATATCGACTGTAGTTTGTATCGTCTTGGGTTCCACGGTTTTTTTTGGCATCCAATACTCGTATGTTTTTTATCAGCATGTTCGATCAATAAACTCAAAACTTTACGATAGTAGATTGGAAAACCCGGAAAGTCACTGGCTCGGCCCGAAGATCGGGCAAGGAATTGACTTGAACAGAATACGAGGTGGTAACGGAAGTAGTCTAAGGCAAGATCGGAGTAAAAAGTTGCTGATGATATTGGTTATTGATCCGACGTGTGTTGCTTCGCAGCTGTCGGTTGATCAAATGCAACAAGTTGAAAGCCGAATAAAACAAAACGAAATTGATTTCGCCTTGGTATCGTTCAAGTCTAAGACATCCGTAAAGGATGTGGAAAGTTTCGCAAATCTTGCCAAATTGAACTCAAATTCTTACTCATTTGACGGCGAGGAAACTGATATCAGCCCGGGCTCGCAAGGTCTCCAATATCCGGCATTCATTCTTACAGACACAAATGGGGTTATCCTTAGAATTTTCGCCGGGACCAGCGAAAGTGAACAAATTAGGACGCGAATGTCTGACGAAATCATGGACGATACTCTGCGTGAAAAAAATCGTTTCCTATAATTACCCTATCGCAAAATCAGGATTAACCGGAACTGGCCTCGGCACTACTTTAAATCTCATTATTTTTCACCTAAACCATAACTTCGGGTTATTATTTCGTTTTCTAAGAGTCTCTTTTTTCGCTCTACGCCCCATCTATACCCGCTCAGTTTACCGTCGCTTGCAATAACACGATGGCACGGGATGACGAGGGCGACGCGGTTTTTCGCACAGGCTTGTGCGACCGCCCGGACCTTTTTCTTATCGCCCATTTCAGCAGCGACCTCGCTATACGAGCGGGTTTCGCCATAGGGTATCTTTCGCAGAAAATCCCAAACCTGCATCTGAAACGCCGTCGCCTGCAGATCGAGCGGCAAGACAAGCCGCTTATTCTTACCTGCCAGATATTTCAGGATCGCGTCCGTCGCGGTTTTAAGGTCGTGATCGTCCTTTAATATTTCTGCGTTTGGAAACTCCTTTTCCAACCCCTCAAGCAACTCCGCATCGCTGTCGCCAAACGTCACGCTGCAAATGCCTCGCGGCGTCCGGCCCACAAGCAGTTTTCCTAGGTCGCAATCCGTAATAATGTAGTTGATGTTCATTCCTTTTCCACCTTTTTTGTAAATTGCCGGGGTCATCCCCAAGCTCTCCGCCGCTTTTTCATACAAACGGCTGCTCGAACCGTAGCCCGCTTCATACATTGCGGTTACGACATCACTCCCATCCCTGATCTCATTCTTAAACCGTTCCAAACGCTTAATTTCGCCGTATTTTTTTGGCGAAATACCGACGATCTCCTTAAACGTCCGCTGAAGATGCGAAGGGCTTAAACCCAGCTCCCCGCTCAACGTTTCCAACGAAAACTGCTCATCCTGCTCGATCATTTCGCACGCCCGCAGCACCATCCCGATCTGCGGATCGACAATATTCTCGGCCTTTGGTTTACAACGCAGACAGGCCCGAAATCCGTCGAGTTCTGCACCCTCCACACCGGGATAAAACTCGACATTCTCACGCTTTGGCTTTCGAGCGGCGCAAGACGGCCGACAAAAAATGCCGGTCGTCTTAACCCCAAAAACAAAGGCTCCGTCAAACCTCGCGTCCCTCGCCTCGACTGCCCGCCAATAGACTTCTGTTTCCATGGTTTTGAGTTTATTCGCTTTATTCGCTGAATTCTATCCGATACTTGCGGTAGAATTTTTGTATGAGTTCGATCGTCTTATTCGATGGCGTTTGTAATTTTTGCAATGGTGCCGTCAACTTTATTATTAAGCACGATAAGGATAAGAAATTCCGCTTCGCTCCGCTCCAATCAGAATTTGGAGAGCAAATGCGTAAAAAATTCGGCATCGGTGACGATGTGGACTCAATTGTTTTGGTCCAGAATAGCGTGCAAGCGGATCCGGCCGCCTATTTGAAGATGGAGGTTGGCTCTGCGTACCTGCACTCGACCGCGGGTTTGAAGATCGCAAACGAACTGGGTTTTCCGTGGTCGCTCGCGTTCGTATTCATCCTCGTCCCGACGCCGATCCGAGATTGGTTTTACAGGCTGTTTGCGAAATACCGCTACCGCCTGTTCGGCAAAACCGAGGTGTGCATGATGCCAACGCCCGATGTCCGCGAAAGATTCTTGTCAGAACCGCCAGTGTGAGCGGGCTGTTTATTTTAAAAGGTGATTTAACATTATGAAAGCAACATGGAATGGCGAGACAATCGCCGAAAGCAACGAAACCGTCGTCGTCGAGGGCAATCACTATTTCCCCGCCGACTCGATCAACAAAGACTATTTTCAGCCCACAGAGACGCACACCGTCTGCGGCTGGAAAGGCACCGCGAGTTATTACGATCTCGTCGTAAATGGTGACATAAATAAAGATGCGGCATGGTACTACCCGCAGGCAAAAGATGACGCCAAGAATATTGAGGGTTACGTCGCGTTTTGGAAAGGCGTCGAAATAAGTTAGGAAATTACCCGCGGATAAACAGGGATAACGCAGATTCATAAATCTCAATTTCGCATTCGTATCTGCGTTATCTGTGTCATCTGCGGTTAAATAACGACAACCCATTCAACTTACTTGAACTACTCGCTCGAAACATTAGAATACGCCAGGCTCCTTGAGCTTGTCAGCCGTCACGCCCAGACACCGATGGGCGTCGAACAATTTGCACTTCTAAGGCCTCTCGCGACCCGCCGTGCGCTCGAAAGTGCGCTTGGGGCGATCACCGAAACCATCTTTCTAAACGAAGAGAAACAGATTTCATGGTCGTTCAGCGGGTTGGACGACCCGTCCGACGCGGTTGCGGTCCTCAATATCCGCAATGCCGCGCTCGAACCCAACAGAATGCTTGAGATCGCCCGTGTTTGCACTCAAGCCCTTTTTGCACGCTCGTCGATCCAGCCCGAAAAAGAAACGGCCCCGACGCTGTGGCACATGGTCGAAAACATACCGCCGACGCTGCTCGCTTGTGTAGATCAGATAAACAAAAAACTGCTGCCCGGCGGCGAGATCGACGATTCCGCGTCGCCCGAACTGGCAAAACTGCGGCGCGAGATCAGTGCACAAAAGGCGAGGCTGACCAAATCGCTCGAATCTGCCATTAGGGCCGCCGGCACGGCGATCCAGGATGAAATAGTGACCGTCAGGAACGACAGGTTTGTGATCCCGGTCAAGACCGATTTTCGTGGCAAGGTCTCTGGCGTCGCCCACGGGTTTTCTTCGAGTGGTTCGACCGTCTTTGTCGAACCGCTCGAAGCCATCGAGGCCAACAACGAACTCCAAAATCTTAAAGGCAAGGAGGAACGCGAGGTCGCCCGCATTTTGTTTGCTCTCACAGAATCGCTCCGTGAGCAGCTTCCCGCCGTCGAAATGGCTGTGAGCGCCGTCGCCGAGCTCGACTTTATCAAAGCCAAGGTCGAATTTGCCCGCAAATTCGCTGCCGTCGTCCCCGAGATAGCCGACGACGAAACTCTCGACCTCATCGATGCCCGCCATCCGCTACTCGAAGAAAATCTACGAAATATTTCAACGCATAGTCGCAAAGACGCAAAGTCAGAACCGGGAGCGAAAGCGACTGGGCTCCGAGGCTCCCCTCCTTACGAAGGAGGGGTGGCAGCCGCTTCGGCTGACGGGGTGGTTCTCTCTCCCGCAATCGTGCCGTCGAGTTTCACGCTCACTAAACAAAACGCCGTCATGATCATCTCCGGTGCCAATGCCGGCGGAAAAACCGTCGTGCTCAAAACCGCCGGGCTGCTCAGCCTGATGGCGATCTCCGGCCTCCCCGTTCCCGCAAGCAAGGCCAAAATTCCTTTCTATCGCTCGGTGCTCGCCGACATCGGCGACCACCAATCTTTGAGCGCAAACCTCTCGACATTCTCGTCGCATATGTCCAACATAGCCGGCATGATCGACCAATGCTTACCGCCGTCGCTCGTTCTGCTTGACGAGGCCGGTACCGGTACCGACCCTGAGGAAGGCTCGGCGCTCGGCGTCGCTATCGTTGATCATTTTCGGCAAAAAGGTGCTCAGGTCATCGCCTCGACCCACTATCGCGGTCTGAAAATGTACGCCGCCAACGACAAAAGCGTTATCAACGCCTCGGTCGAATTTGACGAAAAGACGCTCCAACCGACCTATAAATTGCTCCTCGGCCTTGCCGGAGCATCGTCCGGAATCGAGATCGCCCGCCGTTTCGGCATCTCGCAGGATGTGATCGATGTTGCCCGCCGAAACCTCGATGTCTCTGCTCAGGATGCTGAAAATTATCTAAAAAAACTCCAAACCGAAACCAAGAACGCCACCGACCTTCGTATCGCTCTCGAAGAAGAACGCGAAGTAGTTGCATTGAAATATGGCTCTTTGGAGGTCGAGGCCGTCAAAAAAGAAAAGGCCCGGCAAAAGGAATTCGAGGGCGAGATGGCCCAAGCCATCGACGAATTTGACCGCCAATCAAAGGCGTTTATCCAAACCATCGAGGACAAGGCCCTAAAAAACCGCCTCGACAAAGAACGCCTCTCCCGCAAAGCCGAGTTAAATAGAGCGGTCATCCAAAAGGTTTCCACCGCAGAGACGCAGAGACGCAGAGACACCGGGTCAGAACCGGGAGCGATAGCGACTGGGCTCCGAAACTCCCCTCCATACGAAGGAGGGGTGGCAGCGGCTGCCGCTGACGGGGTGGTTCTCTCTGTTGGAAGCAAAGTAATTACAAGTTTCGGCAAGATCGGCACCGTCGAACGCATCGACGACGAAGTCGCACAGGTCCTCGTGGGCAACATCCACCTCCGCGAAAAGCTCGCCGACCTGCAGCTTGCCGTGTCAGAACCGGGAGCGGTAGCGACTGGGTCTCATAAATCCGCGATCCGCAATCCGCAATCCGCAATCGGTCGCGACATCGACGGCCGCGACACAACCGCCGAGCTCAACCTGATCGGCCACACCACCGCCGACGCCGAATACGAGATCGACCGCTTTCTCGACGAAGCCTACATGTCCAGCCTGCCCCGCGTCCGCATCATCCACGGCTTCGGCACCGGAGCTCTAAAAAACTACGTCCACCACGTCCTAAAATCCCATCCTCACGTCCAAAAGTACGCCTTCGCCCCATCCGAACAAGGCGGAAATGGTGCTACAATAGCCGAGTTGAAGTCCTAAGTTGGAGAAAATCGATGCATTCGGAAATTGTAAATCAAGTTAATCAGTTGCCCCCTGCAGAGCGGGTCGAGATCATCGAGGAGATATCTCGAGGGCTAAAACGGGAGATGCGTAGCGATGCCAGTTTGACACTCACCGACACCGAAAAGCGGGCGCGAAAGGAGGCGATCGAACGGTTACGAGGTATTGCGAGCGTGCCTGGCAAGCTTCCGCCTAACGATGAAGAAGTGAAAAAAGACTATATCGATTACATCACGGAAAAATATAAGTAATGCGTACTCTGATCGATAGCGATGTGTGTCTCGATTTTCTTTTGCAGCGTCCTAGCCACCTTCCTGAAGCAAATCTTTTGTTTGGACACGTCGAGACAAAGACATTCTCGGCTTATATCTGCGCGGTTTCGCTAACGACCGTTCATTACATCGTGAGGAAAGAAAAGGATGCGGCGTCCGCCCTCGCGGCGGTTGACGGCCTCCTGCTCTTAACGGATGTTTGCACAGTTGATCGCAACGTTCTGCACCACGCCCGGATGTTGGAGTTCAGAGACTATGAAGACGCCGTCCAATGTGCGTCCGCGATAACAGAAGGATTAGACGCGATCGTTACGCGCAACAGTAAAGACTACAAAAACTCGCCGATTCCGGTTTATTCGCCATCGGAGTTCCTTGAGGTCTTGCAAAACCAAACTGGCTGATAGTCCCTAGTTACGTAGCCTCTTCTTTCGAATTGAGACGCGAATAGGTGGACATGTATGCAATCTTGTGCTATCCTTGCAACACACAAAGTTTTCCTTCGTAGACGATTGCGGAGTCTAACGTGACGGTGATCAAAGCTGGAAGACAAAATATTATTTTTTTTTGAAAATCAGTGAAACGGCCTCCTTTTATCGCGACAAATGCTTTTCTTTCAGTAACTTAGTCATTTCAGACACAGACTGAAACGGAGGTGAAACGGGAGTGAAACGCGAAATGCTTTTTGAAACGCCTGAGACCGTAAATTAGAGAGATGCTCTACCCCCAATATTTCATCGACGATCTGAAAAACCGTGCCGACCTGGTGCGGATAATACAGCCGTATGCTCAGGATCTGAAGAAAAAGGGGCAAAATTGGATGGCGTGCTGTCCGTTTCATCAGGAAAAAACGCCTTCGTTTTCGGTCAATCCGAGCAAGGGTTTTTACAAATGTTTTGGCTGCGGCAAAGGCGGGACGGCGTATAACTTTCTGATGGAAATGGAGGGGCTCAACTTCCCCGAGGCGATAAAGCGAGTCGCCGAGATCTCAGGCGTGATGCTGCCCGAGCCGGTCGATGATCAGCAATACGAGCAAAGCAAAAAGCGAAACGCCGAGAAAAAGCAGATCGCCGACCAGATAGTCGAGCTAAACCAGATCGCCCTCGAATTTTGGGAAACCGAGCTCCAGGCCAAAAACGCCAAGGCAAAAGCCGCTCGTGCATATCTCAAACAGCGAGGTATTTCCGAAGACATTCAAAAACAGTTTCACATCGGTTTTTCACCGGACAAATGGGACGGTCTACTGACCGTTCTGCGTGACCGAAATACGGATCAAAAGCTGATCGAGCAGTCCGGCCTTGTCTCTGTCAACGAAGAAAAAGAGCGTGTTTTCGACCGTTTTCGAGGCCGGATAATGTTCCCGGTTTTGGATGTTAACGGAAAGCCGGTCGCATTTGGGGCGCGGTCGCTCGACCCTGACGACCAGCCTAAATACCTAAACTCACCCGAAACACCGGCATACACAAAGGGCAACAACCTCTACGGCCTTTTTCAGGCAAAAGACGAGATCCGTAAAAAGAAATTCGCCATCCTCGTCGAAGGCTACCTCGACCTGATCGCCCTCGCCGAATTTGGCATCACAAATGTCGCAGCAAGCTTGGGCACGGCCTTTACACCCGAGCAGTCAAAGCTGCTTTCGCGATTTGCGAAAAAGGTCGTCATCAATTACGACGGAGATTCCGCCGGTATCAAAGCCGCTCGACGTGCCATCGAGCATCTCTTGCCGCAGGAATTTGATATCAAGGTCCTCGTCCTACCCGACGGCAAGGACCCGGACGATTTTGTCCGCGAAAACGGCTCCGAAGCTTATCACAAAAGCCGGGGCAAGGCAGCGGGTTTTCTGCGGTTTGCCCTCGACGCCTCGGTGAAGGACCGAAAGATGACCAACGCCAAGCAAAAGGCCGAGGCGATCGAAGATTTTTTGCCGGTGATCGCGGCGATCCGCAACAACATACAAAAACGCGAGAGCTTTGATCAGGCGATGACGTTTTTTCATGTCGAGGACGCCGCGTTAAAACGCGAGTTATGGGCGTCGTTCGCAAAAGGAAATCAGGCTGAAACGCAGTCGCTCACCCAAAAGGTTTCGCGTGCCGCACGTGCAAAGATCACCATCGCCGAACGCCATCTGCTCGAATTGCTCGTTTTCGACCGCGACTTGCGCGACCTGATATTGCCGCGGCTCGAACCGAGCGATTTTGAATCGCTATCGACAAGCGAAATATTTACGGCATTTATTGCGATCCACGAGGCCGGGCAAGAGATCACACCCGAAACTCTGCTCGAACAAATCGGTGATGACGAAGACGCCGTCGACCTTGCGCACGAGCTGCTTACCGCCGAGCCTCGCCGCAACAAAGAGGACGTGATAGACAAGGTTTTGCACGACGCGGAGAATTGCGTCTTTGCTCTGCGAAATATGGCTATCAACAACCGGATAATGGAGATCAGCCGCGACGCAACGATCGCCGAGCAATCCGGCGACCCCGAACTCTTTAACCAACTTACTTTCGAACAGCTCGAACTTGAAAAAATCCGCCGCGACCTGCAGCAGCGAATCGTTGAGTTGTGATATACTTTTCGGTTTAGACTTACTGCCCCAAAATGAAACATTTTTGGGCCGTTTAGCGTTAGTAAATATATAAAGAGCAACGACTTACACGGCGATTTAATCAAATCGCCTTTATTGAATATGCCTGATTACGACGAAAAACAAGACTTGGTTGACCGGCTGGTCGCACTTGGCCGGCGCAAAAAGGGGCTAAGCCTGGACCAACTCCATCGTGAGATGCCCGAAAACATGCTGTCGGCGGACGACATCGAGGACGTTCTCGAACGCCTTGAGGGAGCAAATATCTCGGTTGCCGAGACCGATGCCCAGCTTTTGGAGCGGGCATCGACTCTGGCCCTCGACGACGAGGAAGAAGAGACGGCGGAGGACGAAGAGGATCTCGATCTTGACCTGTCCGCCGGTGTGCTGGATAAATCGAACGATCCGGTACGGCTCTATCTGCGTGAGATGGGCATCGTCCCACTGCTAAACCGCGAGGGCGAAGTTGTCATCGCAAAACGCATCGAGCGCGGCCAGATCAAGACGCATAAAGCCATTTCACGTTCGCCGATCGCCGTCGAACGCCTGCTCAAAATTGGCGACGATCTGATCGCCGGAAAGGCAAGCATTCGCGAAACAGTTGTATTTTCCGAGCAGGCCGAAATCTCGGTCGAGGAAGATAAGGCCGAGGAATATATGCGCTGGACCCTCGAGGGTATCGAGAGCATCCGCCAGCATTATACGGCTGCGTTAAAGACATGGAATCTGCTGATCGCCGAGCAGGCCAAATCGGACGGTAAAAAATCGAAAAAGCTCCTTACATTACGCCGAAGGACGGCTCGTCTGCGGCTTGAGATCGCGCAAGAGATCAAGCATCTCAAGCTTACCGAGCGTACTCGGCAGGTTTTGATCACGGCGATCCGCAAGGTGGTCGAGGAAATCCGAAAATCCGAGCGTGTCATCAGCCGTGCTCAGGAAAAGCTCGAGAAAAAACCGCCGACCTCTGAAAAGAAAGAACTTAATGTGAAAGTAGCCGATGCCCGCACGGCCTTGTCCGAGATCGAGGTGAAATATCATCTCCCGCCTGTCGAGATAAAGCGGTCGTATCAGACGATCAGCGTTGGCGAGACTGCGACCAATAAGGCGAAACGCGAGCTGGTCGAGGCCAATCTTCGCCTCGTTGTTTCGATCGCAAAGAAATACACCAACCGCGGTTTGCAGTTCCTCGATCTCATCCAGGAAGGCAATATTGGCCTGATGAAAGCGGTCGATAAATTTGAGTGGCGTCGTGGATATAAATTCTCGACGTATGCAACCTGGTGGATCCGTCAGGCGATCACCCGTGCCATCGCCGATCAGGCCCGCACGATCCGCATTCCGGTGCATATGATCGAGACGATCAACAAGCTTATTCGCACCTCGCGATTGCTTGTTCAGGAACTCGGACGCGAACCGTCGAGCGAGGAGATCGCCAAGCGGATGGATATTCCGGTCTCTAAAGTGCGTAAGGTGCTCAAGATCGCCCAGGAGCCGATCTCACTCGAAACGCCCATCGGCGAAGAGGAAGATTCGCATCTCGGAGATTTTATCGAGGACAAATCGATATTAAATCCGGCCGAAAGCGTGACGTTCTCAAATCTGCGGGAGATCACCGACGAGGTCCTTGCGACGCTCACCCCGCGTGAAGAAAAGGTCATTAAAATGCGTTTTGGCCTCGGCAACACCGGCTCCGAGCATACACTGGAAGAGGTCGGCCAGCACTTCGCCGTCACCCGCGAACGCATCCGCCAGATCGAGGCCAAAGCCCTCAGAAAGCTGCGTCACCCGTCGCGATCACGCCGGTTGAAAGCGTTTTTGGAAGGAAAACAGTCTTAGGCAACTCTTAAATAAATAACGGTGCGAATTGATAAATCGCACCGTTGTTTTATTTAAGTGGACACTTCAAATGTCCACCATCCATTTGACAGCGATGTAATAATTATTATTGGAGGAATAATTATTTTATGCTACACACAAATGTTTTAGATCTGCGTCCGACAATTCTACCTAATGGTGTTATTTATGAGGTCGAAGCCGCGACACCCCCCGAGCCAGAAACTCAGAAAATACTTAAAAGATTAGAAGAACAAACTTATTCTGAATTGATGAAAACTCGTGATGAGGCGTCGAAACTAATAAAAATGAGAGTTGTTTTATGCGAAAGGAATTTATTTAGATTCTTTCGCAAACTCTTCGGTGAGAAAGCGAAATTAAAACCCGGCATTGATATAGAAATTATTTTCAACTATGTTGATGCTTCCCTAGTAATGCTTACCAATCAGCAACGGCATATCATTGTTAATCATTTCGGTCTCGAAACTTGGTGTAGACAGACCCAAGAAAAGGTGGGTGAAAATCTTGGCTTATCACAATCAAAGGTAAGTAGGATTGAGGCAGAGGCCATTAAGAAATTGAAGCGACGCAGCTCATCATTAGAACGGTTCCTACAAACATAGGAATTTTGGACCTCGACAAAGGAAAGTGACGAAGTAATTCGTCGCCCTTTTGTTATATCAACTTTTCCGCCTCCGTGATGGCGGCTTCCAAATCTTTGACAACTCCATCCAGTTGCATCTCGTACACGGCGTCGAGTATCTGCTTGAACTGCGGCCCCGGCGTAAGCCCCATTTCGATCAGATGGCGACCCATCAATATCGGATCGGGAGCTTTCTTTTCAACTTGTAGCTCCCTGACCTTTGCGATAAACCATTCCTGGGCCTGCGAGTCAAACCACTTCTCTTTCGGCAGCCAAGCGGGGTTGCGTCCGAGGCTGTCGGCCTTGGCAACACGGTAAAGCAGATCGGGCTCAACTTTACGGGCCAAACGACGGAATGCACCATCGCCGACCGGCGTTTTCGCACCGTAATACTCGCCCGGTTTCAGATGATAGCGGACAAGCTGCACGATCTGTTCTCGAACGTCAAACCCATGCAAAGTATGGAGGCCGAGCGTGTCCAAAAACGTCAACGTCGGTTCGACACCAGCTTCGTCGTGGCCGCGTGAACGTATTTTCCCATCAATGAACTCGGTCGTTGGCGGCTTGCCAAAATCGTGGGCCAAAGCCCCGAGCATGACCGCAACTTGTCGCGGATAGTCCAGCTCGTCGATCAGCTTGCGAGCCTCGTCCACAACCATCAAAGTATGTACATCGACATCGCCCTCAGGATGCCATTCGGGTTCCTGAGGCACACCAATAAGTGCGTGCATCTCAGGAAACAACTGCGTTACAACACCGAGACCGTAGAGCCATTTCAGCCCGATCGACGGGCGTTCTGGTTTTAGCAGGAGCTTTTCAAATTCACCCCAAATGCGTTCCTTTGGCAGATCGGTAACGTCGATCGCGGAACAGACCTCAACCGTCTCCGGCTCAATATCAAACTCAAATCTCGCCGCAAACTGAGCCGCACGCAGCACGCGAAGTGAATCCTCGGCAAACGTCTCCCGCGAAACCATTCGCAAAACCTTGCGTTTGATATCGCCTTGCCCACCATATGGGTCGACGATCTCGCCCGTCAGGATGTCTTTGAGGATCGCATTGACGGTAAAATCTCGCCGCGAACACGCCTCTTCGAAGGACATCCCAGGGTCTCCGTCGATGACAAATCCGCGATGCCCGGGTGCCGTTTTACGTTCTCTCCGCGGAATGGAAACGTCGAGATCATTCCCGATCTTATATACGGCAAACGATTCGCCGACGAGGTTCAACGGAGCTCGGACACTCTCGTCCGCATCTGGGTTTGGGGCCGTCGATTCGAGGATCTGACGCAATGTCGCCGGTTCGACACCATATACTTCAACATCCCAATCCTTGGGCTCGACGCCCATTAGCTCGTCACGCACGCATCCGCCGACAAGCATCGCCCGCCCGCCTGCCCCACGGACAGCTTCGGCCAGAATCAATATTTCCTCAGGCAGCTTCACCATTCCCTTCGTTAAACGAGATAGACAGGATCACAGGAGTCCGATCCATCCTGCATATCCTGTCCATTGTGTTTGAAATTACTCTAACGTAAACGCCCCTTCAAATATTCCTTTATAACATCGAGGCCAACGCGTTCCTGTTCCCACGTATCGCGGTCGCGAACGGTTACGGCGTTGTCCTCAAGCGATTCGTGATCGACCGTGACACAGAAAGGTGTGCCAACCTCGTCCTGTCTCGCATAAAGCTTTCCTATGCCGCCTGTGTCGTCATAAACGGTGCGCATCGAGGGCTGAAGGTCGTGTTTGAGCTTTTTGGCGAGCGACACGATGCCCTCGTTGTTTTTAGCAAGCGGAAGCACGGCGACTTTTATTGGGGCGAGGTCCGGCCTGAGTTTTAGGATAACGCGGACCTCACCTTTCTCGTTCACTTTTTCGGTGTAAGCATCCATCATCACCGCCAGCAACGTACGGTTGACGCCGATGGCAGGTTCGATAACGTATGGGTAAAATCGCTCGTTCGTCGCCGGGTCGAAATACGAGAGGTCCTCGGTCGAGTCCGGATTGATGCGTTTTCCTTCGGCGTCCTCGGGCTTCTTAGAATGCGCCTTGAGGTCAAAATCCTTGCGGTTTGCGATGCCCATCAGCTCGTCCCACTGTTTCGTCTCGTCTTCACGTTCCGGAAAAAAACGGTACATTATGTCAACCGTTCGCTCGGCGTAATGGGCGAGTTCGTGCGGTTGCTGTTCGTAGAGACTAAGGTTTTCGGGTAAAATTCCTAACGTTCCGAGCCATGTCTGAAAACCGTCGATCCATTCCTGATGAAGCTGAGGCGCCTCCTCAGCACGGCAGAAATATTCCATCTCCATCTGCTCAAATTCGCGGGTGCGAAAGATGAAGTTACCGGGCGTCACTTCGTTGCGAAATGCCTTGCCGATCTGAGCGATGCCAAAAGGCAACTTTCGCCGCGAAGTATCGAGTACGTTCTTGAAATTGATAAATATGCCTTGTGCCGTTTCGGGCCGAAGATAAGCCAAAGCCGTCGGATCGTCGTCCGCCGAAGCGGCTCCGACTGTCGTGCGAAACATCAGGTTGAAATCTTTTGGATCGGTCAGGTTTTTCTTGCCGCAGTTCGAACAGATTGCTTTGCCGTCAGCCGGATCGACGTCGAGCTTATCGAGACGCAGACGGGCGTTGCAATCGCGGCAATCGACTAAAGGATCGCTAAATGTGTCTTCGTGGCCCGAGTATTTCCACACATTGCGATTTTGGATGATCGAGGAATCGATGCCCTCAATGTCGTCGCGTTCATAAACGAGCCAGTTCCACCAGCTTCGCTTGATGTTATTCGCGAGCTCGACGCCGAGCTGTCCGTAATCCCAGGACGAACCTAGGCCGCCGTAAATGTCGGATGCCGGAAAGACAAATCCGCGACGTTTTGAGAGAGAGACAATAGTTTCAATGTTTGGTGCTGGCATGTTCAGTAGTTATTGGTCAGTGTTCGTTGGTCAGATGACGCATTTTAAACCAAGATATTTTTCGAAGGGAATAAAATCGCGGTCGTTGTGAAGCAATTGATAACCGCTAAGGATACAGCGCGTTGCGATGAGTGCGCCAATAGTCTTTCTAACAGTAAAACCAAGCGCTCGTAACCTAATATAATTGCGTGCTGATTCTAATGCGACCTGATAGCCTCCAACAATTACAAAATCAGCTCGCTCGAACAATTGAACAGTCTCGTCAAAAGCCTTCAGGTCATTGCAGCCCTGTAGCACCTCGGCAATAACCAGGTCTCCAATGGCGACTCGCTCACGGCCCAATACCGCCTCTAGTTTTTGAGTTTGAATCGTTTCAAGTTCATTAAGGTAATCGATCCAAACACTCGAGTCGACAAATATCATCTATCAAGCCTCATCTCTTCAAGGTCCCCTTCCCAATGGAATTTTCCCTTCAGCATTTTCAAATCGGCTTGTTTTCCAAGCCGTAACAATTCTTTCAAAGCTAATTCCACCACCTCACGCTTTGTTTTCAAGCCGGTGATCTTCAACGTATCTTTCATCAACTTATCGTCTATCTCAATATTAGTTCGCATAATGTGTATGTATCAACCTCTCAATACACATGATATGTTTCTTCTCCTTGAGAGTCAATATTTTGTAATTGACCGTATAAACAAAAAAGGGCGGGCCAAAAAGGCCCACCCTCAAACGTTATAACTATCAAACGTTACTGCACGACCGGCGGCTGTGCACCCGGCGGAACGATGTAGATCTCATACTTCGTTCTCAGACGCGGACTGCCCTCAATGATTTGGATTCGGCTAGGGTCAACCCTGCGTTTATTGACGAGATACTCGCGTGTTCGTCTCGAAAGGGCTTTGTACGTATTTCTCGTTGTACTCAATCGGTCCGTTCCGGGATAGATTACAACATAAAGCTGAGCATCAGGCGAATTCTTGACCTGAATCGAACAGTTGTCAAAACGGGCCTTGTCATCGTCAGCGGATTTCGCCTCAAATTCGTCGCACCTTACCTTTTCAATGGGAGGCAACTCCGGGATCCTGTCGACGTCCGTCGGTACAGAGATCACCTGACGGCATTTATTGTCGTAAACGTCATCATTTACATCCAATTCCGCAGTGATGCGACGTCCGCCCATACCCTTAGAATCGACTGTGATCGACGATGTCCCTTGTCCCTCGACCAACGCACCATTTGATACTGTCCAAGCATACCGGATAGGGATCGGGGCCGTACCCGAATTGATCGCCGCAAATGTGACGCGATCGCCTTCCGTGATCCTATCCTCTCCCTGCAAATGAAAGTCATAGGGGCATGGCCGTGAGATTGTTTCCTCGACGAGTTTTAGACATACGCAATGTTTCCGATCTCGGATTATTTCGATATCCTTTGTGAATGAGGTGCCGTTAGGCCCCGCCACCTGAACCGTATGAATGCCCGGCGTTAGGTAGAATTCGGCCGCGTTGCTGACACCGCTCATACCAACATACTGGCCATCGATCTTTACCGCATAGGCAGTTGGAGTGGTCCGGACCGTCAGGGTTCCCATACCCCGCGGTGCTTTTGATTTACCGTCGCCGCCATTCGCCAACGCCGTTGCAATGCCCAGTGTCATTACCAGACCCAACACAAATAGAAAATTATATCGAATTACTCGCATTTTGATGTCCTCTCAACCTTAGGGAGCCAAATTCTCCACCTTGGATTTCCATTCGAGACTTACAATACCGACAGTCACCGGATATTCTCCGGTGACTTATGGCCTCATAATAACTCTATTCTTCGTCTTTTTCATCTCGGCTCTCGCCGCGCTTGCCAAACCTTCGCCTCGCTGCGAGCCCGATAGATGCCAGGCCTGTACCAAAGAGCAGAATGGTCATCGGCTCCGGTACCGGCTCAGGCGGAGTTGGCGTCGGCGTCATCGGCGGCGTAGGGGTGACAGTCGGGGTCACACTCGGTGTCGGTGTGATCGTCGGTGTCGGCGTTTGGGTCGTCGGGACTGTCCCGGTCGGCGTCGGCGTATCCTTTTTGCGTTTGATCAAGATAAACGCGATGGGGATCGCAGCTAACCCGAGCAACGCCCATTTTGGAAATCCGCGATGCTGCTCGGGCGGCAGACAGTCGCAAATGTCGTCCTCGACGATCTCGCTTTTGGTTTCAGTAATTACTCTGCCGTCCTGCCGCTGTTTCTTTTTGTCGTCATCATCATCGTTGACGAGGATCGCGCTATAGTCGCCGGCAACGGCGAGGCGAGAAAACATGCCGGTCTCAGCCTTACCGGGTCTCGCGTCTACGATCTGTACAACCTGATCAAAACGCACCGGCCCAGCGGTTACCTTTGTAAATCCCGCCAAAATCGAAGCCATGCAGAGGGCCGAGAGCAATGCTCTAAAGTTAAAGTTTTTCATGTCTATTACCTGACTAAACGGTATTACAGCAAAAACATTTCACGTTTTCGCAGTTCGGTTGGCACTCACTGTCGAATTGGAATTTTTGGGGCAGTCCGGAAAATATAACAGAAAACAATAGTAAATGCACGTGTCTTCTCAAATTTTCCCGCTATTCAGGGCCAAAAATAACCTAAATTCTCTAATTCAAGGGGAAAATACATCCAATGGCGGGTATTTTCCAGAAAAACTTGAATAAATTTTGATTTCCTTTCAATACCGGAAAAAAAAGAAACCGGCTATCACAAGATAGTGATAACCGGTGTCATATTCCTAAAATATTGAGTTAATCGCTTTCTGGAGCAGCTTTGGCCTGCTCTTCGGCGAGGATGGCCTTTCTCGAAAGTTTAACCTTATTCCCTTCTTTCCCGATGCATTTGACCAGGATCTGCTGGCCTTCCTTTAGTTCGTCACGCACATCTTTGACGCGACGGTCCGAAATCTCAGAAATATGCAGCAGACCGTCTAGCCCGGGCATGATCTCGACAAAAGCACCAAAGTCAACAATACGCGAAACCGTTCCCATGTAAGTCTCGCCGATCTCGGCCTCGGCCGTGAGCGATTTGATACGGGCAACGGCCATTTGGGCCGCTTCGCCGTCGGCGGTCGCGATGAGTACTGTGCCGTCGTCGGAGATATCGATCTTCGCCCCAGTTTCCTCGGTGATTGAGCGGATCATCTTGCCGCCCGGGCCGATGACATCGCGGATCTTGTCCGGATGGATCATTAGGGTTATGATCCGCGGTGCAAACTCCGACAGCTCCTCACGCGGTTCCTCGATCGATTTTGCCATTACGTCAAGAATGTGGAGGCGTCCTTTTCGTGCCTGCTCGAGGGCCTCTTGCAGTATCATGGCGTTAATTCCGCCCACCTTTATATCCATCTGCAGCGCAGTGATGCCGTCGGCCGTTCCGGTGACCTTGAAATCCATATCGCCGTAGTGGTCCTCGGCACCCGCGATGTCAGAGAGGATCGCGTAACGGTTACCTTCCATAACAAGTCCCATCGCAACACCGGCAACCGGTTTCTTGATCGGGACACCCGCGTCCATTAAGCTCAGAATTCCGCCGCAGACCGATGCCATCGACGACGAACCATTGGATTCGGTAATGTCGGACACGATTCGGATCGTGTAGGGGAAATCGACCTCGTCGGGCAGAACTGACTGAATAGCACGGCGGGCAAGATTGCCATGGCCCGTCTCACGACGTGAAGTGCTGCCAAAGCGACCCGCTTCACCGACGGAGTAAGGAGGAAAGTTATAATGGAGAAGAAAACGGCGTTTCACCTCGCCTTTTTCGAGGTCGTCCATATACTGCTCGTCCATTTTAGTGCCGAGCGTCGTCGTGACCATCGCCTGAGTTTCACCACGGGTGAACAAAGCCGAGCCGTGAACACGCGGCAGCCAGCCGACCTCACAATTTATCGGGCGAATCTCGGAGAATTTGCGTCCGTCGGGACGCCGTTTGTTGCCAAGCATGTCCTCACGAAAGATCTTTTCTTTGAGCTGGCCAAAAGCCTTGCCGGCGGTCGCACGAGCCTCCGGATCGCTTTCGGGATAGCTTTCGATAACCTCTTTTTTGAGAGCGTCCTGGCTGGCATAAACCTCTATCTTGTCGCGTCCCGTCGAATTGAGAGCCGCGCGGAGCTTATCCGTCCATGTCTTTTCGATATCCGCAACGATGTGCTCGTCAAGGGCTGGAACGTTAAATTCGCGTTTGGTGATATTTAGTGCCTTTCCCAGTTCCTTCTGCCACAGACAAAGGCGTTTGACCTCGCGGTGAGCGAGCATCAAGGCCTCAACCATGATCGTTTCGTTAACCTCATTGGCCTCACATTCGACCATGCATATCGCCTCTTCCGTACCGGCGACGATCAGGTTGAGTTCAGATTCGCGCCGCTCGTCGTAGGTCGGGTTAATTAGATATTTTCCGTCAATCAAACCGATGCGGACACCGGCGATGGGATTATTGAAAGGGATGTCCGATAAAAATAGTGCACACGAAGCTCCCGTGATGGCGATCACATCCGGATCATTTTCCGCGTCGGATGATATAACCGAGGCGACGATCTGTGTTTCAAATCTGTATCCGTCTGCAAACAGCGGCCGCACCGGACGGTCAATCATTCGGCAGGTCAAAATTTCTTTCTCAGACGGGCGACCTTCGCGGCGGAAATAGTTTCCCGGGATGCGCCCGGCCGCAAAAGTGTTTTCACGATATTCGACTGTCAGCGGAAAGAAATCTAAGCCTTCCTTGGCTGTTCGTGCACTCACCGCTGCTACGAGCAGCATTGTATCGCCATAACGTATCACGACCGAACCATCGGCCTGCTTGGCAACTTTGCCGGTTTCTACGATCAGATCATGGGCACCGAGCTTGATCGATTCATTCAAATATTTTTTTGTCATTTTTTATCCTCTTAAAACGCGAAGACGAAAGAGCATGCCGTGAAGCTCTTTCGTCTTTTGCAAAACTATTTAATTTGACGATGATCCAAATTTGTCCGGTAGAGAAAAGCTGTCACGTTCAGCAACTACTGGCAATTTCTTCGAATGGATATCTTTTTCCGACAGGCCCGAAGCGGCCTCTCGATAGTCTTGAGCATTTAGTGGGTCTGAGAGTCATGAGTCACAAGACTCGTTAAGACTCTCTGGACTCGCCAGACTCTCGCAACTATCGTCTTAAACCTAGTCTCTTAATGATCTCGTGGTATTCACCGATGTCACGGCGTTTGAGATAATCAAGCAGTTTTCTCCTGCGCGAGACCATTTGAAGCAAGCCTCGACGCGAATTATTATCCTTTTTGTGGATCTTAAAATGCTCCGTCAATTCGTTGATTCGCTGTGTCAGCAGAGCAACCTGCACCTGTGACGATCCTGTATCTGATGTGTGTGTTTTGTAGTCGCCTACTATCTGTTCTTTTAATTCTTTAACTGTTGACATTTATGTCTTGCTAAAATAGCCTCTCCTATTGCTCACAGTAACTCCGCAAACTAGTGCGGTAACCGCAAAGGTTTAATGAATAATTGACAATGTAAAATGGACAATTATTTGTTTTTATTATCCGTTATCCATTGTAAATTATCAACTTAATACTCAAACTCTTCCATAAACTTGGTCGAGAAATCGCCTTTCTGAAATTTCTCATCAGCCATGATCGCCTGATGGAGCGGGATCGTCGTTTTAATACCTTCGACGACCATCATATCAAGTGCTCGGCTCATGCGGGCGATCGCAAGCTCGCGGGTGCGGGCATGGACGATAAGTTTTGCGATCATCGAATCGTAATATGGCGGCACCACGTATCCAGGATAAACCGCCGTGTCGACGCGAACGCCCGGCCCGCCAGGTATGTTAAACGCGGTGATCCGGCCCGGGCTCGGCGTAAATTTCACAGGGTCCTCAGCATTGATGCGGCATTCGATCGAGTGTCCTACGATTTGTACCTCGTCCTGTGTGTAACCAATATTTTCGCCGGTCGCGATCCGTATCTGATTCCGCACAATGTCCGCGAGCGTGACCATCTCGGTCACCGGATGCTCGACCTGAATGCGGGTGTTCATCTCCATGAAGTAAAAACTGCCGTCCTCATCAAGAAGAAACTCAAAGGTTCCCGCACTCGAATAGCCGATCTCCTGACATGCCTTTACCGCGACTGCCCCCATCTTTTCACGCTGCTCAAGCGTGATAACCGGTGAAGGAGCTTCTTCGAGAAGTTTCTGGTGACGACGTTGGATAGTACATTCGCGTTCACCAAGATGAATTACATTGCCGTGTTCGTCCGCTAAAACCTGTATCTCGATGTGACGCGGCCGCTCGATATATCTTTCAATATAGACGGAGCCGTTTTTAAATGCAGCAAGCGCCTCTGTCTGAGCAAGTTCGAGATTTGTCGCAAGCTCGTCCTCAGATCTGACGATCCGCATCCCGCGTCCGCCGCCGCCGGCGGCAGCCTTGATAATAAGCGGAAATCCGATCTCAAGGGCAATCTTTTTAGCCTCGTCGGCAGATTCGATCGGGTCCGGGCTGCCGGGAAGGATCGGAACTCCGGCTGCGGTCATCGTCCGCCGAGCCTCGACTTTGTCGCCCATCATGGCGATAACGTCGGCCCGCGGCCCGATGAACTTAATGTTGCAATCCTCACAAATTTTCGCAAAGGTCGCCGATTCGGCCAAAAAGCCGTACCCGGGGTGGATAGCATCTACATTTGTGATCTCGGCAGCACTGATTATCGAGGGTATATTGAGATAGCTCTCAGCAGAAGGGGCGGCTCCGATGCATAGGGCCTCGTCGGCGTAGCGGACATGGAGAGCGTCACGGTCAGCTTCGGAGTGGACGGCGACGGTCCTAATGCCCATCTCCTTGCACGTCCAGATGATCCGGATGGCTATCTCGCCGCGATTGGCGATAAGTATTTTCTTGATCTCACGCATTAGTAAAATTAAACCGCAGAGACGCTGAGTCGCAGAGAAGAAAAAATCAGCAAGGATTCAGTCTCTATATTCCTCTGCGTCTCAGCGTCTCTGCGGTAAATATCTATTTCCTAATTCCGAAAAGCGGCTGGCCGTATTCGACCGGCTGGCCGTTTTCGACGTAAATTTTGACAACTTCCCCCGAAACCTCGGCTTGGATCTCGTTCATCAGCTTCATTGCCTCGACGATGCAGACCGTCGTGTCTGGCGAGACGTTGCTGCCTTCGCTGACGAACGAGTCTTTATCTGGGCCGGGCGAGCGATAAAATGTTCCGACGATCGGGGATGTTATCTTAAATAGTCCAGCATCCGGATCTGTCGTTTCAGCAGTAGCAGTTGCGGCAGCAGTTACAGACGCGGGCGGCGGCGGGGCAACATTTACCGGTGCTACTGCCGCCGGCACACCGCTCATTTTGCTAAGTCGAACGCGAATATTCTCGTTCTCAAATTCGAAATCCGTAAAGCCGTGCTCGATGACAAGATTGGCGAGGTCACGCAACTCGTCCATATTCAGGGACGGATCAGTGACCTGCTTTTGTTTTTTCGCGCCGGTCGGGCTTTTCTTTTCAGCCACGATCTCTCCGTCTTTTGCTTTTGCTGAAGCAGTGTTGTCGCTCATACGGATAGCCTCCATTACGTTCGGAGTGCAAGCTTCAGCTTGTTTCTGCGGCATGCAAGACAAGCAAAAGCGTACACTCTAAGCTCTTATCCCTTCGCGGCCATTTCGCGAACGTTGTCCACCAGTTCAATAACGGCCATCTCGGCATTGTCGCCCTGCCGGCGGCCAAGCTTAATGATGCGGGTGTAGCCCCCGTCACGGCCTTTATAACGCTCGCCAAGTTCGCCAAAAAGCCTTTGAACGGCCTTAACACCGGCTGTCCGAACGATCGCATCTTTCGGTTCACCCTTCTTACCGCGAAAACGGCTTTGTTCAGCCTTGAAAGTGCTGTTTCCGGCGTGGAAAAATCGCGCCGCCTGTCGGCGAAGATGCACGCCGCGAAGAACGTCGTCATCTCCATTAAGATTCGCCGCCTTTTTCGCCAGCGTTATCGCCTTTTCGATGAACGGTCGCAGCTCTTTGGCTTTTGGCACAGTCGTGACGATGTGCTCCTTGTCCGCGTTGATCAGCGAGGTCGCGAGATTCCTAAGCATCGACATGCGATGTTCGCTCGTGCGCCCTAATTTACGATGTGCTTTTAAATGTCTCATTATGTTAGGTATCTAGTTTCCCGTTTCTAGTTTCGAGTTAAAGGTAAAGAACCAGAAACAAGAAACTAGAAACCAGAAACTTAGTCTAGGTCTCGTCCGCCCGATCCCGGGATCGGATTGCCCTGTTCGTCAAAATCCATTCCGAAATCGAGGCCCATACCATGCAGCATATCCTTGATCTCGGTCAGCGATTTCTTGCCAAAATTCTTGGTGTGAAGCATGTCCTTTTCGCTTCGACGGATCAGATCGCGGATCGAGCGAATATCTGCATTCTTTAAGCAGTTGTAAGAGCGAACCGAAAGCTCCAGTTCGTCCACCGACTTATCAAGCAGATCGTTTCGCATTAACGGCGGACGCGCGATGTCTTCGAACTTGTATTCTTCCTCTTCCTCTTCGAAATTGATAAAGATCGACATATGATCCTTGACCAATTTCGCCGCCAGCCCGATCGAATCTTCCGGCTTGACCGAGCCGTCAGTCCAGACCTCAACTGTCAGGCGGTCAAATTCGGTATTCGACCCCTGACGCGTCTTATCAACGTTGTAATTGACCTTTTTGATCGGGGTGTGGACCGAATCGATTGGAATATAGCCGACGGAAAGGTCTTCATCGTTATTAATCTCGGCCGAGACATAGCCGCGTCCCTGTTTGAGCCGCATCTCGACATTTAATGATCCGCCCGCGCTGATCGTCGCAATATGAATATCAGGATCGAGCACCTCGACTTCGCCGTCACTTTCGATATCGCCGCTCAACACCTCACCCGCGCCTTTTTTGCTGATGGACAAGGTTTTCGGCCCGCCGCCATGGAGAGTCAGCGGAACCTGTTTGAGATTCAAAATAACATCTGTCGCATCTTCGACGACGCCCTTTATTGATGAAAATTCGTGCTCGACGCCCTCGATCTTAACCGCGGTGATCGCTGCCCCCTCGATTGACGACAAAAGAGCTCGGCGAATCGAATTACCTATCGTTGTGCCAAATCCGCGTTCAAAAGGAGCCGCAAAAAATTTTCCGTATCTTCCTGTCAATGTCTCGGTATCGACATTCAGGCGGCCCGGCATTTGGAAGTCTGTCCAATTATTGCTTTGTGTCATATATTTAAAAAATTCCGGGTTCAAGGCTTAATGTTTCAAGTTCGTTAGCGAATCTAACTTTGAACCTTGAATCTTAAACCTCGAACTTTAATATTACTTACTATAGAGTTCGACGATCAGCTGCTCGTTAATGTTTGCGTCGATGTCCTGACGATGGGGCAAGCCCGACACGTTTACGGTAAAGTCTTCGGCCCCAGCATTGATCCATGACGGACGGCCGCGGCCAACGGCTGTTGACCATGCTCCCTCGACGTGAGTATTCTTTTGGCTCGTGTATTTTACGGCCACACTATCGCCTGCCTTTACCTGAAACGACGGAATATTGACCTTCTTTCCATTGACTGTGACGTGTCCGTGATTTACCAACTGGCGTGCTTGTCGGCGTGAGGTCGAAAATCCCGAGCGGTAAACAACATTGTCGAGACGGCGTTCGAGCATGAACAGCAAGTTCTCGCCAGTCACGCCCTTTTGACGACGGGCTTTTTCGAAATAATTGCGAAACTGCTTTTCGAGCACAAAGTAAATTCGTTTTACCTTCTGCTTTTCGCGCAGCTGCTCGCCATACCCCTGGAGCATCTTGCGGCGGGCCGCACCATGCTGTCCCGGCGGGTTTGTTCCGCGTTTCTCGATAGCGCACGACGGCTTGAAACACCTGTCGCCCTTCAAAAATAACTTTCCACCTTCGCGACGGCACAAGCGGCACACCGCATCTCTATATCTAGCCATAATTGCCTCCGGCAAAATGATTTGGGATTTTGGATTTCCGATTTTGGATTAAACAAAATCATCCGATCATCCTAAATTCATTTTTGCGAAAAAGTTTACAGAAAGCTTAGCTTTCCTTCTTCCTTTAGATAAGACTGAAGAAAACCTCTTCAATCCAAAATCCAAAATCTAAAATCAAATCAGACGCGTCTGCGCTTTGGCGGTCTGCATCCGTTGTGCGGGATCGGAGTCGTATCGCGGATCGAATTCACGCGGATACCGGCCTGATTAATCGCACGGATTGCCGATTCGCGGCCGCCGCCCGGACCCTTGACCCGAACTTCGACCTCTCGCATTCCCACATCCAGAGCTTTGCGGGCCGCCTCTGACGCAGCCTGCTGGGCCGCAAAAGGGGTTCCCTTTCGCGAGCCGCGAAAACCGCGTGCACCCGACGAAGACTGAGCCACAAGATTACCTTCGCCATCGGTGATCGAGATCAGCGTGTTGTTAAACGACGCTGCGATATGCACGATACCGTAAGGGATATTCTTTTTCTCTTTCTTCTTGTAAACCTTCTTTTTTGTTGCTGCTGCTTTAGCCATCTGTTTATTTTCGATTTGCAATTTGCTATTTTTACCGACCGCGAAATCGCAAATCGGTAATCGAAATTCGCAAATTCCTACTTCTTACCCGGTGCCTTTTTCTTCGCCACGGCTGCTTTGCGCGGCCCTTTCCTTGTTCGTGCGTTAGTGCTAGTTCGCTGACCTCTCACGGGAAGTCCGCGCCGGTGCCGCAGACCGCGATAGCATCCGATGTCCATCAAACGTTTGATGTCCATCTGGGTACGTTTCCTGAGATCGCCCTCGATGTCACCCTCGGCGTCGAGGATCGCACGGATCTTATTCAACTGATCTTCGTCGAGATCCTTGATCCTCGAATCAATACCGATACCCGCCTGCTCGAGGATCGCGGTCGCCCGCGATTTACCCACACCATAGATGTAGGTCATCCCAATTTGTGCCCGTTTATTGGGCGGTAGATCAACTCCTGCTACACGAGCCATATATTCTCCATTTTTGATTCCGGATTTCCGATTTTGGATTGAAACCTAAAATCCAAAATCTAAAATCCAAAATCGAACTATCCCTGTCGCTGTTTATGCTTCGGATTTTCACAAATGACGCGCACGACGCCTTTTCGGTGAATAACCTTGCATTTATCACACATTTTCTTTACTGACGGCCGTACTTTCATCTTAAAACTCCCGTGAATAGTGGATGGTAAATCGTGAACCGATCGGCTCTTTCTTTCCTTCCTAACTGTTCACTATTAACTTTTCACTGTTCACTATTTATAGCGATATGTAATGCGTCCGCGTTTTAGGTCGTAGGGCGACAGTTCGACTAAAACTTTGTCACCCGGTAGTATGCGAATAAAATTCTTACGCATTTTCCCTGAAATATGAGCTAAAACCTCATGCTTATTATCATCCACGGCAACCTTAAACATCGCATTTGGCAGTGTTTCCAGCACAGTTGCCGTGACCTCTATCGCTTCTTCTTTAGACATACGTACAGTCCCAACCTGCTGAATAGTTGAGCAAACCAATAATAATATCCCTTTTCTTCATATATTTCAAGTCACGCGGACGCTGTTTCTGCGGCCGGCACCTGACGGAGCCGCTTTTGCTCTTTTGTAAGCGTCAATATCTCGGGACCGTCTAGGGTTACCGCGAGCGTGTGTTCGGCATGTGCCGAAGGTTTCCCGTCAAGCGTGACGACCGTCCATTTATCGCCTAACGTTCGCGTTTCGTGTGTTCCGAGATTGAGCATCGGCTCGATTGCGAAACAATATCCGGCACGAATCTTCTCTTTGGTGCCTGAGCGTCCGTGATTCGGTATCTGCGGCGACTCATGCATCTGGCGTCCGATGCCGTGGCCCGTATAATCGCGCACGATGCCGTAACCAAATTTCTGGGCGTGTTCCTGCACCGCCCAACTAATATCACCTACTCGGTTATTTACACGAGCAGCCTGGATACCAAATTCCAGACATTCTTCCGTAACACGAATAAGCTGCTTTAGCTCGTCGGTGATCTCACCCACCGGCACCGTCATCGCACAATCACCAACAAATCCGTTATAGGTGGCCGCCATATCCAATGAGCAGATATCACCATCTTTCATCGGCGTCTTTTTAGAAAATCCATGGACGATCTCTTCGTTGACCGACGCACAGATCGCATACGGAAAACCGTGATAGCCGATAAATGTCGGGATCGCACCCGCATCACGGATCATTTTGTCGGCCGCATTATTTAGATCCATCGTCGAAACGCCGGGCTCGACCATCGCTCGCAAAGCCTCGCGAACCTCAGCGATCAGCTCGCCGACGGCCCGCATTTTATCAAGGTCTTTTGCTGATTTTGCGATGATCATAAAAATCGTTTCGCCACAGAGATCACGGAGTACCCTGAGATAAGTCCAATCAGTTGAAAATCAACTTTGCCACGAACAACCTTTTCCGAGCTAAAAAACTCTCTCCGCTCTCTGTGTCCTCTGTGGCTGATCCTTCTTAGATCAAACCCTCGATCTCTCGATAAATGTCCTCGATCTCACCCGTTCCATCCACCTTCTTCAATCTTCCCGACGTTTCGTAATAAGCGAGCAGCGGAGCCGTCAGCGTTGAATACGTATCAAGCCTGGTCCGAACACTCTCCTCGTTATCATCGGCGCGATGATCCAAATTCGTGTCCGGATGATCATCGCAAAAACCTTCTTTTTTCGGCGGACGCGAATAAATATTGTATATCTCGCCGCAAACCGGGCAGCTGCGGCGTCCGGTCAAACGCTTCATCAACTCTTCGCGATGAACTTCGATCTCGATCGCTTGAATTTTCTTTCCCTGCTCCCGAGCAAGATCTTCGAGCTGTGCCGCCTGGACGGCGGTACGGGGATAGCCGTCTAAAACGTAGGTACCGGAGGTGTCCGGCTTCGCGGTACGCTCACGTACGATCTGATAAGTAATTTCGTCCGAGATCAATTTGCCCGACGCCATGATCGACTGAACTTCTATGGCAAGCGGCGTATTGGAATTTTTCATCTCGCGAAACATATCGCCCGTCGATATTTGCGGAATGCTACGGCGTTCCTGCAAGAGCCTCGCCTGCGTTCCCTTCCCCGCTCCGGGGGCTCCTATCAAAACTATGATCTCACTCATATTTTTTCACCGCAGAGACGCCGAGACGCAGAGCAAAGAAGATTTAAGAAAAGCACCGAGCCGAAAACTCTTTCTCAAAATCTCCGCGTCTCTGCGTCTCTGCGGTTCAAACAATCTAGCTTCTTCGCCCTCTCAGTCTCGAGCCGGCCCCGAGAAATCCTTCGTAATTACGCATCACCAGTTGGGCCTCGATCTGCGAGACCGTGTCCATCGCAACGCCGACGAGGATCAGTAAGCTAGTACCGCCAAAATAGAATTGGTAACCCAACCCGGTCGGAATCCAGCTAAGGCCGGGTGTTGCGGTAAGGAAATTATCGAGCGCCGTGCCGATGAACGGGAAACGGGCGACTTTAAACCCGCTTAGCAAAAGCTGCGGCAGAAACGCTACAAAGGCCAGATACAACGCTCCGACCGTGGTCAATCGCGTCAAGATCGAGTTTAAATAATCCGCAGTCGGAGCACCCGGTCGAATACCAGCGATAAAGCCGCCGTGCTTACGCAGATTGTCAGCAACCTCATCTGTGTTAAAGATGATCGTGATGTAAAAAAACGTGAACAGGACAATCAACGACAGAAAGACGAGTTCGTAATAAGGGTCGCCGCCGTGAAACTGTTGGAAAAATGTATAAACCTGTGACCATGCGGAATCAGGGTTAGCCGGATCGGCAGGAAACGCCGAAAACAACGTCTGCGGCATCGCCAGCACCGACGAAGCGAAGATCACCGGTATCACGCCGCCCATGTTGATCTTTAACGGCAGACTGGTCTCTTGGCCTCTAAAAGTCTGATTACCGACTCGTCGGCTGGCGTAACTGATGGCTATATTTCGCCGTGCCGATTCGACATAGACGATCAGGGCGATCAGGGCGATCAGAACGACGATCAGGAATACAACTCCCAGCGTTTGCATCGGGTCGCCGCTTCGGACACGTTCCGAAATCTGGACAATACCCTTTGGCAGGCCGATAACAATACCCGCAAAAATAAGCAGCGAAATCCCGTTTCCGACGCCGCGTTCCGTGATCTGCTCACCGAGCCACATTACAAAGATTGTGCCGGTCGTAAGCGTCACGACGATCATAGCCGTCGCCCACCACGTTCCCGGGATGATCTGATTCCGGCTGAGCCAGGTTGAGACAAAAAATGTCTGAACCATACAAAGAACGACGGTCGAATACCGGGTCCACTGGTTCATTTTTTGCCGCCCGACCTCGCCCTCCTCTTGGATCTTTTTCATCGTCGGCGAGAGGACGGGCAGAAGTTGCATGATGATCGACGCAGTAATATAGGGCGTTACGCCGAGAGCGAACACTGAGATCGTTCGAAAGTTACCGCCGGAGAATAGATCAAGAACGCCGAGCAGCGTCCCCGAAACTTCGCCCCAAACCTTTTCGAGCTGTGCCTTATTTATTCCGGGTGCCTGAACATGTGCCCCAAAGCGGTAAACCGCGAGTAACCCGAGCGTGAAGAGTATCCTCGTCCGCAGCTCGGGGATCCTGAACATGTTTTGAACGGCACCAAAAAACTTTTCCATATAATTGATGGTGGCTCGTTGATCGCTGCTCGTTGCTTTCTCTTCTTACAACGAACCACCAACCACGAACAACGAACTAAGCCGCAGCTTCCGCCTTATACTTTTCGATAACCGTCGCCGTTCCACCGGCCTTCTCGATCTTGTCCTTGGCCATTTTGGTAAATCGGTGTGATGAGATCTGTAACGATTTCGACACGTCACCTGTTCCGAGTATCACGAGATCATGCTTTGCTTTTTTAATCAGACCCCGTTCATGAAGTATTTCGGGCGTGACCTCTTCCCCGGCCTGAAAATTTTCTTCGATTTTGGCTAGGTTGATCTCGATCCATTGCTTTTTGAAGATATTGGTAAAACCGCGCTTTGGCAGACGACGCTGCAAAGGCATCTGACCGCCTTCAAAACCAATTTTTTGGCTGTAGCCCGAACGCGACTTCTGGCCCTTATGCCCTTTACCCGCAGTCTTGCCGGTTCCCGAGCCAGGACCGCGTCCAATGCGCTTTTTCTTATGTGTCGAGCCCTTTGCGGGATGTAAATTATTTAATGCTAATGCCATAACGTTGTCCTTTGTCATTAGCCCTTAGTCATTTGTCCTTCACAAATATATTGCAAATGACAAAGGACTAATGACTAATTCTTAATCAACTATCCTCAGCAAATGCGGGACCTTCGCAACAATGCCGCGGGTCGCCGCCGAGTCGGGCCGAATGATCGTCTGATTCAGCTTTGTAATGCCAAGACTCTTAATGATCTCTTTTTGCTTTTTGGCGTACCCGATCATGCTCCGGTAATACTGGATCTTGACCTTTCCGCTATCTGTTGTTTCTGCTTTCTTTGCCATAACTCTAAGTTTCCAGAGTTTCAGAGTTTCAGAGTTTCAGAGTCGTTTTTCTGCAACTCTGCAACTATCTGAAACTCTGTAACTTATACAAGCTCTTCTACCTGCTTCCCTCTCAGCCTTGCCACCTCAAGAGGATCTTTCATACGGAGAAGTCCGTTAAATGTCGCTCGAATTACATTGTGCGGGTTATTTGACCCGAGAATTTTGGTTCGCACGTTATGAACCCCTAAACTTTGCAATATCGCACGCACCGCACCGCCGGCGATGACGCCCGTTCCTTCGGCGGCCGGTTTAAGCAGGACGCGTCCGGCACCATATTCGCCGATCATCTCGTGCGGTAAGGTTCCGGCGATTAGCGGGACGTGGATAAGGCTATTCTTCGCCGCTTCGACTGCCTTCTTGATCGCGTTGGGCACTTCCTTCGCCTTTCCGGTTCCAAAACCGACGTGTCCGGCCTCGTCGCCGACGACGACCAGCGCCGCAAACGACATATTTTTACCGCCCTTAACGACCTTTGTGACACGGTTGATCGAGATCAACTGATCTTTTAGTAGCAATCCGCCCGGAGAAATTTTTTGTTTATTCTTTGTCATTGCTTTCCTGCTTTGTTTCTTCGCCCGCTGCCTCGTGCTTGTTCAGGCCGCCCTCACGGGTAGCATCGATAAGCGCCTTTACCCGTCCGTGATAGACGTAGCCGCCGCGATCAAATACTACGCTCGAAATACCTGCACCGATCGCCCGTTCCGCGATAGCCTTGCCGACCGATTTCGCCGCGTCCAGATTGCCGCCGGTTTTGAGGCCAAGGGCTTTTTCTGTGGTCGAAGCCGTCGCCAGCGTCTTGCCGCTCTGGTCGTCGATCACCTGTGCGTAAATGTGGTTAAGGCTTCGAAATACCGCGAGCCTCGGCCTTTCAGCCGAACCGCGCACCTTTTTCCGAATGCGGCTGTGAACGCCCTGTCTTACATCTGCTCTACTTTTCTGTCCCATAATCTTAGTGAACAGTGACGAGTGACGAGTAACAAGTAAGAATTCTTACTTGTTACCTGTTACCTGTCACTATTTTCCGGTTTTGCCCGGTTTCAACCTATAAAACTTATCCGCGTATCTGACGCCCTTGCCCTTGTATGCGTCCGGCTTCCGCAGCCTGTTCAATTCCGCTGCGACTTGTCCGAGCATCTGCTTGTCGATGCCGCTCAGCGTGATAGTCGTCTGATACTGGTTGATCGACGTTTTTGTATTGACACGTTCGGTTTTAGCGTCGATTCCCTCAGGCAGAGCGTATTCGATCGGGTGCGAATATCCGAGCGAGAACATTATTTTTTTGCCCTGTACCTCGGCCTTATAACCGACACCTACGATGTCCAGGTCCTTGGTAAACCCCTCGGTAACGCCGACGACGGCGTTATTGGCCAACGCTCTTGCAAGGCCGTGAAACGCCGCGCTGTCGTTGCTCGCCCGTTCAGCGGTCAATGTTCCGTCTTCTTGCTTAAATGAAACGCCCGCCGGGATAGGAGTTGTAAGAACGCCTTTCGGCCCTTTTACTTCCATATCCGATGCGTTGATCGTCACGGTCACGCCTGACGGTATCGAAATCGGTTTTTTTCCTACTCTTGACATAATTCCTCTGGTTTAGAGTGCGGGCTTTAGCCCGTAAGAACGCGATAAATCGCGCACTCTTAACGCTAATAGATTTCCGCTAGTATCTCACCGCCGACATTCGCCTGACGTGCATGCTTGCCGCTCATCAATCCGTTCGACGTCGAAACTATATTGACACCATAGCCGCCGAGGACTTTGGGAATCTCTCCGGAGCCGACATATACACGACGACCAGGCCGCGAAACACGCGACAAATGGGTGATCGATGAGACTCCCTTCGCATCGTAGCGAAGAAACACGCGGATCATGTATTTCACGCCTTCGCCCTTGGTCGAAAAGCTATTGATATAACCCTCTTCTTTCAGGATGCGTGCCACTTCCATTTTTAACTTTGAGCCCGGAATATCAACGCGCGTATGATTCGCTGCAATTGCATTGCGAATTCGCGTAAGCATATCGGCTATTGGATCTGTCATTCTATTTTAACTCCGTCTTAATATTTTCGATTTTCAATTTGCGATTTGCGATTTTTCTCAATCGTAAATCGGCAATCGAAGATCGCAAATTTCCTTACCAACTCGATTTAACCACGCCCGGTATCTGGCCTGCGAGGGCCAATTCACGCAGTGCGATACGAGATACGCCAAACTTTCTCAAGAACCCGCGTGAGCGTCCAGTCTGCGAACACCGGTTACGCACGCGGATCGGGCTGCCGTCACGCGGCATTTTTTGCAATTTAATAACCGCTGCATCGACCTCTTCGACCGTCGACTTTGGGCTATTGATAATCTTTTTTGCATCCGCACGGCGGACAGCGTAAAGCTTGACCATTTCCTTGCGGCGTTCATTTTTTACTACTTTGCTAATCTTTGCCATAACTTAAAAAATTGATAATTGATAATTGATAACTGATAATTAAGATCCTTTTCTTTAACTTTCCATTCTCAGTTATCCATTTTCCATTACTGTCGAAAGGGCATTCCCAATGCTTTGAGCAGCGAACGTGCCTCATCGTCATTCTTTGCGGTGGTAACGATGGAAATGTTCATCCCGCGTGTCTTATCGACCTTGTTAAAATCGATCTCCGGAAAGATCAATTGCTCGCGAATACCCAGCGTGTAATTTCCGCGTCCGTCAAAGGCTTTGCCCGAGATGCCGCGAAAATCGCGAACACGCGGCAAAGCGACCGAAATGAGCCGGTCGAGAAATTCGTACATTCTTTCACCGCGAAGTGTGACCATCGTACCGATCGCCATTCCCTGACGGAGCTTGAACGCCGCGATAGATTTTTTCGCCTTGGTGACAACAGGTTTTTGGCCCGTCACCGACTTTAACTCTTCGGTCGCTACATCGAGGATCTTGGCATTCGCCGAGGCCTCGCCCAAACCCATGTTGACGACGATCTTTTCGATCTTGGGTATCGCCATCGGATTCTTGATCTCAAACTCCTTTGCCAACGCCGGAGCGATCTCACTCTTGTATTTTTCTCTTAATCTGGCCATATTTTTTGTTCAGAGTGCAAGCTTTAGCTTGTCTTTCCTTAGTTCAGAGTGCAAGCTTTAGCTTGTCTTTCCTTAGTTCAGAGTGCAAGCTTTAACTTGTCTTTCCTTAGTTCAGAGTGCAAGCTTTAACTTGTCTTTCCTTAGTTCAGAGTGCAAGCTTTAACTTGTCTTTCCTTAGTTCAGAGTGCAAGCTTTAGCTTGTTTCTTCGATTCAAGATACAAGCTAAAGCTTGCACTCAAAACTCTATTTCGCCTCTTCCGTTGGTGCTTCTTCGGTATCGTCCTTTTTCTTAGCTTCCTTTTTATACGAGGCCGTCTCAGGGATCACCTTACCGCTTTTCGCAACCCGCACTTTCTTACCATCCCGAATCTCGTATTTGGCCTTGGTCGGCTTACCAGTGTCAGGGTCGATCAGGGCAACGTTTGAAATATTGACCCATGCTTCCTGTTCGAAGATTCCGCCCTCGCGGTTCATCTGCGGAACGGGTTTGCGGTGACGTTTGACGACCATCGCTCCCTCAACCTTGACTTTGCCGGTACGTGCATCGACCGCGATCACCTTGCCGCGATACGGCTGACGCGAACCCTTGCTGTCATAACGGTTAAATTCCTTACCCGCTATAAAGACAACTTGGTCGCCGCGCTTGATCCTGCTGTTAACTTTTCCAGTCTTTTCCGTTTTCATCTTCTTATTCGTTTGGAGTCCCGCCTTCAGGCGGCCACTCTTTCGCTCAGAGCCTGCTAAAGCAGGGACTCCGAACCTATATAACCTCTGGTGCCAAGGACACGATCTTCATAAAATTCTTTTCACGAAGCTCACGGGCGACCGGGCCGAAGACGCGCGTCCCGACCGGTGTCCCATCATCCTTTATCAAAACCGCTGCATTCTCGTCGAATCGGATGTAGGTGCCGTCCTTACGGCGAACTTCTTTCCTGGTGCGGACGATAACGGCGTTATAGACTTTACCTTTTTTGGCGGTGCCGTCCGGTGACGCTTCTTTCACCGTAACCTTGATCGTATCGCCGAGCCGCGCGATCTTTGCCGTCGAACCTCCGACCGGCATTATCATCTCCACGCGTTTCGCTCCCGAATTATCCGCGACCGCTAACGAGGTCTGCATCTGAATCATAACTATTCTCCGTTTCTGGTTACGAGTTTCTGGTTTCTGGTTTCAACTAGAAACGAGAAACAAGAAACTAGAAACTTAAAGCTCTGCTTTCTGAATTATCTCAACGACACGCCAACGTTTTCTCGCCGACAATGGCCGCGTTTCCACGATTTTCACTTTATCGCCGATCTTTGCTCCCATATCGTCATGGGCCATAAACTTCTTACGTTTTCTGACGTATTTGCGGTAGATCGGATGCTTGACAAGGCGATCAACGCGGACGGTGACGGTTTTCATCATTTTGTCCGAGGCCACTATGCCGATCTTTTCGGCACGCTTATGGATCTTTTTGATCTCGTCAGGGCCTGCATCCGCCACTTTATCGGCTTTTGCTTTTGGCTCCTTAGCGACCTTCTTTGGCTTTTCTTTCGCCACGGCGACGGTTTCAACCGCTACTTCGTCCGCATTCGGTGCCGCTACTTCTGCAATTTCTTCAGAAGCCGCTTTAACCGCAGTTTCGTCCACCGACGTTTCCGCGACCTCGCCTACTATTTCTTCGTCTTTCTTCTTTCTTGGCATTTTCTTTTCTCCGGCCTACGCCTTTGAGACGCTTTCCGGTGCATCTTTTTTGTTGATCAAGGTATAGACCCTCGCCAACGTCTTTTTCTCACGCCGAATATCATTGATCGTTTCGCCGACACCGAGCGTTTTGCGGAACTTGAGCCTAAACAGCGATTCTTTCAGCGCATCGGCCTGGTCCTTAAGTTCCTCGTGACTCATATCTTTAAGTTGATCGAGTTGTTCTTTGCGTTTCATTTCTTAAACTAAGCCTCCCTCGAGGTCCGCGCGGCTGACAAACTTTGTCTTGACCGGCAGTTTCTGGGCCGCGAGCAGCATTGCTTCGCGTGCCAACGATTCTTCGACACCCTCGATCTCATACAGGACGCGTCCGGGTTTGACCACGGCGACCCAATGATCAGGAGCTCCCTTACCCGAACCCATACGGGTTTCAGCCGGCTTTCTCGTGATCGGCTTGTCCGGAAATATACGGATCCAAATTTTGCCGCCACGTTTTACGTGACGAGTCATTGCAATACGTGCCGCCTCGATCTGACGATCGGTGATCCACGCCGCTTCCAAAGTTTTTAGACCAAAATCACCAAAGCTGAGCTTCTCGCCGCGTGTCGCTTTTCCGCGCATACGGCCTTTCATCACTCGTCGGTGTTTGACCTTTTTCGGCTGTAACATAACTTCTCCAGTCGTCCGTAGTCAGTTGTCAGTTGTCCGTGACAAAAGTCTTACTTTCAGATCACTGTTCACAGTTCACTGTTCACTATTCACTATCTTCGGTCGTCCCGTCTCGGGCCGCGGTCATTGCGTCTCGCACCGCGTTCGACCTTGACCTCGTTCATCGGGTCAGTTGTTGTTCCGCGGGCCATCGAGGCGTTCGGATCGAGGATTTCTCCGCGATATATCCAAACCTTAACGCCGATAATCCCAAACGTGGTCAGAGCTTCGGCGAATCCAAAATCGATGTCCGCACGCAGCGTGTGCAGCGGCAGACGGCCTTGCAGCGACCATTCGGTTCGGGCGATCTCGGCACCGTTCAGGCGTCCGGCGATCATCACCTTGATGCCCTGGGCTCCAAAACGCTGAGATTCTTCCATCGTCTTTTTCATCGCACGGCGAAAAGCGATACGCTTTTCGAGCTGCTGAGCGATCTTCTCCGCTTGGAGTTGAGCGTTCAGCTCAGGGTGCTTGATCTCCAGGATCGACACCATCACTTCGCGACCGGTGCTTCTTTCGAGGTCCTCACGAAGTTTGTCGATCTCAGCACCTTTGCGGCCAATAATAATTCCCGGACGCGAGGTATAAATAACGATCTTCAAACGGGTCGCAGCACGCTCGATATCGATATGGGAAACACCTGCTCCGCCAAATTTCTTTTTTAGATCGCGCTTGATCTTTAGATCTTCGGCAAGAAAAGCGGCATATTCCTGTTTTGCAAACCAGTGCGAATGCCAATCTTTGTTGTATCCGACCCTAAAGCCGTATGGATGAACTTTCTGTCCCATATTTAAGTTTCAGATCTCAAATCTCAGATTAGAGATCAGCCTTTTTACCTATTGGCGTTCCAACTCCTCATTTGTCTTTTCCATGACCTTGTCAGCCGGCTTGGTCTCGTTCAGCGTCGCTGTCGTCTGCGTTTCGACATTCTTGGCATCGGCGACCTCGGCATCATTTGCCGCGTCCTCAGCCTGCGTCTCTAACGCGATCCGTACGGTCTCACTTTCCTGCGTCTCCGAATTATCATCGGAGGTCGCCTCGATCGCCGCCATCAGGCCCTGTGCCGACGGGTCGACCGGTGTCGGTATTAATTCGTCCGGCGCATTTACAATCGGCGTCTCAACCTCTTCAGCCTTAGACTTTTTGGTCTCGACCTTTTCGGCTTTGCCTTTCTTGGTTTCTTTAGCCGCAGCTTTGGCAGCCAGCTTTTTCCCTACCGGCCTCGTTGCCATGGCCGCCTCGATCTTCAATTCCTTTTCGGTTTTAGCTTTCTCTTCGCTGGTCACCTGTATGGTGATGTGGCAATAGTGACGCTGCTCGCGATACGCACGGCCCTGCGGAGCAGGCCGCATACGGCTGCGGTGTTTGTGCGGCCCCATATCGACAAAGCACGTTTTAACCCACAGATCATCCGGGTCGATCGCAATATTTTCCTGCTCGGCTTTATACGTCGCATTCGCGATCGCTGAATTCAAACACTGGGCGATCGGATCGGCCGCCCGCTTGTCCGTAAATTTAAGGATCGACAAGGCCCTCGACACGTTGACGCCGCGGATCAGATCGATCACAAGCCGAGCCTTACGCGGACTGCCCTTAAGATATTTTGTTTTTGCTACTGCTTCCATATTCTTAATGGTGAGCCGTGAGCGGTGAGCAGTAAAATTCTGACTGCTGACTGCTGACTGCTTACTTCCTCTTCGCCATCTTCTCCGCTTTAGTTCCCGGGTGTCCCTTAAACATTCGCGTCGGCGAAAATTCACCTAACTTGTGACCAACCATATTTTCGGTTACAAATACCGGTATATGGCGTTTGCCGTTGTGAACGCCAAAGGTCAATCCGACCATATCCGGCGAGATCGTCGAGCGTCGCGACCAGGTCTTGATCGCGGGCGGCTTTGGCCCGCCGTCCGAAATGCGGCGCAGCATTTTTTGAACGCTGAGATCGATAAATGGTCCTTTTTTTAATGAACGTGGCATATCTTTATTTCAGATTTCAGATCTTAGATTTGCGATTGTTCCCGTTCTTAAAATCGAAAATCGCAAATCGCAAATCGAAAATTACTTCCTTCTTCTATCCTTAACGATCATATTATCGGTCCGCTTATTGCGTCGTGTCTTATAACCGCGTGTCGGTTGTCCCCAGGGGCTTACCGGATTACGTCCGCCGGAGGTCTTTCCTTCACCGCCGCCGTGCGGGTGATCGACGGGGTTCATGGCGACGCCGCGAACTTTCGGACGTTTGCCCATCCAGCGGCTGCGTCCCGCCTTACCCAAACTTACATTCTCGTGTTCGGTGTTGCCGACCTGGCCGATAGTCGCCATGCAGACCACCGGAACGCGCCGGGTTTCGCCTGATGGCATTCGAAGCTGTGCATAGTCGCCTTCTTTAGCGACGATCTGTGCAAAACCGCCTGCCGAGCGAACCATCTGGCCGCCCTTACCGGGTCGGAGTTCAATATTATGAACCTCGGTCCCGAGCGGGATATTTTTGATCGGCAAAGCATTTCCCGGCAAAATATCGGCTTCCTCACCACTCACGATCATCGTGTCAACTTTTAGCCCAACAGGTGCAATGATGTAACGCTTTTCGCCGTCGAGATAGTTGATCAGAGCGATGTGTGCCGAACGGTTCGGATCGTATTCAAGCTGAGCGACGCGTCCCGGAATACCGGTTTTATCTCGCTTGAAATCGATGATCCGGTAAAAGCGCTTGTGGCCTCCGCCGCGGCGCCGTACCGTGATCCGGCCATCACTGTTGCGGCCCGAAATTCTCTTCTTTGGCTCTAGCAGTGATTTTTCGGGTACTGCATTCGGAGTCAACTCATCGCGGGTCAGATACGTTTGATAACGCCTCGCCGGTGATGTCGGTTTTAATCTCTTGATTCCCATATTCTTAAGTGACGAGGTGTCAGGGACAAGGGCTCAGTGTGCCCTCGTCACTCGTCCCTCTTCCCTTTTATATTGCTTCTGCGTAATCAACCATCGGCTCGCCCTTTCTGAGGGTCACATAAGCCTTTTTCCAAGCCGGGCGGCGGCCTTCGATGCGGCCGCGTTTCTTGACCTTGCCGTCATACTGGACGGTGCGAACCGCAGCGACCTTTACATTAAAGATCTCTTCGACTGCTCCCTTGATATCGATCTTGGTCGCTTTTTTATCGACCTTGAAGGTCAGGACCTGGCCGGCTTTGCGTCCGCTGTCCTCGTCGGTTGAGTCTTCTTTAAGAATGACGCTCTTTTCGGTGACGACCGGCGACTTCAAAATATCCCAAACAGCTAAATTACTCATCGTCAGAAGCCTCCTTTTTAGTCTTTACGGCCGGCGTCTTTTTTGCCGGAGCTTTTTCGGCCTTTGGTGCGGCTTCCTTTTTTGCTTTCGGCTTTTCTTCGGCACCTTCCGCCTGTGCATCTGCCGCTTTTTCTACCATCTGTTTCTTTGCTTTCGGCTTCTCTTCTTTAACTTCTTGAGCCAAAGCAACTGGCTCTTTTTCTGTCGTTGCCTCTTTCTTCGCCTTCGGCTTTGCTTCGGTCTTGGCCTCAACCGCCTCTTCGATTTTGCCGCTCTCACGCTTCGGATCAAGCAGGTTTGTCAATTCTTCCAGCGCCGCCTTCGAGATCAGAAGCTTTTCGTGATAGATAATGTCGTATATATTCAGCCCAAAGCTATTCGTGACCTTGGTCTTTTCGACATTTCGCGACGACAGTATCAAGTTCAGATTATCGAGCGAATCGATGATTAGCGTTTTGACCGGCTTTTTGCTTGTCGCAAGAGCCAGGCCGCTGACAGCACCGACGAACTCACTCGTCTTCGGCGATTTGAAAGTAAATTCGTCAATGATGAGCAAATTCCCTTCGCGGAGACGTTCCGAAAGAGCCGAACGCAAAGCACCGCGCCGCATTTTCTTTGGCATCTGGTACGACCAGTCTCGCGGCTGCGGGCCATGGACGTTACCGCCGCCTTTCCACAAAGGCGACCGGATCGACGCGATACGCGCACGTCCCGTTCCCTTTTGCTTCCAGAGCTTGCGGCCCGAACCTGAAACGTTGCCGCGAGTCTTTGTCGCGGACGTTCCCTGTCGGCCGTTAGCCTGATAATTCATCACAGCCGAGTGGATCAGAGCTTCATTTAATTCGACGCCAAACACGGCATCGAGCAGCTCAATGTCCCCGACCTCTTTATTCTTTAAATTGCGAACCTTTACGGTAGGCATAATCTTCTCCTGTTTAGAGTGCGGGCTTTAGCCCGTAGTAACGCGATAAATCGAGCACTCTAGCTCTTCTTAACTATTAGAAGGCCACCATTCGGCCCCGGCACCGCACCACGAACCATCAATAAATTGTTTTCGACGTCCACTCTTGCGATCGTCAAACCCTGCACCGTTATGCGTGCGTCGCCCATGTGGCCCGACGACCGCGTTCCTTTAATAACACGCGAAGGGTAAGCCGATTGGCCGATCGAACCTGGCGCACGAACATTCATCGAACCGTGCGACTCAGGCCCGCGTTTGAAATTGTGCCGTTTGATCGTACCGGCAAAACCGCGTCCTTTCGATTTACCGACAACGTCGATCTTGTCTCCGTCCGCAAAGACATCAACCTTGATCTGATCGCCGATCGCCGCATCCGGCTCAGCCGTAAGCCGAAACTCTCTCAAAATACGGGTCGGAGGCGTGCCGCCCCCCGTCTTCTCAAAGTGTCCGCGAAGCGGCTTTGAAACGTTTTTCAAACGAACCGGCTTGTCCTCAACGAGTCCAAGCTGCACCGCGTTATAACCGTCACGGCCCGCCGCACTCTTCGTCTGGATAACGACGCATGGCCCGGCTTTGATGACCGTAACCGGCGTTACCGTGCCATCCTCAGCAAAAAGCTGCGTCATCCCCATTTTTCTACCAATGATTCCGCTAATCATAATTTTCGATTTTGGATTTTGGATTTGTGATTTTGGATTATCGGACGGCGGAGCCAATCCAAAATCCAAAATCTAAAATCTAAAATCGGTTAGTTTTTCCCAAACGCCTTGATCTCCACATCGACACCCGCCGGGAGATCCAATTTCATCAAAGCATCGACCGTTTCGGCTGTCGGATCGAGAATATCCATCAAACGTTTATGAGTCCTGATCTCAAACTGCTCACGAGATTTCTTATCCACGTGCGGGGATCTCAGAACCGTCCATTTATTCTTGACGGTCGGAAGAGGTATCGGCCCTGCGATCCGTGCTCCCGTTCTTTTCGCCGTTTCCACGATCTCGGCGGTGGACTGGTCCAGTACACGGTGATCGTAGGCCTTTAACTTGATGCGAATCTTTTCGTTTAACATAATCTTTCGTTCAGAGTGCAAGCTTTAGCTTGTTCTTATCTTAAGTAGATACAAGCTAAAGCTTGCACTCTAACTCTTATTCCACAATATCCGAAACGGTACCGGCTCCGACCGTGCGGCCGCCTTCGCGGATGGCGAAGCGGAGGCCTTTTTCCATGGCGATCGGTGCGATCAGGGTGATCTCCATCTGGATGTTGTCACCCGGCATGACCATCTCGACTCCGGCGGGCAAGTTAGCGACGCCGGTCACGTCCGTTGTTCTAAAGTAGAACTGCGGGCGGTAGCCCGTAAAGAACGGTGTATGCCGTCCGCCTTCTTCTTTGGTCAGGACATAGGCCTCGGCCTTGAACTTGGTATGGGGAGTAATACTTCCCGGTT
>JBJXEG010000003.1:0-42099 GCA_046155085.1 Pyrinomonadaceae bacterium | reverse complement strand
GGAATCTTCGGGGCCGAATCAGCCGAGATACTGGACGCCGATATTGACGCGCTGATCGCCGAACGTCAAAGCGCACGGCACAACCGCGACTTTGCCCGCTCGGATGAAATAAGAGATGAATTGGCCGCGAAAGGCATCTTTTTGGAAGACACGAAAGATGGAGTTCGATGGAAAAGGAAGTAAGCCGGAAGATCTTAGCTCTTTGACATTAATATCAAATAGACAGTTTCACTTCCGACCAAAAGTTGGTGAGTCTCTTTTGGCACAAATCCTTTATTTTGTAACGTCACAAGCGGTTCGTGAAGCCTACCGTCTGCAAGGTCAGGCCTGTTGGGTTCGCGAAATGCTATCCAGAACTGAGCGTCAGTAATGCTATCGGCGTTATTTATTTTTATAGTGTCGAACCCTCGCGGCACGAAGTAACCCGGATCTTCGATCATGCCTTCGATTCCGCGCAAAACGCTTACTTCGCAGGTGGCTGAATTCCTAAGATCGAACCAAATATGATACGCCACGAGGCCTTCGAAGACGTAGATACGCTGTTTTTGATCTGAATTGGACGATTCTACGACATTTTCTTTAGCGAGTCTTCCCCACGCACACCAGACATACAGAGGCCTTTCCTGCGCTGCATATATTACAAACGCGTAGCCGAAAAACAGTAAGACCAACGTAAGTACTGCGGCCTTGAACTTCGCTTTGGTTAAATTTGTGATGGCAACTGCTATCAGAATCGAAACGGGTGCAAAAACAAAGATCAAATGGCGCGTTCCCCATATCGATTGCGGCAGCACCCAACTCGCCCCAAATGCTGCGATCACAGGCAGTCCTGCAAAAATTGCAAGCAAATACACCGAACGTTTTTCATCATCTGTGCGGTGTTTCCAATTAATGATATATAAAACAAAAACAACGGCCAATATCACTAGCAGCGGTATTGAGACGCGATAGACCGAGAATGGATCGACAGTGGTCGCCGGATAATAGAACGGTTCGATGAGATTTAGTTCGAGTTTAAAAATATCGAGAATGCCGGGTCGCAAAGTCCATCCGATATTCTGATTAAGACCCTTGCTCTGATGAGAGGCCTGGTAAACTGCGATTGCCCACGGTATAAAACTCACCGTCGCGGCCGCTAACATAATCACCGTAGGCCGCCATTTGATCCGCTGAAATACTAGGATCGCGGTAATCTCGTCAGGACAACACACCAACCGAAATAGTGGGTGTAGATCAGCAGGATGTTAACTATTATGAGGGGGACAAAGCTTTTGCCTTTAAAAAAGTAACGGGCAAATAACCACATCGAGAAAAGGGCGAGGCACATCAGCAAACTGTACATCCGGACCTCTTGAGAATACTTTAACAAAGAGCCGTTAACTAAAAGAAAATACAGCGAAATAGCCTGTATCGGTATATTAAGTTTTAGCTCGCTCTGAAAGGCTATCAGCGGGAAAATTGAGGCGACTGAAAATAAGACTGCAAATGTACGCAGCCAAAATACGCTTTCACCGCCAAGGCCGATCCAGAGCTTTAAGAGGATATAAAACAACGGCGGGTGAACGAGATCGAGAGCGACAAACGACAGTAGTTCATTCCACGGATGCTCTGCAGCGTGAACACTAAATATTTCGTCAAACCAAAGACACGAATCGGTCAAATGCCAAAACCGGAGCGCAACATAAGCCGCGACAAGCGTGCCAAATATCGCAAATCGATACGGTCTGGAGAGCTTCATCTTAGAGCGTTACGTTGTCACAGAGTTTGCCGTCGATGCTGGTATAAAAAAGTGGAACCTCTTTGAAAGTGTGAGTGTCCCGGCAATAGGAAAGACAGCGGTCGTATGGCTTTGAATATATGTGTATGCTGACGGCACGTTCATTAAATTCGGCGAGGTTCAGAACCTGGTGTATAGGTTCCTCTAGCTCGACTTTGGCCGCAAGACAGTCTGACAGTTCGAAATCATCCGTCTCGACGAGCCTGCAAAAGCCTCGGGATTCGTCGATCTCATCAATGGCAAAATTCTGACCGCGCAGACGTCCAATTGGAACCGTCATCCAGCATTTCTGGTCAGAATGGTTGTGAACACGGGAAACTTGTCCCTTTTCCCAGCAAATGGTCATTACCTCAAAACGTTCGTCCTTATAAACCAGATTGCGGGTATAGAAATCGTTGCTCCAGTGAAAATATTTTGTTATTGAATCGACATCGACGGGATTTTCACCTAAAAACTCATAAACGTTGTTACAGGTAAAATCGTCGTCCGAGATATTTTTCAGCCCGCTAATGAGTGTGTCGATCTGAACCGCCGCCATAATTTACTCTATATTCGTTTTGGCTTAATTCTTTTGCTAATTCTTCTGCGCTTTCTTCAAAAAGTCAACAAACTCAGGTGTGTTTCTGGTCAAACCCGGAAAGCTCGCAACCGTCTTGCCGTCACCGTCAACGATCGCGTAAAACGGCAGGGCGACCGTGCCGTAAGCATCCTGTTCCATCTTCTGCTGACGTTCGTAAATCTCGCCATCACCGTCGGTGTAGAGCCTGGCAAGTACATATTTACCCAGCTCAGCCTCGACCTCCTTTTTTGGGAAAACATTCGCTTCCATCCATCGGCAATTCGTGCATGTGTAGCCGGTGAAATCAATAAATACGAGCTTGTTTTCAGCCTTGGCTTTTGCGAGAGCGGCGGGATAGTCGTTCTCGATCCATTTAAGTTCTTCGCTGCCTTTCCCGGAGAACCGTGCTGCGGAATTATTTAGATCGGGCGGCAGGAATGATTCGACCTCACCAAGTTTTGCACCGAAAAGGCCTGTTAGTAAATAGAAACTGATCGCAAGGCTTATCACGGCCGAAAACATTCGAAACGCACCAAGACGCTCGGGTTTTGAGTCGTGCGATAGCTGAAATTTTCCCAGCAGATAGATCGAGAGAACAACAAATATCGCGATCCAGACCGTAAGGACAACGTCGCGGGTGAAAAATCCCCATTTCCAGACGAGATCGACGTTTGAGATAAATTTCATCGCGGCGGCGACCTCGAGAAAGCCCATCGCGACCTTGACCGAATTCATCCAACCGCCGGCACGCGGCAGTTGTGATATAAGCTGCGGTGCGAGGGCAAGCACAAAGAATGGCAGGGCGAAAACAGTCGAAAACGTAAGCATACCGATGAGCGGCATTTGCCAGTTTCCCTGCGACGCGGAAACGAGGATCGTGCCGACAAACGGCGACGTGCATGTAAAGGATGTCAGCGTAAATGTCAGCCCCATCAGCAATGCCCCGATGATGCCGCTTCCCTCGCCCTCTTTGCTCCGAGTCAGGCTGTCGAGTTTTGTAAGAATTCCTGCCGGCACGGTAATCTCGTAGGCCCCGAAAAGATTGAAAGCAAAAAATAAAAAGACCGCCGTAATGACAAGATTTATCCATGGATTGGCCGCAAAAAGATTTATGCCGGCGGCTCCGACAAATATCGCGAGCAGCATACCGACGATCGTAAAAGTGCCGATAATCCCGAGCGAGTAAATGGCGGCGAGCTTAACAGATTTTGCGCGGCTGCCGGCGGAATGACTCGTAAAGTATGAGACCGTGATTGGTATCATCGGAAAGACACACGGCGTCAGCAATGACAATGCACCGAGCGAAACCGCGAGCCAGAGAAACGGCCAAAGATCGGTGGGCGTCTGGTTTCCACCGCCGGCTGGTCGCGGTAGATTGTTGGTTGGGGGTTCAGCAGGTGCCGGGGCCGATGAAATATTCTTTTTTACTTCTTCCGATCCCGCAATTGAAACTCTAATAATTTTCGGCGGCAAACAAAATTGATCGTTGCAGAGCTGAAACCGGACATCGATGGATACAGCGTTCGACGCGGCATCCGCAACAGCCTTCAACGGAATCGAAAAAATAACGCTGTCGGTAAAAAATCTGGTTTCCAGCGGTTTGCCGTTTACCGGGAAATTGGGGTCAGGCTTTATGGTCGGTTTTGGCGATGTGATACTTCCGTCAATCTCAAAAGGTGCGGCTTCGGTTACTTTGATCGTGGTCGCGATCGGGCCGCCTTCGGGCTGTTCCAAAGCGTAGAGATGCCAGCCGTTTTCGATCTCGGCCTTTAAGGAGACGTTTATCTTATCGCCACTTTTTAATTGGGAGCTTGCATTGCCTGACGACAGGCTCCATTTCGCCGGACTCTGCGAAAATACGAGCACTGGGGCGATGAATATAAAGACTAAATATACAAAACCGATCTTTCGCATCATAGCGGAAACCTCTCGCTGAAAACTATATCATTTTCACAATTCGGGCTGCACAGCCAATCGATTATTTTGCACAAACCCATCTGCTCACATATAATACTGATTTTATATTCTTTTATTCGCACTCGCCTTTCATAAGGTATGGAGGAACAAGATTTTGCCAAAAGCAGCAACCCGTCAAAAACCTGCCGCCGCGACAGCTAAGGTCTCGACGAACGGATCTGGCAAGCCCAACGAGTTTACCGATTTTGTCGAGGTCGAGCAGGCTAAGGCAGAATACTTAAAACGCCTCACATCGCAGCTCGCCTCGATCAAGAAAACTGACAAGAAATTGCTCCACGCAATGCTTTATCAAATGGTGCTTGGACGCCGTTTTGAGGAAAAGTGTGCAGAGGTTTACCGAATGGGTAAGATCGGCGGCTTTTGCCACCTTTATATTGGGCAAGAGGCGATCGGCGTCGGCACGATGATGGCCCTCAAACCGACAGATATGGTCATCACCGCGTATCGCGACCACGTGCAGGCGATGATAAAAGGAATGACGCCCGAAAGCGTGATGGCCGAACTTTATGGCAAATCGGGTGGATGCGTGGGCGGCAAAGGCGGTTCGATGCACATGTTCTCAAAAGAACTCGAATTTTATGGCGGCCACGGCATCGTGGGCGGCCAGATCGGCGTTGGGACCGGCCTGGCTTACGCCGCGAAATACAAAAATTCCGGCCAGGTTGTGCTCTGCTTCTTTGGCGAGGCCGCAGTAAATCAAGGCATGTTTCACGAATCGCTCAACATGGCTCAGCTTTGGAAACTTCCCTGCATCTTCATCTGCGAAAACAACCAATACGGAATGGGCACTTCGCAGGAGCGGGCGATGAGCTCGCGAAGCATCGCAAAAAAAGCCGAAGGCTTTGAGATGGCAAATGAATTTGTCGATGGAATGGATGTTATGGCGGTCCGCGAAGCAACAGTGCGGGCGATCGAACGTGCCAGGAAAGACGGCTCACCGACCTTGCTCGAAATTCGTGCCTATCGCTATATGGGCCACTCTATGTCCGACCCCGGCAATTACCGCACACGCGACGAGATCAAAAAATATCAGGAACGCGACCCGATCGTACTCTTTATGGACAGCCTGAAGGAAGCAAAGGTATTTGGGGACAAAGATTTTGAAAAGATCGAGGCCCAGGCGGCGGATGCCGTCACGGCGGCGGTCAAATTTGCCGACGAGAGCCCGCTGCCGGACGAAAGCAAGTTGTTCACGGACGTTTATGCCTAGGGGCACAATTGGGCTATTTGAAACCTGGTGACCTCCAAAAGCGAAAACAGAAAATTTAGGCTGCCGTTTGCCGGTATGGAATCGGTGAAACAAAATTTTAGTCAGGCGGGGCAAGATCTATTTGTCCTATCCGCTTTAGACGGCAAACGCGATGGAGTTTTTCTGGATCTGGGCTGCAACCAGCCGATTCTGATCAACAACACATATTTGCTCGAAAGCGGGTTTGGTTGGAAAGGGCTCTCGATCGATATCGACGAGGAGTTTTTCGAGCTATTTGTATTTCGAAAGACAAAAACTCTGGCGGCGGATTGTACCCGGCTAGACTGGGATGCAGTGCTCGATCTGCTAGAAACGTCATCGATCGACTATCTTTCGCTCGATCTTGAGCCGCCTATGACCACGCTCGAATGTTTGAGGTCGATACCATTCGATAAAATGAGCTTTGGCGTCATCACTTTCGAGCATGATGCCTACCGGGCGGGCGAAACGGTACGCGAACCCTCTCGTAAATTGATCGAGGAGAACGGATATATACGGCTTTGTTCGGACGTCAAGCTATACGAGCATGAGTTTGAAGACTGGTATTACAACCCGAAACTTATAGACGGGAAAAGGTGTGCGGCTTTGGCGAGTACCGGCAAAAATTGGGAAGAAATTCTTTTTGACTGAATTATTTGGCGGTTTCGGGCTCAAGCCTTAAGGGCCAGTATGACGGTCGATTTGTAAAATATATGGCGGTTTTAACAATTCGCGACGCCTTGAACCAGGCATTGCGTGAAGAAATTTTGAGAGACGAGAATGTCTTCATAATGGGCGAAGAGGTCGCCGAGTATGATGGCGCGTATAAAGTGACTCGAGGCCTGTGGAAGGAGTTTGGCGACAAACGGGTGGTCGATACGCCGATCACGGAGCTCGGCTTTGCGGCGGTCGGCGTCGGCGCGGCCATGGCCGGGCTGCGGCCGGTGATCGAATTTATGACGTGGAATTTTTCGATCCTTGCCGCCGATCAGATCATCAATCACGCGGCCAAAATGCTCTATATGTCCGGCGGGCAGTTCAAGGTGCCGATCGTTTTTCGTGGGCCAAACGGTTCTGCATATCAGGTTTCATCGCAGCATTCACAGGCACTCGAGGCGTTTTACGCAAATTTTCCCGGTTTGAAAGTCGTAATGCCGTCAACCGCGGCGGACGCGAAAGGGTTGCTAAAATCGGCCATCCGCGATGACAATCCGATCATTTTTCTCGAACAAGAGAGAATGTACGGCCTCAAGGGCGAGGTTCCTGAGGATGATGATTTCACGATCCCGCTAGGCGTTGCCGATGTTAAGCGTGAAGGCACCGACTGCACGATAGTTGCCCGTTCGATGACCGTTCCGCTTGCATTGCAGGCAGCAGAGTTGATCCAGAGTGAGTTTGATGTCTCAGTCGAGGTCATCGACCCGCGAACGATCAAACCTCTGGACATCGATACTATTGTTAATTCGGTGAAAAAAACAAATCGTCTCGTCATTGCTGAGGAATCGCACTCTTTCGCTAGCGTCGGTGCCGAGATCTCGTATCAGATCATGGATAAGGCATTTGATTATCTCGATGCCCCCGTCAAACGGCTTTCGACCGCCGAGGCCCCGATGCCATATGCCAAGAATCTCGAAGAATTGGCCCTCCCCGATGTGGCAAAGATCGTCGCGGCGGTGAAGGAAGTTTGTTATTTATAGCGGTCGAGCCGCCGCAGATTTACAATTTAATTTAGTGGAGTTTCGATGAAGACATTTTTTTCAAGACCATTATTGTTATCCGCAATTTGCGTTTTCTCGTGTCTGCCCGCTAGTGTATTTGCGTCCGCCCGTCCAGGCGACTTAGAAAAAGAGATAATAAATAAACAGACTGCCTACTTTGAATCGCTCAAAAATAAGAATTCGGCTGCGGCCGCGGCGGTTTTGGCGGACGACTACGTCGGGGTTTACTCAGGCGGGATCTTTGACCGGGATCGCGAAATTAAAGACCTAAAGGATTTTGCGGCGGTGCTTTCGGAATATCGGATAAGTGAGCAGAGAGTTCGTTTTCCCAATGTGAAAACAGCTATCATTACATTTAGGCTGCATGTAAAAGTCGTAGTAGAAGGTAAAGATTTCTTTGAAGATGACAACATTGCCTGTGTCTGGACAAAAAGGAAAAAAAGCTGGGTACTATCATCACAGGCAGCTGTAAAGGTAAAATCTGATCAATAATTGTTTTTAGAACTAATTTTATGGCTGAAAAATTTTTAATGCCTAAGCTTTCGCCCACGATGGAAGAGGGGCAGATCTCGCGTTGGGTCAAAAACGAAGGTGATAATTACGACTCGGGCGAAACGCTCGCCGAGGTCGATACCGACAAAGCGACGATGGAGATGACCGCGCTGTCCGGCGGCACGCTATTAAAAATATTAAAAAACGCGGGCGAAACCGCCCTGCTTGGCGAAGCAATTGCGATCATCGGCAAAGCGGGCGAGGATGTTTCGGCATTGTTGAGTGAGATTTCTGCTAATGGAGCATCTAAGACCGCACCGGCACCCGAACCCGCACCTTCTAAATCGATTCCTGAGGCTGCCGAACACAAGACAATTGACGCACAAACGGAGAATGTCCCACCAGATGAAAAAAGTGTTGGCACCGTGGGACAGCGGGACAGTTCAGGTAACGGACGCCTGATCGTTTCGCCTATCGCAGCCCGCATGGCCGCCGAAAACGGTGTTGATCTAAAATCGATAAGCGGCAGCGGACCGAACGGCAGAATCATCAAGCGTGACATTGAAATGGCGATGGAAGGCGGCAGTCAGCAGTCGGCGGGCAGCGATCAGCGAGAACGGACATTTACACCTTCGACCGTTGTTGGGGCGTCGGGTTACACCGATGAGAATACATCGAAAATGCGCCAGATCATCGCGGGCCGGTTAGCAGAATCGATCGGCCCGATTCCGACCTTTTATCTGACTGTTGAGATCGAAATGGATGCGGCACTTGAGCTTCGCAAGCAAGTCAACTCCTCAGCCGGTGACGAAAGGAAGATCAGTGTTAACGATATTGTGGTGAAGGCGGCGGCGATGTCGCTTATCAAGCATCCCTTTGCAAACTCGTCGTATCAGGACAAAACGATCCGCTTTTATCAGCAAGCGGATATAGGCGTCGCCGTCGCGGTCGATGAGGGGTTGATCACACCGGTCATTCGCGGTGCAAATTTAAAGGGCTTTCTGGAAATATCTGCTGAGATCAAAGACCTCGCGGCCAAGGCAAAGTCAAGAAAACTGCAGCCCGAACAATACACGGGTGCGACGTTCTCGATCTCAAACCTCGGCATGTTCGGCATCAAGGAATTTACGGCGATAATCAATCCGCCGGAGGCGGGAATTCTGGCGGTGGGCGGAGCGGCTCCGACACCCGTCGTTAGGGATGGCGAGGTCGTCATCCGCAACATTATGAATGTCACGATGTCCTGCGACCACCGTTTGATCGACGGTGCCACAGGTGCAAAATTCCTGCAAACATTTAAGCAAATGCTCGAACAGCCGGGAATGATGTCGGCGTAACGTGACGAAACCCGATAAATCGGTCACACCCTACTTGGCGCTGATCGCGGTCCAGTTCTTTTTTGGAACTTTGCCGGTGATCGGAAAAATGGTTCTTAAGGTCGTCCCATCGGTCGGCCTTGTGGGCTTTCGGGTTGGGATCACCGCGATCGTTCTGATCGCGGTTCAGTTAGCTCGTAAAAATTTTTGGCTCTCAAATAAGAATGACTATTGGCGTCTCGCCGTTTTGAGTCTGTTTGGCGTCACGTTTAATCAACTACTTTTCACAACCGGGCTTTCGTTGACCAAAGCGACGAATGCATCGGTTCTCTTGATCACAATACCGATCTTTGCCCTGATTGCTGGTGTGATCGCCGGTACGGAAAGGCTCAGGCGGTTAAAAATAGCCGGCATGCTCTTGGCGGCGGGGGGAGTGGTTTTAATTCTCGACCCGAGCAAGGCCTCGTTTACGGCGGAGACGACGCTCGGCGACCTTTTTATCATTTTGAATTCGTTGTCGTTCGGGATTTTTCTTGCAACTTCTAAATACGTAATAACGCGAAACGGGGCGATCCGGTCAATGATGTGGGTCTTCGTATTTGCCGCGGCTGTTTGTGTCCCCATTGGCATATTTTCTATGTCCGGAGTGGACGTGCAGGCTATCCAACCGACCGTTTGGCTTTTGGTGGTTTATGTTGCGATCGTTGCCACCGCGATCCCATATTTGCTAAACGCCTGGGCGCAGGCCCGCGTAAACCCCTCGACGGTTGCGGTCTTTATTTACATGCAGCCCATAATTGGCTTTTTGCTGGCCGTCATTTTTTTGGATGAGCATATCGACCTCAAATTCATCACGGCGGCGGTCCTTATATTTTCCGGGGTTTTTCTCGTAACTAGAAAATTCGTCCCGATTGAAACCTAACGTTGCTTTTTTCGTAAATTGGACATCTAATTTTCAACAATGGCGACGCAGATCAAACAGATCGATGACAACGAGAACAGCAGCACCATTCTCCGTGTTGACGGGGAGATGACTCATGGCGACGCTCTCCTACTGGAGCGGATCGCCATGGGAATCCGCGGGGAAACGAACAATAGCATTACCATCGATCTCGCGGATCTCAACTTTCTCGACAGCGAAGCGGCACCAATTCTCAAACGGCTCGCTGACATGGATGGATTTGCGATCACGGGCGTAGAGATATTCTTGCAATCCGTTGTAAACGAAGCCGAGCGCCATGGCACCTAAGCCTCCTCCACCTGACTTTTTCTAAAAAACCGTTTAGATTAAAAAGAATGAAAACTCAGGAAATTGCTGATTTTCTTTCTGCTGGACTCGTCGGCGACGGAGACGTCGAGATCGAGCGGGTTGCCGAGCTCGCTACCGCGTCAGCTTGCGAGATCGCATTTGTCGAAAAACCGGACGCCGAAGTTGTCACGAATGCGTCATGCCTGATCGTTCCCATGGAATTTGCCATGGGTTCGCCAATCCCGCTGATCCGCACCAAAAACCCAAAGCTAGCTTTTTCACTTTTAGCCGAAAACCTTCATTCGCCTAAGATTTGCCGACCCGGAGTGCATTCATCAGCATCGGTCTCCGCGACGGCCAAGATTGCGACCACTGCTTTTATCGGCGCCTTTGTCTACGTTGGTGACGATTCGAGCATCGGCGAGGGTACGCAGATCCATGCCGGAGCAAAGATTGGCGACGGCGTAAGGATCGGGCAAAACTGTGCCCTCCACCCGAATGTTGTTGTTAAAGACGGCTGCAATCTTGGCAATGGTGTAATTCTCCATTCCGGTGTGGTGATCGGAACGGACGGTTTCGGCTATGTCAGAGATCCAGAAAGATACGTGAAATTCCCGCAGATCGGCAGCGTGGTCATCGAAGACAATGTCGAGATCGGTGCGAATTCGTGTATCGACCGCGGTGCTTTGGGTGAAACCCGCATTGGCGAAGGCACTAAGATCGACAACCTCGTCCAGATCGCTCACAACGTGCAGATCGGAAAACGGGTCATTATCGCGGCCCAAACCGGAATCTCCGGCAGCACTGTTATCGAGGATGATTGCGTTATCGGCGGCCAGGTCGGGATGGGCGATCACGCAAGAGTTCAGAGCGGGGCAATAATCGGTTCACAGGCTGGCATACTACCCGGAAAGATCGTGCGGCGGGGAGTCTGGTGGGGGACACCTGTACAACCGCTTGAGCAGTACAAGCGACAAAACGCGATGGTAAAGGGTCTCGATCGTCTGCGATCAGAGGTAAAACGTCTAAACAATATTATCGAGAATCTCGTATCAAAAAAAGAACGAGAGTAACCAAATGTTTTTGATTCGACCCAAGTTTGCCCTAACGCTGAGTCTGCTATTTTTCGCGTGTTGCTCGGTCCTCGCTGCCGGAATCGCCGGCACTTGGTCAGGCACGTCGATCTGCACAATAAAAGATTCGCCGTGCCATGATGAGAATGTCATTTATCATATTACTGAACCGGATCCGGCAGGCAGACTTCAGATCCAAGCGGATAAGATCGTCAATGGCAAGCCCGACGACATGGGCACTCTTGATTGCACGTTTGACGCAAAATCATCGACGATCACCTGTCTAATAGATAAGGGGAAATTTGAATTCAAGGTCACTGGAGACAAAATGTCCGGTACCCTCGTGCTCACGGATGGCAGGTTGTTCCGCAATATTAACTTGACTAAAGATAAGTAGTTATTGCGTTTCGACGATGTTCAAGATCGCCTCGGCAGCCCGTTTTGACGCTCCGCCGTGACCGAGTTTGTTCGCAACTCCCCTTAATCTAGCCCGCATGTCACGATTGATCTCAGGTTCGAGCAGCCGAAGTAGTTCGTTAGATAAGCTGCCTGCTGTCAGATCGCCTTGTATTAACTCTTTCGCTACTCGTTCCCCGGCAATAAGGTTTATTAGACCGTAATGTTCGACCGAGATGATCGGCTCTAAAAGCCCATAATTCAATGCCGAGGTCTTGTAAACTACGGCCATCGGCGTGCCGAGAATCCCTGCCTCAAGAGTCGCGGTCCCGCTGGTGACGGCTGCGGCATCCGATGCATTTAGAGCATTGTAGGTATCGTTTTCGATAATGTTTAATGAGGCGGGCAGCACATATCCCTGAATTTGGCTTTTATCGATAATGTGCCGGACATCGGCATGGTCACGATTTGAGGCGAGTGCGATCTGGAATTGGATTTCCGGTCGTTTCGCAGCGATTGCACTTGCGCCGGCTAGCATAACGGGGAGAATGCGGACAATCTCTTTATGACGACTGCCGGGCAAAAGCGCGACGATAGGAAGTTCTTTATCGATGCCGTATTTTTTACAAAAGTCGTCTTTGCTTCGGGTCGGACGAACCTCCATCGCCAGCGGATTTCCGACATATTCAACATTGGTCACGCCATGCTCTGCATACCAATCTTTTTCGAACGGCAAAATCGCGATCATAAGATCGACATATTCCCGAACCGTGCGAATCCGGTATTTTCGCCACGCCCAAAGCTGCGGCGATATGTAATAGATCACTCTCAAACCGGCTTTTTTAAGAGATTTGGCAAGCCTTAGATTAAAATCGGGAAAATCGACTAAGATCACCGCATCCGGGTTTCGCTCAATCGCCGCTTGTTTTAGTGATCGAAAGGCCTTTAAGAACATCGGTAAGGCCCGCCCAATTTCGGCCAAGCCAACGATCGAGAGGCGATCGGCTTCGATTATGGCCTCAACGCCTGCCTCTCTTAGCTTTTCTCCGGCGGAACCAAAAAAATCGAAGTGCGTTTTAGGCTCGATCTCATGCAGTGCCCGCACCAGCTTAGCGGCGTGACCATCGCCCGATGCCTCACCGGCCACGATCATAAACTTGTACCTTTTCATGTTTCTTGCTGTAAATGACTACTATTAAATGATATATCTGAATTCTAAAATGACAACCTCGACCCTCGCTTACCGCATCAAAGAAGGCGTATTTGGAATCATTTGTGGTGGCTTTTCCGCTAGGATGCTTGCAGTCCGCTCGCGTAACACATAAAATCTAGTGTTTATGTTGTTCCCGGGCTAAGAATTTCTACTAATTGATTCCGATCGCCGATTTTCTTGGAGGACTTTTGTGACGCTTCGCCTTATTTTTATTCTTACAGCTATTTTCTCATTGACCGCCGCTGCCTTTGCTCAGATAGATTCGGTTATCGGACAGATTTCTAATTCGTCTAACGAATCCTTTGCCGGCGGTATCAGCGGAAACGGGCGATTTATCGTTTTTGAATCGAGGGGCAATATTGCCACCGAGAATCCGCGAAACGAGGACGGCAATAACGAAATATTCTTGTTCGATTACGCCCAGCGGCGGATATTTCAGATCACGGACACGAAGAGCGTAGTTTACGATACCAGCATTACGACCCAGGTATTTAGCAATATTAGGGTTGAGATCACTAACACGGATCCGGTTATCAGTAACGACGGCAGGTGGATAGCCTTTAGTTCGAATGCCACATCGGCGACACCGGCAGTTCCTAACACAACAAATCCCGGTTCGTTTGACGGCAATGCTTTTACGTCCCCGACACCGACACCGGTGCCGTCGGTAACGCCAACGCCCAATCCCACGGCTACTACAACGCCAACACCGACACCTAGCGGCACACCGACGCCGACGCCGACTCCGCCGACAAATCCGCTTGCGAGCGACGGCAACCTGGAGATGTGGATTTATCAAATACCGACATATGATTCGGTTGCAAATCTCTCGAATGGGGACGAAATCCCTTTTGTTAATTTAGCCGGCGGCAATTTCACACAAGTCACCAATACCGACCCTAGCCAAATGCCGCGCCCGGCGACCACATCTACGGGAGCATTCGTGGCGGACGACAATCATGACCCGAGCATCAACGATGACGGCAATGTACTCGCCTTTACATCGACCCGCAATTTGGTTCCGGGGGTGGGAAATGCGTTTCCCGCTGAGGACAACGACGAAATTTTCACCTATGTCCGCGGTAGTGCTCTGCTGTCGCAAGTCACAAAAACACCGCGCGGGCCAATATCGAACCCCATATATAACAAAAATCCGACGATTTCCGGGAACGGATTGCGTGTCGCTTTTACCAGTACAGGAGATAACCCGATTGTCGGAATGACCGGCGGGGCGAACCCGCTGGCAGACCGCAACGAGGAGATCTTTTACTCGGATCTGAATTCGTCGGCGGCGCCCACTGGAACAAAAAAGCAGGTGACTGTTACAAAATCCACCAATCCCGGCGATCCAGTAAATATACTCGACCTCGGGCGGCGGATGAGCCGCGATGGGAAGTATATTGCTTTCGATTCCTATGCCGACCTTGCAAATGAGAATAACGGGACAAACTATACATCCTTTGCACTCTATCTATACGATACTGCGGCCAATACATTTAGACGCGTCTGTGCACGAAGCGATGCTGATTCGGGGGCAAGCGGTGGCGATGTCGCCCGATACCCGGGATTTACCGATAACGACATAAGCGGCACCCCGGCGACCTTAGTTCTGGAAACGCGTATGAATATTAAGGCCGATGGAACCGTGCCGACGACTGTCGCGGATGGTTTAAACCCAAATATGGTAAGGCCCTCTCAGATTTATTCGTATCCGCTAAATGTGCCCGCGGCCACAGCGACTTTTACGCGTTTGGCCAAATTCCCGACGCCAACGGGCGTATTGGCGTTGACCCAGTTGATGCCCAGCGACTCGCTGCAGCGGATGACATTTAACTTGTCAGCCACCGAGCTCGGAACTGGAAATTTTGACGGACTGTCTGAAGCATATTATTTTATCAAACCAACGGTTACAACGACGTCCCCATTGCGGGGAATTAGATTATTTACGGGTGCCAGCCGGTTACCGATCAAACAGTTTGCGAGCCCTACTCCGACGCCGAGCCCGACTCCGACGGTGTCTCCGACACCCACGCCCAGCCCTTCGCCGAGCCCTTCGCCTACGGCTTCGCCGACGCCGAGCCCTACACCGGTGACTCCGGCCGCAGTATTGGGAATGTCGCCGGGCATGCTGGCGATCCTCGATTTCCCGAGGCCGCAAACTATTACCGCCCGTTCGGCGACAGGGTCAATAACGCGAAGTCCGAATTTACCGTTTGAGCTTAGCGGCGTTACGATGTCGATCAATGGTGTGGCGTGCGGGCTAAAAACCGTCGATTCTACGCACATCGAATTTGTAGTACCTCTGGCCATCTCGAGTACGGCTGCGGGAACGACCTATCCTCTGATTGTCAATAATAACGGTAAAGTCTTGAAATCGGACATAACGATCGTCCCCTCGAGGCCGGATATATTTAATCAGGCCATGTTTATCGGCCCCGGCGGACGGACAAAGGCATTCAACGTAACTAACCGTGTCTACACGACCGAGCCCTTTGTGATCAGAACGATAAAGCGGCGCGGCGACAAGCTTACCGCGAGTGTTCTGCGGCTTTATTTGACTGGCGTCGCCAATGTCGGGCCTTTGGCTATATCTATTCGCATCCGCGATCAGGTGGTCGGGAGTGCGAATATCCTAGCTACAAATGTACTTGTAGATCCGGGCGTTTACACCATCGATTTTGAGCTGCCGGCCGCGCTCGAAGGTGCGGGTGATCAACCGATAGTCGTCACAGTGACGGCTGATGGCGTCACTTTTAGTTCCCGGCTCGACGACACCTCGACCAAATTGTCGATCCTATAGCGAGACTTTGTTTTTATTTTTTCGAGGCGGGATTTTCCCGCCTTTTTTCGTGACTTTGAGTTCACTCTGCGTGAGATAACACGCCGCAATCTTGCTAACCGCTGACGGTTGTATTATCCTTTTCTGTACTACTTATTTAGACAAATTTGAGTTTTTTGTTCCTTTGATTTTAGCACAATAGTTTACAAGATTTCTGTTTGACCGCTCCAACACATTATGTCGGAAAAGGATGTTAGTACGATGAAGATCTCGCCGAAGGTATGGAAAAACGGGGAGTTTATTGACTGGGACGACGCGCGTATCCATGTGATGTCGCACGTAGTAAATTACGGGTCTAGCGTTTTTGAGGGCATCCGTTGTTACGAGACCGACGACGGGCCAGCCGTTTTCCGCCTTACCGACCATATGCAGCGGCTGGTAAATTCGGCCAAGATCTATCGAATGGATTCGGAATTTACCCGGACGCAATTTTGCGATGCGGCTGTCGAGCTAATCCGGCAAAGCGGACTTGATGAATGTTATCTCCGCCCGATAATTTTTCGCGGATTGGATCAGGAAAAACCGGCCTTTGGCGTTTTCCCGCTCGGCAACCCGATCGAATCATACATCGCCGCCTGGCAGTGGGGCAAATATTTGGGCGAGGAAGCGATTGAAAGCGGGATCGACGTCTGCGTATCCAGCTGGACTCGAATCACTTCAAATTCGATGCCCGCGATGGCCAAAGCCGGCGCGAATTATATGAATTCGCAGCTTATCAAAATGGAGGCTGTGCTAGGAGGATTTTCTGAGGGGATCGCACTCGACGACCGCGGCTACGTCTCCGAAGGCTCGGGCGAAAACATCTTTTTGGTCAACGGCGCAAAGCTCATCACGCCGCCGCTCGGAGCCTCGATCCTGCCCGGTATTACACGCGATTCGGTAATTCAGATCGCCCGTGAATTAGGTATCGAGGTCGTCGAAACAAGCATTCAACGCTCGGCTCTATACCTCGCGGATGAGGTCTTTTTTACCGGAACAGCGGCTGAGATCACGCCGATCCGGTCGGTCGACCGCATCACAGTCGGGGCCGGAAAACGAGGCGAGCTCACCGCTCAGCTACAGGAAGAATTCTTTAATATCATCAGAGCAAAACGCCCCGCTCCGGCCGCCGCCGACTGGCTCACCTTCGTCAACGCCGGCGAAAAAAAAACGGCAGTGGCGGGTTTGATCGCTGATTAGACCTCGCAACTGTACAAGCGGCTTAAGCTATCTTTAGAAAACTCTGGAAACTGAGGATCGGTAGAGTAGAGCAACTGTTCGGCTCCAGATCTATCGATTGAGACATCTGGCCGATTGGTCAATCGTGCTCTCTTGTCTTCTGTCTGCTGTTTGCCGTTTTTCCGCTCACAATTCACGATTCACAATCCACGGGTTCATGTTAATTTTCTGTTAACTGACAAATACCGCTTGCATTCCAGAAAAATGTAGTTTATATTCCCTCTCATTCAAGCAGTACTTTCACAAGGGTGTTTGCCGTCCACGCGGCCGGTTAAACCTTTCTAAGTGGTCCGAGGAGATCCCATGCATTACTCCCGACCTTGGCACTTAACACTTTCGGCTTGAAACTGAACGAATCCCAGCGTTTTTTCTCCGATTCCCAGTTTCCAAAGCTCTTACAAGGGGTAACGACTTAACTTTGCGCGGTTCAAGAACATTTGTTTTCGCTCCTAGACCTCGGCCCTTAACTTTTTTAGCTTGGAACTGAAAGGATCCCGGCGTTTTTTCTCCGATTCCCCAGTTTCGAACACTGTTCTAGCGACCTTCAATCGGAAAATAGTCTTTAAAGATAACTCTACTTTTCTGTAATTTCAAAAGCTCTATCATGATATTGATAACAAAATTGTCGTCCTTTTATTTCGCGCTACAGCTTTACCTCGGTCGCTCATCGTTTGGGGCAAAACTATTCGTGGTACTACTGCTAGCGGTATGGGCTTTCTTTCCCGCCCGAACGTTAGGCCAGGACGAAATCCCAGATCCCTGCGCAACATTTGCAGGATCTCCAGCGACATCGATCAGTTTTTCGGGATCTCCGACAGTTCCGAAACAAGTAACGGATGCATTCGAGGCTAAATGGAGAGATGAAAGAAGAAAGCTACTCGTAATCACGGCGACAACTTCTCAGTTGAATCCTCAGAATAATTTTAGTATCGACGACCTCAATGATACGGCGATTTCAGATGCATATAAGAAACAGGGTTACGAACCTATTGGGGCGTTTTATGTCGGAGACGGCGCAGTTTCTGACAAACTACTAGACTTTCTAGGCAGCGTCCGGGTGCGTTCCACTGAATCCTTGACCATTCACGTCATTGCACATGGAAAGAACGAGCCCGATGACTTTTATCTTTTCTTTTACAACGGAAAGCTCCCTATCACATCAATTATTGGCAAGCTAAAAACGAATACGAGAATACAAGGAAAAGTCTTTATTATCCTTGACTCTTGTTTTAGTGGTGCTGCGTTGCAATCAAAATATAGCACTAGCCATGATCTCGAAAATATCGCAGTAGTCGCTTCCACATCGGACAGCGAAAAAGCTAGGTTTTTAAAAGGCAAGGCCGAGACTGCTTTCAGTCTTTTTCTAACACGAACCCTGGATGAAGATTGGGTATTTGCCGACACCGACGAAGATGGTTTCTTAACATATCAGGAAATAACAAACTATCTCACCGTCCGGTTAAAATGTGCGGGCAAGATTGGAGATCTTACGACTGATGGCCTTCAGGCAGACCACACCAAGTTCGAATCGGATGTGGTCGGGAGACCCCAAAAGGAAGTCATTGCATTTTCAGCCGCACGCGCGCTCAAGATAACTCCGTTCTGGCAAAACTTTATTCTGGATTTGTTAGCCCAGGCAAAAGAGAATCAGATAATGACGGGTGTACTGGGCAACACGAGACTAATCGCGGATCCGAATTACTATGTAGGATTATTTACAAAAACGACCGGCAAGCCGGTGCAACTCGAAACATTTCAAATGGATGGCCGCGAGTTCGCTTTTTTGAAAGCCGATGTGGAATCTTTTAATCAAGCAGATTTGGAAGTTCGCAATAACCAGAAGTCTCTTGTCGAAGCACTTTCCGAATCAAAGTATGGTCCTGCCGTAGCAGCCCTCATTTCGGGCGACTATCTTCTTAGCACGAAAGAATTCCTAAACCTTGAAAAATCTGATGAGGTTTTACCCGAATCCTACTACCTAGCGGCATCGATCGCCCAACGAGCTAACGGTGATCTCGATGCCGCGATCAAAACTTATGATCGAGGCCTTCATAAGTATCCTGATAGTTCTCGACTTTCTTTTGGTAAAGCGTCGACAGTTGTATTTCAGAAGGCGGACGCGAATCAGAAGCAGTCATCGCTGGCGTTTTTTGATGGGATACAGAAGGAGATCGCTCAAGAAGGGAAGCTCTCCCTGGCGGCTAGGCTCCTCACGGACAATTACATAAAGCAACTAGTTTTTCTCGGACGAACTGGGGAAGCGAAGGAAATCAACACGCGAGTTTCGTCACTTAAAGAAAAGTAATACTTAGTAAACAAAAAAAGGAGACTTAATATGAAAAACAACTTAGTCAGCCAAGCACTTTGTCTTTTAGTGCTTCTTACCTGCTTTCTGTACACAGGATGCCCCGACGCTCAGAAGGCTGCCGATAGGTATTTTGCGAAGAATGGGCTTAACAGACTGCGAATCGTTAACGACGCCGTTCAGCCGGGAGCTGTGATCGTTGTTAACAAGGACAAAAAAGCATTCAATCCCCAGAATCTATTGGAATATAAGAATTCTGGCTCACCTACATCTATGACTGTTAAAGAGTCCAACTCGGTGATGCCAAACCAAGAATCAGATGCTACCATGTCAGCGGACATAGCATTAGGATTTTTGAGTTCTATGCTGCCTGTGAGCCTAACCGGCAAAGTCAAAATTACCAGTGACGTGTCGATTTCTCAAGCTAGCATGAAGAACCGAAAAATTGTGCCTACGGAAATTGAGGACTACATTAACTCAAAAGATGCTCAGAAATTCCGTGAGAGAGCGGCATTTTACCGGCAGAACGGCTGCAAAGTATATGTTGCGTACGAGGCGTTCACCGCGAACAAATTCAAACTGACATCAAAGGCTGGATCTGACATATCGGCGGGTACGGACACAAAAAAGATCAACCCGATACTCGACTCCGCCAAAGTCGGGTTTTCATGGGTTAAGAATTCCTCAACGGAGTTAGAAATTAGTGGTGACAACTACTATACAGTTGCTCTTCGCACGGCCCTTGTTTCGGTCGGGCCATCAGGTGACTTAATTCTTGATGAGACCACCTACGCCCCGGTAGGTGTTCTGACCGCTGCTGATGACTTTCTAAAATACTCCAGTTCCCCAGTAGGCAGCACGGACGTCGACTTTCAGACACTCGACATGCAGTTTTCCGAGCCCACGTTTTAATTAGTAGTACCCGTTGGTTGTGGGTTTGTTTCGACGCGGCACCCTAGTGCCGCGCTCATATCCTTGACACCTCTAACCGTAGCGAAAAAAGCAATGTCTACTAACAGTTTGGAGGGGATATTGTGCTTAAAAACACGGGTAATTTATGGTTTTGATCTATCAATTAAAGGAGAGAAATTATGGCAAATGATTTCGATGATGTAATAGAGAGTTTTGAGGCACTTAAGGTGACGGATCAGCAGAAAGTAGCTGCGGCTAGCGTCGATAAGCTTCCTGATGATAAGAAAACAACTACGCTCGTGGAGGCCGCCAAGAGCCTGCCCGAAGCCGCAAAAAAGGAAGTATTAGACGCAATAAGACTTGGTCTTCCTCCACCAACACCGGATACGAATAACTGGATATGGAAGACGATTGTGGGCGCGTTCGTTTTTGTTTTTGTTGCAACTACGGCCTCCATGATTTATGGTCTGCTTAACAACAACCAGGTTGCATTTGATAAATTTCTCATAATTTTTACCTCCGTGGTGGGGTATTTGGCGGGTCTGATCTCGCCGAGTCCGATCAAGTCAAATAACGGATGAGCTTGTTAATGCTGGTGACTAGAAGATTAAATGCAATCATCTGAACGACATCGAACGTACATAAAATGACCACACGCCGAGAATTTATTAACTATCTCGCCTACGCTGGGGCATCGTCGATCATACTCAAATCGATGCCTTCGATTTTGTCAGGGCAAATCGCAAACGCGGAGAGACCGTTTGAGATGCTCGCTATCGGTGACTCGGTAGTTTGGGGTCAGGGGTTGCAACACGATCATAAGTTCTCGACGCTCGTTGCCAAATGGATCGAGAATGAGAAACTTACAAATGGGCGGAAAGTCAGCCTTTACTATGGAAATGCCCACTCGGGTGCCTCGGTGACATTCAGGGACGACATTACCCCACACCCGCCTTATTCCGGAGAAGTAAACGTTTACAATCCCAGCATCCTCGAACAAGTAAATAGTTCACTGATTTACTATAAAACTCGAAAGACCGTTGAAGGCGGGCCACTTACCCCAGACAAAGTTGACCTCATATTGGTCGACGGCGGGATTAACGACATGGGCGCGATGAGTATTGTAAATCTTTTTTATCGAAAAATTGATCTCAATGCTGCGGCCGAGACGCACTGCCGAAAAAAAATGGCGGAGCAATTATTGCCAAAAATTGCTTCTACATATCCCAATGCACGGATCGTTGTAACGGGTTACTTCCCGCTTATTTCTAGGTTGAGCGATGTGCATAGGTTTTGGGAAATGCTCCTTCATCTTTTTCCGGCAGATCAGCTACTCAATGTTTTGGACTCAGTCGGCATTGCAAGACTTTCAACAAAATTTGCCTTCATGCCGCTCTCTTTACTGAAATTAGCGCTTTCAACTAAAAGTGGAAAGGCCATTCTTGCAAATGCTCCTGCATACGCATCCGGAGTAGTAGGGGCATTCCGAAACCAGCTCGCAGATCGCTCCGACTTATGGTACCAAACGTCCAACCAAAGTCTGCGAATTGCCGTAAATCAAGCGAACTCTTCGTTACCCATCACGGGAGCAATTCAATTTTCGCAAACAAATCCGCGTGTGATCTTTGCTTCGCCGACTTTTTTATCAGCAAACTGTTTTGCTTCTCCACAACCTTTTCTTTGGGAGCTCGACGGTTTGAAGACAAATGACGAGCTTTATTCGAATAGGCAAACAGACTGTAAGGTTCTAACAGGGCAACGAGGAAATCTGATCACATGCCATCGAGCCGGACTTTTTCATCCGAATGTGGCCGGGGCAAGTGCGTACTTCGATTCGATTAAACAAAATTTACAAGTTATTTGGCCCCAGACGGATTGGTAGACAACCTACTCATTGACGGGATTAAATTTTTGACTACCTCAGCGCCCTGCCGATCTGTTCGGGTGCAATAAAACCCTTTCTTTTGGCTCCAGGCGATCTCGATCTGGGCATTTGGGTGGTCGTGGTATATCAAAGGCTAGGGTCTCGCTTTGGTACAAGGCTGATAGACTACGAGGTATGAAGATGACGGCGGAGCAAAAGCGGGTTGCGGAGCGGCTTACCAGCCTCTTTGAAAATGGGACGATCGAGATACGGTACGACTATGCGGAGAATTTGCATGACGGTCGCGGGATCACGTGTGGGCGTGCCGGTTTTTGCACCGGGACGGGCGACGCCTACCTGGCCGTCAAACGGTTTACCGAGATCGAGCCGGCTAACCCGCTGGCGAAATACCTCGATGAACTGACGCGGCTCAATACCGCTGAGGACAGCGATGACGTGCGCGGGCTTCGAGGATTTATGTCGGATTGGAGAGCCGCGGCCGCGTCCGAGGCGTTTCGAGCCGTTCAGGATGAAGTAACCGATCTTTTGTACTGGGAGCCCTCGCAAAGGCATGCGGATGACCTCGGTTTGGAAACACCGCTTGCCAGGGCGTTTATGTTTGACACGAACATTCAGCATGGCGACGACGGAGACCCTGATTGTCTGACCTCGCTGCTAATGATTGCAAATGCCGAAATGGGCGGAACTCCCAGGACTGGAGTTAATGAACGCGCCTGGCTGATTGCATTTATTAATGCCCGCAGAGGCTGTTTGTCGTACTGCTTTAACGAGGCCAGCCGGGCTGAATGGTCGGGCTCGACAGGCCGCTGCGATACATTTTTGTCGATAGCAGATTCCGCAAACTACGATCTCATCACGCCATTCATAGCCGAATGGAACGGAAAACAATACGAGATTCCATAGATGGCCGCAGACCGCTGGATATCGTGTGTCACACCGGTGGAACACCTCGATGAAAAATTGAGCGTGCGAAATGCATATTTAAGGCAAGCTCGGTTAAACTTACCATCTGAAATTCGAAATTCGGGAGTTAACGATGAAAATGTCTCGGGATATCTTACGAATATTTGCGATTGTCGGTTGTCTGGCGGCTGTGACGGCGGTTGGAGCTGCCCAGAGCTTTGACATCAAACCGGCAGGCACGCCCTTTCCCCTAAAAAATATCGGCAAAAAAGGTGAGCTTACGCCGAACAAAACGATCGAGCCATCGGCCGTCGAACCTATCGGCGATGGTAAATATCTGATCGTTGGCGATGATAAGGACAATGGTGTCGGACAGAGCCTGGCGGTCGTCGAGACGGCGAGCGGTCTTGTCATCAAGCTCCTCGAGAACATTCAGGGTAAAGCTGCAAATCCAAAATGGGAGGCAATGGCCAAGGACGATGAAGGCAATTTTTATATCATGGGGTCTCACAACGAGGACGACGCCGAGAAACTCGTGTCAAAATCACGTCTGTTTCGGTTTAGACTAAAAAACGAGAATGAGACGGAGCCTAATAATTTCAAGATTGATATGGATTCCGTACGAGAGCTTGATATCAAGGAATCGCTGAAAGCTCTTGGCCTTTACAGCAGCGATCCTGCCAAGAACCAGACCAAGATCGAGGGCCTTGCGGTGCGGACAAATGCCGGACATGCGGAGTTGGCCTTTGGATTTCGAGAGCCATTTTTTAGCGGCGATCGAGTAGGCGTTTTTGTTGCCGAAGTACCGGCTACCTTGGGTGCATGGCCGACCATCACGAAACTCACTCTGCGTCCCTTTTTTGGATTTATCGCTGGTAAACCTCAAGATTCGCCTGTGCCTTTTAAGATCTCGTCAATCGAATATTGCAAACAGATCGGCGGCTTTCTGCTGCTGACCTCAACCGAGGACAAGCAAAATAAATTTCACGGCAACGCCTTGTGGTATGTAAGTGACGAGATGATACTAAAGGCTCAGACAGCCACCGGAAAGGGCGAGCAATACGTCGTAAAAGCATTAAACCTACTCGAATTCGAACCCAACAACAAGGCCGAGGGGCTGAGCATACAACCCGCAAAGATCGGCGGCAAAACCACAATTGTTATTATGTATGATAACGATCCGAAAAACGCTCCGCCCAATATTTCAATGATGCAGCTAATGGAATTGTCCCCGCGTCCCTGATAGAAAAGACGGGTCTCGAAGTCAGATTCCATCGTCATGGTTTCGTCAAACCGGTCGTCTTGATAGGTAAGATTAACGCAAGCCCTGGCCGATCTGTTCGGTGCCGAAGCTGCCGATGCCGTTCAGGCGAAAGCTAAAAACGAATTTGTTTTCTTTGCGGACGCCGACGTTAAAGGTGTAGTACTGGAGGGCGACGGAGCAGCAATCGTAGGCATAGCCGAGGGTGTAGAGCGAGCTGATCATCGGGCTTTGGCGGGTGGCCCGTCGGTTTTCGAAATCAAAGAAGAATGAAGCACCGCCATAAAGGCCGCGGTTGCGGTTGCCGACAAAAAGCGACGGGCTCCATTGCGAACCGCGCAGGGTACCGGGCTCTTTGCCGTTGACGGCGTATTGAGCAAGCGACGGGATAAGGGTGATCGCCCGTGTATAGTAGAAGGTCTGAAAGAGTTTGACCATCGGCGATTCGTAACCGATGGTCGCCGACACCGCGCGAAATCCGTCGCCGCTTAGTCCATAATCGAGACGCGTATTTACAAATACAGTTTTCTGCGGGCGATAGGTAGCGTCGATGTTGAGAGGCGAAAACCGTCGCGGCACACCACCAAATGTGTAAAAACTGAGCGCGGTCATAGGCTCGATCTGGTTTCGACGCCCGGGTATCAACGCCCCGCCAAACGTTTTATCAAAAAAATACTTGCCGCGAATCGTGAGGCTAAAGATCTCGTAGGGTTGGATCGAAAGCCCTTTCTCATCTGTATTTACCGATGACCGCGATAAACCGCCCGCTGACACAGGTGCGGTTGACAACAGCCTTTGCGCCTCAGGTGTGACGGCTTCGCCATATCTACGCGTGTAAAAGCGGTTTATCAGGCCAAACTCTATCTCGTTTGTATTTGCTATGGTATCGAGGTAATCAAACCTGATGATCCGGTTAAAATTGTCGACGCCCTTGATCAAGCGATATGTGAGATAGGGTTCGATCACATGGCGAAAACGAAACACGTCCTTTTTGCCGTAAAAATTTTTGGCGAGCGCGACCGGCCTGACGTCAAACGTAAATTCACCGTACTTGCGGAGCACATCACGACTTATGACCCGCCGCATATCATCGAACGAATTTGAGTAATATGTCACTCTGGCGGCACCGGTCAGCGTAAAATTAAAGTATTTTGTATGGAGCGGCAAGGTCAGCTCGGGATATGCGTCGAGGCGCTGGACGACCGCCGGCGTAATAACCGGGTCGGTGCCGCCTGAGTTTCGTCTATATAGAATGAGGTCGTCAACCTGCTCGCGACGCGATACGCCCTCGCCCGCCGCCTTAAACGAAAAATACACGCCCTTGAGAAACGAGAGCATCGTCGGACGCTTTTCAAAATTGACGCTCGGGAGATTGCTGGTCTTTTCGCGGATATTTGGGATCGAGATCACCTGCGAACGGGCCAGGAGATTTATAGTATAGCTATCCCAGCTTTTATTGACGAAGGCTTGTGAATTCTCGATCGGCGAGATGATCTGCTGTATCCCGTCCGAAAATTCCTGACGAAAGGCGAGGTTTGAAGTAATCCGCAGATCGGCAGCTCCGGTAAATCCATTTGGAAAGTAATGGACGCCTTCGGCATATACGATCGAGCCGCCCTGATCGGGATGCGCAGCGTCAACTTTTGGACCAAAGATCCTGTCCTTGACAGCGTAAAAGCCAAAGTTGAAGTATGAGCGTGAATTTGCCCGGGTCCGCAGATCGAGGCCGTAGCCGATCCCGCGGCCGCTGTAGAGATCGCCTCGAAATGTTACATCCGCCGAATCGCCCAGCGTCTGGTAATAAGCCGTCGAAAGGCGCAGCCCCTTGCGACCGGAATATGCAAAGGTCGGCGTCAGAAAACCGGAGCTTCGATCTTTTTTCTTGATTGGGATCGATCCATACGGCAGGATCAAGATCGGGATGTCTTTAACGCGAAACTTGGCATTTTTGAATCTGACTTTGTCATTTGTTTTGATCCGGGCGCTGTCGGCCGTAAAGCTCCACTTTGGCACTGCTTCGTCGCATGCCGTGAACTTCCCTTTTGTAATGATGACCTCATCCACCGAGATCCGCTCGACTTTTTCGGCGATAAAATACAATACCGTCCCGTCATTCGTCTGATTTGTAAAGCCGGTCGAATCTTCAAAAGTCCCAAGCTTTGTCTTATAATTCCACACGGCCCGAGCCCCGGTGATACGCTGATCATCACCCTGATCGAAGATGACGCTGCCCGTCGCAACCATCTTATTTTCGGCCTCATAGATCGCGATCTCATCGGCCTGCATGCGATATATTCCGTAATGGGCATCCACATTGCCAATGTGGCGGACGATCCGCTTCCCTTTCTCGCCTTCGACCGTCTGCCGGTCCGAATATACGACGACCTCGCCGTCACCGCCTTCAGGTTCGACCTTTGGCTTCTTCGATTTCGGCGCGGCGAGACTTTGCTCGGCAGAAACAGGGTTGATATTCGGGGTATCAGTAATGGGGTTTGAGACCTGACGCTCGACCGGGTTCGTCTGCTGGGCAAACGCCGTAAATGTGAGTGAAACGGCTAAGAGAGAGAGGATTGTGAGATTACGGAGCCGCATTAAATCAGTATCTTAGAAGTTTGATGCTAACACGAAAACAAATAAACGTTAAAGCCCTGTGCTAGACTAATTTTTTACTTAATTTAATATGTCGGTTGCGGCTAAGCAAAACGTTTTGGTAGTCGAGGACGAAGAGGTAATGCGGGTCATTCTGCGGCAGCTTCTCGAAGGCGAAGGCTATGGCGTCTTGACCGCAGACAGTGCCGAAAACGCGCTGCAGATCTTTGCCGAACGCGAAATTTCGATAACGCTGACTGATATAAAAATGTCGGGCAAAGACGGCCTCGAACTGCTCGATCAAATAAAATCGATTGACCCTGAGGCTCTCGTTATCGTTATGACGGCGTACTCATCGGTCGAATCGGCCGTCGCCGCCCTTCAAAAGGGGGCCTACGATTATGTGACAAAGCCTTTCGTCAACGAAGATCTCCTGCAGACCATCAAAAATGCGGGTATTCAGCGTCATCTCTTTAACGAAAACCGCGTTCTCAGGCGTGAACTCAGAAAAAAGTATGATTTTTCACAGATCATTGGAACAAGCGATTCACTGCAAAAAGTTTTTGACCTTGTAACAAAGGTCGCCGCGACAAACGCTACCGTCCTCATCCAGGGCGAGAGCGGGACAGGCAAGGAACTGGTCGCAAGGTCGATCCATTTTAATAGCGGGCGTGCCGAAGCTCCTTTTTTAGCGGTCAATTGCGGTGCTCTGCCCGAATCGCTGCTTGAAAGCGAACTTTTTGGTCATACGAAAGGTTCATTTACCGGGGCTGTCGCGAATAAGAAAGGCCTGTTTCGTACGGCCTCGGGCGGGTCGTTATTCCTCGACGAAGTAAGTGAAATGCCGCTGTCACTTCAGGTCAAGCTATTGAGAGCGTTGCAGGAGCACGAGGTAATGCCTGTGGGATCTTCCGTTGCGGTAGGATTTGACGCCCGGCTCCTCGCCGCAACTAATAAAGATCTTGCGGCCCAGGTAGCCCACGGCCTTTTTCGTGAGGACCTGTTCTACCGTTTGAACGTCGTCGAGATCGAGGTGCCGCCGCTTCGCGAACGCCGCGATGATATTCCCCTTTTGGCCAGGCATTTTTCCGCTAGGGCCGCTCTTAGCCAAAACGCCCCGGAAAAGAGCATTTCGAGCGAGGCGATGTCCGCTCTCGCTAACTACGAATGGCCCGGCAACGTCCGCGAGCTCGAGAATGTGATCGAACGATCAGTGATCCTAAGCGATGCTGAGATCGGTCTTGAAAGCTTGCCGCTAAAAGTTGCGGGGAGCGGTGCGTTTCCGAGCCGGGATATAAAAGATTTTCGCCCGACGCTTGAAGAAATGGAACGGCGGTATGTGACTGAAGTGCTCGAATCATCTGGTGACGATAAAGCGCTGGCCGCGCGCATTCTCGGCATTGATCTATCGACACTGTACCGAAAATTGAAAAAATATGACGAGCTTTGATCCTATTTCGCAGAAAGCTCGATCACGAAATAGTCGGTACCCTCTATACGAACGATACGGCCGCTAGTGTACGGCGCCAGAAAAAACTGATCGGCGGCATAGGACTGACCTTTTAGTTCATCATTGCCACTCATCTCGCTCTGAGCGATCAGCTCGGCGGGAAACCATGTTTCCGAAGAGAGCGTTGCCGCCTCTGGTGCCCTAGTCTTTTCAGCCTCGGCGACAAGTTTGGCCGAATCGGCGGGCGAAAAACGTAGTACGGCGACCAACTTTTTTCGGGCGGTGTTCTCTTTCCAAACCACGTCCTCTGTTTCGTATGGAACATTTATAAGGATCCCAAGCTCTTCGACGTTGGTCTTGGCGGCATTCGAATTTTCATTTGCAGAATTTGCTCCGGGCTTTGCATTTGCTGATTTGATGGCGGATCCGCCGCACCCGAAGCAGACCGCAATTGTGGAAAATAATGCTAAAATAGCGATAGACTTAGAGGTTGTCATTTCTTAATTGTAGGCAGAAGGCGGCGGATTTTGCAATTTTTGAGAATTTGGCGCGAGAACAGGAATAGTGATCATTCAATAGACAAAAAATGGAAACGATCGAAGCGAAAATGACTGCAACTGCGGCAAAGGCCGAGGCCCAGCGTTGGCAAGATGAAACATTGGCAAAGGTGCTGGAAAGATCACCTGAAAGGAAGACCTCGTTCGAGGGCATCAGCCTCGAACCGGTCGATCGGCTTTATACCCAGGCCGATGCCGAAGACTTGAGCGAGGTCGGATTTCCCGGCGAGTTTCCATACAAACGCGGAATTCACCCGACCGGATATCGCGGTAAACTCTGGACAATGCGTCAGTTCGCCGGATTTTCGTCGCCGGAGAATACCAACGCACGGTTTAAATATTTGATGGAGCACGGCCAGACGGGCCTCTCAGTCGCGTACGATCTGCCCGCACTCATGGGCCTTGACGCGGATTCGCCGCTCAGCGAAGGCGAGGTTGGCAAATGCGGCGTCGCCGTTTCGTCGCTCGCCGATTTTGAAGTTTTGTTTGACGGCATCCCGCTCGATCAGGTGACGGTCTCGCAGACGATCAATGCTCCGGCACCGATCTTTTTGGCGATGTATCTGGTTGTCGCCGAAAAGCAAAAAGCCGATTTTACAAAGATCTCCGGTACATTACAGAACGACATACTCAAGGAATACATCGCCCAGAAAGAGTGGATATACCCGATCAAGCCGGCGATGAAGCTGGTCATCGATACATTTGAATACACAACAAAACACGTTCCGAAATACAACCCGATCTCAGTCAGCGGCTATCACATTCGCGAGGCCGGGGCGACGGCTTTGCAGGAACTGGCGTTTACGCTCCGCGATGGTGTCGAGTACGTAAAATACGGCGTCGACCGGGGCATGGATGTAGATGAATTTGTTCCGAGGCTTTCATTCTTTTTTAATGCACACAATGATTTTTTCGAGGAGATAGCCAAGTATCGTGCCGCCCGGGTCGTATGGGCACGGACAATGAAAGAGCGCTTCGGCGCAAAAAACCCGCGGACGATGATGCTGCGGTTTCACACGCAGACGGCGGGTGTTTCACTAACCGTGCAGCAGCCGCTCAATAATATAGCCCGCGTCGCGATCCAGGCCCTCGCCGGCGTCCTGGGCGGTACGCAATCGCTGCATACCGATTCTTATGATGAGGCACTCGCTCTGCCGACCGATGAGGCAGCGTTGATCGCGCTCCGGACCCAACAGATAATCGCTGAGGAAACGGGCGTCGCAAACACTGTCGATCCGCTCGGCGGCAGCTATTATATCGAGTCGCTGACGCAAAAAATGATCGACGGCTGTATGGATTATTTTGAAAAGATCGATGGTTTTGGCGGTATGGTCGAGGCGGTCGAGGCCGGTTTCCCCCAGCGCGAGATCCAGGAATCGGCGTACCAATATCAAAAAGCGGTCGAGCGTAAAGAGCAGGTGATCGTCGGCGTAAATAAATACGCGATGGAGGAAGGCGTTTCTAAATACGAAATCCTCCAGATCGACGAAAACGTCCGCACACACCAGCTCGAGCGCCTTGCTCACACCAAAGCGATACGTGATAACGGAGCGGTCGCAAACGCCCTCGAAAAGCTAAAGCAAGCTGCGAGTTCGGGCGAAAATACAATGCCCGCCATAATCGAATCCGTAGCCGCCTACGCGACTGTAGAGGAGATCTGCGTTGCCTTGCGTGACGTTTATGGCATTTACGAGGAACCCGCGTTCTAGTTACAATATTGATATGGCAGCCTTGAGCAATCTACAACTTGAACTCCTGCGGCTATACGGCAATGACGTGTCAGAAGAAACGCTTTTCGAAGTAAAAAATACTCTTGCAAGGTACTTTGCAAACAAAGCGACAATGCAGATGGATGAAGTGTGGGATGAAAAAGGCCTGACCGAACAAAACATGGTCGATTGGACAAATGAACATAACCGCTCCGAGAATCGTCCTTGACACTAATATCCTTATTGCCGCAATTGGCAAGAGATCCCTTTTCGATGGATTTTCGATTGTGTGATTTACGGCAAGATAATTCTTTGTATTTCGACCGATATCCTCTTTGAGTATCGCGAGATCCTTGCCGAAAAAACAAACGCAGATATCGCCGAGAACGTCGTGAACTTTCTCACTGTTAGTTCTTTTACAGAGAAAATAGAGATCTATTTCAATTTTGATCTGATCACGGCTGATGCCTCCGATAATAAGTTTGTTGACTGTGCAATTGCCTCAAATGCTGATTGTATCGTTTCAAATGATCGACATTTTCACGTATTGAAAAATCTGGATTTCCCTAACGTAACGGTCTTAACTCTGCTCGAATTTGAAGAACGTTATAGAGCCGAATGTGCATAAACGTCCGCAGAACCAGCGTTAGAGCATCTGATACCTAATGGATAAGGTCCTATCGATAACTGAAACGAAAAGCATCAGGCTGCCAAGCCTCGGCGAACGCGGGGAGGCGCTCGCTGCGGTTCATTTGATCAAAAACGGCTATCGTATGGTCGTCTCAAATTTCAAAGTTCCGGTCGGCCGCAACAGCAAGGGCGTACAGGTGACGGGCGAGATCGATATTATTGCGTTGGACGGCGAGACACTTTGTTTTATCGAGGTCAAGACCCGGCGGTCGGATGATTTCACCGCGATAATTGCAAACGTCAATACCCGAAAACAGCGTCAGATCGTGCGGACGGCAAAGGTTTATCGCAAGATATTTAATGTGCGTGATACACCCTATCGATATGATGTCGTCACCGTACTAATGCCAAAGCACGGCGAAAACAGTGTCGAACTTTCTAAAGGATTTTGGAGCGAAAGTAAGTTTCGCAAACGGGCGTGGCAGCAGGAAATTTGGTACGATAATCCGTGAAATGCAGTAGATTTTGTTGGGTCAGTTTTAGCAAATTACTAAATAATATGAAATACAATCTTCTTGTCCTTTTATTTACATTGTTCATTTTCTCGGCCGTGGCCAGTGCACAAAACACTCCGGCACCAGCGCCATCGCCGGCCCCGACGCCCGCACCTGTGTCGGCTCCGACCGACATCTCAGGCAGATGGTCGCTTGCGGCCGATGCCCCCGGACAGACTATTCAGATCACTGTCGAATTTAAGCAGGATGGCGATGCCCTAACAGGCAGCACATCTTCTGAAATGGGCAACGGCACGATCGACAGCGGCAAGGTCACGGGAAAGACATTTACGGCGACGCTGCATGCCGATGTTCAGGGCACTCAGATGGATTTCAAAATGGATGGTACTGTCGATGGCGACAAAATGACCGGAACATTTACTAATCCGCAGTTGGGTACGATTCCCTTTTCTGCGACAAAAGGTAAATAGCAGATCGGGGTATTTAGTAAGAAGGGACGCGGGATAAATCTCGCGTCTTTTCTATCTTTTGCTGCGCGGCTGTTTGGTGTCCGTCAGGATGACAAAATCACCAATGCCAGTGTTCTTTGTCTTGTCGAAAGTCTTAAAATCATCCTCATACCGCATCGTCACGACCAGCACTTTAGCATTTTTCCGGTATCTAAGCAGATGCTCTGCGGTTCCCAGACGGCTCTCGGTATGAAAGCTGCCGTTGAGGTGGACGACGAGAGCATTTTTGTTTTTCTTTAGGTAGTTGGCGACCGAGTTGCTCATCGTCGCGTCCCAGAGCGATTGCGATGCGAGGATATTGTCGATCCCCATTTGAGCTTCCGGGCTCGGGCCCATCAGGGCTTTGAATTTCTTACCGTACACATCGGACGGCTCGCCGTAGGGCAACGGTGCCAGCCACTTTTTCGCGTCCTTGGTCAACCCGTTCAGCGTCTCACGGCCTCCGCGAGAGACCATGTTGACATAACGGCGAGGAGCGTTGGCGGCGATCACCGGCAGCCGTTTTTCCTTTGCCAGTTCAACCAGCGGACGGTAATCGGTTTTGTAATTGCCCCACGGGCGCGAGGACGCCAGAAACTGGGCCTCGGTGATCTGGCCGTTAAGATATTCATTGACGACGATCTGCACGTCGCGCTCAAACATCTCCATCGACAACGCGACTTTTCGCCGCGGCGCATATCCGTCAACGGCCCGCTGGAAAATCTCAAATTCCAAAGCATGGGCAACCGAATCGTCATGCTGCTCGCCAAGAAAGACCACATCCACGCCACCGAGCGCCTTAATGACGGCATCGAGACTCGACGGGTTTCCATTTGCGTCATAGACGCGGTAATTGTCAACCGGCACAGCCCCTTGGGAAAACCCGGTGATCGCGGCAGCGGCCGTCAACATCAGCGATAATACAATTACTTTCATAAATTATTTGATAGGTTCCGAAATGTGAATCTTATCAAAAGACAGGAAAAAAGCCCCGTCCAAAAAGGATCGAGGCTCTGTTTAGGTTGAATGTCGATAAGATCCAACGTTACTGCCGCGGATCGGCGACAAAGTTGATACCCGTGACGTTATCGTTGAGGCTGACAACCTGGCTCGGAGCCGAGAATGTGAAAAGCCGTGAATTGACCGTTACGACATACGTTTGGCCGGATTCGAGATTGCCAAAGAAATATCCGCCGCGGGGCCCAACCTGAGCGACACGCGGCCGTGCCAGCGAATTGCCCGTAATAACAATCCTCGCATTACGAATACCACGCCCGTCCGCCGTCATGACCCGGCCCGAGATCGAAACATCCGCAGCCGTCGTACCTGTAAGCGTAACTGCCGTTCCGGCAGTGCCCGGGGCAGCCTGCGAGGCCCACGTACGAGCAACGGTCCAGGTGTTTGAAGTAGAATTAAAAGTTCCAGTAGCAATAAACACCTGCCCGCTTGTTGGGTCGCCAAGTATTGTGCTTGAAGCTTGTAACTTTCCACCAGTGTAGATGTCATTTATGGGCAACTGGTAACCATCAGCCCCCGCGTTTACGACCGCAGTTCCAGCACCCGTACCAAAAAAGATCGCGTCAGTAGGTTCCGACGAATTCGTAAGTGTTGCCAAACCGGCAGCAAAGACCGCTATACCGTCGGCATTTGCTCCGCCATTTCCTAAGACACCTGCGGTGAGAGCCGAGTTTCCGGTGACGCCTCCCGCGAAAGGATCACTAACCGTGGTTGTAACGTCGATAGCCCTGAGTTTAGTACCGGCAGGTGCCATTCCCGAACCGCCAACATAAACAACATCACCCGCCACAACAGTACCAGAGTTAATATTGAAGCCATATGTGAGAGCGAGACCATTGATCCAGCCCGCAGCTGTTGCTGCCCCATTGTTAGTAAAAACAACGCTGTAAGGAGTCACGGCAAAATTAATGGACTTCGTCGCAACGAGTTCTACGTATTCTTGATTCGTATCATTACCCGCAGGATTGGCAAAATATTCTGAGATCACGAGGCCACCAGTAGAAAGCGGCGCAAGGGTACGGACGGAGTCGCTCGGTTTACGCATCGCGTTGCCGTCCCGCTGATTAGCTGCCGCTCGTTGGGCGCTCGTCGAAAGAGTCGAAAACCCTATTAAACCGGCTAAAACAAATACCGGCAACGCGAGTCTGACCGTTAGAAAACGAATTACTCTCTGATTGTTGGACATAAAATTACTCCTCGAAAACACAAACATTAAAAACTAACAAACGAGAAATTCGGCTGGCTGGCCGTGCCAACAGGCATAGGGTTTCCCGACAAAATTACAACAAAGCAATAAATGAAGTATATGCCGTACCGGGCCGTTTTCAAAACGGCGACGGCTGGAGACAGGTCAATTACAAATAGTTAACAAGGATTTAAGAAGAAAAAAAAATAATGATGAAGAGTGAGTGATAAATGAAAAATAATTCTTTCATTAACCACTCACCATTCACCATCTACCACTAACCATTCAGCTTTATTGGATCGGATCGGCGACAAAGTCGGCGTCCGTCACATTATCTACGAGGCTGATCACGCGCGATGGGATACTAAATGTAAACCTTCGCGAATTGATCGTGATGACATAGGTCTGGCCGGTTTGCAGATCGCCCACCGTATAGGTACCACGCGGCCCGGTCGCCGTCACACGAGGCTGCGTCAGCGAACCGCCCGATACGACGATCCGTGCATTTCGGATGCCGCGCCCGTCGGACGATGTCACGCGTCCCGCGATCGAGACGCTGCCGGCGGTCGTGATCTGTGCCTCAAAAGCACCGATGTCAGACCCGTTACCGCCCATCGCATTCGGATAACCGGCGACATCGAGCGGCCGCGGCGAACCGCGTTGGTCGGTCGTCAGAGCAGGCACCACCGCACTTCCCTTATCGATCGCCGGGCTGCCCAGGAGCAGTGCGTGGGTCTGGGTAGGTCCACCGTTATTGGCGAGCGGGCCAACCAGCGGATTGACAGGTGATCCCGGCATTCCCACGATGTCGTTATTGGCGTTCGGATTCCCGGTCGGGAAAACACCGCTAACATTGTCGTTATTGCCTATCAGATTGTACCCGCCCGTCACGATCGTTGCACCGCCATTAGCACTAATGTCCGGCTGATTACCCATGTTCCCGGCGACGATCGTGTTCTTTAACGTAAGGGTCGTGCCCGCATCGGCAAAGTTGATACCGCCTCCGCTGCCATTTGTCGTGTTGTTAAATACCGTAACGTTTGTCAACGTCGCGGTACTGTTGAATGTACAGAGTCCGCCGCCGCCGCCGCCAGTTGCGTTATTGCCGGAGACGGTCGTATTTGTAACAGTCAGCGAACTCAAACTATCGTTTTGGAAGCCACCGCAACTGCTTGCCGTATTGCCGGAGAAAGTGGATTTCCGGAAAATATGCCCGCTGCCGCCGGAGATCAAGACACCGCCACCGTTGCCGGTCACAGTATTGCCTGTAACTGAGGTCGAATCGATAATAAGTGTCGAATTAAGTGCCTGGACGCCGCCGCCCGATGCGGCCGTATTGCCGCTGATCATTACGTTGTTCAGATTAAGCGCAGGGCCGGCCGAGAATATGGCACCGCCACGACCTCCGGCTGTATTGCCAGAAACTGTCGAGTCATTTATGGTTAACATGCCGCCGGTGACAATACCGCCGCCGTCATTTGCGCCGGACAGGTTTCCGCCCGATATTGTGAGCCGGTTGATCGTCGTCGTTAGGCCGGGACTGATGACGAAAACGCGGCTCGTGTTACTTGGCCCTTGCGTATTTTGAACTACAGCCGGGCCCTCTATGATCAGATTATCAGTATTGATAGTGATCTGTCCGCTCGAAAGCAGGATCGGGCCCATCACAGATGGAGCAAACGTTATTGTACTTCCCGGGCACGCATTAAGCACCGCCCGCCGCAGACTGCCGGGGCCGTCATCGTCCATGTTAGTAACGACCGGATTCGATGTGCAATTGACCAGATGCGAAACGCCCGCCGATGTGCTGCCGTTAAAGTTAGTATCGCCGTTGTAGGTCGCAACGATATTCTTTGTACCCTGCGTAGTCGAGGTCAACATACAGGTCCCCGCCGTTACAGCAGCCGTACAGCTATCTGTGCCGTCCGATACCGTGACCGTGCCGGTCAATGTTCCGGCACCCGGATTAACAATGGCAACCGTCCAATCGACCGCGTAAGCCTGGCCGATATTTGTCGCCGTACCGAGAGCCACCGCATTTGTGATCGAAGTGGTCGTATTGGCCTTGTCGACTGTCACGCTATTGCTCGCGTCATTATTGGCCTCGTTGCTCTCAGTGATCACCGAACCGGGATCTACCTGTGCTATGCCGCCCGAACGCGGATTTGCCTCGGTCGCCGGTGCATTTGCGGTTGCAGTAAATAGAACCGTGACCGTTCCAGCCGGAGCGATCGTCAGCCCGCCGGCACCGGCGACACAGCTAAGATTCTTGCTGCCGTCGATGCTGCAAGTTGCGTTAGCCGCCGTCGTCGGCGTACCGTATGTCACCTCCGCACCATTTGGCAGATTATCGGTTACCAGCGTCTGTCCGCTGGCAAAGACAGCATCGCCGGTTCCGCCATTTGCGATGTTGAGCGACCATGTCCACGTCTGCCCGACCACCGCACTGCCCGAGACATCATTGGTCTTGGTCATCGTCAGATCGGGGGTCAGAAGTGTGATATTCGACAGCACGATGCTGTTGGCATTGTAGTTAACCGTGCCTGTGTAACCAACGGGCCAGATGACGCCGCCAAGGAATGAGCCGACTTGCGAACCCGTATTTGTGATGATCGTGAACGTGTCGGTCGGGGCCGGAGTAAATCCGCCGACGAGGGCCACATTCAGCGTCGAATTAATGTCTCGGTTGCCGGTGATGTTCCACTGATCGTGGAAACCCGCACCGTTACCGGGGGTCGTGCCGCCAAGCTCAACATAGAATTGCGATCCGCTATTCAAGGTCGAGTTGCCGCCGCTCGCGATAATGCCGGGGCTTGCTCCGGGACGCAATGCCGCTCCGTTGTTGACAACCAACATTCCCGTTACCGATCCGAAGATGCCAAGATCGCCGCCGGTCAGGACAGTCGTCGGCTGCGGTGAAAGGATATTTGTGGTCTTTGTTTGGGTTATAACACCACTGACATTGACGACTCCGCTATTCGCATCACCAATGTTCATCGTCGCAGCCGTGACCTTATCGAGCTCGGCGTCCGTCAGGCCGAGTGTGTCGGGGGCATCGTTGCCGCCAAGGTCGATCGTCTGGCCGTTAGTCTTTTGTCGAAGGTTGACGATACCGCTGGCTCCCGAGGCGCTGATACTGGTTGCCGCGGTGAGGTCCATCGAGTCAGATATGAGCGTCACCGTTCCGTTTGGTATCGAACTGATGGTCGATCCCGCAGTAGCAAGCGGGTTCATCCAAATGCCCGAATTAGTTGTGCCGCGCGTACCCGTAACGCTGACCAAGCCTCCGGTCGCTGAGATGGCGCCGCCCCGTGAGATGTTAACGCCCGGGCTGTTTCCAATGCCGCCGGTCGCATTGACTGTGATGGTGCCGGTGCCGGTGGCGAAAAGTCCGGATCCGCCGCCGTCGATACGAATACCGTCATTGGCATTACCGCCGCCGATCCCGCCGGTCCCGGTCGCCGTAATATTTCCGTTCGTGCCCGCGGTAACGCTGCCCGTCGGGAAGAGAATGAACCCGATACTTTGATCGGGGCTACTGTTACCGCCGCTGCCGACAAGCGAGACGCTCCCGCCGCTCAACGTTGTGACGGTGGAACCGCGCCCGATCTGGATACCGTGAGTGTTCGTTCCGCCCGTACCGCCCGTACCGGTCATCGAAAGCGTCGTCATGTTGCTGCCCGACCCTCCCTGCACGATCGCGGCGTTGTCCATACTAATACCCAGCGCGTTGCCGGAGTTTCCGCCGCGGGCCGCTATTGTAACTACTCCAGTTCCCGTAGCCCGGACGGTCGCCGCATCGATGAGCATTCCAACAAAGGCCCCAGTAGTCGCCGTCGCCTGCTGATTTGCGTTAAGCGTCACATCGCCGTTGACGGTCGAAAGGCTCGAACCAGACAACATAGAAATATTGGTAGCCGTCGTCAGCAGGATCGAACCGGAGTCGGATGTTGCGATGTCGCTCGCCGCGTTTGGCAGCGAGATCGTGCCCGTCGCATATCCCTCCAGATTCTTGTTCGAGGCGAGCGTCACCGCACCGTTAAACGTAATCGAGGCGAACTCCGCACCCGCCGCACCAAAAGTTAACGATGAATCGAGATCCGGCAGTGCGTTCACGGTAAGCGTATCGGCGGCATTGCCGCGATTGATGGTTACGGAGCCGGTCGGGTTTGCAAAATCCGTCGTTTCAAATGTCGCACCGCTCAGACGCGACATACCGTTACTGGTCGTGCCGTCGTCGCTGAGGGTCGCCGGAGTCGTGGGACCCGCTGGCAGGTTGAAGATAACGTCGGCCGCCGTACCAGTATTTGAGATCGGCTCAAGGCCGGTGTAGTTAATGGTACCCGTGACCGTACCGCCGGTCATCACAACACTGCCATCATGGGCATTTGTGTAGTTATAGGTGACCTGTCCCTGACTGCCGCCGACGATATTGAGTTTGTCGCCCGGCCCTGAGGTCGGGTCGCCGCCGTTAAAGGTGATCCCGGTTGCGATTAAGCTGGCACCATCGCCTGAAAGCGCCGAACCCGGGATGATGTCACACCCGGTAAGATTGACCGTGAGCGTATCGTTACCGCCAAGCGAATTAATAGTGATACTGGTAAGCGAAGACAGTGGGATCTCAACAGTATTCGGATCGATCTGCGTCGAACCCGAACCCGCACCAACTACATGCGTCGGGTCAAAAATACGCAGATTAGTGCCATTACACGAAAGCCTTAGGTCGTCGTCTGTATTTGCTCCGTTGACATCCGTAATTGTCAAAGCTCCGCTCGAAATCGTAATATCCGTATCCGGCAGGTCATCATTGGTGATCGTCCCGAGGCCCTGGGCATCGGAATAGGTCGCGTTGCCGGGATTGCTAAGATCAACAGTAAAAGTTTCGTTTTGCTCAAAGAAAGTGTCGCCACAGACCGTCACAACAAAGGGCTTGGTAGTTTCACTCGGCAGAAATCCGAAGTTGCCGCCCAATCCCACATAATCCACGCCCGCCTGGCCGCAGCTGCCGCTCGTTGCGGGGTTGACCAAACCATTGTTGGTTGTAAAATCACCGGTTGCGTCAAGATCGGTAGCACCGGTCTTAGTCAGCGTGAATGTAAAGGTTGTCGTACCCGCGTCGGTCTCGACTTGCGTGATGTCGTCAATCGAAATGACAGGAGCAGCACCGATCATGACTGTAAAGCTTGAGTCGGTGGTCGCTCCGCAGTTGTCCGTTGCACGGACGGTTACAGTATGGCTACCAGCGGGCAATGCGGTGCTGATCGAAACCACACCTGACGAGTTGACGGTCGGTGCGGTCGTAAATCCGTGGCCCGTCAGGATCTGATATGTGGTGATCGTACCGTTGTCGGTTGCCGTCGTCGGCGAAACGTTAAATGTCGCACCGTATATCTGGCCTGGCGGGGTTGGATATGTCAACGTCGGAGGAGCGTTTGGCGTCGTATTGACCTGATATGGAGCATCGGTAAAGGCGCTTGCCCCGTCGGTCGCAGTAAGGATAAATGTACCGGTCGTCGCCGAGCAGTTAGCAACCACATCCGCAAAGATGTTGCCGCTTCCATCATTTGTGATATTAGAAATGGTGACGCCGAAACTGGTCGCCGGGTTTACGGTAACCGTTACATTGCCGTTGCCGCCGTCGTCAGTGACGGACGCGATCTTCACGTTAGCAGACGGCGAACCGAGCTGAGGTGAGACACTTATTGGTGTTATCGACGGCGGAGTGTTGATCGCCCCCGGCTCGGCGAGTGTCCAATCTGAGAATGACGTGATGCCGGTAGCGGTGGCCGTATTGGCGCTATTGTCGTAAGTCGCCGGGACCTGTGTAAATATTGGGGCGTCGTACCGATAGAGGAGCAAGGCGCTCTCGGTCGCAGGTGCGACGTCGCCTTGCAGGTAGTGGAATACAAGATCGGCCGACGTGACGCCGCCATTTGTCAGCGTCCAGTAACGCGCAATCTTGTTGGCTCCGGGTATGTTCGGCTGAGCACCCTGGACTGCTCTGACCGCAAAGTCGCCCGCGCTCGCGGCGGTCACATCGACCGGCGAATATCCGTCCGCGGTTCCGACCTCAAACGTCTTTGTTCCGGCGGCGGTAAACGTCTTTTGGAAATTACCGTCAACATAGCCCTCAAATAGGAAACAGAAGAACCCGGGACAAACCCCCGAGCTGCGCGGCATGGTGCCGCCTGCGCCGAGCACCAGTGTATTTGGCCCGGTCACCACGCGGCCATATTCGAGCGAAATCTCGCCCGGGATGCTGCGGCTGTCATGAAGCGTCAATGCACCCGGCTGCGTGATCGGCTCGCCGATAAATACGCGTAGGTTCGCCGGACCGTTGACAGCCGGAAACTCGGTGTCGTTGGTCGACGCATTACCAAAGCCGTTCGAGTTGTAATTCAACAGCGACGCGGTTCCCGTGTATGTAAAGCCATTGCCCGAGATCAAACCTAACCCGCCAGTCTGACCCGCACGCTGGACTTCGCCCGCCAGGCTGGTCTGGCCGTTATTGACGATCGCGGCGCTGCCCTGAACAAATAGGGTTCCGCCCGCATCCTCTGTCAGATCGATGTCATTGGTATCTGCTCCGCCGCCAATAGTGAACGTGTGATCGACGACGCTTAGGTAGCCGCCACTTGGGATGACTACCTGATCAGCTGTGACATTCGTCGAGACGTTGATGTTGTAGCCCGCTATGATCGTGACCGTGTTTGCCGCCGTGGTCGGGGCCTGCGTTGCCGTGATCCATCCGGTCAAGCCGTCGTGCGACGACTGCCACGAAGCGGGCGTCGCCCAGTCACCATCCCCACCGCAATCAAGTGGATTACACGAACGGAAATAGTCGCTCGCCAATGTGGTATCCGTCGTAAAGCTCAGTTCCGGTGAAGACAGCGTCGTCCCGCCCGTATTCATTGCATAAGCCTTAAAGAAGTATTGGGTTCCCGGAGTCAACGAAGAGAGATTTAATGTGTACGAACCAGTCGTACCTGACACTATCGTCTTATTGTCCGTGATCGTGACGCCGCTGGTTGTTTTGTAAACAAAACCGCGCTCGAAGATCGCCGAACCGCCGTCGGAGGTCACGTTGCCGTTCAGCGTCGCCGTAGTAGAAGTAACGCTCGTCGCTGCCGATGAAGTGACCGTCGGCGGCGCGACGTACGTATAAGCTATATTGTCCGCGTTCGTTCCGCCAGGGGTCGTGACCAAAACGCTTACAGGTCCTGCCACCGGATGCGCAGGTGCGGTCAAGATGATCTGCGTCGCGTTCGGTGCCGAGACACTGGTCGCAGGCACCCCGTCAAAAGTAACTCCGGTCACTCCGGTAAAGTTAGTTCCTACAAGGATGACCGTAGTCCCGCCCAGAGTACTTCCCGAAGACGGATTAGCCGAAGTAAGCGTCGGCGGCGCGATGACCGTCAGCGTAAAGCTCTGTGTCGCGTTGGGGTTTACTCCGTTCGTAGCCGTTATCGTAAGCGGATATGTTCCGCCTGTTCCTGCGCCCGGTGTTCCTGACAGCACACCGCCGGATGAGAGCGTGACGCCTGACGGCAAAGTGCTTACCGTTGAGAAGGTCGGTGCCGGGAAACCCGTCGCCGTCGCCGTAAATGTCCCGGCGGCTCCGACGGTAAATGTCGTGT
>JBJXEG010000008.1:0-90749 GCA_046155085.1 Pyrinomonadaceae bacterium | reverse complement strand
CGTCCCGACCAATAAAAACAGGGCTTCCGACAATTTCGGAAGCCCTTTTTTCTTTGTTGGCTCCAAGATGATCACAGTTTCAAAAATTATGTTGATTTCCCGAATTAGCCGCGCCATTCACTTCGATAATTAATTAGGCAAAGGTCTTAGTTAATACCGCAGTTAATGCCGCCGCGAAAGTACGCTGAGGTTTCCTTTCCGATGTCCCCAGTCGATTCTGGGAGGTGCTCCTGAGTTTCGACGCGCCGTGCAGAAAGGAATAATCTTTGATCGAAAGGGAATAAACGGAATGGACAATTGTTGTAAACGAAGTTTGGACTTGTGGCAAAGTCGCTTTTATCAGCTATACCGATCCTTGAATTTATATGAGCACGCAACATAATGCCAGGATAATTCCCGATGATGTTCCGGGCGGCGAAGTGATTTTTCCAAACGTTTTGGCGTCAAAGGACTTTGCTGTGATCACCGAAGGCCGCTACGAAGTAAGGCTTGCCCAAAATGGGAAGGAAACGGCCTCCGCATTAAAGCTGCGTTATCAGGTCTTCAGCCTCGAACTTGCTTGTGAATTTCCTTCGTCGCAGGGATCTGTTCTCGAATATGATGCCTTTGATTTTAAGTGCCAGCATCTTGTCGTAATCGATCGCAATACCGGAGAGACAGTCGGTACATTTCGGCTCAATACATTGGAAGCCGCGGGGTCGATTAGTGGATTTTATTCTTCAAACGAGTTTACGATCGGCGACCTTCCAGCCGAGGTGCTGCAAGACGGTATTGAGATCGGGCGGGCGTGCATCGCAAGAGAACATCGCAATACAAAGGTCGCTTATCTCCTTGGTAAAGGACTGATGCGGTACATGGCGGTTTCGGGCAAACGCTATTTTTTTGGATGCTGCTCAATGTTTACCCAAGATGAGCATGCCGGAAAGGCCGCGTACCTACAAATGGTGCGGGACGGACATCTTGACGATAGTTTTTGGGTAACGCCAGTTGCGAACGGTCTCGACTTGATAGCGGCGACTGGTGATTCAAGCATCGAGCTTCCTAGTCTTTTTAATATGTATCTGCGGATCGGCGCAAAGGTCTGCGGGCCGCCAATGATCGACCGCGAATTCGGCACGATTGACTTTTTCGTTGTATTTGATGTGACAAAAATGAACGAGAAATACCGACGGATGTTTGTGGCTTAGACGAACACTTTTTCCTCCAAACTCCACTCAAAATCACTGCTAAATTTTAGTAGGGACGAGCACCGCGTGCCGTATCCCTCTGTCTTGATAAAGATAGCGGAGATCGCTTTTTCGGCCTCATACGGAATGCCGGTCGAGGGCAGTTCTTCGTCCGCGGCGAGCGTTTCATCAGCAAGGATGCCGAGCAAATTCTTATCCGTGATCTCTCCCTTATTTAGCAGATCGGTGAAAGATGCCTTGCCGTTCACGACCTTTGGCCACGGCGTATCGAGCAAGTGATTGCTGAGGCCGTAGATGCCGGGTGCGAGTTGCTTCGGCGCACCGCCGCGATTCGAATAGTAGGAAAGCTCGTTGGTATGGCCGATCGTGCCAACGAGCAGGTTAAAGCCAGAGTATTCGATGCCTCGCGACTGTATTTGCTCAAGATAGCTCTGAGGAGGCGTATCGTTTTTAAGAAATCCGGCTACCAGATCCCCGCGTGAGCGGGTGCCCGTCGAGGCCGAAGGGTCCCGATAGTTAGTGACCGCAGCGAAACGCCCCGATTTTGTAACACCGAGCCATGTACCGCCGCTGGCTAGGTCGCGGCCGCCGTAAATATCAGGATGATCTTTCCAATACGCTGCTGTTGCAGATGGCCGATCGTAATACTCATCGCGATTTGCGAGAAGTATCAGCGGATAATCCGGATGAGCGTTGAATGCGAAAAAGATGACGCACATTGTTAGTTGTCAGTGGTCGGTGGTGGGACGTCCTTTGTATGCAGTGATCGATTTGCTATTAGCGAGATCAATGCCAAATGTGAGTCTCGCCAGATCGAAAATGCTCGTTCGTTCCGCACCAAGTTTAATATTTTCTGCCCCAATCTCAAATGCGATCCGCCATTGGCGAAATAAGATACGGTAGGCGTCGAACAGCGAATACCGCGGGTCGTAGATATTTGTCGATTCGCTTGTAACGCCATTTAGCTCGATGATCTTAAAGTTTTCACCGTTCTTAAAGTCGGTGACCGACGATGCTCGTATGTCGAAACGCCCGAAATAGAAACCGTCAAAACCACGGCAGATCGCATCGATCTTATTCTCAAGTGCTTCGGTTTTCAGCGACTCGCCATCGAGAAAAATAGCTCCGCGCGAATGTGTGCCGATGTCGACGATCTTTACAGCCTCGCCGCTAGCAGGCACGTCGGCCAGTCGGTTGCGGTTCTGCTCTAAATACTTTTCGGCGAGGCAAACGGCTCGCGGGTCGTTGAGGATCAAATCTTCTAGGGTTGAGCTTCCGTCACCTGTTACGGTTGGAAATTGCTTCTCAGTTATCGAGAATATTTTACCGCGTTCTTCCTTTGGATAGCGGTAGTAAAAAACGCTGATCTCGTCACCGTAAACAAACTCCTGAATGATCGTGTCGGTCTTCGCAGACTGAAGCCTATATTCGAGTTCATCGCCCGAACGGACGATCTCTACGCCTTTGCCGCGTTCGCCCGCATCGGGCTTGAGAACGAGCGGAAAAGTTAGCCCAAATTCGTCGATAAACCGCTGCGATTTTTTAAGACGCTCACTTATCGGCTCGCCGATTCGGAGCAATACGTGGTCGAGCATGTGCGGGGCCGCCGCAGCCGTTTGCCGCAATCCGTCGTAAATATCATTCTTTGATTCGCCCTTAAAGCCACCTGCGGGGATCGCCGGATTAACGGCGGTAAACGCAGTAATGCTGCGATCTTTTACAGCGAGAAACAACACATACACAACAACCGGAGCGTAAAAGACCTGGATGGGCCAAAATTCCCATTTTGCGATCCGTTTGAGCCGCCCTACTAAAAGTCTCCGGTTCGGTCGCGATGAGAATCTTAATATGAGTCGCACAGCGACGGCGATCACGATGAGACCAAGAAACGTATTTTTCGGAAATACAAACGTTTGGGAGAACGCTGCCGAGCCGACAAGTATCGGGGTCCAGATGGCGGATGCGAGAAGGAAATAGGCTGTAAATTTGGCGAGGTTCGTTCGCAACGCTCCCGCAGCAATGTACGTTGGTAAACGCAGGCCTGGAACAAAGCGACTCATAAATACGGCGGTTCCGGCGTTATTCTCAAGCCATGCGGACGCTTTCGCCGCAGATCGCCCGGAAACAAAACGCCTTACAAACCGGTTGTCGAGAGCCTTTCTTCCAAGCAGTCGGCCCGCACCAAACAGCAATACATCACCCGCAAAAATACCGAGAAAACAGGATGTCAAGGCAAGGGCGAAACCGATTCGCCCGCTCGCGGCAGCTGTGCCCGCCAGAAGACAGGCGGCGTCCTCGCTGACAAACGTACCGAAGAAGAAAACGAAAAACAAGCCGGCAGCCGAAAGCTCAGGCAAACTGTTTTGGATGATTTGAAAGATTTCAGACACCCGAGTTACTAAATATTTGGCCGACAATCGGCACTTCACGACGATGGATGAGCAGGATAATTGCGCTAAGCACAAAAACCGTTACCGCGAGAGCAAACAATAGCCCGCCGTCGTCCTTAATGACAATGCCGAGCTTTGTCAAATGACCGATAATCGCGCCGGAGATCGTTCCCAGGGCAATGATCGCTCCGAGCCATGCTGTTTGCGGCATCAGCAGGAAGATCGCCGCGAAAAGCTCAACCACGCCCGAACCGATCCGGCCGTATGCCTCGAGCCCCGGACCCATGAGCGTTGAAAAAATGTACTTCGATTCTTCCGCACCGGTAAATTTGAAGAAAAGAGTTTGAAACAGTATGACCGCCACGATGATGCGGCACACCCAACTAATAATGTTTAATTTTGATGACATAATTTCTCCTAATCGGCCTTAAGCCGCGTTTGTTTCCCAATAGATAAGCGTCGAAGGTGCAACGCCGAAATTTTCCGCCGCCGCAATCCCGTATCCAGCCAGTTTTTCGGCGATCAATGCATGATGATGAACGGTGTGGCTGTGGACAAACTCTACTTCGCGAATAAAGCTCGACGGCAGCCAACTAGATTGATCAAGCTCTGATCTAACGAGCACACTTTTTGAAAACTCGTTTTCTGACAGGCCGTTGAGTCGGTTTATCGCTTCATGAAAACGCTCGATGGCGAAAGCACGATTCTCTTCGACACGCAGATCCCTTTCGCGCCTGTTGTAATCTATGCGGCCATCGTCAATGCCTTTCAAAAGACTATTTACAAAATCAAGATTGTGTCGAAACTGGGCTCCGACGCTGCCCGTAGCGTTTGCCGACCGACGATAATTGACGTCACCAATTGCGTTGATAGTTTCAATGGCTTTGAGCAGTTCCGCTTCAAGGTACTGCAACTGCGGCGGTTCGCGGCGGCCGGTACAAGTTGTTCCGAAATCGTATTTCATTCGTAAAAAATAATTCCTTTTCCTTTATAGGGATTCCGTCTAGTGCAGTTAATATTCCCGTGAAATTTTATGGAATAAGGGGTTTAGGTTTCGGGATTAATGAGGCTGAATCTCACCGGCAGCAGTCACGCTCCGGGAGAGTGAATACTAAATATCTCGGAGAATAATTATATGATCAAGCAAAAATTTCTTTTTAGCGTCGCGATCCTCGCGACATTTATTTGCGGCACGTTCGTCTCGGCTCTTGCGGCCGACCACAAAGTCAAAAAGCAAGCGACATTTAAGGTCCGAATCGAAAATATCTCGGACAAAGACGGCATTGTTGCCAAGGACGGTTCGAAATATCCGTTTGCTCTCTCGCCCGGGTTTTTTGTCGTGAGCAGTGGAAAGACAGCTCTTTTCACGAGCGGCCGCAAGGCTAGCGCCGCTATCGAATCGCAGGCTGAGGACGGCCACCCCGAGCTTTTGGCGACGATGTTTCCTATGGTGTCCGGCTCGGTAATGTCCGGTATCTTTAGCAAACCGATCGGCGCCGATATGGTTTCTATGGGCACAATGGCTTCGCCGATTCTGCCAGGCTCCACATACGAATTCGAATTTACGGCGACCAAAGGACAACGTCTGCAATTGGCTACGATGTATGGCCAGTCTAACGACCTTTTTTACGCTGCTGAAAAGGCGGTCGCGCTTTTCGATGCCAAGGGCAAGCCGGTAAACGGCGACATCACTGATAAATTCCGGTTATGGGATGCGGGAACAGAGGTCAACCAGGCTCCGGGCATCGGGCCCGATCAGGCTCCCCGCCAAAAAGCACCTAATACCGGAGCAGCCGAAAACGGCGTCGTTCACTTAGTCAAAGACGGTTTTTCGTATCCGAATACAAAAGACGTACTTCGAATAACCATCACTGCCAACTAGAAAATATGGAGTTCCTGCCGCGCGGTAGGAACTCCTTAGGCCTATTCACAGATGAGGAAACATATATGAAACATTTATTCGCAATAATCGGACTTTTTACTCTTTCATTCGCTGCCGTAAACGCTCAAACCGTTGAGAAAAAATCAATTACCCTCGAAGGTGCCCGCATCGTTATTGCGGCTGCAAAGACCTATGCGGTGACCAACAAGGCTCCTGGCGGCGTTATCGCGGTCGTCGACGACGGCGGTAACCTCGTCGCTCTCGAAAGGCTCGACGGTACATTTACGGCTGGTGCAAACATCTCGATCGGCAAAGCGCGGACAGCCGCGATGTTCAAAAAACCGACGAAGTTCTTTGAAGATGTCATCAAGAATGGCCGAACTGCAATGGTCGCTCTGGCTGATTTTACGCCGCTGCAGGGCGGCGTCCCGATCACAGTCGATGGTCAGATCGTCGGTGCGGTCGGCGTTTCCGGCGCGATGTCGGCGGCACAAGACGAAGAGTTGGCGATGGCCGGCGCCGAGGCCTTGAGCAAGGTCAAGATGCTGCCGGCTACTTTCTTTGACAGCAAGACGGTGTCGGATGCTTTTGCAAAAGGAGCTGTTTTGGAAGACGGCTCAAACGGCGAAAACTACATGGTCCACGCCAGCCGCCGCGATAAGGCCGGTATGAGCGAAGTCCACGAACTTGATACGGACATCATCTATGTGCTTGACGGTACGGCAACGTTCGTCACAGGAGGCACTTCGGTCGAGCCCAAAATGACCGCGCAGAATGAATATCGCGGATCACGTATCGATGGCGGAGAAACGCGTCAGCTCAAAAAAGGCGACGTTATCATCGTGCCAAAAGGCACGCCGCATTGGTTCAAACAGATCGACGGCGTTTTCAACTATTACGTCGTCAAGGTTCGATAGGAGTTTCACCACAGAGACACAGAGGACACAGAGCAAAGAAAGAAGTTAAAGAGATAAAAAAATATTTCAAGGTCAGCCTTTCGAATGGTCTTCTTTATCTCTGTGCTCTCTGTGGTAAATCCGTTTTGGAGTTACATAATGAATAAACTTATCACCCCAATAATATTAACGCTACTTTTTTCGATTCATTTTTTTGCCCAGGACGTGCCCGCCGGAAAACCCGAATCGGCTGTCGATCTCGCAACCATCGAGGGCGTCAAAGCCGTTGACGGTCAGTGGAAATACAGCGACACCAAGATCGTTGATGTAGATTTCAAAGCCGCAGGAAGCGACAATCAGCCGAGTGGTCCAGTTGTGAAAACGTACGATTACACGCCGCACGCCGGTGTCGCGGATTTTGACGATTCGGCATGGGAAAAGATCGCTGCAACCGACCTCGAAAAGCGTCGCGGCAACGGTAAGCTTTCGTTCAACTGGTATCGTCTTACCGTGACCGTGCCCGAAAAGGTCGGTGATTACGATCCGACCGGCTCAACCGTCGTTTTTCAGACAGCACTTGATGATTATGCGGAGATTTGGGTCAACGGCGAATTGACACGCTATCTCGGCCAGATGGGCGGCTCGGTTGTCGGCGGATGGAATGCTCCGAACCGTTTGATCATTGGCCGCAATGTTAAGCCCGGACAAAAGATCCAGCTAGCTATCTTCGGTATCAACGGTCCGATCTCAAATTCCCCGACAAATTTCATATTTGTCCGCGAAGCAAAGCTCGAATTTTACAAAGGCGGCACAGATCCGATCGCGATCACGCCGAGCGAGGTCAATGTCGAGGTCGATCGCAAAGACGGAGCTCTCGACTCTATAGTCGGTTACAACCCTAAGGTATTCAAGCTGGCCGAGGGCTTCAAATTTACCGAAGGCCCGATCTGGACGGCCGACGGACTGCTCTTTAGCGACCCGAACGCAAACACGATCTATAAATATTCAAAAGACGGCAAACTCAGCGTTTTCAGGACACCGAGTGGTTATAACGGCACCGACATCGCGGAATATAAACAGCCCGGTTCGAATGGCCTGACGCTCGACCAACAAGGCAATCTGGTGATCAACCAGCACGGCAACCGCCGCGTAATCCGGCTCGAAAAAGATGGTGGTGAGATCGTACTCGCCGACAAGTTCGATGCCAAACGGCTCAATAGCCCAAACGATCTGGTTTACCGATCTGACGGCACGCTTTTCTTCACCGACCCGCCTTTCGGTCTGCCGAAGGTCTTTGACGACAAACGCAAGGAACTGCCGTTCTCAGGAGTTTATTCTTTATACAAAGGAAAACTGCAACTGCTGACCAAAGAGTTTAGCGGCCCCAACGGCATAGCTTTTTCGCCCGATGAAAAGTATCTCTATGTCAGCAATTGGGATGAGAAAAAGAAAGTCGTCAACCGCTACGAGGTACTGCCCGACGGCACGTTAAAGAACGGTAAATTGTTCTACGACTTCACAGCCTTACCCGGCGAAGATGCTCTCGACGGATTGAAGGTCGACACTGCGGGAAACATTTACGTCTCGGCTCCCGGCGGCTTGCAGATACTCTCGCCCGAAGCTAAATTCCTCGGCACGATCCGTATACCGCAGCACGTCCACAACATGGCCTGGGGCGACGACGACGGCAAAACTCTCTATTTGTGTGCACGAACTGGTTTGTACAAGATCCGCTTGAACATCGCGGGCGTGCGACCGAAAGTAAAATAGATACAAGTTGGTTCCAATACAGAAAAGGCGGCGATGAGCCGCCTTTTTTTGTTTTTGCGCGTTCGGCTATCGAATTTCAGCGGTAATTCCAAATCACTGGAAAAATGTTGAAAAGGCAAGATCTCAAAAAAAATAGCGCCCGGAACAATGGTTCCGGACGCCGAGTCTCTTTGAGGAGTAAGGAGGGATGAAAGCGGATATTATGCGGCTACTGCGAATTGTGCGGATCGGATGCCGTATTGACGGGCGACTGCGGCAAGAGACTTTTTCAACTGGGTTCTCGCGCGGTTAAGGCGAGACATAACTGTTCCCATTGGGATGTCGAGAATCTGGGCGATTTCTTTATAGTCAAATTCGTGGACGTCGGCGAGCAGGACAACGGAGCGGTAATGCTCAGGCAGTTTGTCCAAAGCCGAGATAACTTCGTGATCGGTCAAATTCTCCGCCACGGACGGCGTAGCCGCTGCAAATTCGAATACAAGCTCGTCCGCCTCTTGAAAATATTTAGCCTGCGTATATTTCTTGCGCCGATGGTGGTCAAATTTATTGAACAATATCTTGTAAAGCCACGCACGGCAGTTTGTGCCAAGTTCGTAGCGATTAAACGATTTCCATGCCTGCATGTATGTTTCCTGTACGAGGTCGTCGGCCTCGGTCTCGTTTCGCGTCAGTCGCTTGGCGGTGCGATAGAGGTCGTCGATGTGCTGCATCGCTTCGGCTTCGAAGATTTCGGGGGTCGTCTCGGTCATATCTTGCTCCTGTTGTATAAAAAATAATTGCTTACAATCATTAGTCGCGTGAGCCGCCGATTCCTTACAAGTTATTTCAATTATTTTTTTGAGCAATAAATACGGGACGAAAAACGTATGTTTTTCGTCCCGGCGTGACAACAATTAATTCAAATCAACGAGCTGTAGCAATACGAGTCCTAGCCGGAGCCGCAATCTCCTCTGACGAAATCGACGGCGAGCGAAGGGTCAGAAACTGGACAGGATCTTTTTCAAATACAAGGTCGAGCGTCCAGTCGATCGCGACACGGAGCTTCTTTTCAAATCGAGGTAGTTTCATCAGATAGATCGTTCGCCATAGCCACCAGGCGATAAAGCCTGAGAAATTAAACCCCATTATCTGAGCGACACCGGTCCGGCGGCCGAGTGCCGCGAGCTGGCCGATGGTCTCAAAGACAAACGGCTTTTTCTTGCCGCCTCGGACGGCCACCGTAATGTTATGGGCGAGTATTTTCCCCTGACGGATCGCATGTTGAGCCGTAGGCGGAAATGGCCGGCCTGTTTTTGACTCAATGATCGACGCGCAGTCGCCGACGGCCCAAACGCCCGGAAAGTCTTTCACTTCCAGAAATTCGTTCGCACATAGCTTGCCTCGCTCCTTGTCGCAAGGCAGCGTGTCGAGCATCGGGTTTGGCGATGTGCCGGCCGTCCAGATGATCGTATTTGTAATGATCTTCATACCGTTGCTTAGCGTGACCTCGGTGCCGTTGACCTCCGACACACGCGTATTGAGATGGATCTCAACACCGCGTTTCGCAAGCTTCTCTTTGGCGTAAGTACCCAGCTTAGGGCTAAGCTCAGGCAAGATAGCGTCGCCGGCATGGACCAGCACGACGCGGAGCATGTCTTCGGTAAGGTGTGGATAGAATTTTAACGCCTCGCGGAGAAAATCGTTGACGCCGCCGATCGTTTCGACACCGGCGAATCCGCCACCCGCGACTACGAAATTAACAAGCGGCGCACGAACATTGGGGCAGCATTCGAAATCGGCCTCTTCGAGATTTGAAATGAGATGGTTGCGAAGAAAGATGGCGTCGCCAAGCGATTTCATCGTCAGGGCGTTTGCCTCGAGACCTTTGTTGCCATAAAAATTCGTGATCGAACCAAGACTTAAAACGAGATGATCATATTCGAGATCGTGATAATGATGTTCGTCGCCATGCGATACCTGAACCATTTTGGTCTCAAGGTCAATACTCCGAACGTGACCGTTAAATATCTGGACACGTTTCAACAGCTTTCGCAAAGGACTGACGATATGCGTGATGTCCAGATCGCTCGCAGCGACTTCGTGAAGCATCGGTGTAAAGAGAAAGAAATTTTCGCGATTGACGAGTGTTATTTCAACATTCGGGTCGCGGGCGAGCGTTTTGTCTAAATGCAAGGCGGTGTACAGACCGCCGAAACCGCTGCCGAGTATAACTATTTTGGTTTTTTCGTTCATATTATTACGTGTCCGGCCCGCGTTTGCGCGCCCACACTACTATCGCCGACTGTGGAATAATTATTCCCGGCAAGTTTTTGGAATAGAAGCCAGGCGATCCATGATATAGAGGGCGTAATAAAGATGTTTGTTACGCAGTAGGAGAGAGGACATGACAAAATTTTCGAATGGTTGCACAAGCCTTAAGTTAGGCGGATTGCAAAACCGGAGTCGCTACATCGAGTCCTATTCGCAGACGCAACAGAAGTCCCTCAATGAAGTGAGCGACGACATTCGGTTGAAGCGTATTTTGAAACGAGCCGTCGAGCGCGACCATGCTCCGCAGAGCCTCTTTGATTCGATTAAAAATGGCATAAGAGGGGAATAAGAGGATGATACAATGCGGCCGGAAGCACTATCATTAAATTTTTCAAATAGCGACATGCTACCTGTCGATGAAATCGAAGATTTTGCGAACGCAACATCGCCCGGGATCGACCCTGCTCTATGGGTCGACGAACACGGCGACGTGTTGTTTCGATTTGCGTTTATGCGTCTTCGCGATGAAACTCTGGCGGAGGACATGGTTCAGGAGACCTTGCTTTCTGCTATCCAATCATTAAGAAATTATGGTGGCAAGTCTACCGAAAGAACCTGGCTCACCAGCATCCTAAAGCACAAGATAATCGACCATTACAGAAGAAATAGTAATCAGGTTCAGATCACGGACGAAGACACGGATCTCTCGGGACTCGATAGGTTTTTTGAACGCCCCGACGCATGGGACGGCCACTGGGCAATACCGATGCGCCCGGTGGATCCTGAACATTCGCCGGAACAGGTATTGGAACGTGGTGAGTTTTGGGATGTGATGAACCGATGCTTATCCGACATGCCGGCCAGAGTTGCAAATGTGTTTACGTTGCGGGAAATGGACGGCCTTGAGAGCGGTGAGATATGTGAACTTCTATGTCTTTCGGCAAGCAACTTTTGGGTCATAATGCACCGGGCGCGAATGCAGCTAAGACGCTGTATCGAAATAAAATGGTTCCGAAAGGCAGTTTAAAGAGCTAATGAAGGAAGCGAAAGTAAAACACACGAAATTTAACCTTTTGGTCTGGCGAACCCTGCCGAAGTGTAAGGAGATGGTCAAGATCATTACCGCCTCGATGGACGAAAAACTATCCTGGACCGAGTGGATATTGATGAAGATACACATGCTTTCATGCGATCCGTGCGTAAATTTTTTGAAGCAAATCAGGTTTGTAAGAACCGTGCTGCGAAGAAGCGATCAAAAGCTCCCTGAGGCGGACACCGGAACGAAGCTAAGCGATGATGCTCGCACGCGAATCAAGAAAGCCCTCGGGGACGAGCACTTGGCTTAGCTTGTTTCGACTTAGAGCCGATCTGATAAGGTGCCACATAGCACGTTTTGTTTTTGGAATAAATCCCCCAAAATGAGTGATCTAGCATTGAGTAAAGGAGATGTATTAACTGACACAATGCCGGAAACAGGTAACAATAATTCACACGAGCACACCCACGCTCAAAATCGTTTCGCAGTCATCCCAACCGCCGAAAAGATCGGTGCAGCCCCGGAATATTCCGGTCGCGATGTAACCATCGCATTTCTTGATTCGGGATTTTATCCGCATCCGGATCTTATCGATCGCGTAATTGCATTTCACGATATTTCAGGCGAAGAGAGCACGTTAGCGTCAATTGACAAACCTATCGGCCATCATTGGCACGGCACGCAGACGGTTGTAGCGTGTGCGGGCAATGGGTCGCTGTCTGAAGGGGTATATCGCGGACTTGCACACCACGCACAGCTGGTCTTAGTCAAAGTCTCTGCGAAAGGGCGCATTGCAGATGCGTCGATAGAAAAAGGCCTGCGCTGGGTTATCGAAAATCGCGAACGATACGGCATCCGTATCCTCAATATGTCGCTGGGCGGTGATATAGATGTAGGCCTGGCTGACAGCTGCATTAATCGACTGACCGAGGAACTAGTTGCCTCCGGGGTGGTTGTCACGGTCGCGGCGGGTAATTCGGCAGAGTCTCGCTCGATACCGCCGGCGAACGCGCCTTCCGTCATTACGGTCGGCGGATACAGCGACGAAAATCAATTTTCGGAGGACGGTTTTGATCTTTATCACTCTAGCTACGGTCCAACGGCGGACGGGCTCGTCAAGCCTGAAATTATTGCTCCCGCGATGTACGTTGCGGCTCCGATATTGCCCGGCACCGAGGATTACGAAAAAGCGGAGGTGCTTTCACTCATTGCCGACTCGACCAATTATTTGTTTCGTGAGGTCTTTATTGCCAATTGGCAGAAGGCCGGTCTGCAGGAATATATTTTATCGACCGATGTCGTAACCGCACGACAGATAGTCGAACAGGAAATGACAAAACGCAAGATCGTTGCGACCCATTATCAGCATGTTGACGGAACGTCCTTTGCCGCGCCAATTGCGGCGTCGGTCGCTGCCCAGATGATCGAGGCTAACCCGGATCTTACACCCGCCGTGATCAAGAACATCCTTATATCTACGGCCTCACGGCTGAGCGGTCATCCGGCGATAAGGCAGGGATTTGGCGTCCTGAATGCTCGTATGGCGGTCGAAATGGCACTGAAAGAGACCCATTTCCTAGAGTCGACAAGTTACTTTGCGCCAAGGATCGAGAACGGCCAGATTCTTTTTTCTTATCACGACGACGAGGCATCAGAAATTGTATTGTGCGGCGATTTTAATGGCTGGCGGCACGACATCTCATTTGATAAATCCGATCACGGCCTGTGGCATGCCGCGATTCCCTGCCAACCGGTAGGTCAATACCGCTACAAATTTCTCATCGACGGCAATCGCTGGACCGAAGATCCAAGCCACGGCCTGAAAGATGAAGACGGATTTGGAGGATTTAATTCTATTTTAAGAATAGATTAATTTTTCCCATATTAGGAATAAAACTAGCGGGTCGGAAGATTTTCAAAAGCGAGAACGAAGATGGTAAACGCATCAAAATTTCACTGGCCGGAATATGCGATCGAGGCGTGGTGCCTCGCCACGTTCATGTTTTCGGCGTGCTCGTTCGGCATTTTGCTGTTTAACCCGGCATCTCCCGCATCGGGTCTGAACCTCACGGCCCGAATGGTGCTAATGGGCATCGCGATGGGTTCGACGGCAGTTGCGATCATCTGTTCGCCGTGGGGTAAGCGCTCGGGCGCGCATTTTAACCCTGCGGTTACCTTGGTTTTCCTGCGTTTAGGCAAGATCGCGTGGCTTGATTCCGTATTTTATATTGCTGCACAGTTTATCGGCGGCGTCTTAGGCGTCGCTCTCGCGTGGTTGATATTTGGTAGATTGCTCGAGGACGGAGCGGTAAACTTTGTCGTCACCATGCCTGGCAGTTATGGCGTAGGAGCGGCATTTGCAGCGGAGGTCGTCATTTCATTTTTTATGATGACGATGATCCTTTTTACCAGCAACAGCCTGCGGATATCGCGCCTGACACCTTTTTTTGCGGGCACGCTCGTTGCGATTTACATAGCAGTCGAGAGTCCGGTTTCCGGGATGAGTATGAATCCAGCGAGATCGTTCGCCTCTGCAGCCGTGTCAGGCAACTGGACAGCGGCGTGGATATACTTTGTAGCACCGCCTGTCGCAATGCTGACAGCGGCTGAGCTATTTGTACGAACGCGAGGGATAAAAGCCGTGCTCTGCGCAAAGCTTAATCACGGCGGTAGTGCGAGGTGCATTTTTAATTGTGGTTGGGAGAAGATTCACCACAGTGACACGGAGAACAAAGAGAGCACAGAGATTTATAGGACAAATGAGTCCGATCTATTAACAACAAACACATAACAACGATTTGTATTCACCGCTGTGGCCTCGGTGTCTCTGTGGTGAATTTCCTGGAGATTATATGACACATTACGACGTAATTATTATCGGCACCGGAGCAGGCGGAGGGACGCTCGCACGAACGTTGGCGCCGTCGGGTAAGAAAATACTAATCCTGGAACGCGGGGATTTTGTAAAACGTGAGCCGGACAACTGGAATTCGCGGGCCGTGAATGTCGATGGGAAGTATAACACCAAAGAGGTTTGGTACGATCGCGACGGCAAACCGCTCCATCCGCATACGAATTATAACGTCGGCGGCAACACGAAATTCTATGGCGCGGCACTTTTTCGCATGCGGAAAGAGGATTTTGGCGAGCTAAAACATTATGACGGCGTCTCGCCCGCGTGGCCGATCTCGTATGACGAGCTCGAGCCGTTCTACGCTGAGGCGGAGGACCTTTATTTCGTTCACGGCCAGCAAGGTGAAGACCCGACGGAGCCGCCGAGAAGTAATGAGTTTCCCCACCCAGCGGTGAGCCATGAGCCGCGGATCGAGCACCTGGCCGAAGATTTTGCGGCAATGGGTGTCAAACCGTTTCATGTTCCGCTTGGCATTCAACTAAAGGAAAACGATCATGCAAGCAATTGTATCAGGTGCGCGACGTGCGACGGTTTTCCGTGCCTCGTCAACGCAAAGGCCGATGCTCACATCTGCGGCATCGAGTCGGCGATAAATTTTCCCAATGTCACACTGCTGACGAACGCGATGGTTACCAAGCTCGCAACGGACGCGAGTGGGCGTACCATTTCGGAGGTAGTAGTCGATCGGATGGGCGAAATTGAAACGTATTCCGCAAATATGGTTGTCGTTTCAGCCGGTGCAATAAATTCAGCAGCGTTGCTGCTGAGATCGGCCAACGAACAGCACCCGAATGGCCTCGCGAACAGCTCCGATCAGGTGGGCCGGAATTATATGGGCCACGTTAATTCGGTAATGCTTGCGGTGTCAAAATGCCCGAATCCGACCGTGTTTCAAAAGACGCTAGGAGTAAACGATTTCTATTTTGGGACCGAAGATTTCCCGTATCCGATGGGGCATATTTCGTTTGTCGGCAAGCTCGACGGCGTCACACTATCAGCTGGGGCACCTGCGATCGCTCCCGGATTTACGCTCGATCTGATGGCAAAGCATAGCCTCGACTTTTGGCTGACGACCGAGGATCTGCCGCGGCCGGAAAATCGTGTAACCATTAATAAAGATGGCGACATCGTCTTGTCGTATACGCCAAATAATCTCGAAGCTCACAAGCGCCTGCAGGGCAAGCTCAAGAACCTGATGAACAATCAGCGCAAATGCGACATCCATGGCGGTGAATGCCACCAGGGTCTTTTCGCCCGCAGTCTTTATCTGGCCGAGCAGATTCCGCTTGCCGGTGTGGCACACCAAAACGGTACGATTCGTTTCGGCGACGACCGTGATACGTCAGTCCTCGACCGCAACTGCAAGGCACACGACATCGACAATCTTTACGTCGTCGATGGCAGCTTTTTCCCATCGAGTTCGGCCGTAAATCCGGCTCTAACGATCATGGCGAATGCTTTGCGTGTCGGAAGGCATTTGCTGGAGAGGATGAATTGATCCCGTGACACGAATATGATGGAACAAACACAAAAAAGAATAAAAATGCCGCATGGCTGGCTGATCGTTGGTTTGCTGGCACTGACGGTACTCATATCGTCAGCCAACGGCCAGGCAGTCAGGCGTGTCGAATCGGTCGGATTTACGGTCTCCGATATGGACCGGGCCATTGATTTTTATACGCATGTTTTGCCTTTTGAAAAATTGTCCGATAAAGAAGTGATGGGCGACGATTTTGAACATCTTTCAGGTGTATTTGGAGCTCATGTGCGCATTGTCGATCTTAAGCTCGGCTCAGAGGTGCTGGAGTTGACGGAATACTTGACGCCGCAGGGACGGCCGGTTCCCGTGGATTCGCGGAGCAACGACAGATGGTTTCAGCATATAGCCATTATCGTTTCCGACATGGACAAGGCCTATCAGATTCTGCGTTCGAATAAGGTTCGACATGCTTCCACGGCGCCTCAAACATTGCCAGCTTATATCACTGCTGCTGCGGGGATAAAGGCGTTTTATTTCAAGGACTTTGACAACCATGTACTCGAGATTTTGCAATTTCCACCCGACAAGGGCGCGGCAAAATGGCATGAACGCGAAAAAACCGGAAAGCTTTTTCTAGGCATTGACCATTCGGCGATCGTTGTAGGCGATTCGGATACGAGCCTCAAGTTCTATCGAGACATGCTCGGACTTACCGTAGCCGGAACAAGCGATAATTACGGCCCGGAACAGGAACATCTCAACAACGTTTTTGGGGCAAAACTACATATCACAGGGCTGCGGACCAAAGAGGATGGTGTTGCAGTCGAGTTTTTGGAGTATGTCGCCCCGACGGACGGACGCTTATATCCAAAAGATTCCCGGAGCAGTGATCTGTGGCATTGGCAGACGAGCTTTGCCGCTGGTGATCTCGCCGGCCTTTTCCAAAGTTACCGGGCGGAATTTATCTCAAGCGGTGTTATTTCGTTTGCGGATGAAAAGCTTGGTTTTCGGCGAGCCGCGTCGATACGTGACCCGGACGGCCATGCCATCAGACTCACTGAGCGTTAAACAATCAATAACGAGGAACACAATGAACGCCGAAGAAAATAGACTACAGGAATCAAACGATCGGACAAAGCACTGGAAAAGGTGGGGGCCATATGTGAGCGAGCGTGCATGGGGCACGGTTCGCGAGGATTACAGCGCAGACGGATCGGCATGGGATTATTTTCCGCACGATCATGCCCGGTCACGAACTTACCGGTGGAATGAGGACGGGATCGCCGGAATCTCGGACCGTCATCAGAACATCTGCTTTTCCGTGGCTCTCTGGAACGGAAAGGATCCGATCCTCAAGGAACGTATCTTTGGATTGACCGGCAGCGAAGGGAATCACGGCGAGGACGTAAAAGAGATCTATTACTATCTCGATTCGACGCCGACGCATTCCTACATGAAGTATCTGTATAAGTATCCGCAAGCCGAGTTTCCGTACGAACAGTTAATTGCGGAAAATCGGAATCGAAGCAGATCCGAGGGTGAGTTTGAACTGATCGACACCGGCCTATTCAACGAGAATAAGTATTTCGACGTTTTCATCGAATACGCAAAGGTCGATGTTGAGGACATATTAGTAAAAATAACGATCGAGAATCGCGGAACCGAGAAGGCCGGTATCCACGTTCTTCCCACCATTTGGTTTCGCAATAAATGGACATGGAACGGTGACTCGCCGAATGGAGCGATGCAAAAAGCTGACGACGGCGTGATCGTGATCGAATGCACCGATCTTGGAAAGCGATGGTTGTATTGCGAAGACGCTAAAGAATTGCTGTTTACTGAAAACGAGACAAACAACGAACTTTTGTTTGGCGGCAAAAACCATACGCCCTATGTTAAGGACGGCATAAATAATTTTGTTGTGAACGGTAAGACGGACGCCGTGAACCCGTCCCAAGTTGGAACCAAGGCGGCGGCCAACTATGAATTGGAGGTTCCGGCCGGAAAAAGCATAACCGTTAAACTTCGATTGTCGGACAAGGAGCTCGCGACATCAACCGCATTCAAGGGCTTTGATAAGACTTTTGACCAACGTCTAAAAGAAGCGGACGAATTTTATTCAAGTATTGTTCCCGCCGACCTCTCTGAGGATGCGAAAAGCGTCCAGCGTCAGGCGTTTGCCGGAATGCTTTGGTCTAAGCAGTATTATCACTATGTCGTTGGTGACTGGCAAAATGGCGATCCGGCCATGCCAAAGCCTCCGGAAGGGCGAAAAGGCGGCAGAAATAGTGACTGGGGCCACCTTTATAATGCTGACATCATTTCGATGCCGGACAAGTGGGAATATCCGTGGTATGCGGCCTGGGACCTGGCATTTCATTGTATTCCGCTTGCAATAGTCGATCCTGATTTCGCCAAGGAACAGCTCGTATTGATGCTTCGCGAATGGTACATGCATCCGAACGGGCAGATACCAGCGTATGAATGGGCGTTCGGTGATGTCAATCCGCCGGTTCACGCTTGGGCCGCCTTGCGGGTCTACCAGATCGACAAAAAGCGAACGGGCGCGGGAGATCGCGAATTTTTAGCCCGAATTTTTAGCAAATTGTTGCTCAATTTTACCTGGTGGGTCAACAGAAAGGATTCGGAAGGGATGAATGTCTTCGAAGGCGGGTTTCTGGGCCTCGACAACATCGGTGTTTTTGATCGGTCGCAGCCGCTGCCAACCGGCGGCAAACTTGCTCAGTCGGATGGGACGAGTTGGATGGCAATGTACTGTCTAAACATGCTTGCGATCGCGCTCGAGCTTGCCGCCGAAGACGCCACCTATGAGGATCTGGCCAGCAAATTCTGGGAACATTTTCTTTATATTTCGGGCGCCATGAATAACCTCGGCGACGAGGGGATATCTATTTGGGACGAGGAGGATGGGTTTTATTACGATGTCCTTCACATGCACGGCGAGAGCAGCATGCCTCTAAAGGTTCGTTCGATGGTCGGCCTGATCCCGCTATTCGCGGTCGGCTCGATCGACCCGGAAATTCTGGACGCTCTGCCGAATTTTAAACGCCGCCTGCAGTGGTTTATCGACAATCGGCCCGCATTGATCGGCAACGTTGCGTGTATGCGCACCCCCGGAATGGGTGAGCGTCGGCTGCTGGCGGTTGCCTATCGTGAGAGGTTGGAACGTGTTCTGAAGGTTATGCTCGATGAGAACGAGTTTCTTTCGCCTTACGGAATTCGAGCCGTTTCGCGTTATCACAAGGATAACCCGTACATTCTGCAAGTAAACGGCGACGAGAACCGGGTCGATTACGAGCCGGGCGAATCCTCGAGCGGATTGTTTGGCGGTAACTCAAATTGGCGAGGCCCGATCTGGTTTCCGGTCAATTATTTGCTCGTCGAATCGCTTCAGAAGTTTCATTATTATTACGGCGACGATCTAAAAGTGGAATGCCCGACCGGTTCAGGTAATATGATGAATCTATGGGAAGTTTCGCAGGAACTGTCACGCCGGATGTCTCGCATTTTCTTGCAAGATGGGGAAGGGAAACGGCCGGTTTTTGGTAGTTCCGAGAAATTTCAGACTGATGAGCATTTCCGCGATCATATTCTATTCTATGAATATTTTCACGGCGACACTGGTTCCGGCGTTGGGGCGAGTCATCAGACCGGCTGGACTGGCCTGGTCGCAAAACTATTGCAGCAAAGCGGAGAATAAGTTGACAAAAAAATGATAGATCTGGAAACTTCAATTTGTAGCCAATTTGAAACTAGCTCGTCACGAGAGTGGATCGAGACAAACGGTATCGGCGGATATGCGTCATCGAGCGTTTCTGGAGCGAACACACGCCGCTATCATGGCTTGCTGGTCGCTGCAACAAGGCCGCCGCTTGGCCGCATGGTGCTGCTTTCAAAATTTGAAGAGACGATCACCGTCGATGGCGAGTCGTTTGAGATCTCCTGCAACCAATATCCGGGGAAAGTTCACCCGGAGGGCTATAGGTACCTTACACAGTTTCGCCTGGATCCGTTTCCGGTCTGGACATTTGAGGTCGCGGGGGTTTCGATCGAGAAAACGCTATTTATGCCCTATGGCGAGAACACAACGGTGATCTCGTGGGCTGTCAAAGGGCGTAAAAAAGAAGACAAGGGACAAATCGACCTTAAGCTAAAACCCCTACTCGCGTTTCGTGACCATCATCATCTGCGACACGAAGACGCCGCTTTCGACGGGTCGTATCAGGTCGACAAAAACTTGGTCTCAATCGCACCTTACCCCGAAATACCACGTCTCTATTTCGCTCACAATGCGGATGAGATCGAACATCAGGGCCACTGGTATCGTGATTTTGAATACGCGATCGAGCAGGAACGCGGCTTCGATCATCGCGAAGATCTGTTTCAGCCGTTTTCTTTCAAATTTGATCTTTCGGCGCCGTCAACCGTCATCGCGTCGACGGAGCGACGAGATGTCAAAGACGCGCCCAAATTCGAGAAAAATGAGATGAAACGCCGCGCCACGCTCATTGCGAACTCAATAGGAAAGGACGATTTTGCAAAACAGCTCGCTCTCGCAGCAGATCAGTTTATAGTTTCTCGCGGCACAGGTAAGACAGTTATTGCCGGCTACCACTGGTTTTCGGACTGGGGCCGTGACACAATGATCGCTTTAAACGGCCTCACCATTGCAACTAACCGGCCTGAAATTGCCAAAAGCATCCTTACCGAATTTTCTAATCACATTTCCGAAGGAATGCTGCCAAACAGATTTCCCGATGCTGGCGACGACCCTGAGTACAACACGGTTGACGCAACCCTTTGGTTTTTCGAGGCGATTCGAGCCTATGCCGAAAAAACCGGCGATTATGACTTTGTCCACGACGAACTCTATGAAAAACTCGTCGAGATTATCGACTGGCATATTCGCGGCACGCGATACCAGATCCGCGTTGAGGCTGATGGTCTCATTTACGCCGGAGAGGATGGTGTTCAATTGACCTGGATGGACGCAAAGATCGGCGATTGGGTCGTCACGCCCCGGACTGGCAAAGCGGTTGAAATTCAGGCCCTCTGGTATAACGCACTGTGCATTATGGCCGATCTATCCGCACGATTCGAGAAAAGAGTCCATCAAAAGAGATATCTGTCGATGGCTGCGAAGGCCAAGTCGGGCTTTAACGAGGCATTTTGGAACAAAGAGGAAGAATGTCTGTACGACGTAGTCAACGGTGACGCATCAGACGCATCGATTAGGCCAAATCAAATTTTCGCCGTCAGTCTGCCGCATACAATGCTTAGCTCGGCCAATGCCCGCAAGGTCGTAGACAAGGTCGAAGCCGAGCTTCTCACGCCTGTCGGCCTGCGATCGCTGTCACCAAAAGATTCCCGTTATGTACCCGTTTACATCGGGTCGCCATACGAAAGGGACGCTTCCTATCACCAAGGAACGGTTTGGGGCTGGCTGATGGGTGGGTTTGTCGATGCTTACCGAAAGGTCCACGCTGACGATGCAAATGCAGACGCGCGTGTCGCCGAGATCATCGCGGGTTTCAAAGCGCATTTGTCAGAGTCGATGGTTGGACAGGTTGCTGAGATTTTCGATGCCGATTCGCCTCACGTCGCCCGTGGCTGTGCTGCTCAGGCATGGAGTGTTGCCGAGCTACTGCGGGTGTGCTCATCATCGCCTAAATAATCTATTTCATCTGGAATATTTTGGCCTAACCAAATGCTTTATGAATTGCGGAGTAAAGTTGGAGCAAACCAAATTTATGAAGATCGAAAGCAACATCAGATCCTTTCAGTCACTTTCGGAACGCAAAGCAAATCGTCTTGCAGTGATTCTCGCGGGTGGCGACGGCACACGGTTGCGGTCATTGACCAGGGCGATAGCGGGCGACGAACGTCCAAAGCAATTCTGCCCGATCTTGGGCGACGAAACTCTTCTGGACAAAACGCGTAATCGCACCGCCATAGGGATCGCTCCGGAAAACACATATTTCAGCCTGACGCAGAAGCATGAAAAATATTACGAAAGGCCATTGTGGAACGCTTCCGAGTCACAGATGGTCGTGCAGCCTGAGAATCGTGGAACCGCCCCGGCGATCTTGTACAGCTTAATGCGTCTCGCAAAGACCTCGCCGGATGCGACCGTCGCATTCTTTCCATCCGATCATTATTTTTCAGATGATCTATCGTTTATGAACCATGTCAATTTGGCGTTTAGGACTGTCGATACCGATCCCGGATCAATAGTTTTGCTCGGCATCGAGCCCGAAAAGGCTGAAACATCATATGGATGGATCGAGCCCGTTCAATCGCTCTTTGGCGACCTTTCAAAAGCTGTCAGCCGGGTCAGCCGTTTTTGGGAAAAGCCAACAACCGGTGTGGCCGCAAGGTTAATGACCGCAGGTTGTCTGTGGAACAGCTTTGTCATGGTCGGCAGGGTTGAGACGTTTCTCCAGATGTTTCGAAAGCATCTCCCCGATCTCTTTCGGATGTTCGCGGCGTCATCGAAGTTATTCGGAACCCATCAGGAATCCGCTACCATCCGGTCGATATACTCGTGGATCGACGAAATCAATTTTTCCAGTGAAGTGCTCGAAAAATCGGCTGCCGATCTTCTCGTAATGCGCGTTGGCGAAGTTGGCTGGTGCGATTGGGGCGAACCCGAGCGCGTTGTTGGAACGCTTACAAATCTCGGCGTGCAAACCGAGTGGATGCAGGCTCTCGCCGCATAAAAAAATAGGGGTTAATAAGTACAAAAATCATGAAAGCAATAGCAGTTAAACCCGGGATCAAGGATTCCGTTCATTTAGTCGAAATGCCAAAGCCGTCTATCGACACGATCGCAAATGGCCGCGGTGTTCTTGTAAAAGTTTTGCGTGTCGGCGTCGACGGTACGGATAAAGAGATCAACAACGCCGAATACGGAGCGGCCCCTGAAGGGGACGATTTTCTTGTCATCGGACATGAGGGCTTTGGCATCGTCGAAGAAGTTGGCCCCGGTGTCACCGAATTAATAAAAGGCGATTATGTCGTAGCGACGGTTCGCCGTCCAGGGACTAGCATTTTCGACCTGATCGGCACCAACGACATGACCACCGACGACACCTATTTTGAACGCGGCATAAATCTGCGTCACGGTTATCTGTCGGAATACTACGTCGATGACGCCGAGTTTATCGTCAAAGTTCCACGCGGGCTAAAGGATGTGGGCGTTTTGCTGGAACCAATGACCGTTGTTCAAAAAGGAGTCACACAAGCCTACGAAATTCAGCGAAGGCTGAAGGTATGGAAACCAAGACGTGCGGCCGTCATGGGAGCCGGTACGATCGGCTTGCTCGCAACGCTCGTATTTCGCCTTCGCGGTATGGAGGTAGTAACATTTGGACGAACCGCAAAACCGTACCTAAACTCCGACCTGATCGAGGAGCTCGGTGCTCAATATATCTCGACGGCTGATATTACTGTTCCTGATTACGCGAAGGAAAACGGAGCATTCGACATTATTTTCGAAGCGACCGGATTTTCTCCAATTGTTTTTGACGCTATGCAAGCTCTTGCAAAAAATGGCGTCCTGGTACTTTCAAGCGTGACCGGTGGTGACAAAATGATTGAGATCCCGGCAGACAAGATCAATCTCGATTTTGTCCTCGGCAACAAGGTAATGGTCGGTACTGTCAACGCCAACCGCGAATATTTTGAAAGCGGCGCAAAAGATATGGCACAGGCCGTGCTCGAATACGGCGATTGGCTTTCGCGGCTTCTGACTCATCCTGTCACCGGTCTCGAAAATCACGCTCTGTTATTCGACACACTGACCAATGCAAAAGGTGCCATAAAGGTTTACTGCGAGGTCAGTATCTAGCGGAAAGTAATCTTAGTTGTATCGAAGGCGCCCTCGGTCGGGCAAACTCCCGGTTCGGTCGAGCCGGGAGTTTTTGCTTTATAAACTAAACTATTCCGCCGTAGGTTTCGGTTCCTCATCAACCGGCTCCGGATAAGTCTTGGCCCGCAATCTGACAACCAAAAACGTGTCAAAAAATACTATCACGGCCATTAGAATGATCAGGATCACCGCCATAAGTGGAGCAAACGAAACACTTGCGTCCACAAGGGAATTATTTTTCTTAAATTGAAAAAATGATTGATCGAGCCAAAAAAAACGGAGAATTAAGCCGACGGAAAAATAGATGAACGTTGTCCACATGGCCCACGACCTCCCGCTTTCCCATAGTACCCCATTTCCCATCGCCAGTAAGACGACCATCGAGACCCACAGCGCCGGCCACCCGATTCCTGAGTAGTACTCATACCCGGCGACCGCCGCCGTCGGCGATCCGATGCTTTGCAGCCAGCTCCATGAATAAAATGTAAGAAAGGCCAATAAGATGACCGCAAAGGCCAAGAGGACGAGATAAAGTTTGCTCCACATATTAGACGTTTTTATCACAGCGGCTCGCGAAAGACAAAAGACTGCCGATCGGGGGCCGGCAGTCTTTTCGAATCAAAAATGTGGCATCTAGCCCGGATTTACGGTTAGGTAAATAGTCTGTCCGCGACGGGATATCAGCAGCAAGACGGGTTTTTCGCCGGACGCACTTAATGCGGATTGCACATCGGTTATCGATTTCACAGCTTTCTTATTGATCTCAAGAATGACATCGCCTCGAGAGACGCCCTCCTCGGCAGCCGGCCCGTTCGGATCTACATCGGTCACGACCAAGCCTTCGGAACCCGATTCGAGGCCGAGTTGTTTCGCCACCTGCGGTGTAACGGGTTCGAGGCTCAGGCCGAGTTTGCCGCTTTGTTTTTCCGCAGAGGGCCCGTTTTCGTCGCCGCCTTGTCCCGTGCCTGTGGCTTTGCCGTCGGCTGTCGTAAATTCATCCAGCGTTGCCGTTAATTCGAGTGGTTTACCGTCACGTACGATGGTCAGTTTTATGGCCGAACCAGGCGCCGAACCAGCGACCTTATTGCGGAGGACATTGCTGTCCTCGATCTTCTCGCCATTGATAGCGGTAACGATGTCGCCACGTTTAACACCAGCCTTATCAGCGGCGCTTCCAGATTTAACATTGCTGACGAGAACGCCGCTTTTATCTTTAATTTCGAGGGCCTTAGCCGTATCGTCAGTAATGTTTTGAATATTGATGCCGAGCATTCCCCGATGGACCTTACCGTCCTTTACGAGCTGTTCCATCACTGTTTTCGCCATATTCGACGGTATCGAAAATGCAATACCTATATTGCCGCCCGCCGCCCCGCCCGGCGATAGTATTTGCGAATTAATACCGATAAGTTCGCCGGATAGGTTTACGAGCGCCCCGCCGGAGTTGCCACGGTTAATAGGAGCATCGGTCTGTAAAAAATCCTCAAAGCTCTGACCATCGCTGAGCCCCGTACGCCGTCCCTTCGCTGAGATGATACCGGCGGTGACCGATTGTCCGATACCTAGCGGGTTGCCGATCGCAAGAACGATATCCCCGACACGGACACTATCCGAGTTACCGAGCGTAAGGAATGGGAGGCCGGTCGCCTCGATCTTGATGACCGCCAGATCACTGGGCACATCGGTTCCGACGACCTTGGCTTCGTAGGTCTTATTGTCGCTCATTGCGACGGTTATCTTATCCGCCCCCTCCACCACATGGTTGTTGGTGAGAATCGTGCCGTTTGCATCAACGACCACACCCGAACCCAGCCCACGCTCAATCTGTGGACGCTGATTTTGTTTTGGCGATTGAAACTGACGGAAAAAATCGTCGGAACCAGGAAATTGTCCTTGTGGTTGGGCCTTGGCCTTGTGGTCGGCCTCTATTCGCACGACCGCCGGTGAAGTCTTTTCGACCACGTCCGCATAGGAGGTTCGCATCCCGTCAACCACGATAGGTGCTGCCGGGGCCTGAGGCTGTGTAGTCGGAGCTTCGATTCCGCCCCAAAGCCCGCAACTCGATAGAAGTGCGGTCGTCGTCGTCAATGCGATAATTATGGGCTTTCTATTTAACATCGGTGGATACTCCAAAAAGTTATTTCGGCGTTTTTTGCTGATCTTGTTCAATATGATTTTACGATAAAAAGCCGAGAGATGTTCATGCAAAATTGTGTATGTGGCATGATTTGTTGTTCCTATGGAGAAACCTTTTGCGTGTCATCACGAAAGATATAGGCGAGCGATTTATAGACGAGTTTAGCACAAAGAAAAGCCGGCGATTCGTAATTCTCAAAATACGAATATTCGACCAGGTCCATCCCCACAACTCTTTTCTTTTCAGCTAGTTTACGAATCAAAGTTAAAGTTTCATACCACCCTAGTCCGCCCGGTTCAGGCGTACCCGTCGTCGGGACGATACTAGGATCAAGGCCATCGATGTCGATCGTGAGATAGACGTTTTCGGTAAGGCTATCAATCGCTTCGTCGATCCAGTCGGTTTTACCGACAATGTCTCTTGCCCAAAATATTTTTGTCGGGAGCCCTTCTTTCAAGGACTTCGCTTCGTCGCCAGAGATCGAGCGAATACCGACCTGAACCGACGGTATCTGCATATCCTTCACCACGCGGGCCATTATCGACGCATGGGAGTACGTCGTACCATCATATGTATCCCGCAGATCGGCGTGAGCATCGATTTGCAGGACGCTGAGATTTTCGAAGGTTTCATTATGAGCCTTGATTATCGGTGCCGAAACCGAATGTTCGCCGCCCAGCATACAGAGAAATTTATCCGCCGCGAGCATTTTTTGTGAGTAGCCGTAAAGGTCGGCCATCATTTCTTCAGGAGTGTCGCGGGCGGTAAATTCGGGAAGCGTATGGATACCGATCTTGTAAACTTCCGAATCGGTCTCTTCTTCGTACAGTTCCATGTTGCGGGAGGCATCTACTATAGCCATCGCACCCGCACCTGTACCCGTCCCATATGAAACCGTACCCTCATACGAGACCGGCAGGATCAAGACCCGAGCGTCATCAAAATTCGAATAACGCTCCTCGTCAATACCGCCGAAATTCATCGGTAATTGTTCGGATTCAGACATTTCCTTTAACTAAGAACGGAAAACGGAAAATGGAAGACTAAAGAGCTTTCATTTTCAATTCTCCATTTTCCACTTCCCTTAGTTTATGGTACTTCGATATGCATATCGCGGCCCGAAAAACTAAATGTCGGACGTTTGCGGCCTTTCATGAATTTCGCCGCGGTTTGTGAAAGCGCGGTAATTATCATCGGCAGAGCGATCGACGGGTCGCACGGAACGTAAGCCGTGATAGCACCGCGGAGCAGTTTGCCAAACATCGACGTATGATTTGCACCATATGTCGGGGTACGGATATCGAGCGGTGCCGTATCGGTCGCGATCGATATCGCGTATTTATGGCCGCGGGGATTAGTTCGCGTGATATATGATGCGATCTCCGCGACATTCACCATGTTTTGGCTCGAAGTGCTGCCGAGCGTGATGATGCCGGAGTTTCGCGTTCGTTGTGCGATCTGCATCATTTCTAGAGCATCTTGCGACGTATCGAGAGATATCTGGATCTTTTTCTCAAACTTTGCACGGGCGATTCCGATGCCGAGCTCCGAACCCGGGAGGTCCGGACAGTAAACCGGGATGCGTGACTTAAAGGCAGATGTCAGAATGCCGTCCTCGTGAGCAATTTCAGAAAGCTCGCGTCCCATCAGGTGCAAAAACTCACGAATCGAGTACGAACGGCTCAGTTCGAGCTGATTTATCACGCTGCCTATCCATTCATCGGCTTCCTGATATTCTTCGCTGTTTGCGAGCACATCACCGATGCGGATTACATCCGAGCCTTCGAGTTCCTCATCGTTCATGCTCGGATGGGCCTGGTAATAGTTGCGTCCCAGAATCTCGTGAATGTCGTTATAAAGAACGGTTCCGGACATTACGATCACATCGACAAACCGATTTTTGATGACATACGCCAGCAGGCGCCGCATGCCTGACGTGATCAGATTACCCGAACCGCACATGTAGATAGTCGAATTATCATCGAGCATATCGAGCCAGATGCGGTGTGCCTCAGCCAATTGTTTAGCGCCGAAACCGGCACCTTCCATCTTTTCCAAAAGCCCTGCAACCGAACGATCTCGATCGATCGGGACCGGCCGCGTCGGGACGGTCAAAAATTTTGAGGCCTTTGTCTTTTTTTGAGCTACCATAGTTTTTTTTCCAATAAATTAATAACTAAACTAAATCCTGTCACCCGCTGCTGCTGCCGTTTGGGGTCAAGTATGTATAACTTTCAACCTGATCTTCGTAAAACTCGATGGCATTGCTTCCTTCGATATTCGATAGCCGTCCCTCTTTGATTCGCTGAAGAACTGCTCTCCGAAAAGTATCGTGCAGGCTGCCGGCATCAAAGCGTACCGAGGCAACCGCGTCACCGAGTGTCGCGCCGTAAATCACTTTCTTAATGATATATCCGTCTTCTCCAATAAAAACATGAGCCTCGTGCGGCACCCCAAACAGGTTATGGTTATTACCCATCACCTCTTGATACGCACCGACCAGCATCATCGCCAGATAATATGACTCACCCTTGACGAGCTTGTGTAATTCGAGCACCGGTTTTACGTCGTGCAAATCGACGAATTTATCCACAATACCATCGGAATCACAGGTTATATCACAAAGCGTAGCATATTCTGCGGGCTTTTTGTTGAGTTTATGTATGGGGACGATTGGAAATAGCTGTTCGAGAGCCCAGTTGTCCGGCATCGAGCGAAAAACCGAGAAATTTGCAAGGTATTTCGCGCACATCAGCCGCCGCAATTCGTCAAATTCTTCTGCAACGTATTTCTTTTGCTGTGCAAACTGGTCCGCCTTTTCGCAAATATCCCAAAACAGGACCTCGCCTTTGCCTTTTGCTTCGAGGGAGATCAAGCCCAAATTGAACATTGTGAAAAGTTCATCGCGATTCTCAAGCGCGTCATGGTAATACTCGCGGTAATTCTTGGCGTTGATAGTTTCGCGGAGGTCATGGAGCTCACGGATTATCTGCGGGTCATCGGCGTCGAGCTCCATAGGCGTGATGCTTTCAACAACGGTTTCGATCTCGTCCTGGATATTTGTCACGAGGATTGCATGATACGCGGACAAATACCGGCCGGATTCCTGAATGATGGTCGGATGCGGTACATTTTCGTCGTCACAGACGGTTTTGATCACATAGATCACATCGTTTGCAAACTCTTGAGCGTTATAATTGGCCGAAGATTCGAATGATGTCCTTGAGCCGTCATAATCGACCGCCATACCTCCGCCCACATCGAGATATTGGATCGGTATATTCATCTTCTGGATCTTTGCGTAGGTACGGGCGGCCTCCTTCATTGCATTCTTGATCCGCTTGATGTCCGTCAACTGCGAACCGATATGAAAGTGAAGCAGTTTGAGCATGTCGATCCGCCCGGCTTCCTGAAGGCGTCTGATCACCTCAAGTATCTCGGTGGTCGTCAAGCCAAATTTTGCCGCTTCACCGCCGCTTTTTTCCCATTTTCCCGAGCCTTTTGAATAGAGTTTTACGCGAACACCGATCATGGGAAGTTCGGCCTCGGGGTTTTCGGCAGACATCTGCTCGGCGATATCAAGCGTGTGGTCAAGCTCGCTAAGCTTTTCGATAACGATAACGACATTTTTTCCGGCGGTCGCTCCGGCAAAAGCAAGCCTGATAAAATCCCGATCCTTAAAACCGTTGAGGACAAGCAGACTGTCTTTGGCCTGTTCGAGGCCGAGAGCTGCATAGAGCTCGGCCTTAGAACCGGCCTCGAGTCCAAAATTGTACCGCGAGCCTTCGCGAAGATACTCTTCGATCACCGCACGGTTTGAATTGACCTTCATCGGAAAGACGCAGAGGTGGTTGCCCTCGTATTCAAATTCTTTTATTGATTTGCGAAACGCTGTTTGGAGTTTGCGGATCTGCCCAAATATAAGCTGTGGGAAACGCAGCAGTATCGGTGTGTTGACCCCGCGTTTACGCAGATCGTCGATGATCTCTTTCACATCGGCGGTGAGATTCTCTGTGTCCGGCGCGCGGACGATGAGGTTGCCCTTGCGATTGACACCAAAGTAATCGGCTCCCCAATTGCCGATCCCATACGTTTCGCTGCTTTGCTCAGTGACTATGCCCAACTAATACCCCACCCGTCGTCGAAAATACGAACTACAAGAAAACGTATAGCTTAATAAAATTCTGCGAAAAAACAAACAGTTGTTTTTTCATACACGTCGAAGTACGGCAAAATGACGGATTCTATATCGAAAAATGGTTTGGCATGGTCATTGCAAAGGTTGGGTTTGGGAGAAGAGTTTTATCGCTAAAAATCCCGCAAATGTTTGATAAATCAGTTCGAAACGACAAGGAGCCGAAAGAAAATGCCGTATCTTGTCAAGGTTTCGGTGCCAAAAACTGTCACTTATTAATTTGGAGTGATAACTGCGAGGTGTGAGATGAGAGATAAAAAAGAAAAAGGATTTTCGTTGATCGAACTTTTGATAGTCGTAGCGATCGTTGGAATAATCGCCGCATTGGCTGTTCCCGCTTTGCAGAAAGGCATCCGAGCGGCAGAAAACGGTAACACGTTTGCGACAATGCGTACCATAGCATCGACTCAAGTAAATTATTATTCGCAAAATAACCGTTTTGGCCGTCTGAGTGAGGTCAACAATCTTCTCTCGAGCAGCATCGGCACGGCATCAGGAACGCCAAATCAGCTCAATCGCGGCAAATTCGTATTTTCGATGACGCCGGCGACGCCCACCGACGGGGAATTGAGAGACGGCTATACGATCACTGCTACCAGAAATGTGACGGGCGAAGGCGTCACATATGTTTATGAATTGACCCAAACTGGTGAGATACGTCAAATACTGCCGTAACCTCGACGCAAGTCTCTCCCTTAGCTTAGTTTTCCCTGCCCCGGAAAAAATTAAAGGTGCCAACAATGAATGTCTTCGAAGACCTCGTTATCGAATTGCAAGAAGAAAATCTGCTCGAGAAAACCGCTATCAACCCGGGCTTTGAACGCTACGGCTCCGGCGATGATCTCGATATTACCCATGTGCCGAACAGGAGCTACGATCTTCCGACATATGACGATGCCGGCAAAACCGGGCCAGTAATCGAAACTATGCAGGGTGACGATCAAACGCATTATGACATGCCCGCACCGGCATTTATCGCAGTCGAGGAGAGTGAACCCGATATGAGCATTCACGAAACGGTCGTCCCTCCTCCTGTCGAAGAAAAACCCCAGGACCGACGGCCGTCAAACAACCGGGAGTTTTTTAAGAAGCGAGCGATGGGCGAGGTTTCGAGTCTTCAGATGGTCGAACATGTCGTCACCGGTGTAGAACGCGAATATCTAAAGGTAGTGCCAAAAACGTTTGACGATTTTAATGCAAAGAAAGCCCTTCATACATTTTTAAATGCTGACGAAGGAGTAAATACCGAAGAGCACGCGGCCGCCGAATTCACATTGATGCAGGAAACGGAGTCGTGGTGTACTGCATTGGCTAGGCGGGATCAGGGCATTCCGGTTTCAAGCCTGCGGCAGTATTGTGAAAGGTCGCGTCCCGCGTTAAGCTCGCAGGCACTGCTTGCTCTTGGCCGGTTTTACCGCAATCTGCCGTATTCTGAGGCGGTCCGCTCAAAATTTGACTTCGTGATCACGCGGCTTTTTTCCCGGTCCGTCGGCCATGAAAAACGTGTGTGTCTTTTTAACCGCGAAGAGACTCTTGGACATGTAAATACGCTCTACAGCGACTGGTCAAGCATCCCGCTTTATACCGCCGACGATGACGAATCCAAAGTCATGCTCACCGCCCTCAGTTTCGACGATCTGTCGATCGAGGCTGAGAATGCCTCAACTTTCGACCAACTTCTCGAGAGCGATTTCTTTGGACGGCTGAGGATGTTCAAAGAAAGTATTAGCGAGCTTTTCTACGCACCACAGGTGACCGCAGCCGCGATAGATTGCAACATCCGAATTGGAAACGCTTATGTAGAGCTTATCGACCGCGAACGCCTTAAACAGAATTCTGCGGCTGTTCAGACGAAGTATATCGGGGTTGACGATCAAACCATCTCAGAGGCCACCGGTCAAACGCTGCAACTTGTAGATCTTTTGCGTGAGCTTTCGCGTCCGGTCGAGCAAGTAGTGAGCGAACCTGCCGAGACAGAATGTCCGGACGAAAACCTCGGAGCCGAGACTCAGTTCGTTTCCGAACCGAAAGTCAAGGAACCGAAAGCCAAAGAAAAGGTAAAAGAAAGTGAAAAGCCGCCTTTTTTCCAGAACCTAATGGCCAACGCTTTCTCGGTCAACCGCTGGTTTCTTGCGGTTGCGATATTGCTTATCACGGCATCGGTTGGGCTATACGTCTGGGCCAATTTTTTTGTCATCGAACCCGTATCAAATATCGGTGTGAAAGCATTTTCGGTCGAAAACTCCGCCCTCAAGGACCACATTAAGGCAGCCCGCATTAGCGGCGAGATATTTTACGCCCAGCTCTTGCCGTCGTGGGACGCTCTGCCAAAAGAAAAGCGTTATGAATTTCTCCAGGCGGTTTTCAAGGCCGCCCAGGAAAAAGGTTGCAAACAGGTCAACCTGATCGGTAAAGACGGCAAGATTGTTGGCTATGCTTCGCCGACACGGCTCGATGTCGTAATGCCGTAATAGGCCGCTTTTAAAACTCGTTGATCTGAGGCTGCGATACATGTTCGATTTCGCAGCCTCTTTTTGCGCGCCCTCCAGTAAATCCGTTAGCGACGCTGGCAATGAAACTTTTTCTGTAGTGTTATTGTATAATCATTCGAAAATATATTTTTACTGAGGGCCGTTAAGGAGCAAAAGCCCCGAATATTTAATAAATATTTGTCGCGATCCTTTTGGCGGCCAAAAAAAACTATGAAAACAACGATCCGTTTCTTCACTGTGCTACTGCTGCTCCAGACATTTATCTTGCCCACGGTGTTGCTTGCACAGGACACAAAGCAGGCCGAGATCTACGCCGCCATTCGCAAAGAGGGAATGGACAACTCAAAGATAATGAACACGATGCATTATTTCGCCGATCTGTACGGCCCGCGGCTGACCGGTTCGCCGAATCACGTAAACGCGGCGAAATGGGCGGCCCGCGAGATGACGTCATGGGGATTTGATAAAGCCGAGCTCGAGCCTTGGGAATTTGGCCATCCGGGTTGGGTCAACGAGCGCAACACAGGCCTTATGCTCACGCCGGTCGCGGATACGCTGACATTTGAGGTGCTCGCGTGGACGCCTTCGACAAAGGGAGTTGCCGTTGCCGATACGGTCAGTCTTGTCGCACCGACATTCCCGGCGGCCGGAAACCCGACTGTCATGCAGAATGCTACGCAGGAAGAGCTGACGGCGTATTTTGAAACCATGAAATCGGAGGTCAACGGCAAGATCGTGCTGGTCGGCAAACCGAGGTTCCTCCCGCAGGACAACACGCCCGGACCGAAACGAATCAGTGACGAAGACATCAAACGGCGTTTCGATCCGGCGAATACAACTCCCGGCGGCGGAGGTCCCGGAGGACCGGGTGGACGCGGAGCGGGCGGCGGTGTAGCCGTGACGCCGCGGCCTGGGGCTCTGACGGCTGCTCAGATCAATGAGCAGGTCGATAAGTTCCTGCTCGACAATAAATCCCTCGTCCGCATCAACGAATCGGAACTCGATCGAGGTGCGGTGCGTGCGTTTAATAACCGGACATTCGACATCACAAAGGTCATCCCGACCGTCGTGATGCGTAATGAAGATTTCGGACGTATCTTTCGGCTGCTCGCCCACAAGACGCCGGTCAAGCTTGAGTTTGACCTTCGCAGCCGCATAGTGCCGGATGGCGTGACCAGCTACAACGTCGTCGGCGAGATTTGGGGTTCGGACAAAAAGGACGAGGTCGTAATGCTCGGCGGACATCTCGATTCGTGGCATTCGGCGACCGGGGCAACCGATAATGCTGTCGGCTGCGCAACGATGATGGAAGCCGCTCGCATCCTTAAGGCGATCGGTGTCAAACCACGCCGCACTATCCGCGTCGCGTGTTGGGGAGGCGAGGAACAGGGGCTCTTGGGGTCCCAGGCTTATGTCAAACGCCATTTTGGCACGGCTGAGAATCCGACGCCTGAGTTCGGCAAATTTAACGGCTATTTTAACATCGACAGCGGTACCGGAAAGGCGAGAGGTTTAAGCGTATTCGGCCCGCCTGAGGCGGCGACCGTCTTACGCGAGGCATTGGCACCATTCGCCGATCTCGGCTTTGCCGGCGTTCTAAGTTCGAAAGGCCGGGCACTCGGCGGCACCGACAGCACGTCATTCAACGCGGCCGGCTTGCCCGGCATCGGCGGTCAACAGGATCCGATCGAGTACTTTAACGTTACATGGCACACCAATCTCGATACTTACGAACGTATCATCGAGAGCGATGCAAAATCGTCCGCCATCATATTTGCAGCGGCCGTCTATACGCTTGCTATGCGTGACGAAATGCTGCCGAGATTTAAGGCCGGTGAGATGCCTGCATTGCCGACACCGACGCCTGCTCCGGTAGTGTCGCCAACGCCGAAACCGTAGGAATTTGCCGCGAATTACATGAATTTGTCCTACTCCTATTTGTGAGATTCGTGATATTCGCGGCTAAGCTTCTTCTTGTCGGGAGGGGCAGATGTCGGCGAGTGTGCATTCGCCGCATTTGGGTTTGCGGGCAATGCAGATCTGACGGCCGTGAAAGATCATCCAGTGCGGGAACATGACCCAATCCTTTTTGGGAACCAACTCTGCTAGATCACGCTCGATCTTTTCGGGCGTTTTTTCTTTTGTGAGGTCGAGCCGCTTCGACAACCGCGAAACGTGAGTATCTACTACGACTCCCGACGCGATGCCAAAGGCGTTTCCTAGCACAACGTTAGCAGTTTTTCTTGCAACGCCGCCGAGGGTTAAAAGTTCATCCATGGTCTGCGGTACATTGCCGCCATATTCCTCCACAATACGATGGCACGCTGCTTGGATATTCTTCGCCTTATTACGAAAAAAGCCGGTTGAATGAATGTCTTTTTCAAGTTCGGTTTGTGGGGTGTCAAGAAAGTCAGCTGGAGTGCGGTACTTTCGAAAGAGGTCGGCCGTCACTATATTTACTCTCGAATCGGTACATTGGGCCGAAAGAATGGTGGCGATCAGCAGCTCAAAAGCGTTCGCATGAATAAGCGCGCAATGAGCGTCAGGATATGCTTTTTTTAGCCGCCGGATGATCTCGGCAGTGCGGTGTTTCAGGTTGGCGATCATTGCTTCGAGGCTAAAAAGTTTCTTGTAAAAATGCAAATTGGCCACTGTTTAGGTAAGATTTACCACAGAGTCACAGAGGACACAGAGAGTTTGTTTCTTATCTCAGTGTTCTCTGTGACTCTGTGGTGAATATATCTTGATGAATGTTCCATTACTCGATCTAAAAGAACAAAATGACGCACTCCGGCCTGAGATTGAAGCCGCACTTGGACGCGTGCTCGATTCCAATGGCTTCATCCTAGGCGGGGAAGTCGCCGAGCTTGAAAAAGAGCTGGCGGCGTACTGCGGTGTCAAATACGCCATCGGCTGCGCTTCGGGAAGCGATGCGATCCTACTCGCTCTAATGGCCTACGATATCGGCCCCGGTGACGAAGTTATCACAACGCCATACAGTTTTTTTGCGACCGTTAGTTCGATCACGCGGCTTGGAGCGACGCCGGTCTTCGTTGATATCGATCCGACGACATACAACCTTGATGTTTCGCAGATCGAGGCAGCCATAACGCCCCGCACCAAAGCGCTCGAGCCCGTCCATCTCTACGGACAATGCTCCGATATGGCGGCGCTCCGCAAGATCGCGGGTAAACATGGAATTCCGGTGGTCGAGGATGCCGCCCAGGCGATCGGTGCTGAGGAAGACGGTGTCCGGGCCGGTGCGATCGGCGAGATCGGATGCTTTAGTTTTTACCCGTCAAAGAATCTCGGTGGCATGGGTGACGGAGGTTTTGTGACGACGAATGACGACACGCTGGCCAAAAAGCTGCTCGCCTTGAGGGTTCACGGCTCCGAGGAAAAGTACTACCACAAATACGTAGGTCTTAATTCGCGGCTCGATGGTTTCCAGGGTGCGGTACTCCGCGTCAAGTTGCCCCATCTCGACGCCTGGACCGATAAACGCCGGGGCAACGCCGATACCTACCGGCGTCTGTTTACCGATCTCGGCCTGACCGAACAGATCGGTCTGCCCGCAGAACGCCCAAATGCCAAACATATCTATAATCAATATGTAATTCGCGTACCCGGACACCGCGATGAACTTCGCGCATATCTGACCGGCAAGGGTATCGGCTCCGACATTTATTATCCGGTCCCGTTGCATCTGCAGGAGTGTTTCGCCTACCTCGGCTACAAAAAGGGCGATCTGCCCGAATCAGAAAAGGCGGCGATTGAGACGCTCGCTCTGCCTATTTTTCCGGAACTGCGCGCCGAACAGCAAGAATACGTCGCCGAGACGATCGCCTCATTTTTCAAATAAAAAGGCCCGGCGCATACGGCACCGGGCAAAAGAGGAGGATCGTAATGAAAAGGCGTTTAGACCCTGACAAGATTATCTTTAGCGTAGCTGTAAGCACACCATGCGGCGATAAGATGGACTACCCATCCAAGCATTCCCGCCGAACCGATCCACGAAAACCCAGTCAGCACTAGCCAGATTATTCCGATAATAATTCTCCCGTTATAAATCTGCCCGAGCCCCGGAATCAGTAAACTAAGTATGCCCGCCAGTAAAGGTTCTCTCATATTTGTCTAAGTGCCTCCACAATCTAATTACGACCGGAGAGTCCGTTTGTTTCAAAATTCTTTTTAGAACCTTGATCGTTCGATTGCTACCCAAGGACCTAACGGTATAGAAATCGGACCGCTACGGTCGGAGTTTTTCCCCTGAGTATCTAATGTCCTAAGACTGTGTGGAGAAGCTCATGCGTCAGGAAAAATAGGGCGACGCCAGCAAAGACCGAGAGCGACACCCAAGGACTGTTTCCGCCGTGGTGATTGACCTCGGGAATGAGGTCGCTGGCGGCGACGTAAAGCGTGACGCCGCCCGCGATCGGCAGAGCGTAAGCCACTGTAAAGCCGAGATTTGTGCCGACGACGTAAAAGACCAGCACACCCAAAAAAGTCGTCAGCCCCATCAGCGAGGTCGCTATCATAACCTCGCGCCGGCCTTTACCGGCCGCCATCACCATCGATCCGATCGTAAAGCCCTCCGGGAACTTATGCAGGAATACGGCGATAAAAACGAGTAAGCCGACCTTTACATCGATCTGATAGGCCGCCGCTATCGACACGCCGTCAAAAAAAGTATGGACGAGCATTCCGCCGACCGCGGTGTAGGCCGACGAGGTCGAGATCATCTCGTGGCCGTGTTCGTCATCGTCGCAGTGCATCTCTTCGCCGAGGTGAAAATGCGGGGCGATCGTATGCTCGACAAACTGTGTCAGCAGATACCCGCCGAGCAGCAGCAGCATCGGCATGTAGAGGTTTTCGCTGTCGCCGGGGTTTGCCGCCTGCCAGATCGTGATCGTCTTTGGCAGAATCTCAAATAGGGCCACCGCCAGCATAAATCCCGCACCCAGCGCGAGCAAATATTTTAAATAACGTTTGTACGGCCCGTGAATTGTCGATGGAAAGAGCACTAAGCCGCCGAGGACATTCGCAAGCGCGGCAAGGAGGCCGAATATCACAAGCTGGAAAAATAAAGAATTCATCGATGTTTGCGAGGCCTTAACTATCCTATATCAGCGGCGCGGAGAAATACAAAAACATCGGCCGCGATCGTTCCCGACACCGGCTAGTTTGTTTAAACGGATGATTAAGCATTTTGCGTAAATAAATGTCTTGACACAATAGGAAATCTAAGCGTAAACTTCATTTGCATTGAAGAAAACCTCGAAAATGGCTTTCGGGGCAACCTTATATAACTAATACAAGTGTTTAAGAACTAAAGCGCCGTGCAAAATGGCGTCAGGTGCAGTTCGCACGATTTTTCGAGATGACGGATACGGAAAGGGCAGCCTTTTCTCGATCGTTGAATATGCCGGAGAACGAAGCCCAAAAAGCGCACCGGCCGGTTTTACTCGCGGAATCGATGCGGTTTCTCAACCCGGAAAGCGGCGGGGTATTTGTCGATGCGACGCTGGGGCTGGGCGGGCATAGCGAGGGGATTCTCGAGGCTTCGCCGGATGCAAGCGTTATAGGGATCGATCAGGACGCACAGGCGATGAAGCTCGCACGCAAAAGGCTTGCACCATTTGGTAAACGAATGACCTTTGCCCACGCAAATTTTTCCGCGATACGCGAGGCGGTCGGGAAAAAGAAACCTGTGGGGGTGATAGCCGATCTGGGGGTTTCATCGCTCCAGCTTGACAGCGAAACGCGGGGATTCAGTTTCCGGTTTGATGCACCTCTCGATATGCGGATGGACACGAGCGGTGGCGACATGACCGCCGCCGAGCTGCTGGCGACGGCCGGCGAAAAAGAGATCGCCGATATTATTTACCAATATGGCGAGGAAAGGGCATCGCGAAAGATCGCAAGGTGGATAGTTGAAAAGAGGGATGGCGGCGAGCCGATCGCGACGACATTTGAGCTTGCCGATTTGGTTAGACGTGCGGTGCGAACGAGCCCAAAAGACAAGACGCACCCGGCGACGCGAACCTTTCAGGCCCTGAGAATCGCCGTAAACCACGAGCTTGATATCTTAGAGCGGTTTATACACGATGCGATCGATATTTTGAAAACTAACGGCGTTCTGGTGGTAATTACGTTCCACTCGCTAGAAGACCGGATCGTGAAGCAGGCGTTCCAAAAGCTATCAGGCAGGTGTTTTTGTCCGCCCCGAATACCGCAATGTGTATGCGGAGCAGCGAAAATGGTTGCGATACTAACAAAAAAACCGGTCATCGCAACCGAAGCAGAAATTTTTGAAAATCCCCGTTCACGCAGCGCAAAGCTTAGAGCGTGCCGTAAGTTGGAGCAATAATTGGCGATTATTTTTTTTGGAGGACAGCAGATGATCAAGCGAAACACTCTCAAACAAAACGCACGACAGGTTAATAGCCCCGTGAGATGGCGAACCTACTTTCTTATCGTAGTCTGCGGATTGCTCACGATCTCAGGGATTTTCCTTTCGGGGCGGCAGCATTTTTCATCGATGGATTACGGGATGAAGAATTCGCGGCTGCGCAAGCAGATCGATGATCTTGAGGCCGAAAAACGCCGCTTGCTCCTGGCTCGGGAAATATCGCTGTCGCCGGCGGAGATAAAAAAGGCCGCAAAGAAAGTTGGATTAGGTGACGCCGCTCCTGAGCTGGTCGTCGCGCAGGTCGCACCATCGACGAAAGAAAAGGCCGTCCCTGCGGTGACAAGCGTTCCGGTCAAACCGATGGTTGTAAAAACGGTCGACAGCGCCCCCGCCCCCGCCACCGTTGCCAGCTATACAAAAATCGACAAAGCCCTAAAACAGTCAAGGAAAACGATCGCAGCCGAATAGGTCAAATTACAGCCGCTATGAAACGATCACGTAAACCCCAAAATAGAGATCTCCGTCAGGTCGCATTTACGCGGTTCATGTTCGTCATTGCTTTTTTTATCGTATGGATGGGCGGCATCAGCGTGCGGCTTTTTCACCTGCAGGTGACTGAGCACGCATGGTTAAAGGAAAAGGCCCTCGACCTTCGCCAGGATGTGAAACATGACCGGATGCTGCGCGGTATGATCCTGGATCGCGATGACAGAGTGCTGGCGATGAGCCTGCCGGTCAAAACTCTTTACGCCAATCCGTCCGAAATCGCCGATACCGATGCAGCTGCAAAAACTATCGCTAAAATGTTAAAGCTTGACGCAGGGATGATTGCAGCCCAATTGCGTCAGGGAAAAGAAGGCAATAAGAAATACGTTGTCATCGCGAAAAAGGTCGAAGAAGAAATCGTCCAGAAATACAACAAAGCGCTTGATACGCCTGACCTGAAAAAGCCCGATCAGCCGAATTTTGCCGGACTTCATTGGAAGGACGATCAGAAACGCAGCTATCCGTATCAAACGCTGGCTGCTCAGGTGATCGGGTACAGCAATGCCGATGACGACGGCAAAGCGGGCATCGAACAGTCACAAGATGATGTTCTGCACGGCGCCGTCATCCGAAAATTGCAGGAGCGTGACCGTCTCGGACGGGTGTATGACGAGACGACCTCGGAGCGTGAAAAGCCAAGTGATGTCGTCCTAACGATCAATGCCGGTTATCAATACATGGCGGAACAGGCATTGGAGAAAGGTGTCCGAGCCGCTCAGGCAAAATCGGGGATGGTCGTCGTAATGCTGCCAAAAACGGGTGAGATTATTGCGATGGCAAACTTTCCGACATTTGACCCGAATACAATTACAGAAAATTCGGCGGCAAATATCGGAAACAGCGCGATCCAGTCAGTTTATTCGCCGGGATCCGTATTTAAGATCGTGACGTACGGTTCGGCACTCGAAAAACGACTGTTTGCACCGGATGACATGATCGACGCCGGTAACGGGACGATCGAAGTCGCAAACCATACATTTACCGATTCGCATGGAATCGGACGCGTGAATTATTCGCAGGCGATGGCTCAATCTAGTAATGTATGCGCGATCAAAACTGGGATGAGCGTCGGCAAGGACGATTTCTTTGCGATGGTTCAGCGGCTTGGGTTTGGCAGCAAGACGGGTATCGAATTACCGGCCGAAACCGGCGGTATAGTCCGCCCGCCCGCAAGGTGGAATGGCGATAGCCTAGCGTCAATGTCGATCGGCTATGAAATTGGGGTGACGGCGTTGCAAATGGCAGGTGCTTTTGCGACGATAGCAAATGACGGAATTAGGATCCAACCTCATATTATCAAGGAAATTCGCCGCTCCGATGAGCAATCGAAAATCATCACGCAGCCACAGCAATCACGGGTGGTCAGCGCTGAAACCGCGCGAAATCTGAAGACGATGTTGAGACAGGTCGTAATATCTGGAACGGGAAAACGGGCTCAGCTAAACGGCTACACGTCGGCCGGTAAAACAGGTACAGCATGGAAGTTTGATGCGAAATCGAAATCGGTCGACTCAAGCAAGTATATTTCATCCTTTATCGGCATGGCACCGGCGGAGGAACCCGAGATACTAGTAGCAGTTATTTTGGACGAGCCGAAAGTCGGTGCCCGCGACGGCGGCATGGTGTCGGCACCGGTCTTTCGTGAGATCGCCCAGCAGATCCTTGAGCAAATGAAAGTTCCTTCGGACGCGGCGTTCCGGCAGGAAGCCTTGATCGCAAAAAACACGCAGGGAACAAAGCCCCTCGAGACGCGAAAAGAAACCGCGAGCGGCGAAAAGAGTGAAAAAGGAGTGGCCGTGAAACCGGGCGATCCGGCCCGGGATAAAGCAAAATCAAAGGATATAAAGAAGACTAACGAGAAAAAAAATGATGGCAAAGGCAAGATGACCGCCTTTCTCAAGCGAAGAATTATTTTTAGAAAACTAGTAGAACCGAACCTTACGAAAACTTGAAACTCGAAACCGCCATTGGATATATGAGTGCCGTCGCCTCCGCCATTGACCCCGCTTTGCTTGCCCGCGAAGTGGGTTCTTTTGCTATCGACTCCCGGGAAATCGCGCCCGGCGGTGTTTTCTTTGCGCTTTCTCAACCAGAATACCGTGACAATGGTTTTAATGGTGATTTTGACGATTCGACGCCGTTTGTTGCTGCCGCCTTTGATAAAGGCGCAACTGCCTGCGTGCTGCGCGGCGATCGGTTTGAAGAACACAAAGCCGTGCTTGAAAAGTATCGAGACCGGCTGATCTTTGTCGATGATGTGATCGCTGCATTCCAGAGGCTGGCGCATGGCGTATATCTCGAATGGGACGGGCCCGTCGTCGCGATCACGGGAAGCGCCGGAAAGACGACTGCCAAGGAGTTGACCGCACATGTATTGGAAGCGAGCGGACGCAGAGTGCTGCGAAATATAAAGAATTACAACAACGGGCTTGGCCATCCCCTCACCGTTTTGAATCTGGCAGGCGACAAAAGCTACGATATCGCCGTTCTCGAAATGGGAATGTCCACTCCTATGAACGAGATCGCCCGCCTTTGCCGGATCACACCGCCCGATGTCGCCGTTGAGCTTAATGTCCTGCCGGTGCATATCGAGCACTTGGGTACTATCGAAAGGATACAGCAGGCGAAAGCGGAACTGGTCGAGGGAATGAAGACGGGCGGGACCGCCGTATTGAACGCTGACGACGAACGTGTTGCCGCGATGGAGCCGATGGGCAAAGGCCGAACGATCACCTATGGTATCGAGAACTTGGCAGATGTGAGCGCCGAAAATATAAGATTTACACGTTTTGGGGAGACGACATTTACGCTTGTGTTTGGCGACGAGAGAGCGGAGGTAACGTTTCCACTAAACGGTAAACATAACATTCTAAATGCTTTGGCGGCGGCCGCTGTCGGACGCAGTTTCGGGATGACGGCGGGTGATATTGCGGAGAGTTTGAAAACCGTCGAATCGCCTCCGCAACGCGGCGAGGTGCTGCATTTTGCTGACGGATTTACAGTAATCAATGATTCGTATAACTCGAATCCGGCGGCTTTACTCTCGATGATCGATACGCTTATCGAAGGCAGCGGAACGGCGAAGCGCAAAATTGTTGTCGCAGGAGAAATGCTTGAGCTTGGGGCGGATGCTCTAAATATTCATCGCGAGACGGGCGCGAAGATCGCGGGTACGGGGATTGATTTGCTGATTGGCGTTCGCGGCCTTGGAAAGGAATTAGCGGAGGGGGCAAGATCGGCCGGATTATCGCAGTCTGAATTTGCTGTTGATTCCGATGCCGCAGGTGATCTGCTTGGCGAACGCGTAATTAGAGGGGATGTGATATTAGTAAAAGGCTCGCGCGGGGTGCGAACCGAAAAGGTTATCGAGAAGTTGTTGGAAAAGTTCAAGTTGGAGGATAAGGAAAAGGCGACGCGGTGAGATGGAGACGCCGGGACGCGGCGAGAAATCCGATATCCGCAAACCGCAGTCCGCAATTTAAAGATGCTTTACTATTTCTTATATCAGTTCCTTTTCCAGCAATACGGAAAAAATAGTGAGTCTTATTTTTTCAAGGGGCTGAATGTTTTTCAGTACGTCACATTTCGAACGGCGATGGCGGCCACGACCGCTCTTTTGATCTCACTGCTGCTCGGCAACAAGGTCATTAAAAAACTCGCCGAGCTGAAATTTGGGCAAGAAATTCGTGAAGAGGGCCCGGCGTCCCATCAGGAAAAACGCGGCACCCCGACGATGGGAGGTGTGCTGATTATCGGTTCCGTCTTTCTCTCGACCATACTCTGGGCACGGCCCGATAACCTTTATTTATGGATCGCTCTCGGGGCGACGACGCTGTTTGCGGCAGTCGGGTTTGCAGATGACTGGATAAAGATCGTCAAAAAACGGAGCCTTGGCCTATCCGGCAAACAAAAGCTGGCGGGACAGGTGATAACGGCCTTATTGGTTTGGGGCGTGCTCTGGGCGTGGGGAAATTATCCGTGGAATGTGAGTATTCCGTTTCTAAAAGCGACGGCCGAGATCGATGGCATCAGCTATATCGGGCCGGTAATTTACTTCTTTTTTATCGCCTTTATTTTGCTTGGCTCGTCAAACGCGGTGAACCTGACCGACGGCCTCGACGGGCTGGCGATAAGCGTTACATTTATCGCAATGTCCGCCTTAACGGGCCTAACGTATATCGCGAGCGACGCCCGTTGGGCAGAGAGGTTGGATATCACGCACAATCCGGCGGCTGCAGAACTGACCGTTTTTTGCGGTGCGATGGCAGGGGCGAGCCTCGGGTTTTTATGGTTTAACGCACCGCCGGCCGAGGTTTTTATGGGCGATGTCGGCTCGCTTGCGATCGGCGGCGCATTAGGAACGGTTGCGATACTGACCAAGCAGGAATTCCTGCTGCCGTTTATCGGGGGCGTATTTATTATCGAGGCACTATCGGTGATGCTGCAGGTTTCGGTCTTCAAATTGACAAAACGCGACGGCCAGCCGGGACGTCGAATTTTCAAAATGACACCGCTGCACCATCATTTTGAGCTGACCGGTTGGAAGGAACCGAAGATCGTTTTTCGATTTGTGATCGTGGCGATCTTGTTTGCGCTGTTGAGTTTATCGACGTTGAAGTTGAGATAGGAGTTTTGCCGCAGAGAACACTGAGCGCACGGAGAATGGTTGAACTCGGTGTGATGTTGCTGAATGAACTCTGTGTTCACTGTGGCTAAGTCAATGCAGATAAAAGGCAGAAAAGCTTTAGTGTTGGGTGCTGGGAAATCGGGCGTGGCGTCGGCTAAATTTCTTGCGGAACGCGGAGCGGTCGTCGCCCTGCACGATAAAAGGAACGTTGAAAGCTGGTCCGAGGCAGCTAGATCTTTGAAAACTGAACTAAATGTCGGCCTCATCGCGGGCGATATCCCGTCATGGCTTCTTGATCAGATCGATCTGGTCGTGATCTCGCCCGGTGTGCCCACAAACACGATCTCGGCGAGGTATGTTGACCGCAAGGACGGCGAGGTTATTGGCGAAGTCGAGCTTGCCTATCGTCATTTGAAAGGCCGTATTGTGGGCATCACAGGTTCGAACGGGAAAACGACGACGACTGCGTTGATAGGCGAATTGCTAAAAGACGCCGGTATTGAAACTCAGATCGGAGGCAACATTGGGACGCCACTCCTGAGTTTGACGGAAACCTCCGTCGATGACGGCTGGACGGTCGTTGAGCTGTCAAGTTTTCAGCTCGAGACGATCGTCGATTTTAGGCCAAGTGTCGGCATTTGTCTAAATGTAACGCCAAATCATCTTGACCGGTATGAATCGTTTCACGATTACGCTCTCGCAAAGCACCGCATTTTTATGAATCAGACGGCGGATGATGTTGCCGTTTTGAATGCTGACGACGAAATAACGGCGGACTGGGCAAACGGACTGAACGCAAGTGTCGTTTTGTTTAGTGTAAAGAGAGAACTCGTTGAAGGGCTGTTTTTACGGGGTAATGAACTTATTTGCCGCTCGAACGGCAAAGAGAAGGTATTGACCACACGGGACGAGATCTTTCTACGCGGGATGCATAATGTCGAAAATGTTTTAGCGGCCTTTGCTGCGGGACTCGCATGCGGTGCATCACCCGAATCGATGCGCGAGACCGTTAATAATTTCAAAGGTGTCGAGCATCGCATCGAATTCGTCGCCGAGATCGAGGGCGTAAAATTTTACAACGATTCGAAGGCGACATCAGTCGATGCGACTTCAAAAGCCCTCGAGGCCTTGAGCGGCGGCGATGGCAAAACGATCTTGATACTCGGCGGTCGCGGAAAAAATGCACCATATGCTCCGCTTATAAGCCTAATCGAATCTTCGGTTCGGTCGCTCATCCTCTTAGGCGAGGACGCTGACAATATCGAGTCTCAGCTCTCGGGACACGCTCCGATCATTCGGGCGAATTCGATTGATGATGCGGTTGAGAAGGGATATGAAGCGGCGTTGAGCGGCGATGCCGTAATATTAGCTCCGGCGTGTGCGAGTTTTGATATGTTTAAGAGTTTTGAGGAAAGGGGTGAGATGTTTAAGACCGCGGTAAGGAAAGTTCAAGAGACAACCACCCCGTCAGCCCCGACAAAAACCGTCGGGACTGCCACCCCTCCTTCGTAAGCAGGGGAGCATTAGGAAAATGGCTCAGGAGAAAAGCATAGACTGGTTGATGTTCGGCATTGCGGCGGCGCTTGCTCTTTTTGGTGCGATGATGGTGTATAGTGCCTCGGCGATGTTTGCGCTGAAAGAGACCGAGAGCCTCAGCCAAAACACTTATTTTTACAAGCAGATCGGCTTTACTCTGATCGGTTTGATCGCGATGTTTTTAGTCAGCAGGCTTGATTACCACCTCTTTGAAAGGCCGTGGATCGTGTATGGCGTAGTCGCGGCCACCGCGGCCCTCCTGTTGGCGGTATTCGCATTTCCGGAGATAAATGGAGCCAGGCGCTGGATACGGGTGTCGGGTTTTTCGTTTCAGCCGTCCGAGATGGCCAAGATCGCGCTGCCAATATTCCTTGCCTATTACTTGACAAAAAAAGCGGACGTTGTAGGCAACTTGTATGAGACGGTCCTGCCGTGTTTGCTGGGTTTGGGCCTTCTCGCGGGGCTTGTTTTCCTCGAAAAAGATCTGGGAACGACGATCGTGTTGTGTGCGATCTTTTCCGCCGTCTACTTCGCGGCCGGCGCGCGGATCAGGCATATTGCGACCGTCGTTGCGGCTATGGTCGTCGTCGGCGTTGGTGCGATACTCTTTGCACCTTGGCGCGTCGCCCGGATGCTGGCGTTTCTCGACCCTTTCAAGTACGCCGACGACGAGGCCTATCAGGTTGTTCAATCGCTGTATGCGATCGGCTCGGGGGGAGTGCTTGGCGAGGGGTACGCGCAGGGCCATCAAAAATTATTCTATCTGCCCTATCCGTATTCAGACTTTATTTTTTCTGTCGTCGGTGAGGAGTTGGGGCTGGTCGGAACCTTGGCGGTCGTGGTCGCATTCGGCCTGCTGCTATGGCGTGGTGCGAGAGCGGCCGTGCTTGCTCCCGACCGTTTTGGGATCCTGCTCGGGATTGGCATAATTACGGGCATTATCGTTCAGGCGTTATTTAATATTAGTGTGGTTATCTCGATACTGCCCGCGAAAGGCATTCCGCTGCCGTTTATCTCTTATGGCGGATCGTCGGTAGTTGTGACGTTGATCGGTGTAGGTATCTTATTAAGCATTTCACGGTTTGCCGGGGACGTAGTTCCATACGGAGATCGGACGCAGAATAGGGTTAACAAAGGTCGACGAAGAAACGGCGGGGGAAAATGAAGGTATTGATCGCAGCAGGCGGGACCGGCGGACATATCTATCCGGGTGTAGCCATCGCAAAGGAAATATTGAGCCGTGACGCGGCCTCCGAGGTCCTATTCGTTGGAACGGCACGGGGGCTTGAGAAAAAAATCGTGCCGGATAACGGCTTTCAACTTGCGTTGATAAATAGCGCCGGTCTTAAGAATGTGGGACTCGCAGGCAAGATAAAAGGGCTTGCGGTTTTGCCCCGGAGCTTTTGGGAAGCGAGAAAGATATTAAAAGATTTTAAGCCGAATGTGGTCGTGGGAGCGGGCGGTTATGTTTCGGGGCCGGTGCTTCTCACGGCGCATTTTATGGGTTATCCGACGCTGGTGATGGATTCGAATGCTCTGCCGGGATTTACAAACCGTCAGCTTGCAAGATTTGTAGATAAAGCGGCTCTGACTTTTGATGTTTCGCTGCCATATTTTGGGAGCAAAGGCGTGGTGACGGGGAATCCAGTGCGGAAAGAATTCTTCGAAATAGCGGCCCGCGGTTTACACGAACCGGTAGGCCTGCTGATCTTCGGCGGTTCGCAAGGAGCTAGGGCGATAAACGACGCGATGATCACGGCACTACCCTTCTTCAATGAACGCGGGACAAAAATGACAATTGTACATCAAACGGGCGAACCAAATTATGATGCGGTGCGAAGGGCCTATGAGGAAAACGGTTGGCGTGACGCTGATATCAGGCCGTACATTTCAAACATGGTCGAGGCGTTCGACGCTGCCGATGTGATCATTTGCAGGGCCGGTGCAACCACGTGTGCCGAGGTTGCCGCTGCAGGGAAGGCGGCGGTAATGGTGCCGTTTCCGGGTGCGGCGGATGATCATCAGAAAAAGAACGCCGAGGCGATGGTAGAAAAAGAGGCCGCGCGAATGATAGTGCAAAACGACCTCGACGGAGCCCGGCTGGCAGATGAGATAACTGGCCTTATCGAAAACCCGGAGAGGATCGAGAAAATGGGTACTGCGGCAAGAAAAATGGCCCGTCCGGATGCGGCAAAAGTGACGGTTGACATCATTGAGAGTTTGAGAAGGGAACTTTAAAGCAAAGCCCTTGCGCCTTTGCGTAGAATATTTCTTTTCTCCGACTTTGGGTTTAATAAAATTATGTTTCGTGGTGTAAAAAGAATTCATTTTATTGGCATTGGCGGTATCGGGATGAGCGGAATTGCTGAGGTCTTGTGCAATCTCGGGTTTACCGTGTCCGGCTCGGATGCAAAAAAATCGAAGAATACGGATCGGCTGGAGACGTTGTTTAATATAACGATCTGCGAGGGGCACGCGACCGAAAATGTCGGCGATGCTCAGGTCGTCGTTTATTCATCGGCAGTTAAAGAAGATAATCCTGAGATCGTTGCTGCCAAGGAAAAGGGAATTCCGGTAATTCCGCGGGCCGAAATGCTCGCCGAGCTTATGGTGCTCAAGCCTTATGCGGTGGCCGTCTCCGGCACGCATGGCAAAACCTCAACGACATCGATGGTCGCGACGATACTTGGCCACGCCGGCGTCGACCCGACTACCGTGGTCGGCGGCGTAGTCGAGACGCTAGGCTCGAACGCGCGGCTCGGACAATCCGATTGGTTTGTTACCGAGGCTGACGAGAGCGACCGTTCGTTTCTAATGCTCTACCCGACAATCGCGGTCGTGACAAATATCGACAAGGAGCACATGGAATCCTACAAAGGCATGGACGATGTCGTGCAGTGCTTTACGGATTTTGTGAACAAAGTGCCGTTTTTCGGTGCCGCCATTATCTGTCTTGACGATCCCAATGTACAGCTGATAATACCCAATATTAAGCGCCGCCGCGTGACCTACGGCATGACTGCACAGGCTGACGTCTCGGCACACGATATAAAGTATGACGACGCGTTTGGATCTACATTTTCAGTATGGAGGGGCGACACCGATCTTGGAAAAGTCCATCTACCTGTTCCCGGCAGACATAATATTTACAATGCGTTAGCTGCGACCGCCGTGGCACTCGAAATGGAAGTCCCATTTGAAAAGATCGTCGAAGCATTTGCGATATTTAAGAATGCGAACCGACGGTTTCAGTTTAAGGGCGAGGCCGACGGTATCACCGTCGTTGATGATTACGGCCATCACCCAACCGAGATCGTGGCAACTCTTTCGGCGGCAAAAAATAGCTCGGGCGGCAGGCGGACAGTGGTCGTTTTTCAGCCCCACCGATATTCGCGGACGCAGGAATTGATGGATGATTTCGTTGTGGCTTTTAACAATGCCGACGTGCTGTTTTTGCTTGACATCTACGCCGCGAGCGAACAGCCGATCGAAGGCATAACCGCCGAAATTTTAGCGGAAAACATCAAACGTTACGGGCATAAAAACGTGTCGTATATCGGCGATATCGAAACGGCGACTGACAAAGTGTGCGAAGCCCTGCAGCCGGGCGACCTCGTCATAACGCTCGGTGCGGGCAGCGTCACACGGTTGTCGGATGAAATAGTTGATAAATTGAAAGCGAATTAAGTTAATTACGGCCAATGGCGAAAAAGAAGAGATCCACAGCTAGATCAAAGGCGTTTGCCGGTTCGAGCGGGCGCACGGTTTCCTCTCGGGTGCCGCGAAAGGCTGTGTCGCAGAGTTTTGGGCGGTTTGGCTTGCCGCTGTTAATCAGCTTGGTGCTGGTCGGAGGTTTGGCGGTATTTGGTTTTACGTTTTACCGGACTGCGACCGACTCGGCGTTCTTTAAGGTCCGGTCGATAGACGTTCGCGGAAATGACCGAACTCCGACTGAGGATATTCGTCGGATCGTTGCCGTCGAGGTCGAAAAGCCGGGCGTCTGGAATGCCGATCTTGCCGAAATCCGTGCGAAGGTCGAAAAGTTTCCGTTTGTTAAAGCGGCGTCGATTTCCCGCGTGCTGCCCGCCGGTATACGGGTTGATGTCGTCGAGCGTATTCCACAGGCGATAGTACGCTTGAAGGCAGGTGATTTTCTGATCGATGGTGAAGGTGCGATCTTGTCAGCCGGAACGGCAAGCGACAAAGATTTTCCGTTCCTGCTCTTTGGTTGGGACGAGGCGAAAACCGAAAAAGCCCCAGCCGAAAATCTCGCCCGGCTCAAGGTTTACCGGAAAATGCTGGATGAATGTAAACAATTTGACCTCGCGTCGCGTGTGAAACAGGTAAATCTTACCGATATCAGAGAACCAACCGCGATCATTGAGGATTCGGGGCGGTCGATCGCGATCCTCCTCGCAAAAGACAGTCTTGGCAAGAGCTTGAAAACCGCCATCGAAGCGGTCGCCGGAAAGGGTGCGAAGATCAAATCGGTCAATGCCGGAGGCGTATATCCGGTCATTCAATATCTCGATATTGAAGCGGTGAAATAGTGACATGTTATGAGCAATGATATCCATGCAGTTGGGTTAGACATCGGTACAAGCCGGGTAAGGTGCATCATTGGCGAGCCGGGCTCAGACGGCCAGATGAACATCGTGGGCTATGGCGAGGCGGAATCAAAGGGCTTGCGGCGCGGCGTTGTGACATCGACCGAATCGGTTGCAGAATCGATCAGAAAAGCCGTCAGCGAGGCGGAACGTGTAAGCGGTCTGGATGTTGAATCCGCGACGGTCAATCTTTCGGGTGAGCATCTGCGCGGTGAGAACAAGAATGGGGTAGTTGCCGTTGCCGGCGTCGAAAAAGAGATCACAAGCGACGATACGGAGCGGGCGATCGATTCGGCAAGCGCAATGCCGCTGACGCCCGGGTGGGAGATAGTCTGCCGTCTGCCGCAGGAATTTATCGTTGACGGTCAAAACGGTATCACGGAACCGATTGGAATGAACGGTTCGCGGCTCGAAGCATTGGTCCATGTGGTCTCTAGCCCAAGCGCAGTGCGGCAAAACCTTGTAAAGGCTGTATCACGGGCGGGGATCGACGTCGAGCAACTCGTGCTCGAACCGCTGGCCGCCGCCGAGAGTGTTTTGACGGATGACGATAAGGAATACGGCTGTGCCATCGTAAATATGGGTGCCGAGATAACAAGCCTGATCATATTTGGACGAGGTGCCGTACAGCATACGGCTGTTTTCCCCTTTGGGAGTATGCTTTTTTCAAAGGACATCGCTACGGGTTTGCGGGTCTCAATACCGGAGGCCGGAAAGATAAAACATAATTGGGGCTGCGTCGCCTCATTTCTGATCGACGACGATGAGAAACAGGAGGTCATCGAAATATTGCCGTTTGGGCGCAGCGAGACGCGCGAGTTGTCGAAGGAAATTCTCTGCGACATTATGCAGCCGCGGGCGGTAGAACTGATGCAGCACATCGCGAGGGAAACAGATTCCGCAAAAGCGCAGATATCAGGCGGAGTATTTATGACTGGCGGCGGCTCGATGGTGCGGGGCCTGGCCGAGATCGCTGAGCAGGTTTTTGACGCACCGACGCGGGTCGGGTTTCTCGAGGAATCGTATTTTGGCGGGCTCCTTGTTGAGGCTCAAAGCCCGCAGTGGGCGGTCGCGAGCGGTCTGGCCCTTTTTTCCATGCGGAGCAAAATCCGCGGTGACGGCGCCCATGACAAATCGTCGGCGCAAAAGGTTGTGGATTGGTTCGGAAGTTTTCGCGATAAATTTAGATAATTGTAATATCGTGATTGGCTTTTTACCGCAAATGGTTGTATGCTTCTTTGCCGTTAGCACAAGATATTGTTATTTGTAGCAAACCTCGAAAAAGCGTTTTTTCGACTATCAGTTCATCATTTCCGCTAGAGGAATTTTATCGCCATGACAGACCAAAATTTAAATAACAGCGGCATTAGGATGTTTATCGACGAGCCTCCGATCACGGGAGCACGAATCAAAGTGATCGGCGTCGGCGGCGGCGGCGGCAACGCCGTCAACCGGATGATCGATGCCGGGATCAAAGGCGTGGAGTTTATTGTTGCGAATACCGATCTTCAGGCCCTCAACGCCTCAAAGGCACCGATGAAGATCCAGCTTGGAAGCAAATCGACACGCGGTCTTGGTGCTGGTTCGAATCCAGACATTGGCCGGGCTGCCGCACTCGAGGATACTGAAAAATTACTCGATGTGCTTGAGGGGTCGGATATGGTCTTTGTCACGGCGGGCCTCGGCGGCGGGACCGGGACAGGTGCGGCCCCGGTGGTCGCGAGCCTCGCGATCGAGCTTGGTGCATTGACGGTTGTCGTGGTGACAAAGCCATTTGCCGTCGAGGGCAAGAAACGAATGGCTCAGGCCGAAAAAGGCCTTGCCGAGCTTCGCGGATGTGTCGATACGCTGATCACGATACCCAATTCCAAACTTCGCGAGGTTGAGGAAAAGATCACGATCATGGAAGCCTTTCGACGGGCTGATGACGTTTTGCTCCGGGCCGTCCAGGGCATTACCGACCTGATAATCACGCCGGGCATAATTAATTTGGATTTCGCCGACGTGACGACGGTCATGCGGGGTAAAGGCGTTGCTCTCATGGGCATCGGCAAAGGCGATGGCGAAGACGCCGCATCAAAAGCTATGCGTGCAGCGCTCGATTACAAATTGCTCGAGGAGCATTCGATCAAGGGAGCAAAAGCTGCTCTCATCAATGTTACCGGCGGCCCTAACATGGTGCTGGGTGAGGTCGAAGACGCCATCGGCATGATCGAATCCGAGGCCGATGATAACGCCGACATCATTTGGGGCAGCGTGATAAAAGAAGATATGGGCGACGAGATCCGCATCACGGTGATCGCCACGGGGTTTGACTCGCAGATAGCTGCACCAATGCCAAAGCCCAAAGCGGTCGAGGCTCAGCCCGTCTCACCCGCCACGGTACCTTATGCGTCGAATGAACTTCGGCCGGTCGAGAATCTCGATGTGCCGACGTTTATGCGTCGGCATGCGGATTGAGGCGGATGCATGCCTATAGAAATTTCAGATCGGCCGGTCGTTGGGATCACGATTGGTGATGCTGCCGGCATCGGGCCGGAAATTGTTCTCAAAGCACTATCGGACGAGAGTCTTCGAGATGTTTGCCGCTGTGTGATCATCGGTGATGGGGCCCATTTATACGACATTGCAAATCGCCTTGACGTGGACATCGATTCAAGCGGAGTCGAAGTAGTCGATCTCAAAAACCTGCCGGCCGAGTTTCCTATCGGATCGGATGATGCCGCAACCGGCAAGGCCGCTGCTGAAAACATCGAAGCTGCGGTCAGACTCTGGCGGGAAAAAAAGATAGACGCGATCTGCACGGCTCCGATCAGCAAAAAGGCGATAGCTCTCGGTGGTTACGATTTTCCGGGGCACACCGAGTTTCTCGCCAAGTTGACGGAGACCGGGGAATTTCGGATGAGCTTTTTTGCCGATAAACTCCGCGTCGTGCTTCTTTCTACCCATCTTTCACTTACGGATGCGATAGCGTTTGTCAAAGAAGAAAACCTCGTCGATCTGATACGGTTTTCTGCACGGGAGTTGGGAAAGCTGCTGAACAGAAACGTTTCAATCGCGGTCGCAGGATTAAATCCGCATGCCTCGGAAGGCGGTATGTTTGGCACAGAAGAGAGAGATGAGATCAATCCAGCCGTCGAATATTGCCGCGAAATACTGGGGATTGACGTTAGCGGGCCCTATTCGCCGGATACGATATTTTTGCGTGGATTTAGGGGCGAGTTTGACGGCGTGATAGCACTTTATCACGATCAGGCGACGATTGCGGTCAAATCGTTGTCATTCGGTTCGGGCGTGAACGTCACCTTGGGGCTTCCGCTTATCCGGACATCGGTCGATCACGGTACGGCCTATGACATTGCCGGCAAGGGTGTCGCGGATGCATCGAGTATGGTGTCGGCGATAAAGTTAGCCGCAGAACTGGTCCGGGAAGGGCGAAAATCCGCCGAAATCTGATAAGATTATACAGATTTCAATTGGATGACTGATAAGCAAAACATCCCGCAACGAATACTTGTCGCCGATGACGATGATGAGATACTGCGTGTCGTTGAGCGAGTACTGGAGGCGGAGGGTTTTACGGCTGTGACGGCCCGCGATGGCAAGGAAGCATATCAACAGCTTCAATCGGAGGAACCTTTCGCGGCGGCGATATTTGATGTCGTGATGCCGCATATTGAGGGACGCGACCTCGTCCGCTATATGCAGTCTGAACGCCGTCTGATGAAAATACCTGTCATTATTATGACGACCGAGCTGGTTTCGCGGCTTTCGTCAGATAGTTTTTCGGCCGGGGCCGTGGCATTTCTGCCAAAACCATTTACTGATGCGCAGTTAAAAACGATGCTCCGAATGTTTGTTGAGGCGGGATAGTAAAGTAAGTGACCCGTAGTTTAACAGGAGACCAAAACAGGCGGTGAGCAACCCCAGATTATTATTAGCCGACGATTCCATGACGATCCGAAAGGTCGTGGAAATGACGTTTGCCGAGGAGGGCGTGGATGTTTTTGCGGTAGCCGACGGCAACGCGGCGATGCTTAAATTTGTCGAGGTCCAGCCGGACATCGTCCTGGTCGATGTCGGTATGCCCGGGCCGGATGGCTATCAGATCTGCGAAATGATAAAGCAGGATTCTGCTACCCGGCATATTCCTGTTTTATTGCTCGTCGGATCGTTTGAGCCCTTTGATCAGGATTTGGCCGAGCGCTCACAGGCAGATGGTTTTTTGACAAAGCCCTTTGCGTCTATTCGCGAACTCGTCTCGCGCGTTCTGGATCTGCTCGGTATTGACCCGACGCCTTTGGTTTCAAGCCCCGAAACCGCCGATATCGAAGATCTATATAAAAGCAGCTTTGCGACGACAATGCCGATACAGGATTACGATACCGAGGAAGACCCGCTCGGCGATCTCTCGCTAGAACCGCCCCGCGAGGCTTCGCCGATCGAGGATCCGCTGCGCGATTCGGCTTTCGACGACGAGATGATCGAGACGAGTCATCCAATGAGTGCAGTTAGCAGTAACGGCGACGTGGATGCGTCGGCCGATGCCGTGATGGTCGAGACATCTAGCGATTTTGACTGGTCGCCGTCGGCAAAGATCGTTGATTTGGCCGAGCCGGAGCCGGTTTCGATTAATTTTGAGCCCCGTTTTTCTTTTGCTGATCCTGATCCTGGTCCTGGTCCTGAGGAAGAACTTGGTACGCCGATCTTACCTGAAGGTCTCTCTGCCCCGCCCGACGATCCGATGACGGAACCATCTGACGAATTGATTGATCTGGTCGCAAAGCGAGTCGTCGAAAAACTCTCTGATCACGTCATCCGTGAGATCGCTCAAGAAGCTGTTCCAAGGATCGCCGAAAAACTGATCCGAGAAGCGCTCGACGAGGACAAAAAGATATAAAAGTAATTATCTAAACGGACGCGAGCGGTTAGTTTTCATCGTAGAAATGAATGCTGACCGCTTTTGTTTTAGAATAAAAGTTTTACACAAACGCACTTATGGAACTCGCAAAGGCCTACGACCCAAAATCAGCCGAAGAACATCATTACAAACGTTGGGAAGAGAGCGGTTTTTTTGCTCCGGAGATCAATCAGGACCCCGATGCCAGGCCTTTTTCCATCGTCATCCCGCCGCCAAACGTAACGGGCAGCCTCCACATGGGCCATGCGTTGCAGCACACGATAATGGATGTCTTGACGCGTTGGAAACGCATGCAGGGTTACCGCACGCTCTGGCTTCCGGGAACTGATCATGCCGGCATTAGCGTCCAGCGAAAGGTCGTCGAGCAGCTAAAAAAGGAAGAGCACAAATCCCCGCTCGACATCGGCCGCGAGGAATTCGTCAATCGCGCATGGAAATGGAAGGAGCAGTACGGCAACACAATCACCGAACAGATGCGTCGCGAGGGCGCGTCGGTCGATTGGTCGCGACAACGGTTTACAATGGACGAAAGTTTGTCGCTGGCGGTCAAAAATGTATTTTGCACGCTCTATGAGCAAGGCTGGATCTATCGCGGTTTGCGTATCGTAAATTGGTGTCCAAAAGACAAGACCGTTCTCTCTGATCTAGAAGTAAAAGACGAGGTTCGGAAAGACGGGAAGCTTTACTACCTGAAATATCCGATCAAAGATAGTGATAGGAGTATCACCGTTGCAACAACTCGGCCGGAGACGATGCTCGGCGATACGGCTGTCGCTGTCAACGGCAGTGACAAGCGTTACAAAGACCTAGTCGGCAAGATGATCCTATTGCCGTTGACAGGTCGTGAAATACCGATTGTTGCTGACGAATACGTCGATGCCGAATTCGGCACTGGAGCCGTCAAGATCACGCCTGCACATGACCCGAACGATTATCTTGTCGGCGAACGGCACAATCTCGAACAGCTTCTCGTAATGAATCTCGACGGTACGATGAACGAGGCGGCGGGTGAGGATTTTGTCGGGCTTGACCGTTTTGTAGCGAGGGCAAAGGTGATTGAGCGATTTGAGGAGCTTGGTCTGCTCGAAAAGGTTGACGATTACGAGATCACTTTGCCGGTTTGTGAGCGGTGTAAAACGATCGTCGAGCCGATCTTGTCCGAGCAGTGGTTCGTCAAAATGGATGAGATGCGTGGGCTTGCGCTCGATTTGGCGAAAAACAACGTGCCGCATTTCTCGCCCGAGGTGCCGCATCAAAAGGTTTACACAACCTGGCTCGAAAACCTCAAAGATTGGACGATCTCGCGCCAGCTCTGGTGGGGGCATCAGATTCCGGCGTGGTATGACGCGGACGGAAATGTATATGTCGCACGTACAGAAGAAGAGGCGGTCGTCAAAGCGGACGGAAGAAAACTTAAACAAGATCAGGACGTGCTCGATACTTGGTTCTCCTCCGGCCTTTGGGCGTTCAGTACGTTTGGTTGGACTGGATCTCCTAGCTCCCCTCCCTACGAAGGCGTGGCGGCACCTGCTTCGGGTGACGGGGTGGTTCGCTCCGCTCCGGACGTTGACGATAAGAACGCAGAGAACCACCCCACGGCTAAAGCCGCACCCCTCCTTCGTAAGGAGGGGAGCCGGTTGAGTGATCTCGAAACTTTTCTGCCGACCGATGTCTTAGTCACGGGCCGCGACATTATTTTTTTGTGGGTCTCACGGATGATGATGCTGACGAAGAAGTTCACGGGACAGGTGGCTTTTAATGATTGTGTGATAACCGGCACCGTGCTTGGCAAGGACGGCAAGCCGATGTCCAAATCGCGCAACAACGGCGTCGATCCGATCGAGATGTTCGACAAATTTGGCGTGGACGCAACGCGTATCTATCTCGCGTCGATCGCCACCGGAGCCGATATCAAGTGGAACGACACCGGCGTCGAGACGTATCGTAACTTCTCCAATAAGATATGGAACGCGACTCGGTTTACTTTGATGAACGCGGAAGGTGCGGCTGTTCAGAGTGCGGGCTTAAGCCCGAATGAACGCGATGAATCGCGCACTACGAACCTGGCTGACCGCTGGATCGTTTCGCGAATCAATAAAACTGCAATTGCGGTCAATAAAGCACTCAACACCTACCAGTTTCACGAGGCCGTTTCGATGCTCTATCATTTCTTTTGGGACGATTTCTGCGATTGGTATATTGAGCTGGTCAAAGACGAGATCAGTGAGCAGTCAGCCGTCAGCGGTCAGCAGTCGGTCGAAGACAAATCGGCGGCCCGGGCACGTATCCTCACAGTTCTTGAGATCGCCTTGAGGATGCTGCATCCGTTTATGCCGTATCTGACTGAGGAATTATGGCTGAAATTGCCCGGCACCGGATCAGCTTTACATAACGCGGCTTATTCCAATGCCGATGCGACCATAATGCTCACGGGCTTTCCCGAGGGCGATGCGGCGTTGATCGACGAGCGAGCCGAGACGGAAATGTCAGCGGTCATTGAGATTATCAAAAAGGTACGAAATATCCGTGCCGAGATGAATATCTCGACCGCGATCAAGTTTACGGTACATATAGCGGCGGTTGAGGGAATGCAAGCCGTGTTCGAGGCCAACGAAGCCCAGATCATAAAGCTCGCAAAGGCCGAGAGCCTTGTTATCGGCGACGAACTGGATGTTCCGCGTGCCTCGGCAAAGGCCGTGACGAACGACGCCCGGCTTGCCGTGCCGCTCGAAGGCTTGATCGACTTCGAGGTCGAGCGGGCGCGGCTGACAAACCAGATCACCAAGCTGACCGAAGAGAAAACGCGCCTCGACGGTCAGCTTTCAAACGCAAACTTCGTCGATCGAGCCCCCGCCGACAAGGTCCAGGAACTCCGCGACCGATCAACAGAGTTGGAGGGACAGATCGCTGCACTCAATAGCAATCTGGATGTTTTGGATTAGTTGAGGTCTGAAGCTCCTAGTGCCTTAGTTAATGAAGTTCCGCTCAGCGGAATAAAACGAATCACATTTTTACAAAAAACGAGCGGAGGGGCATTTGCCGATCCGCTCGTTTTTGCTTTTTTAACCATACTCCCGCTGACGGGCCTCGAACTTGGGAAGTAACTATTTCTCGTCGTCCGAACTGCTGCCGGAGTCACCGGTAATGTTGATATTTACAGATTTGCTGTCCTTTTTCTCGCCAGCGTCATTGAGCATGTCGGCGGTAACAATATATTTTCCGCTCTTTACGCCGGCCGGAATTGGTAAGGTGTAAACGCCGACACCGTCACCGTCGAGATCGATCGTTACATCGGAGCCCTTGACCATATCGCCCTTGGTCATGCCCGGAACGTCATCAACATTTACCTGCAGTTTGATCTTTACCTTGCCGCCGTTGTTTGCGATGGTTGCGCGACCGTAGATCGTCTCGCCGCCCTTGAAGTTGGTTGTTTCCTTTGTACCCTCTTTGTCGGTCGAGGTCTTAAAGCTGCTCATGTTTGCCGTGCTCATGTTGCAGGCAAAAGCCGCCGTAAAGAGAGCCGTCGCAACGATCAATAATCCGAGTCCGTTTTTCACTATATTTTCTCCTGTTTTTCTTAATTTTAGGACCCGTACCAAACCCGCGTCCCTTTGTGGATGCGGAGAGAATAACCCTTTCGTGGAGTATTGTCAAAATTTCCCGTATCATGAATATATGAATTGGCTTGAAAATGGAGACTTAATGGCGGCGATCGGCGAGTTTCTCGCCGAGGATATCGGCCGCGGTGATATCACGACCCGGGCGACCGTCGCACCTGACACACGCGGGCACGGCCGTTTTTTGGCAAAGGAAACCCTAATAGTATGCGGGCTCGACGTTGCCGAAGCGGTATTCTTTCATCTGGACCCTGACGTATCTGAGATCGAAACGAGTTATAACGAGGGCGACGAGGTCGAGACGGGGACCGTTTTCGGCACGCTCAAAGGCTATGCAGACGTGCTACTGACAGGCGAACGCGTCGCCCTCAACCTACTCCAGCGTCTTTCCGGCATTGCGACCTTGACGCGGGCCTACGTCAACGCAGTGGAAGGGACGGGCGCCAGCATCATCGATACGCGCAAGACGACGCCGGGCCTAAGGATGTTGGAAAAGTACGCAGTTACGATCGGCGGCGGCAAAAACCATCGTATGGGCCTCGATGACGGCGTTTTGATCAAGGACAACCACATCGCTCTCGCGGGCGGCATAACCGAGGCGGTCAGGGCGGCGAAAACCAGCGTCGGACACCTGCATAAGATAGAGGTCGAGGTTACAAATTGGGCACAGCTTCGCGAGGCGATCGAAGCCGGTGCTGAGATCGTAATGCTTGATAATCAGACTCCGGAGGAAGCGGCAAAATTAGTGCAAATGGCGCGCGGAATGAATCCATCAGTGGTGATCGAGGCGTCGGGTGGAATGGATCTCGATCGCGTACGATCGTTTGCAGATGCCGGGGTCGATCTGATCTCTGTGGGGCGGCTGACGCACTCGGCACGAGCGGTGGACATATCGTTTAAGATTCAGGCCGGATGATCGATACCCAACAAAGAGTTTTGTCACAGATAAGCCCTGATAACGCAGATCGGGAAAATGAGTATTCTTATCCACGCCAGCTGCGTTTATCTGCGGCTAAATTTCTTGTTTATGGTTTTCCGATAAGACAAACAATTCAGGGTCCGGTTTGATTCCGGGTAGGAAATAAATCAATCCGATCGAGATAACGAGGGCGATCGTACAGGCGATACCGCCTTCGATGCCGTAGCTGCCGCCGGTTAGCCACGCCGGGCCGAGGTCGGTCGCCCGTAAAACTGGATCGGGGCTGAATTCTGTTATCCCGCTTACATTTATTCCAAACACGGGACCTTGCAGCCAATTCCACGTGAGATGTATGCCAAGCGGAAACCACAGGTCACGGGTTTTCAAATATGCGGTCGCGAACCAGATGCCCGCTAAGAATGTGTTTAGCATCGATAGGCGACTCGCGTCAGGGTTATTGTTGTGGGCAACGGCAAAAAGCAGCGATGTGAGGCCGATGCCTATGAAAAAATGCTTAGGGCGGATGAAGGTTTGGAGCAGATAGCCGCGAAACAGCGATTCTTCGGACGCGGCCCCGACGGCGAATATCAAGAGCGTCGTTAAGAGCGTAGTTGCGACCGCCGTACCCGACGACTCACGGTTTGCGGTCAGGTTCAGCCCACCCGACATCATTGCGATGACAATCGCACTCGAAAGTGCGACCGCTCCGATCAGGCATCCGGCAGCAAAATTCTTAAGCCACCCGCCGGAAAACGAGATGCCTAAAGCCCGGAAAGGCAATCCTTCAAACAGCTTTCCATATAGCCAGCCTAGCAAGATCGCTATCAAGGCCGAAATCGTAAAAGGTACGATCAAAGGTATGAAACTCGTCGCCGATTCGCCCATCGGAAATGTCGAGATAAAGGTAATGCTGCTTAGAATTGCAAAGAACGAAAGTAAGAGAAAGGAGAAAAGGAACGTGGCGGCCCGCCAGCCGCTGCGAATCCGGCCCCGTTGATCGAAAAAAATAGCACGCATATATATTGGTAACCGCTTGATTCTAGCGGATTCCGTAGAGCGGGACAATGCCGCCGTTTAGCGGCCTCTATTATGTTAAACTTGCAAACGTGGAAAAAGCTGGAACCAAAGCAAGAGGCCGAAAGACGCCCTGGATCGTAGGTATTATTACAGTAGCTACTTTGACCCTGTTGGTTGTCGTCCAATCGACAAATCTTTGGAAGACATTCACGATCGAATCGTCCGGCGATCTACTTCTTCTTTATGCGTTGTCGACGTTAAATTTTGTTGCCTTTATTATTTTTGGATTTATCTTCCTGCGAAGCCTGATCAAGCTTTTGCATGAGCGTAGGACATTTCAGCTTGGTGCAAAGATCAAGACACGGCTGCTGATCTATTTTTTTGCGGTCAGCCTCCTGCCGATCATTGTAATGTCCGTCTTTACGTATCTATATATGAACCGCGCATTAGAACGCTGGTTTACGCAGATTCCACAAAATGTTATTAAACAAGCCCGCGAGATGGAGCAATCAGCGGTGGAGGAACATACTGCAACGCTCGAAGGTACTGCGAAAATGATTGCGGCGACTCTCGAAAGGCAAAATTTTGATAATTCTACCCTGAGAAGTATTGCAGTGGCCGGCCGCTTGTCGCACATTGAAATATTGTCAGACGACAATCGGACATTGTCTGTAAGCGAACCTGAGATACCACCGGATCAGCGTGCCGAGCTTGACCACCTCGTTACGGTTGTCCGGACAGGAGGCGGTGCAGAAGCTTTTCTTACGGATCGCAAGGGGTTTGATGCGGCGATTGCGCCGATGTCCGGCGGAAGACGGCTGCTGATCGTACCCGATCCGATCAACGCGACGAATGTCGGGCAGATAGTTGACAACTCGCTGATCGAGCTTGACCGTTTGGGGCGCCAGCAGCTCGACGTCCGCCGCGTCGGTTTGCTGACATTAGGTCTCCTTACTTTCTTGCTTATATTCGCTTCGTCGTGGATCGCTTTTTACGTTGCGCGCGGTATCACGGTTCCGATTAAGGCTCTTGCAGAAGGCTCGGGTGAGATCGCAAGCGGAAATTTCGGGCATCGGGTCGATGTTTTGGCCGACGACGAGCTCGGCCTACTCGTATCCGCTTTTAACGAGATGTCCTCTAAACTCGAATCAAACTCGGCAGAGCTGAGTGAGCGGCGGCGTTATATCGAAACGGTGCTCGAGACACTGCCGACGGGCGTGATCTCGTTTGATGCCGAAGATCGCGTAACTACGATAAACGGCGCGGCAATAGATATTTTGGGTTTAGAAGGTTTCGATTTTTCTGGTGCTGGCCTGCATGATCTCGCAGGTGACGAAGATGGTGCCGTTTTCGGGCGTGTTGTCGGTCGGGCACGCCGAGTTGGCCATGCGTCCGACCAGACCGTTATGAAATCGGGAAACGGGAATGGGAATGCCGAACTGGGGCGCACGGTTGCGATCACGGCTTCCGCTCTTCCGGCAGAGAGTGGCGTGGTACTGGTCATCGAGGACCTCTCAGAGCTTATTTCCGCCCAGCGAGCATCCGCTTGGCAAGAGGTAGCACGACGGATGGCTCACGAGATCAAAAATCCGCTTACGCCGATACAACTCTCCGCTGAGCGTATTGCAAAACGCTTTGAACTTATCGGACACATTGAAAACGGCGGCGGTAAACGCCTTAACGATAAGGGGCCAATAGGTGATGTCGTTCACGAAAGCACGGCCACGATCCTACGCGAAGTATCATCGCTAAAATCGATGGTCGATGAATTTTCGCGTTTCGCACGGCTTCCGGACGCTAAATTGGAGCCCGGCGATGTCAACGAAGTCATAGCCCAGGCGGTGACAGTATTTGATGGCCGGTTTTCGCGGTTGGTGATCGATGTCGTGCTTGCACGTACGCTCCCGGCGGTCTTGCTCGATGCTGAACAATTGAAGCGCGTCTTTGTAAACCTGATCGAGAATGCGGTTGAGGCTTTTGACGGCGACGCCGCCGAACCGCGTATTCTCGTGACAACCAGGTATGAAACCGCCCGGGATCTAGTTGTCGCCGAGGTTTCTGACAATGGCAGAGGCATCGCTCCGGGCGACCTGCAAAAGCTCTTTCAGCCATACTTTTCTACGAAGGGACGCGGCACCGGGCTTGGACTCGCAATAGTAAACCGTATTATCAGCGAGCATCACGGGCGTATAAAGGTGGTTACGAATCCGCCTAACGGGGCAAAATTTATTATCGAGCTGCCTGTAAACGGATAAATGCAAAACACGGTGCTTATTGTTGACGACGAACCGGGGATTCGGGACACGCTTCGCAGTGTGCTGGAGGACGAGGGATTTATTGTAAGAACGGCTGACTCAGGCGAGCAGTGCATTGAAATGTCGCGGATGCATCATTTTGGATGCATTCTGCTCGACATATGGCTCGGCAACGGCATTGACGGACTTGAAACGCTTGCCAGACTTAAGGACGATGGGTGTGACGCCGCGGTGGTAATGATCTCCGGTCACGGAAACATCGAGACCGCCGTTAGATCGACAAAGCTCGGCGCGTTCGATTTTATTGAAAAACCGTTGAGTATCGAGCGCACGGTTGTCACAGTGAAAAATGCTGTCCGCCAACACGAACTTGAGCGTGTAAATGAGCAGCTACTGAGTTCCATCGCCGGGCAATATGTAATGGTGGGTGAATCTGTAGCAATGCGAGCACTACGTAAACAGATAGCGATCGTAGCTCCGACGGATGGCCGTGTACTGATCTCAGGAGAAAGCGGTACCGGGAAGGAGCTGGTGGCCCGTGCGATCCATGCACAATCAAAGCGAAAAAATGCCCCATTTGTAGAGATAAATTCGGCGGCGATACCGGAAGAGCTAGTAGAATCAGAGCTTTTCGGTCATGCGAAAGGATCTTTTTCGGGAGCGACGCGTTCTAAAAAGGGGAAATTTGAAATCGCTGATGGGGCAACGCTTTTCCTTGATGAAATAGGCGATATGTCGGCACGGGTGCAGGCGAAAGTGCTGCGTGTGCTGGAGGAGCAGCGGTTTGAACCGGTCGGAAGCAATACCCCGGTTTCGGTCGATGTCCGCGTCATTTCCGCGACTAATAAGCCTCTGGACGGCCTGATCGACGACGGAAATTTTCGCTCGGACCTCTTTTACAGGTTGAACGTCATTCCATTTCAGGTGCCGCCGCTTCGTGAACGCCGTGAAGACGTACCGATACTAACCGAACATTTTAATCAGCGATTTTCGCTCGAATACGGTAAGCCGGCAAAGCAGTTTTCGTCGGATGCGATCGAGGCTTTGCAAGGATACGAGTGGATCGGGAATGTGCGTGAGCTGAAAAATACGGTCGAGCGGATCGTTATCATGACCGCGAAAGAAACCATTGCTGCGGATGATCTACCCACGTTGGAAAGCACATACGAATCAAGAGCTGTTAGTTTCCGTTTCCCGACCTTCAAAGACGCGACCGATGCCTATCAACGAGAGTTTATTCAACGCAAACTTGCGGAAAACGAAGGAAATGTAGCCAAAGCGGCTGAAAAAATGGGCGTGGACCGCAGTCATCTTTACAGACGAATGAGGAATTTAGGTATTAAAGCCTCATAGGAATTTAACCCAAATAAAATCAGATAACGCAGATAGTGAAATTCATTATCTGCGTTATCTGCGTTTATCGGCGGCAAATTTCTTGGTCTATTTCTTAAAAACCGGAAAGCCGCGCTTTATCATCAACGCATCGACATTCGGATCGCGTCCGCGGAACATACGAAATCCGTCTGCCGGGTCGATCGTGTTGCCAACCGAGAAAACATATTTTACCAGACGAGCAGCGACCTTTTTGTCGTACGGCCCGCCGGCTTCGGTAAACGCGGTGTATGCGTCTGCCGTCAAAACGTCCGACCATAAGTAGCTGTAATAGCCGGTGGCGTATCCGTCGCTCGAAAATATGTGACCAAACTGCGGCGTGCGGTGACGCATTACCAACTCGTGCGGCATGCCGAGGGCCGCAAGCGTTTCTTTCTCAAACACCGCTGGGTCGATCTTCTGATCACCGGCAAGGTGAAGTTTCATATCAACCAGCGCGCTTGACAAATATTCGGTCGTCGCAAAGCCCTGATTGAATTTCGATGCTTTCTTGATCTTATCGACAAGCTCTTGTGGGATCGGTTTGCCGGTTTGATAGTGGACCGCAAATTTCTGCAGTACTTCGGGGGTAGAGACCCAATGTTCGAGCAACTGCGACGGAAACTCGACATAATCCGTGGCAACAGCCGTCCCCGAAAGCGACGGATATGTCACATTGGATGACAAACCGTGCAATGCGTGGCCGAATTCGTGAAACATCGTTGTCGCGTCGTCCCACGAGATGAGAACTGGCTCGCCGGGATTGCCTTTCACAAAATTGGCATTGTTTGAAACTATCGTCGTAAAATCGCCACCGACACGCGATTGATTGCGGTACTGATTCATCCAGGCTCCGCTACGTTTTCCATCACGCGCGTATGGGTCGAAGTACCAAAGCCCGATATGCTTGCCCGAAGTCTTGTTCGTTACTTCGTAAACAGCCATGTCGGAATTGAATGTGGGAATGCCATCGAGCTTCTTAAAATTAAAATTGAAGAGCTCACCAGCAACCCACATCATCGCCTCGCGCATCTTGTCGAGCTGCAGATAGGGTTTGACCTGATTTTGGTCGAGATCGTATTTTGCCTTACGTACTTTTTCCATGTAATAGCGATAGTCCCATGGCTCGATCTTGAGCTTTGCTCCTTCTTTATCCGCGAGAGCCTGCATATCCGCAACTTCCTCGTGAACGCGGGCCACGGCCGCCGGCCATACTGAGTCCATCAGCTTTAAGGCATTCTCAGGAGTTTTCGCCATCGTCTGCTGCAGCGACCAATGTGCATGGGTCGGAAGGCCAAACAGATGGGCACGTTCGGCACGCAACTGGAGGATCTGAGAGATGATCGCCTTGTTGTCGTGAGCGTCACCATTGTCACCGCGCATGGTAAACATCCGCCATGCTTTTTCGCGCAAGTCGCGCTGGTCGGAGTACGTCAGAAAAGGATCGATAGATGAACGTGTGTTCCGAATGATCCATCCGCTGACATTTTTTGATTTGGCGGCGGAGGCTGCGGCGTTCCTCAACGAGTCGGGCAGACCAGCGAGGTCTGATTCTTTTGTGATCGTTAGCCATTTTTCGCCCTCGTCCGCAAGCAAGTTCTGACTAAACTTGGTGAAGAGACCCGCAAGTTGTTGGTTTATCTCAGACAGTCTTGTCTTCTTAGCGGCGTCGAGTTTGGCTCCGGCGTGAGAGTAATTGGTGTAATAGACCCACACGAGACGTTGCTGTTCTTTCGTTAGTTTTTTGGTTGCAGGCGAATTGTAGACAGTCTCGATGCGTTTAAAAAGAGCGGTATTCTGCGTGATCTTGTCATAATGCGCGGCCAATTTCGGCTGCATTTCTTCGTCAATAGGTTCAAACTCCTTCGAACTCAAGTTGCTCGACCAGATGCCGAATATCGTTCCGACACGGTTGAGCATATCGCCTGATTTTTCGAGCGGGATAAATGTATTGGCAAAGGTCGGAGCCGCCTTGTTGTTCGCAATAGCGTCGATCTCGGCTAGATTCTCTGCCATCGCGGCTTCGAGAGCGGGTTTGAAATCACTGATCTTGACCTTGTCAAAAGGCGGGATTCCGCCATACGGACCTGTCCATTTCGCCGTGAGTGGGTTTGTTGCCGCATCGAACGTCACGGGTGCTTCCGCCGCCTGTGTCGTGGGTTGGTTGTTTGTCGTCATATAAATTGCCGCCGCTAAAGCAACCATCGCTAAAGCCACAAACCGGGACTTAAAAAGTTTTTTCATTTTTGTGGATTCTCCTAGTTTCTTTGTTTAGAATACCGCTTTTTACGGAAGGTTGGATAAATTGTTTCTAATGACGAGGTTCCGCATTGTTTGTCTGGAGATAAAAGTGGTACACCCGGCATGATTCGAACATGCGACCCCTTGATTCGTAGTCAAGTACTCTATCCAGCTGAGCTACGGGTGCACGCTGGGGGAATAGTTAGACTACAAAGCAAACGACGAGGTGTCAAGGGTAATGGATGATTGAAAATGGAAAGTGAGATGAGGAAAATGGATGCGAATAATGGAATTCGAAGTGAATTGCCACTGACCATTTTGGGAAAGAGATCTTACAAATCACGCACGGTTGTTAATACTCACTTTGCAAAATAGCCCTGACGGGTGCGCGAGATAAGTTCAGAGTTTTTTACTCCGATACGAATAGAACGCCATTTACCATCACGTTTGTCGTTGGCAGGCTGGTACTCGATGGTGTAGAGCGTTCGTAGATCGGCAGCGACCTGAGCGTAAAGCCGGCCCATTTCCTCGAGCCGGTTGATTGAATTTAGCGTTCCGCCTGTGCGGTCTGCGACAATCTGCAAACGGGAGCGCGCGGCCTTAAACATTGCGATTTGGCGGGGCGTCGGATCAGCAAGTTTGGCGGGGTCACCCGTCGGCAAAGCAAGCGGATAGACGGTGACGCCCTGGGCGTCGGAGCGGTTGAGGACGCGATTCAGCATGTCGCCAACCTCGGGTTTAAGAGCCGAGGCGATCTGATCGTCCTTAACAAACTGAAGGGCATCGCGATCCTTACCCTGAAGGTCCGAATCAATCCCGTCGGTCAGCACGATGATTGCTTTACGGCGGGTCTTTTCTTTCGAAAGTTTGTCGAGGGCAAAATCCAGAGCCTTGTAAAGTTGGGTCTTGCCGCGTCCATTCGAAACGGCGATCGAGTTGGCGATCGTGTCCCGGTCGGTTGTGAAATCGTTTCGCAGATTTATCTTGTCGTAAAATTCAACCACCGCAACGCGGTCGTTCGGCGACAGGGCGTCAATAAATCTCACTGCCGATTGCCTGATGACCTGTCGAAAGCCGAGCGTCGAGCCGCTCATATCGAGCATGATCACTACGCTAAATGGAGCTTCACTAGGCTCAAATCTCGTTATTTGTTGTTTAACCCCATCCTCGTAGAGATCAAAGCTATTCTTGTCGAGCGTGAGGACAGGTCGGCCGCGCGGGTCGACGACGCCGACATTTAGCCTGACGATCGACGAATCAACTCGTATCGGATCGTCATCCTGAGCGGCTATGCCGAGGGAACCGATCAATAAAAATCCTAATGAAAATACCGTCTTTAGAACGCCCATACGAAATGTTAGCAATTTGACGCGAATAGGCGAAGTGCGGTTGCATTGGGCTCTTCGATAAATGCTTAACAGAATTCGATTTATGGTTTATAATCATTTTCTCGACTCACAGCAGTCAGAATGTATGCCGTTCGGCCGATTTGGTTTTTGGGTATATCGGCATTATGGGAAAGGTAATGTGGATGCTTTTTCGCCCTAATTTTTGTGCAAACTGTGGTGAGAAGGTAGAGCGGACCGACTGGGGTATTTTCACGAGCCGCCGGTTTTGTCCAGTATGCGAATCGGAATTTAAGGGCCAGGACCTCATTCCGCGGGCAATAGTGGGGTTGAGTCTCCTGGTCGGAATTTTTGGTATTGGCGGTTACCTCAAGAGTGGTAGTGCACCTGCGAGCCCTCTTGTTACGAGACAGCAGACAATGCTCGTTAGTCAGCCGTCGAAAGCAAATTCGGCAGTAGAGGCGCCGGTCAAAACGAGTCAGCCGCCGCCTGCGGAAGTACAGTCGTCATTGTCCGTACCGCGAAGCGTTGCATCGCAGCCGCCTGTTTTCCAGCAGCCGGACAAAAAGATCACGGTGGACGAGCCGAGTTACTATTGCGGAGCGGAAACAAAAAAAGGGACACCTTGCTCCCGTCGGGTAAAAGGAAATATTCGTTGTTATCAGCACAAGGGAATGCCGGCGATGTTGCCTCCGGACAAACTCAGGATTGGCTAAATTCTTAATTTATTAACTTATCAACCGGGGTGGCAATGAAACAAATTTCACCGAATTCGATGATCCAAAACCGCTATCTGATCGTTCAGATGATCGGCAAAGGCGGTATGGGCGAAGTATATCTGGCGGTCGATCAGCGCTTGGGCAGTGCGGTCGCGTTGAAACGGACAATGTTTCACGAAAACCCGGAGCTCGGCAACGCCTTTGAGCGCGAGGCTAAGATTCTTGGCCGCCTTCGCCATCCGGTGCTGCCAAAGGTTATTGATCATTTTGTGGAGAGCAGCGAGCAATACCTCGTAATGGAGCATATATCGGGCGACGATCTGGGAAAGCGGCTCGAATCGGCGAAAAAACCTTTTCCGCTTAGCTGGGTAATGTTTTGGGCCGATCAGTTGCTAGATGCTCTCAATTATCTCCATTCGCATGAGCCGCCAATCATTCACCGCGATATAAAGCCCGAAAACCTAAAACTCACTGACGATAACCATATCGTATTGCTTGATTTCGGACTGTCGAAAGATTTCGACACCAAAGCCGATACATCGTCGCTGGGAACTGGCAGCGTTGTCGGTTATTCGCCATATTTTGCATCGATGGAGCAGGTGCGGGGAACGGGGACCGACGCTCGCAGCGACATATATTCTCTGTCGGCGACACTCTACCAATTATTGACAAATGTCGTCCCTGTCGATGCCCTGACACGGGCGGATGCTTTGCTTGGCGGTTTACAAGATCCTATCCAGGCGCCTTTCGAGATAAACCGGGAAGTGACGCCCGGAATCTCCGATGTCATCTTGAAGGGTATCGCCGTCCGGCAGAATGAGCGATATGACAAAGCATCGGAGATGCAGAGGGCCCTTCGACGGGCGTTTAACCGTTCCGGTGCCGGTGATCAGTCGCCTGAAGCCGAAAAGACCCCGATGTTGACGGGTGAGGGGCAAACAAAGATCATCCCCGTTATGTCGACTCAGCCCTCGGAATCGCCGGACCAAGTGTCAGCAACGCGGATCGCTGAGGATGTTAGGACAGAGGAATCCCTTGGAGCGGAAACGCTGCACTTCGATGCACCTGCGGCTGACCCTGAGCCAATACAGGCCGATATTAAAACACAGATATTTGCTGCTCCGGGTGCCGAGGAGCCGGCGGGGCAAGCGGAACAGATCACGTCTGAGTTCCAATCTGAATCTGTTGCGGCTCCCGCAACCTTTGCCGCCGCAGCCGGAGCGGAGCCGCCGACACAACTACACGAACAGCCGCCACAGTTGGCCCAACCACCAAAGAAGAAATCTAGAGCAGGATTGGTCGTTGGCGTTTTGTTAGGTTTGTTAGTTCTCGCGGGTATCGCTGCCGGCGGGGGTTGGTATGCTTACAATAAGTACTATTTACCGTCTCAGGTCAAAGAATCACCGACCCCTACGCCAGAGATTAAAGCATCACCCTCGCCGCAACCAACCGAGAGCGTAGTCATCGCGAATAGCAACTCCGGCGTGAATTCAAATGCTAATGTTGCCCAAACTGACAACATAAATTCGACGGAAACCAATTCGAGTCGGGTTGTGGTCTCGCCGCCACCGGATGCAAGGCAGACACCACAATCCGTCTCAAAGAACCCACCGGTTCAAACGACTAAGCCGCCGGCGGTGAAAGCAACGCCAAGGGCCAAAGGAAAGGACGACCGTACGGTCATTATTCAGTAAATTTTGGAGATTTGACGCTATGAGAGGTTATTACCCTTTTCGATCCATAGGTTTGGTTTTTTTGCTTCTTTGTATTTTTGCGCCCGGAGTCCCCGGTCAGTCACGAAAGGACAAGGATAAAGCAAAAAATCTGCAGACGTTGGCAGATAAGGCCTTTACTCAGAAAAATTTTCGTGAGGCCGCTGATAAATATGGCGAAGCGATCATCCTTGTCCCGACAAATCCCTATTCCCATTTCCGAAAAGGATTTGCCCATTTCAACCTGCAGGAGAATGACGAAGCACTAAAGGAATTCGCTATAGCGTTAAGTCAAGGATTTCGTCCGCTGGATGTCTATAAGATCCGCTCTTACATCCTTTTCGAGCAAAAAAATTATAATGCTGCTCTCGATGAGGTCAACAAGGCGCTGGCTCTAGATCCTCGCGATCTGACGCTGCTAAAATCGGTCGGTGAAATAAATTTAGCCCGTAATTCGTATGCAGCCGCTCTGGACGGTTTTCAAAAGGCGGCGGCCATAGCCCCCCAGGATGGTGATATTTACTACAACATGGCGAGAGTTCACTTTGCCCTAGGCGATTTGAAATCACAGGTTGACGCATGTGGAAAGGCGCTTGCAAACGGAACACGTTTCCCGGGTGAAACTTACTATCTCCTTGGTGACGCTCATCAAAAATTGCGAAATGCTGCACCGGCAATTGAGGCCTATCAAAAAGCCATTAGTTCCAAACCGGATACGTATCAGGCATATCGTAATTTGTCCGAAGTTTTTCGTAGTGAGAATCGTTTTACCGACGCGATCAATATTTCTAAACAAGGGCTGAAAGTCTTTGTGAATGACGGTAATCTTTACACGGATCTAAGCTGGTATTACAGCTTGGCAGGAAGGCCGGAGGATGCTGTGCAGGCGGCAAAGGCGGGTATTACAATCCTGCCGAACCAATACGTCGCGTATACCAATCTATGCCGAGCCTACAACGAGACAAAGGAATACGATCAGGCGATCATCGCCTGTAACAGTGCGCTACGGCTCCAGCCAAATGACGGTGAAACGAACTATTACCTTGGTAATGCTTATGTCGGGCAGGGAAAATCTACTGAGGCAACAAAATTCTATACCCGTGCGGTGACGGGCCTGATCGATTACACGGGCAAGAATCCGGCCTACTCGGATGGCTGGTATCTGCTTGGTAATTCGTATTTCGCGGACCGCCAGTTTGATAGGGCGATCGAGGCGTATCTGAAATGTCTTTCGTTAAGCCCAAAATTTGTAAAGGCTAGAGTGAACCTTGGGATAGTTTATACCCGTAAGCGCAACAAGGTTGCCGCGATGGAGCAATACAACATCTTACTGCCTTTAGATGCATCTCTAGCAGCCCGGCTAAAAACCGAGATCGATAAGTTATGACATTTTAGAGCCGATTTCTGTGCCTTGAACCTGTGCTGACGTTTACGCTTTGAAATTTGAGTACGACCCTCACGCTTTCAGGCCGGTTTTCGATCGTCGATGGCAAAAATGGTGCGAAAGCCGGGTCGGACGCGAGCGCTTTTTGCAGCTCAGCGACTGCTAGGCGGTCACGCGAGGGTTCGACAACCTCGGCGATCCGGGCGAGGCCATTGCCAAAAACATCCGCGACGACCACTACCTCATCATCCTTCATTCCGCCGCGTACAAATGATTTTGTAAGTGCGATCAATGCTCCCTGCGGATTTACGCTCGGCGATTCGCTCGAAACGCTAAGCCGTGTTTGGGCATAATCCATCGGCGAAAGGCTGTCAGCGGCCGGCTCTCGAAACGGATTTTTATTGGCGGCGATCATCACAGTATCCGATCGGGTCGGGTTCGGTGTCGACAAACTCGCCTGATCGCGAATACCCGAAAACATCAAGGCCAGGAACGTAAAGCCCATCACGAGCGATGCCAGAACGCCCACCGTATAGGGCATTATGCGGGTGTTGAACAACTTTTGGGTCTCGGGCGAAACTGCGAGCCAGGATCTATTGCGATTGCGGGTCTCGGCTTTGACGGATCGTTTTATCTGCCGCTGCAACGCATAGGACATCGCAGGCCGAGGCAACTGTTTCAATGACCTTTTGATCTCGCGTATTTCATCATATTTTTGACGGCACAAAGGGCACGCCTCAATATGCGATTTCACCAAAACCAGTTCAACATCGGCTAGGTTCGCGTAAAGCGTCAGATCAGTTTGTATGTCGGAGCATTTCATTTCCTAGTCTTCCCAATTGATTGAATGGCTGACTGACCCCGGCTGCCGCCTAACCTAAGGAAGCAACGTGTCGTTGCGGAACGGAAACCGTTAAACGGTGTTTTGGCAATTCTTCATCGAGTGTTGCTGGTCGATTCAAATAACCGCTAAACTCCGTTTTTTTTGACTCCGACCACAATTATCGTTCTCTCTTGACCTATCGTTTGGCACCGATTTTATCTAGTCTTCAGAAAATGAGACCGGGGCGAGTCAACCATTCATTCAATTATCAAAAATCCTTAAGTCTTCGCCGCAATTCCTCGCGCCCGCGTGAGATACGCGACTTTACGGTTCCAATACCAATACCGAGCGCATCGGCAGTTTCTTCATAGCTCAGTTCCTCGATATCGCAGAGAACAATTGCCTCGCGGTAAATGTCCGGAATCTCCAGCAATGCGGCCTTGATCGCATATTCACGTTCGCGGGCGAGGGCCGAGTCCTCCGGGCTGATCGAGGTATCCCGCAGCGTATCCGATACCAGCGTTTCCGAATCGCCGATATTTGAATCAAGCGAGATCGTCAGATCCCGTTTCCGTCGTTTCCACCAACGAAAACGATTACGTGATTCGTTGATCGCAATCCGAAAAAGCCATGTTTTCAATCCCGAGTCGCCGCGAAACGCCTTTATCGATCTAAAGGCCCGGAGGAGCGTTTCCTGTGTCAGATCGCCTGCTTCTTCAGCGTTTTCCGTCAGCCTGTACAGCAGGGCATAAACATCACCGGAGAACCGGTCGATCAGGATTTCAAAAGCTGTCGCGTCGCCCGCTCGTAACTTTTCAATAAACGCCAGGTCGCTCCCCGCGTGGGCGGCCGTCTGCCGAGCCGGCACTACCGCCTGCCCGATTTCTTCGTCGTCAAAAGTAATTGACTTGACCAAGAGCTTCGCCCGCCTTTTTGCATTCTCCCTTTTGGGAGAAGCTACCAATGTTAACGTTCGCTTTTTTGCGAACTACTTACTTAGACACCGCTTATCAGATTTTGTTCCCAACAAAATTTCACTCGAAATCCTGCGTAAACATCGGTGTCTGTTTCACATTTACCCTTTACTTAGTTGCTCTCATCGTTTATTTACGATAAATTAACTCTTTTGAAAAGAGTCCGCTAAAGACAATTGTATAACGAGCGGGCTTTCGAAATTTGCGGTTTTTGTACAATGGCACGAAAAAAGAGACGGTTTGAACAGTTAGAGGCAGCGGCAGCGACCCCGGACGTAAAGAAGATATACGTCAATCCGATCCAAAAGCAGATCGACGAACGGCTGGAGGACGTCGGCAAAAAGCTGGAGGGCAAGGGACGAACGATACTTTACGGCCTCGGAGCGTTGGTTGTATTGGCGATCCTCGTTTTCCTTTTTCTGAGGTGGAGCGGTCGTTCGAGTGGTGCGGCACAAACCGCGCTTGGTAAGGCGATTGAGATCTCGCAGGCTCAGATATCCGAAACCGGTACGCCCGCCGGATCAACTCAGAAGACATACAAAACTGAAAAAGAGCGGGCCGAAGCTGCAATTGCTGCGTTTCAGGACGTTGCCGCTAAATACGGCGGCACCGCCGGCGAAAAGGCGAAATATTTTGTCGCCGTTAACAAACTCACAACCGACCGGGCGGCCGGAATACAGGAATTAGAAGGGATGGTGAGTTTGGGCTCCGAGACGGGCAAGCTAGCAAAATTTGCCCTCGCCCAGACTCGCGTTGATGACAATAAACTTGACGAGGCCGTGACGATCTACCAGGAGCTCGCGGCGATGAACGACCCTATCGTCGCAAAAGATACGATTAATTTTGAGTTGGCAAAGATATACGAGAAGCAAGGGAAAAAACAAGAAGCCGCCGACATTTATTTTACTATTGCCAAAACAGCCAGTGAGGCCAAGGATTTGGACGGCAAGCCCGTCCGCATGACCGGGACCGCGACGGGCGCCAAAGACAAGCTAAAGCAGCTTGACCCCGAGCGGGCGAAACAGATCGTTGATCCAACGCCGGAATCGCCATTTGGCAGCGGTTGATCTAAAATGTGAGGTGATCTGAGCGATATTGACCAAACAAATCGGTGCGGCATTGAGACGGTTCGACAAATGGAAGGCGCACTTTCGCTTGACAGTCCCATTTCGATTCGCGTTTCCCCACACAGCTATTTCACAGCTTTGTTTCTAACCACATTTGTCTCTGCGCTGCTTTTTTATCTTGAGATCGACCTCGCAGGTTTTCTCCTTTTTGGGGCGTCGTGGGTATTGCTGCCGTTTTTTGCTCTCAACGACCGCATCAGCTTTGACGGCAAATGTTTACAGAGAACAGGCATAATTCCGCGTATGTGGTCATGGTTTAACGGCGCTCGCCGACGTCTCAAAATTAGTGACATCGAGCAGATTGAAACTGAGGCTATCCGTGCTTTAAGACGCGGTGGCAACGTTCATTACCGCTATCGTACCGTCATCCGCGGGAAAGGCCAGAGCATTGCATTTGCATCGGGCGGCGAGCTTTACCGTCGAATGATAAAGGCTATCCTGCCGCGTGTGGCGGACAATATTCTCGACGTACGCTCGACGGAGCTGCGCGACCATCTGGCCGAACCAAAGGAAACATTAATGCGCGCCGAATTCTCACGCATTCCGTCGGCAGAGGCATTGGAAGCGACAGTAAAGGATCTTGTCAAACAGAAGCCTAAGACCCATAAGCGGCCCGGCATCTTGCCTGCTGACGAGGAAAAGGCCTCGGAACTGCAGTCGCTGGCGAATGAACTACGCGTTTCAGGTTATCTTTTGCAGGCTCTCGAAGCTTTTCGCCGCGCGCTGGTAATTCGTCCGGCAGATGCCCGCTTGCTGTTCGATTTTGCCCGCTGTTTACATTCATTTGCGGGTTTGACACGCGACCCAAAGCTTGAGCGAAAGGCACTTGCCGCCTTGCGTCTCTCTGAACGCCGTGCCGCCGGAGACGGCGATCTGCTAGCCCGTCTTGGTGAGTTTTATTTCCAGCTCGGCAAATGGCGGCGAGCAGGTGCGGTGTTTCAGAATGTACTCGACCGGCTTGGCGAAAATTTTCGTGCGGCCCGAGGGCTTGCAGAGATGGCCCTTCGCGAGGGTAAGATCGCCCACGTCATCCACCATTTCTCAACCGCTAACCGCATCGCTGAGACACCTGCCCTGCGGCGTTGGACACAGGGTGAGGCCGAGTATTTTTCGAACCTAAATTCGGACGATGAATATATGGAGATCGAGCTGAGCCGTGTGAATATGCTCGAAACCGTCGAACGCTCGAAAAAGACGACGCTCAACATCGCTTTTCTCGCATTCCCGGCAGTCGCCGTCGGCCTGCTTTTCGAAGATAATTTCGTCGCAAACCTCGGCTGGGCCGTCTCGACTGTCAGCCTTTTGATCTGGACCGGCCTCGTGATCAGTACACGAATGCTCTCACAACGCATCCCATACGACCTGATGCCTTCCGACGATTAGGCATCTCACACCTGTTCCTGAGCTTCGCCTCGCGACAAGGGATTAATTTAGTCACATTCTCAACAAAATGTATGATATAAATATTCGAAAAGAATTTTGTCCCTCAGCTTTTTGGGATCCATCTGATCAGTATTTTACAGGTAACTTCAAACTGGAGATAGATAAACAGAAATGGCAGACAAACCCGAAGGAACGACCCCGCAGAAACCACCGTTTTTGACGACCCTACCCGGCATCCTAACCGGTCTGGGTGGTGTTTTGGTGGCTATGACAGGGCTTATTACGGCGCTCTACTCCAACGGGGTGATAGGAACAAAGGCTAATACAAATGCAAATACGGCAGTGATGCTCTCGTCCGTGCCGCCCGAGTCGGCGACGGCGAATCTGGAAAATTCCCAGTTCAAATTATTGAATGGTGCATGGGAACTTATTGAAACTAGGCCGAAGTCGATGGGAGGAGCAAAAGTCACGTGGATATTTAATGCCACAGTTGCCGGTAATGTACTTAGAATGACCGGTAAAATGACTGCCTTTAACGATAAGCTTGTAAGTACTCAAGGTAAGGAAACGAGAGCGGTCCTTGAATTAAACTTGGTGGATCCAACCCGCACGGGTTTTTTTGAAACAACGCCAAAAAATAGCCCGACAATGCGTTTCCCGGCGGTTCTGGTCGAGCTTAACTCCGAGTCACCGATTACTATCCATTCAAATATCAATCTTCCCCGCAATGAGTTTTGCGGTCTAATGGGTAAGAAACTATAAGGGCTGCGGTGTTTAGCGGTTAATAATTTTATGCCCTCTCGCTCTTTACCGCTTTCCCGGGCGGGTTGAGCATTGCGGACCACCGGTATTCGGGCGTTTCCCAATCTTCTTTTAGTTTTCGCAAAATAAAATCGGTCATGCTATCAACGATCCATCGGTGGTTCGATTCGCCGACAGACGCGAGCTCGGCGTCGGGCGCCGGGTTCATGAAATCGATTGCGTAGGGGATGCCATCCTTGATAGCGAATTCGACCGTGTTGAGGTCGTAGCCGAGGGCGGTGCAGATCGTTATCACGTCCTTTTCGACGCGGGCGTGAAGCCCGGGTGAGAGGTAGTCATCGACATTTACATACTGCATACCCGACAAATAAGGCTTTGAAGGATCGTAGGGCATGATCAAAACTTTCTCTTTCCCGACGCAGTAGCAGCGGACGAACTGGTCGTATTCGATGCCCTCCTGCAGCGTCATGCAAAGTGTGCCTGACGAATTGTATTCCGTCATCAGTTCTTCGACGTTGTGGATCTTAGAGACATTTTTCCAACCGCCTCCGTCGAACGGCTTTAAGAAAGCGGGGAAGCCGACGTAATCGATTATGCCTTCCCAATCAACGGGGAATTCGAGATTTCGCAAAGATTCCGGCGTGATATCCTTGATATATGAATGCTGGGGAAGCAGAACGGTCTTTGGGATGGCGACGCCGAGTTTTGCGGCGAGTGCAAAATTAAAAAATTTGTCGTCCGCCGACCACCAGAACGGATTATTAATGATATGTGTGCCTTCGAGTGCAAATCTCTTAAGCGTCGCGCGGTAATAAGGTATCTCGTGCGAGATTCGGTCGATGATGACGTCGTAATGCTTTGGCTCGTCTAGCCGGATACCGCCAACCGTTATCATCTCGGCCACTACCTCGCCGCCGCCTTTTTCGTTAATGCTGTTTATTATCGATTCCGGAAACGTTACCTCACGTCCCGCCAAAATTCCTACTCGTTTCATATATAGTTATTATGAATATTTGAATTGCGAAATCCCATACCGTCCTGAAATGAGTAATTTTATTAGATTGGCCGCTTACCGGCAAGATTGGCACAACGATTTGCAATATCGCCGAGCGGCGCCGAAACTTGTGACTTAACACTAAATCAATGATCTATATTCAAAACACGTCTTTTGGTCTCGAGGGATTTAATACCCATGTGATGGGCTACACGCTGGCGATTTCGCTCTCAAATTTTCTCGACCGTGATTTCTTCTTTGACTTTGAGATACCCTGCTCAACTCCGCCAGATTATGCGTCCAAAGATGGTTACAAAGACAAATTTGGAGCTCTGCTGACTGCAAAACGATCGCTCGTGTCAGACCTGGTCGATATTCCTAACCGTCGTGTGTTCGAGATCGACCGCGATGCGGCAAACAAGGCCGAATATCAGCTTTTGTGGAGTTATTTTGTCACTACAGAGGAGTTGCGAAAGCGGTTTGAGGACACATTTATCTGGGATAGCTTTGGTATCGGGCGGTTTTCGCTTACGCGGGAACATTTGCAGTCGTATGACCTGATCGAATGGACGCATTCAAAAATGACTACGGTCGCGGCCTTTTATTTTTTGCCGCGTGCCGAAAAGCGGGCACTTTTGGATTCGGTCAAGATCAGATACCTCAATCAGATCGAGCGTCTGGCCGAAAAGATCGTCGCTGATGTTGGGGCATACAACGCAATGCATCTCCGGCTCGGAGATTTTTTAACGAACTATGCGGCAGACGAATACTCAGTAGACGCAGAAAGATTTAGCAGTTACGTCAAGGCAAATTTTCCAGATGACGGGCTGCCAATTATGTTTGCGACCGACGGGCTACAAGAAAAAGAGCTGTTTGCAAAGATGTTTGGCGGCTACAAACTGATTTTTATCGATGAGCTTATTTTCGAAGAGTACCGCTATGAATATAATGCTCTGGAGTTTACGGATTTCAATGTGGTCACGATTCTCAATCAACTCATATGCGCAGCCGCCGATACGTTTATCGGCACATACCGCAGCACTTTTACGGGTATGATCCACCGCCTGCGGCAGGAGCGGTATGACAAAGTTGATTTCAACTTTTTTCCTGACTCTAAAGTGGCACGATTATTAAATAACGAAATGAAGATCGTTCCCGACCGTTCGGGTTTCTTTGACTGGAACCGATATTCTGTACTCTCCGGCGGCCATCTTGAGGTCGCATGGATGCGCGAATGGGAACATTCGCGGACAATGATCGATGTCTGATCAGGAACGGGCGCCGGGGAGAAGTTCGAGGTTGCCCATTTCGCGATTATAGGAATCTAGAGCACCGACGTCGTCAGCAGTTGCATCAAGCATCTGCTTGGTCATGGCGATCGAATCGGAAAGCTGTTCGAAATCGAGAAGTGAGAATTTTTCGGGGGTTGAGATCGTGACGATCTCATCATTGAGATAGCTAAAAAAGTTTTCGATCGACTGCAGTTGGCCCTCGACAAGTTTGACGCTCCTCTCGATTTCGTCAAAAGATGCCACGCGGCGTTTAAGAATTTCGACATTTGTCTGCTGAATGCGCTTTGTCTTCGGGTCATTGGAGCTTTCCATTGCCCTGAACGCCTGTGAAAGCTGGTTGTGGACGGCGGTGCGGTTGATCGATTTAAGATGTTGTTTGCGGCGGCGGTACGTGTCGAGCAGATCGACAAAATCCTCCCAACGTTGATCGAGAGCCTTCAGATTCGATGGTAACTGGCCTGCACCCGTAAACTTATTGTAATTGTCCTGTATCTTGCCCTTGAGCCAGCGAAGATATTCTACGGCCTCGCGTTCGCGCGGCGTAAACGATTTGATGAGGGCTTCGCGGGTCGCGGTATGAGCCTTCAACCGGCGTTGTTTCTCACGCATGTTGACCATTTGACGATAGGCAGGTAAGACGGGCACGATAAGTAAATAAATAGCCTCACAGATTAACGCGATCAACAACGGGATGACGCTGCCAGTGTAGGCCGCTGCGACCGCAAACCCGGCAAGTCCCCAGAAGTTAACGGGCTCCTTCAGCGCCGATTTGGCATAGCTCGAATTAAATTTTTCGATATCCTGCCGGTATTTCGCTATATCAGCCATACAAACTAACTAGATGCAGATCGTGCCGCGTGCGTAAAGTTATTTCTCCTAGTTCGAATGACTTGCTTCGTTCGTGACATCGAGAACGCTGGTCTCCTTGACATCCTGTCCGGCCTCGATCTGTTTGCTTGCCGGCGGCGTCCCGGCCCCGAGCATGCCCATTTGTTGCTTGTATTCGAGCAGTTTGTCTTGAAGCTGGATGTCCATTGCCTCGCGTTCGATGTCCTGCATCTGAGCATCGACTGTGCTCGAGCCAAGCTGCAATTTTGCTTCGGCGGCTGCAACACGGCGGTCGATCTTTTCACGCATCTCGTTGAACGTTGACGAATCGTCGCCAATGTTAAACGTATCCATCGTCTGGGCAAGCTGCTCCTGCAATTTCGCCTGTTTGGCCGCGCTGATCAGCTGCATCGCTTCGGCGGTGCGCTTTTTCATATTGAGGACGTAATTGTCGCGGGCCTTTAGTGCCTGTTTTGAGGCGAGCTCGGCGTGATCTCGCTGGGCGCCAGTGCGCTGCAGATCAAGCTGCGCCTGTTGGAGCTGGCCGATATACGCCGTCGCAATATCATCGCGACCCATTTTTACGGACGCCTTAATCTTAGAATCGAGGTCGACGACCTGAGTCTGCAGATTCTCATGATTCTTTGAGAGCAAACGCTCGGTCGCCATCACCTGTGCAACCGAATTATTCAACTCCGGCACGCGGTCGCGCATGTCGCGAATCGTCTGCTGCAGCACTAATTCAGGATTCTCAATCCGATCTAATGCGGCCCCTGTACTTGCCCTGAAAACTCTCGTTATTCTTGCCCAAAGTCCCATTTTTTCTGTCTGCTCCTAAAGAATTATGTTAAAAGCATATTTCGCCAAAATCCTTACGATATGCCATCCGCGGAAGTTGCATTTTCCGAAATCAGTATAGCAGGAAAAATACATAATTGAAGAGCGAATCGACATCGCCATATCCTGTGAGTCTTGTGGGTGCAAGAAACCTGCGGTTTGAGCGTTCAAAAAACGTATGAGGTGCCATCGGCATCGAAGATTTCGACCACGGCAACAGTTCAAGTATTATGATAAGACAAACCTTACATTCACGCGTCGTACAATTAAATAACGGATTGGAAAACATCATGAGAAAATCGATCTCGGCAATTTTATTATTCACTATCTACATCAGCTTTGTTTCGCAGGCCGCTGTGCCCGTGAACGCACAGATCATAGCAAAAGCCATGGAACAAAAGATGAAAGACATCCCGGCAGGGCTAAAATTCCGTCTGAGCGAGGGCGTTGAGGGAGCCGAAACGCGCGAGAAACAACAACTTGCCAAGACCGATCCGCTAAGCGAGGGCGATGCCAGCAGTTTGCTAAAACGAATACCGGAAATTAAGGCGGCCGTCGATGATAAAACTGATTTTGCAAAACGCATTGGCACACTGCCTGCGCCCAAAACCGGGAATAAAATACAGGTAAAATTTCCGTCCGACGAACAGCGTGCAGTCAATGTCAATCCAAACACTAGTGCTCTTGAGGTCATTCGCTATTCGCCCGAGGGCGAGGTCCCGCTGGCACCAGACCTGAGCGTGACTTTTTCACAGCCGATGGTTCCTGTTACTTCGCAAGAGGAGGCAGCAAAGTACGCTCCGGTCGAATTAACGCCGCAGGTCGAGGGACGTTGGCGTTGGCTGGGAACGAAGACGCTGATGTTTGACACGACAAAGCGGTTTCCGATGGCGACAAAATTTACCGCCCGCGTACCAGCCGGAACCAAGTCGGCCACTGGACAAGTGTTGGCGAAAGACGTGGTTTGGACATTTACCACGCCGCCGCCAAAGGTCGAGACGATGATCCCTCAAAGCCAGATCGTGCGTCGCGATGCTTTGATGTTTCTCTCATTTGATCAGGAGATCAATCCTGACGCCGTTTTGAAGACGATTAATGTGATGGGACAGGGAAAGCGGATACCTATCCGGCTCGCGACTCAAGAAGAGATTGAAAAAGACTCAAGCATTGCCTATTACGCAAAACAGGCACAGCCTCGGCGCTGGCTTGCTTTCCGGGCGATAAATTCGGATGGTTTGACAGACAATGCATTGCCATCCGCGGCGGCGATCACAGTAACGGTCGAAAAGGGGACGCCGTCCGCCGAAGGCCCGCTAACAAGCCTAAACCCTCAAGCGTTTAGCTTTCAGACCTACAGCCCGCTCAAATCGCTTGGCGGTTACTGCGGCTGGCGTGACAATAAAAATTGCTCACCTTTTGAATCCTGGTACCTCGAATTTAACAACTCGATCGACGCAGCAAAATTTACCAAGGAGATGATAAAGATCGAACCAGCGGTCGAAGGACTGACGATCTATCCGTCGGGCAATTACGTTTATTTAACAGGATATAAAAAAGGACGGACGACCTATAAAGTAACCGTCGATGGCGCGATCTCAGACATATTTGGCCAGGCACTCGGTCAACCGGCGACGGCAACCATAAAGGTCGGCTCGGCTGAAAAAAATCTGTATGCTCAGGGCGGCTTTATGACTGTGCTTGACCCGACAGCAAAGCCCTCGTTTTCGATCTACTCGACCAATCAAACCGCCGTCAAGGTAAAGCTCTATGCGGTCGAGCCGAGCGACTGGCGCCAATTTCAGGATTATGTTCGCCACATAAACTACGACGACGGCAAGCGCCCCGCAATACCCGGACGCCTCGTATCCGATGACATTGTTTCGATCGCGAGCAAACCTGACGAGATGGTCGAGACTCGTGTCGATATTGCAAAGGCTCTGAACGGCGGTTATGGCAATGTAATAGTCGATATTGAGCCGACGGTGCGAAAGGATAAATACGACCGGACTCGAATATTCACATGGATCCAGGCCACGCAAATCGGGCTTGACGCCTTTGTCGATAATACGCAGCTTGTCGGTTTCGCCACCGAAATGAAAACCGGTAAGCCTATCGCCGGCGTTGAACTGTCGATCTATCCAAATGGAAAAGCGGTCAGCGGCATGGGAACCGACCGAGGCAGCGAAAACGCCGGAATATTTGGAGGTTTATGGAAATGGCTGACGACATGGGGCAGCAGCCAGTCCGGCAACATACAATCGATCGACACGGACGGCATCGCCGGAAGCACGGAAAGCGTCGAAGAGGCTCAATCAAATAAGACCGGTGAGAATGGTATTCTCCGTCTCCAACTGCCGGACGCTTCGTCACAGAAAGGCCCTAATTTATTGATAGCAAAACGTGGAAAGGATGTCGCGTTTTTGCCAGAGAATACCGAATACTATTGGCAGGACAGCGGCAGTTGGTATAAAAAGACAGAGGCCGACAGTCTCCGGTGGTTCGTTTTCGACGACCGAAAGCTCTATAAGCCGAAAGAAGAAGTCGCCGTTAAGGGTTATATCCGCAAGATCACGGCGGGCAAGTTCGGCGATGTCGAGGGTCTCGGTGACGCGGCAAGCGGTCTGACATTTTCGGTCAAGGACCCGCGCAACAACGAGATCGCCAAAGGTACAGCCAATCTCAACGCATTCGGAGCCTTTGACTTCAAATTTACGCTGCCCGACAATGCCAATCTCGGTTATGCGCGGATCGATCTCTCGACCAACACCGGCATTGGCGGCGGTACGTATTCGCATCAGTTCCAGATACAAGAATTTCGGCGGCCGGAATTTGAGGTTACCACCAAGGTTGCGTCCGAGGCTCCATTCTTTGTCGGCGGTAAGGCGGAGGTTTCGGTCGAGGCAAAATATTATGCCGGCGGCGGCCTCGCAAATGCCGATGCCAACTGGACCGTAACAGCCACGCCGACAAATTACACGCCGCCTAACCGAGGCGATTTCACATTCGGCACTTGGACACCGTGGTGGAGAGCCTACGATTACGGCGAATATGGCGGTCGAGGAGGTTATGGCGGCGGCACGTCGCAGAGCTTTAAGGGCGTGACCGACGCGAGCGGAAAGCACCTGCTCAAGATCGATTTTGAATCGGTCAATCCGTCCCGCCCTTACACCATCTCGGCATCTGCGTCCGTCATGGATGTCAATCGTCAAACCTGGTCGAGCTCGACATCGCTGCTGGTGCATCCCGCGTCGCTATATGTCGGTATTAAGACAGAGCGAACATTTGTCCAAAAAGGCGAAAAGATCGATGTTGAATCAATCGTTTCCGATATCGACGGCAACCTTGTCACTGGCAAAGACGCCGAGATCAAGGCCGTATTGAAAGACTGGACCTACGAGAAGGGTGGATGGGTGCAAAAGACGGTTGACGAGCAAAACTGCACGGTCAAATCGACAGAGAAAGCACAAACTTGTTCCTTCGTCGCAAAGGCCGGCGGTCAATACATGATCACGGCGACCGTGATGGATGACAAAGAGCATTTTAACGAGAGTACTTTAACCGTATGGGTTCCGGGCGGCAAAACTCCGCCGAAACGCAACGTCGAGCAGGAAGAGGCACAGATAATTCCGTCGAAGAAGGATTTTGCTCCGGGCGATGTCGCCGAATTGCTAGTAATCTCGCCGTTTGCTCCGGCCGAAGGCGTGCTAACACTTCGACGCGACGGCATTGTTAAGACGGAGCGGTTTACGATGAAAGATTCATCGATAACGCTTAGAATCCCTCTCGACGAAAAATATTTGCCAAATATCACGGCTCAGGTCGATCTGGTCGGGGCCGAATCGCGAACCAATGACAAGGGCGAGGTGGACGCCAAACTGGCAAAACGGCCCGCATTTGCGAGCGGGAGCATCGGACTTTCGATCTCTACGGCAACACGAAAGCTTAATGTCACTGCCGATCCGGTCGATAAGACGCTTGCCCCCGGCGGCGAGACAAAGGTCAACGTTGAGGTCAAGGATAACCGCGGCGAACCCGTCGCAAACAGCGAAGTCGCGATCATCGTCGTTGACGAGAGCGTGCTCGCCCTGTCGCGGTACATCATCGGCGATCCGATGGATACGTTTTATACCGCACGCGGTACAGGAACGACCGATTACCATTTGCGTAAGGATATTTTGCTCGGAAACCCGGATGATGTTAAGAATCAACCGCCTCCGCCATCTCCCGTGGCTTTAGATGGGGTCGTTTCCGAGATGAGTGTAAACGGGCGTGCAGTCGGCGGCGCTATGGCGAAACCGACATCTGCGTTGAAGATGAAAGGAGGCGAACGTGATGAGGATAAGAAGGCTGATATGGGCGACCTCGCTACGAATAGGGAAGAAGGCCAGCCCGACACGCCAATAGCTCTGCGGCAAAATTTCAATGCTTTGGCCTTGTTCTCACCCACCGTGAAAACAGATTCGAGCGGTCATGCGGTCATCAATATCAAGCTGCCGGACAATCTTACGCGTTACCGCATCACGGCGGTCTCGGTCGATACAGGCAAGCGTTTTGGTAAGGCGGAATCGACAATCACGGCAAAACAGCCGCTGATGGTTAGGCCATCGGCGCCGAGGTTTATGAATTTCGGCGATAGGATCGAATTGCCGGTCGTTGTCCAAAATCAGACCGACAAAGATATGGCCGTTGATGTTGCGATCAGAGCGACAAATGCTTCGCTTGGAGTCCCGCCTTTAGGCGGCCCCAACCCGACACAGAAGCCGTCTGAAGCCGGGACTCCGAGCGCCGGCAAACGCGTCGTCGTCAAAGCCAACGACCGTGTCGAAGTCCGCTTCCCGGTTTCCGCAGACAAGGCTGGTACGGCGAGGTTTCAGATCGCCGTCACATCCGGCAAATTTAACGACGCTGCCGAGATATCGTTGCCCGTCTGGACACCGGCAACGACCGAGGCCTTTGCGACCTACGGTACGACCGATCAGAACGATGCGGTCATCCAGCCTGTGCAAACGCCGGGCGATGTCTATCCGCAATTTGGCGGTCTTGAGGTCACGACCTCTTCGACCCAGTTGCAGGAACTGACCGATGCGTTCCTGTATCTGACAAATTATCCATACGCCTGCTCGGAGCAGATCTCGTCGCGAATGATCTCGATCGCGGCGATGCGTGACGTGCTCGGTGCATTCAAGGCAAAGGATATGCCCGATGCTAAAAAGCTCGAAGGTTACTTTGCCCGTGACATCGAGATATTACAGTCGCGGCAGCGTAATGACGGCAGCTTTGGCCTGTGGAAACGCGACAAGGAGCGATACGAGTATCCATTCCTGACGATCCACGTCGCTCACGCCCTGGCTCTTGCAAAGGCAAAGGGGTACAAGGTACCTGACGGCATGATCGACAAGACAAAGCCTTATCTCAAAAATGTCGAGACTCATTTTGACGATTGGTACAAGAATTCGCCCGAGGTGCGTTGGACCATCTCGGCCTATGCCCTGTACGTCCGCGATATGATGGGTGACAAGGACGTTGCGAAAACTAAGAAGCTCCTTGCTGAGGCAACGATCGAGAAGATGCCGTTTGAGGCGCTTGGCTGGGTTCTTTCGGTACTGGCCAATGATCCAGGGTCTAAGGTCGAGGTCGATGCGATCATTCGACACCTGATGAACCGCACCACCGAAACGGCTGCGACGGCAAACTTCGTCACCAATTACGGCGACGGTGCATGGCTCATTATGTACTCGAACCGTCGTGCCGACGGCGTGTTGCTCGAGGCGATGATAAAGGCCGACCCTAAGAACGACCTTATTCCAAAGCTCGTCCGCGGCCTGCTCGATCACCGGACAAAAGGAGCTTGGTCGAATACGCAGGAGAATGTCTTTATCCTGCTCGCGCTTGACAAGTATTTCAACACTTTCGAAAAGGTAACGCCTGATTTTGTAACGCGGATCTGGCTTGGGAATACGTATGCCGGTGAGGAGATATTTAAGGGGCGATCGATCGACTCAAACCAGCTAAATATCCCGATGTCGTACCTCGTTGATCAGGGCGGCACGTCAAACCTGATCATTGACCGGCAGGGAGCGGGACGGCTCTACTACCGGATCGGAATGCAGTATGCTCCAAAAAATCTGAAGCTCGATCCGGCCGATTATGGCTTTACGGTGCTGCGTAAATATGAGGCGGTCGATGATAAGGACGACGTCAAGCAAAACGCCGATGGAAGCTGGACCATCAAAGCCGGGGCCAGGGTTCGGGTGCAACTGACGATGGTCGCCCAGGCACGGCGTTATCATGTCGCACTCGTCGATCCACTGCCTGCGGGGCTTGAGATACTCAATCCTGAGCTTGCGACCACCGAAGCGATACCGGGCGATGCGGGCGGCAACACGAGCGTGATGGAAGTCGGCAGCCGTTCGATGGGCAGAAACTATTATTGGTGGCGGCAGAACTGGTTTGAGCACCAAAACTTCCGCGATGAGCGCGCCGAGGCGTTCACGTCATTATTATGGGAAGGGGTTTACAACTACTCATACGTGACAAGGGCAACAACACCCGGACAATTCGTCGTGCCGCCGGCCAAGGCCGAGGAGATGTATCATCCCGAGACCTTCGGACGGACCGGGACTGATTTCGTCAGGGTTGAGTAGAGTGAAATGAATTCGCGGAAAAGAATGGCGGCCTTTAGGCCGCTTTTCTTTTGGTAACAATTAAATGGCCTTGGTCCGAGAGACTTCTTTAGGGAGGGAAATGAAAGAGGCCGCCTTTTCGAACAGCCTCCCTATACGTATCGCTTCTCGTAAGAGTCAACGATGGTCGAAGTCTGATAGTTCCGGCGTGAAATCCACGTCCGTCAACGAATCGTTGATCTGCAAAAAGCGCGGAGCATAATTAAAGCGTCGTGCAGATTTCACGCTTACAATATACGTTTGGCCCGACTCTACGCCCGAAAAACTGTATGAGCCGCCCTTTCCGGTAAGGGTCGACTGGCTGCCTCCCCGCGAATCAGTAATTGAGACCTTGGCATTCAGTAGTCCGCGTCCCGACGCCGTCAAAACACGTCCCGATACCTCGACCTCAGCCGCTGTAGTCACCGATTGAACCGAAATATCTGCTATAAAGGTTCCTACCGGATAGTAACCCACAAGCGTCTCAGATGCCGCTCCCGGAGCGAGACTTCGTCTGAACAGGCCCATGATATCAGGGCCTTGCGGATCCAACGGGTCCTCGTCATGCGTGACATATAGGATACCGCTCGTTCCACTGATGTCCATCCCCAGTCCAGCCCCCGTCACAAACACTTGAGGGGCCGTGGTTGTACTTACCTGAAACATACTTCCAGTATTCGGGCTGACGCTCATCGGGCCGCCGCCGATTGTCGCAAGCGTATCAAAACCGCCGTAATCCCAGGCATAGAGAGTCGTACTGGTGGCTCCCGCAAAGTTATTGGAGTATGCAATACCTACGATAACGAAATCTGTAAAGGCGGAGTTGCCGTCGGCGTAAGCCAAATTTGTATCAGTAGCGATAAGAGCTCCGGTATTGGGATTTACTCTAAAGTTATTATTTTGATTGACCGGCACCGCGGTCGGGTCGGTATTTGCCCCAGTCACGACACGGATCGCATCTACGACCGGATTAAAATCCATCTCTACGCGCCTATTTTGGTTTGTTCCCAGCGAAAATCCTGTTCCAACCGGTGTTAGTACCGCGTTCGTGAGATTGACCGTGTAAAGTTGGCCAGTTGTTGGTAGGGCCGGCGAAGTGGGGATGCTAATCGCGTAAAGCTGATTATTTGACGGACGAAAGTCGATGCTGCGGATATCATTGTGACCGGCTACAAATCCGGTGAAAGATCCTATGTTGGTTACTACTCCAGGGGTAGCACTATCAAATCTCACCAAACGGTCGCCACGGTTTGTCCCCGATGACGAACTGACCGTTCGTAAACCATAAATAGTCTCCGCACGCCCGCTAGCAGCAAAACCCGTAAAGGCTGCCAAAACGCCTAGCACACCGATCAGAAAACGTTGCTTTATCATTAGAAAAACTCCTTAAAATTAACGGTTAACAGCCGCCAAATAATCAAATCATCAAGAAATCACAGTTTCGATCTCATCGTCAGACGAAAGTAACGCAACAACTGGATTCTGTTTTTGAGCAGTCGATGCCTTTTGAGGCGAAAAGAAACCAACAAGACTTAAAACGGTTTCAACCCCCGCCACGTCGCGGTCGTCTACCAACCGGCTGCACACAAGTCTCGGTCGGAACGCAATCCACATGCAGCGTATAGGGACCTTCAGTCGGGGGGTCATTGGCGTATGTATAGCCATCAACGACGATGTTATAAGAGCCAGCCGGAATGTTGGTGACTGAAAAAGTTTCAGCGTTAGAACCGCCGCCGCTACCATCTGCGATGTTATCCGCAAGCACAATTACATCGTTTGGGTTGCTGCTGCATACTGAACCAAAAAAGTAAACACCCATGTCATTTGTGTTGATTGGATCCAGGGTTACCGTAATATTTCCGGTCGATGCGAACTGAATCTTATATCCCGTGTCCATCCCTGTGCCCGAGCCGTAATAGGTAATACCATTGTCCGGATAACCGCCACTGGTGGCAACACAGGTTGGACAAGCACACGTTGGGCACGAGGCGGGATCTAACGGACGGAGTTGAGGATCGCCAGACAAATCATAGTCATCGCCGGCTCCTACAGTCGTCCCCACATCGTCAAAGGGCAAAGCTGTGATCAACGGGCTCGGATAAAATGCCGAGGTAGGGGGGCACACAGCACCACCACCAGCAAGAGCTCGGAGAAACGTTTTTTGCTTAGCGGCTTTTGGATCGATCAGATAGCGTCGTTTTAGATCGCTGCCAAGCGTGGCTCGAAAGGGCCGATGCTTTGCCGCATCAAGATAATCTACGACCCGTTTTGTCTGCGGAAGAAGATCCTTATTTTTTAGAACAATAGCTTTAGCCCGGTAATAGTCATTACCCAGAGCAAAGCACAGAGCGATTACAACGCACGCGAGGGCGAGCTGGTATCTTCGGAGCGTTTTGAGCAGCCGTAGCGGGGCGTTGATCTTGAAATCCTTCATTTCTAATTCTCCTCAAACAAAATTGACTACCTAACGAATAAAACTTAGATGCACCAACGAGGGTGAAAGTTCATCCTACTAAAATCATATTTCCAAAATATGAATCTCTGAACTTCTCAAGACCGGATCGAAACCACGTTCAATAAGAGCAGTAGATTTTTGACCAAAAACAATTTTAAGGCATCGGCTAAATTTATGCAACACTTTCTTCCTACAAAATCGTCGATAAATTAGAGCGAAATCGTCAACAATTACAAGGCTTTGGGGACTCATAAGCCGATTATTGAGAAATCCGCCGACGGAAAGTGTCTGGCAAGTTTGCCTATCCGCTTGCGGTGCGAGTCCGAAAGGACCGTCATCCCTCGCCCCGCAATCCCCTTATTCATCCTATTTTGTTCTTTTTTGCTTTCAACAGATGCGATTTTTTGCTCGATAGAGTCCGCCGGTACCTTAATGCCGTAAAAGGCGAGAATCCGTGCGACGGTCGCGGCCTTGTCGGCGATCATTTCTTCGTAGGTCACCCAGTTCATTTCGAGACGTTTTTCCTGCTCCGCCCGCTGCCACGACGCCACAAATTGAAAATACCAGGGAAGAACAAATTCTATTAGCAGATCGATCTTTTGTTCCTCATCAAACGAAAGAAATTCAGCCTTATCAAAATAGGTGCTAAAAACGAAACCCTTTGTGTAAAAATCGAGCAAGCTCACGGTCGTATCAAAGATATTTCGAACAAGTATTGTCGGCCGGACACCAAAGGCCTGCATGATCTGAATATTTGGTTCAGAGGCCCGTGCGTGCTGCTGAGTTACGGTATTCGCGGTGCCAAATTTTACAAATTGCGGCAGATCAAGCTCCTGCTCGTTCTGTAATGCCGCAAAAACCG
>JBJXEG010000013.1:0-101294 GCA_046155085.1 Pyrinomonadaceae bacterium | reverse complement strand
GTGCCTTTCTCATCCGCGGCGCGATCTCGGGCGGGCCGGCGACGGTGCTCGCGGACTATGCCACTGCTTTGGGCGCGTCCAATCTCGACCCGCTTGTCCTTGCGTTGACGATCGATCCCGTCAACAGTCGCCTTTATGTCGGGAGTCAGGAAAACACCGGTATGTTATCCCCGCAGGCGCAGGCGGGGATCCGGCAATATACCTATAATGGATCGACCGGCGCGGTTACCGACAATGGCTTTTTGGTCACGGCGCAAAGCTCGGAAAAGCCGACCGAGGGGGGCTTCACGCTCTTCGATCCGAACGATATCGAAATCAATTCCGTAACCAACACGCTGTTCTTTACCGAATTTGCACCCGGCATTTCAAGCATTGGCCTGTTTCGCCTGAGCCTTTCGTCGCCCAACACGATCGTTCAGGTCGTTAGCCAGGCGCAGTTCCCAGATAGCGGCGCGAACGGATACATCTACGATGTCGAGGCCGATAGTTCGACCAACATCACCTATTTCACGACCTTCTCGCAGCGGCCGTCCCCCGACCCCGCATATAGTGCTGCGCAGAACCAGATCTGGTATGTGACAAATGCATCGACGGCGACCGATGCGACGGCGGTCGCCCTGTCATTGTTCGATACCAACGGAACGACGAACTTCCGGACCGTAAATACAGTTTTCTATCCAACAAGCATGGTCTTCGATCAGTCGACGCGCCAGCTCTATGTGGCGTCGGAGCAGCTCGGTAGTACCAATGACGACAAGATTTACGTCTTCCAGCTCAACGCCGCGGGTACGCAGGGCACGCTGGTCAACACGATCTTTCCGACCTTCGCGGGCAATTCGGTCAATCTCACCGCGCTGGCATTCAACAGCCTTCCGACCTTTAGCAGCTTCACCGGAAACTCCACCGCCGCCGTCGAGCAGGGATCAGCAATAGTAGCTACCGCCGCAGGCTCGACAGTCGTCGATGATGGTCGGCTGTCATCGGCTACAGTTCAGATCACCGGCGGTACATTTACCTCAACCCAGGCTGGCGTGAACAATGACAATCTGGCGGTGGGTGCGGGACTCCAGACAAGCGGAGTGGTGGCGGGAACAAATATCACTGTTTCCTACACTGCTGCCACGCGCACTCTGACGCTGACGGGCTATGATACCGTCGCGAACTATCAGTCTGTGCTTGCGAGTGTGCGCTATTTCTCGCTTGGCGATAATCCGACGAACTATGGTGCCAATACGACGCGAACGCTCACGTGGACTCCAAACGACGGTGCACTAAATCTGCCGGGTAACTCATTGGCCTCGACGACGACAACGCTGACCGTTACCGGCGTCAACGATCCGCCCGTCAACGTTTTTCCGGGTGGCCAGACCGTCAATCAGGATACAAATCTGTCCATTTCCGGATTTTCGATCAGCGATGTCGACGCCAGTCCGTCGAGCTCGTTGACAACGAAGCTCTCAGTTGTCAACGGAACTTTGACGATCGCATCAGCTGGCGGAGCAGCCGTATCGAACAGCGGAACCGCGTCAGTTACCCTAACGGGAACGATCGCACAAATCAATACAACACTTGCGGCGGCCAATAATGTCGTCTATCGGGGAACGTCCGGTTATTCCGGTCCCGACACCCTCAACATTTTGACTAGTGATCAAGGCAACACGCCGAGTCCGGCGCAGACCGATTCGGATAACGTGAGCATAACGGTGAACGCCGTAATTCCCCCGCCGAACCTTTCGATCAACGATGTGACGCTTAATGAGGGCAATTCCGGAACGACGACCTTCGCATTCACGGTCAGCCTGTCTTCGCCGGCACCGGCGGGCGGCGTAATTTTTGATATTGCGACGGCGGATGGCACGGCAACGCAGCCAAGTGACTACACGCTGAAATCGCTGACATCTCAGACCATCCCGCAGGGATCGTCGACCTACACATTCAACGTCTTGGTCAATGGTGACATCTATGGCGAGCCTAACGAGACATTCTTTGTGAATGTTACTAACGGAATCAACGCGATCGTTACAGATGGACAGGGCTTGGGAACGATCACGAACGACGATCTCTCTCTGGTGGTTACCAAAACCGCGGATACCAATGACGGCTCATGTGACGCCGACTGCTCGCTGCGCGAAGCGATCGCCGCCGCGCAGCCCAGCAGCACGATCACGTTTGCTTCGCCGTTGTTTGACAACACGGTAACGCTGCCGCTCACGCTCGGCGAATTGAGCGTCGGTGCGGGCAAAAACTTGACGATCACCGGCAGAAATGCGGCGAGGACCATTATCAGCGGAAATGATTCGACGCGGGTGTTTAATATCGCATCGGGTGCAACCGTTAATATCAATTCTTTGACCATCAGACGCGGCAGTACCGACAATGGCGGCGGGCTCTTGATGGGCGGCGCGACTGTAACTTTGACAAACTGTGCCGTCGAAAATAATCAAGCTACCGGCAATGCCGGCGGGCTTTACAACATCGGCGGTACGCTCAATCTGGTGAGTTCGACCGTCTCCGGCAACTCGGCCGGAAATGCCGGCGGCGGCATCGCTAACGGCGGCAATCCGAGCGTACTGAACGTCACGAATTCGACCATTTCGGGCAACTCGGCGGCGAGCGGCGGCGGAATTTTCACCAACGCGGCGGTCACCGTCCGGAGCTCGACGATCACGGCCAACTCGGCGGTCAACGAGGGCGGCGGCATCTCGAACTTTACGGGCGAAGCGGTTTCGCTCGGCAACACGATCGTCGCCGGCAACAGCTCGCCGACCGCGCCGGATTTCCGCGATACGCTGACATCGCTCGGCTACAACCTGATCGGTAACACCAACGGGACGAACATCACGGGCGATACGACCGGCAATCTTCTCAACCAAAACGCGCAGCTTATGCCCTTCAACTTCTACGGCGGCTTCACGCAAACTCACGCGCTTTTGCCCGAATCTCCGGCAGTCAACGCGGGAACTGCAGCGAACGCACCCGCAACCGACCAGCGCGGACGGACGAGAGTCGGACAAACCGACATCGGCGCGTTTGAACTGCCGTCTTCTCTCGTTGTAACAAACACGCTTGATTCCGGCGCGGGCAGTATTCGAGCGGCGATTCTGGCGGCAAACGCGACGGCTGACGACGAAAGCATCACCTTCAACATTCCGGCAAACGATCCGGGCTGTGTCGGCGGTGTCTGCACGATCACTCTGACGAGCGGAGAACTTGGGGTTAGCACCGAAGCGACCGGCGGAACATTATTCATCTCGAATTCGACGGGCGCGGCAAGACTGAGAATCTCCGGCAACAACGCCGGCCGTATTTTCAATCTTGCCTTGAGCGGAGTTCTGGCTTTGAACGGTTTGACCGTGACTAATGGCAGCGCACCGTTTTCCGCCGCGATAAATGCGAACAGCACGGCAATAACTGTTTTCAACTCGAATATTATGAACAGCGTCGCCACCGGTAACGGCGGCGGAATTGGTGTTTGCGGCGCAGGTGTCATTGCAAACTCTTCGATAATCGGAAATCGCGCTGCCGACGGCGGCGGAATTTATATAATAAATTCGGGCATTTGCGGCGGCTATGAAACTAGATCGTTGATTATCAACTCGACCGTCAGCGGCAATACCGCAACCGGAGCTACCGCCGTTGCGGGCGGAATAAATGCCGGCGGCACGGAAGTCAGAATCGTCAACACGACCGTTACGAACAACTCCGCGCCGTCTGGATCCGCCAGCGCAGGCGGAATTCGCAACAACGGTGGCACGATTCGCTTATCAAATTCGCTCGTCGCGGGCAACACTTCGTTATCGCCCGACATTGAAGGCACGATAAACTCGCTCGGCTACAATTTGATCGGAAATACGTCCGGCACAGTTATCAACGGCACGACCACCGGCAATATCCTCAATCCGGCAGGCGGAGCACGTCTCGCCCCGCTCGGCTTTTACGGCGGACAAACGCAGACGCACGCGCTTCTTTCAGGTTCTCCGGCAATCAACGCCGGAACTTCCACGGGTGCGCCCGCAACCGACCAACGCGGTGCAAGTCGCGTCGGAACGGTCGACATCGGTGCTTTTGAGTTGAACAATACCAACAATGGCGGTAACTTCGTCGCGGCGCTTCCACAGGGCCAGCAGAATACAACTTATAGCTACCAACTGATCCCCGAGGCAGGGGCGACCAACTATTGCATATCATCAGGTACGCTACCGCCGGGCATGACAGGCTTGACTGCGTGTGCCGGGACCATCGCGTCGGAAGACCGGACGGATCAAACCCTCGCACCCGCAGCAGCGGTCGCGCTCGGTGGTACACCTACATCAAGCGGTACATTCAACTTCGGCGTTACCGCGACGAACGGAGGCAATACTAACGTCACGTACTACGCGCTCGTGGTCCTGCCTCCGACGGCGGCATCCGTGTCGCTCTCCGGACGAGTCCTGACACCAAATGGACGGGGGCTTAGAAACGCGATCGTCACACTTACCGATCAGAACGGCGTTTCGAGGCGCTATGTCACGGCCCAATTTGGCTATTACCGTTTTGACAACATCACAACGGGTGCGAACTACGTCGTCACCGTCGTTTCGAAACGCTATCAGTTTAATCCGGTGGTGATCGCTTTGTCCGACGATCTGGCGGAGTTCGACCTGATAGCCGAAGCAAAATGACTAGCGAATCTTTTACCTCGGACCAGACTCGTTTCGGATCTCTCGATCGTCGGAATGTTAGAGGCGATACGCATCGACAATTCGACATCATGCTCCGCGTGTTGGAGCGGCAAATACCCGACCCTCATCGCGAACGGGGCGAGGGCCTAGTTTCGTACGCCTCCCCGCATCCGCAATGAAAGAACTTTGGATCGAAGTTGATGATAAGATGCAGCGTAATTATGCGTATGTGCTCGTCGAGCCGACGGGCCGTAATTTTCATCGCGAGTTCAAACCCGAATTGACGCCGAAACAGATGCTCGCCCTTGGCGTTTTTGGCGGCAGGTATATGACGGACTGCGCCGCCGAATTTCCGCCCGACTGGTTCGAGAAGGCTAGACTTTCTCCCGAACGCCGCGATCCAAAGCTCAATTTTTTTGGTGTAAACGCGTCACAGCCGCTCGCCGTTTGGCGCCAGAAAGGCTGGATCTACCACGAGGACCCGCGTGGATGGTTTCAATGGTATTGCCGTTATTTTTATGGCCGCCGTTGCGTCGATGATGACCGGCAGATCGGACGCTGGCGTGCAATGCGACGCCATATTGCGCAAATTAAGAATAACTGTCCCCCAAAAACTCTCGATTGCCGCCCTCGCCAACGGCAGGCTTTGCTGCATTGGGCCTACGATTCGCGTAAGATATGAATACACACGAATCAGATGCCGATGTCCGTACTCCACGACTGACAACGCCAACCTTTCATTTTTCATCTTAATAACGTAGACTGATGTTCCTCAGAGTGGCCCTTGTTTACACGCGGGCTACTGACACTGATGGGGGCGACAGGCTTCGACAGGGGCTTGTATAGATCTTTGAATGCACGTCGGGCTTGTGTGGTTAGCTCGTTAAAAAAACTATACAAAAAACAAATGCTAATCAAGAATTAGCTCTTGCTGCTTAGTTCACTCTAAACCAGAAGTGTCTTACCGGAAGTCCGCCTGATGCGACCGGCTAAGGCATAACTTATTTCAGGATCGGATGCGTTCTCCACCTGCGAACGTATCTTAAAGTTAGCCGGGTTAGCTGTCGATGAGGTCTTGTCTGTTCATCTGCTCATCAGCGGCGAAAACTAAGTGAATAGACTAAACGTGTAGATTTTACTGGTCGCAACCTTTGGATGCGGGTTCGATTCCCGCCGCCTCCACCATCAATTTCCGCCTTGGGCTTTTCGCATTTTGCCGAGTACAAGATTTACTTTCTGCGCCAGTGCCTCATGAGTAAAAGGCTTTTGAAGGAAGTTGATGTCGGAAGCCAAGATGCCATGATGGGCTATTGCTTCGCCGGGATACCCTGAGACATATAAAACTGTCATATCCTTGCGTTTGGCCAGCAGTTTCTGTGCGAGTGCCGGGCCACTGATCTTAGGCATAACAACGTCCGAAATGAGCAAATGAATTGGCCCACTGTGATTATCACAGATCGCGACCGCCTCGGCGCCGTCAGCAGCGGCAAAAACCGTATAGCCGTAGCGCTTCAGGAGTGCGGAGACGACCGAGCGGACGGCTTCTTCATCCTCGATCAGCAAGACCGTCTCATATCCGCGAAGCGACGGCTCGGAATTGGGTCGGCGTGCATCATTTTCCGCGTGTTTTTCAACAATTGGCAAGTAAACGCTAAAGGTTGTGCCGCTGCCTAGTTCGGTATCGAGTTCGATATAGCCGTTAGACTGCTTTACAATACCGTAAACCGTCGCCAACCCAAGGCCCGTCCCTCTGCCTATCTCTCTTGTTGTAAAAAACGGTTCAAAGATATGTTGCCTTATATCTTCAGGAATGCCGATGCCTGAGTCGGTGACCGAAATGACTGCATACGAACCTTCCTGTGCAAATAGGTGATTGGCGACGTCGCCCATTCCGATCTGCAAATTTCTAGTCTCGATTTTCAATGTGCCTCCGTTTGGCATTGCATCTCTCGCGTTTACGACCAGGTTTACGATGACCTGTTCGATCTGTGTCGGGTCAGCCATAACGCTGGACAATCCCGGTGCCAGCTCAGTTTTCAAATTTATGTTCTCACCGATCAACCGGCGGAGCATTTGCTCAATGCCGGTTACGACGGTATTAACGTCGATGATCAGCGGCTGCATGATCTGCTTGCGGCTAAAGGCGAGCAGCTGCTGCGTCAACGACGCAGAACGTTCGCCCGCACTTTTGATCTCTTCGACGTAGTGACGCAACGGATCGCCGGACGGCAGCTCTTCCAAAACAAGAGAGCTGTATCCATTGATCGCGGTGAGCATGTTATTGAAATCATGGGCGATGCCACCCGCAAGGCGGCCGACGCTTTCGAGCTTTTGGGATTGCAGCAGTTGTTGTTCGAGGTGCTTGCGGTCAGTTACATCGCGAGCTGTGCCCTGGATGCCGACGGCCTCGCCATTTTGATAGATGACGCTGCTTTTGACCTCGATAGCTATTCTCCGACCATCCTTTGCGATTATGTCTACATCAAGGACTTCGTCGCCGTGGCCTGACAACGTTTTGACCATTGCCTCTTTGACCGTTTGATGAAACTCGGGAGCCGTAATATCGGTGAGGTTTAATTCGCAGGCCTCGTCACGCGTATATCCGGAAAGCTGCTCGCCGGCGCGGTTTATGGATGTAAAGTTTCCGTCAAGATCGTGCGAATAAATAATATCGATCGTGTTTTCGACGAGGTCGCGGTACCGCTCTTCACTAAGCCGAACGGCCTGCTCGATCCGCTTTTGCTCGGTAATATCTACGATCGTTCCGCGGATCAGCATCCGCGATTCATCGGGGAGCTGTAATAACCGCACCTCGCACGGGAACGGGTCGCCTTTCGAGTTGCAATGGACCCACTCAAAGACAGGAGTTTCGCCCGAAAGGGAGCGGTGAACATTACCGATTATGGCTTCTGCCGACCTCTGTCCGTCCGGTTGAAATTCCGGGCACATGTCGGCGGGGCCAAGTCCGAGAATCTCGTCAGCCGTTACGTCGAACAGCTTTAGAGCCTGCTGATTAAAGTCAACAAACTTACCCGTCGCCAGATCCATGACGACGATCCCTTCGGGAGCAGATTCGACGATCTTCTTATAGCGACTTTCGCTGAGCCGCAGCGCTTCTTCAGCCCTTTTTCTTTCGGTAACATCGTCGCCGAGTGACGCGACGCCGATCACGCGTCCCTGGACGTCCCATAATGCCGTATTTGTCCAGTTGACTGAACGGAGTTCTCCGTCGCGGGTTTTGATCTGGTTTTCAAAATGAGCGGTGATCGGGCCGTCCGGCGGGAACGAATTCAATATCCCGGCTTTGTCGTGGTCGATGTCATGAAGAAAGACCTCAGACCAGAGACGGCCAAGAACCTCCTCGCGTACCCACCCTGTTAGCCGCAGCATATAGTCGTTGCAAAAGGTTATTTTTCCGTCGCTGCCGGTCATTACAGCGATCATCTCAAGATTGGTTAGCGTTTCCCTGAAACGCCGCTGACTTTCCCGAAGCGATTTCTCGGCGATCCTTCGATCCGTTATGTCCTGAGCAGTGCCACGCAGTTTGACGATCTTACCCGTCTCATCGCGGACTGCTTCACCGCGGCCCATAAACCAAATGTGGCGAGAATCCTCCAGAACGATTTCCAGCTCTAGCTCATAGGGCGTCCCATTTGTTACGGCTTCATTGATCGCCGCGCTAAGACGCGTCCAGCTTTCGGGTGTATAGAAAGGCTGTTGTTCCTCAAGTGTCGGTGCGGGACTATTCGGGTCTAATCCGCGAGGACGGTACAATTCGTCTGACCAGGTGACTTCGTTCGTTGCAATGTCCCATGTCCAACTGCCAACTTTGGCGATACGTTGTGCCTCAGTGAGCTCTTCACGGTTCTCCCGCAAAGCCTCTTCGGCTTTCATGCGATTCGTGATGTCCATCATCAATCCGCGATAGCGTGCCGTTTGATCATCATCGATATTGAGGGTCACACGATCTTTGAACCACACAACGCGGTCATCGGCCGCTATCATCCGATACTCCAACTCATGATCTTCTCGCCGTTCTTCGGCTTTTGCGCAAAACTCCGTAGCCCATTCCCGATCGGCCGGGTGAAGATGGTTTGCCCAGAAATCAGGTTCGGTAAGCCATTGTTCGACGCTGTATCCCAGTAGCGTCTCAGCCTTCTTGTTAACGAAAACAAGTCGAAACGGATCTGCCTCGGCTTCCCAGATGATGCCATCGATCGTTCGCAGCAGAGACTCATATTGCTTTCTGCTAAATCGCGGGGACGGTTCGGATACGTCAGTATTTATTGGATCAGACTGATCCTCAGGCAAAATCATTCGGAACGGCTCCAATCAAAAGGCGGATATACTTGGCGGGACGATCTAATCATTTGTAAGCCAGTCTGGGAAATAAGTCAATTCCCGAAAGAACGAAGTTCGCTGGGACTAACGAATAGGGGCTGATTATTCGTGCTCAATCTTGTCCAATCAGAGCTTTTACATTCCTGAGCGGGCCCATATTAGCGTACGTCTATAACAAGACCCGACAGGCCAAAATGCGATATAGTTTTATTTTTTAATGGTTATGTCAATCAACACATTGCCGATCGGCATCTTTGACTCCGGCGTGGGCGGCCTGACGGTTTATCGCGCTCTGCATGAGCGGCTGCCGAATGAGCATTTTATCTATCTCGGGGATACGGCACGTGTGCCCTACGGCACGAAATCGATGGCGACGGTTGAGCGGTATGCTATCGAGAATTCGCAGTTTTTGGCGTCACGCGGGATCAAGATGCTGGTGGTCGCGTGCAATACGGCGTCGGCCTTGGCGTTGCCTGAGATTCGCAGGGCCGTCGGACTTGACGTTGTCGGCGTGATCGGGCCCGGCGGGCGAAAGGCAGTTGAGATAACGAAAGATAAGCCAAACGCGCGAATTGGGGTCATCGCGACCGAGGCGACGGTCGCGAGCGATGCTTATTATGATGCCATACGACGTGCATCCGAAACGGCTGAAGTGATGCAAACAGGTTGTCCGCTGTTTGTTTCGCTGGCAGAAGAAAATTGGGGCAATGAGCCGGAGACGTTTTCGATCGCCGCAAAATATCTGATGAAGATGAAGGAATTCGCGCCTGACGCCCTCGTCCTCGGCTGCACGCATTACCCGATACTTCGGGACGTGATTCAACAGACGATAGGCGAAAATGTTAAGCTTGTTGATTCGGGCGAGGCGACGGCGGACGAGGTGGCGGCTCTGTTAAAGGAAAAAGGCCTTGAAAACCCTAACGCAGTCAGCGGAACGCGCGAGCTTTGCGACGACCTCGACCATTTTTACGTAACGGACGCCGCCGAAAGATTTGCCCGCGTCGCCGAACGGTTTTTAGGAACAAAGCCGTCGAAGCTCGAGGCGATCGAGGTTTACGGCGTTGACGAATTAAGGCAGAAACACGACCGGTAGGGAGTGTGCCAAACGTCGCGAGTTACACACTCCCTACCGGTCGTGTTTCCGCCTTTTGAATATATGACTTACCAGAGACAAGACAACCGCACCCACGACCAGTTACGCAACACTAAAATCACACCAAATATCTCGCCGTATGCCGAGGGCTCGGCTTTGATCGAGGTCGGCGGGACAAAGGTCATTTGCACGGCATCGGTCGAGGACCGTGTGCCGATGTTTATGCGGAATAAGGGCCTCGGCTGGGTCACGGCCGAGTATTCCATGTTGCCGCGGGCGACCAATACACGAACCCAGCGAGAGACCAAGAACGGCCCATCGGGACGCACACAGGAAATTCAACGCCTCATCGGCCGCAGCCTGCGGGCGGTCGTCGATACAAAGCTGCTGGGTGAACGCCAGATCTATCTCGATTGCGACGTGATACAGGCCGACGGCGGCACCCGCTGTGCGTCGATCACGGGTGCATATGTTGCGCTTGCTCTAGCTTGCCGCAAGCTCGTAAAACAGGGAACTATCAAGACCAACCCGATCATCAGCGAGGTCGCGGCTGTCAGCGTCGGCGTTATTGAGGGCACGACAATACTCGATCTCGCCTACGTCGAAGATTCGACCGCCGATGTTGACATGAACATTGTCTGCACCGGAGCCGGTAAATTCATCGAGATCCAGGGCACCGCCGAACGCGAACCTTTTACCCGCGAGCAGATGGACGAGATGCTTGTGCTCGCCGAGATCGGCGTTAATAATTTATTTGAGATCCAACGCAACGCGTTGAAAGGATAATATGAGCGAAAAACAATTCGAAGGAAAAGCGGCGATCGTCACCGGCGGTACGCGTGGTATCGGCAAGGCGATCGTGTTGGAATTGGCACGGCGCGGATGCAACGTAGCGTTTAACTATTCGAAGAGTGCCGACGAGGCCGAGGCGTTAAAGGCTGAGGTTGAAAAACTTGGCGTAAAAGCGATTGCCGAGCAGTGCGACGTTGCCAGTACCGAGGCTGCGGCGGCGTTTGTCGCTCAGGTAAAGGACGGCTTAGGCACGATCGATTATCTAGTCAACAACGCCGGCATCACCCGCGACCAGCTGATCCTGCGGATGAAAGAAGAGGATTGGGATTCGGTGATCGACACGAATCTAAAGGGGGCTTGGAATTTTTCCAAAGCCGCGATCCGTCCGATGATGCGTAACGAAAACGGCGGTTCGATATTGAATATCTCATCGATCTCCGGCGTTGTCGGCATGCTTGGCCAGTCAAATTATTCGGCGTCAAAAGCCGGTATGATCGGCCTGACAAAATCGCTTGCCAAAGAGATCGCCAGCAAAAAGGTTACCGTTAATGCTCTTGCCCTCGGCCTGATCGAGACCGATATGGCGTCTGAGATGAACGACGAGTATCGCGAAAAGATCCTCGCCATGATCCCGCTCGGGCGGCTCGGTAACGTTACGGAGGTCGCTCAAATTGCTTGCTTTTTGCTCTCACCGGTCGCGGCGTATATTACCGGACAAGTCATCCAGGCCGATGGCGGTTTGGCGATGTAAAGGGGAATTTCAACGCAAAGACGCAAAGGGGCAAAGACGCCGAGTAAGGCCAGAAAGAATCTTTGCGGTTTGGCGACTTTGCGTTAAAGAATCTTAATGTCTCTTAGATATGAAACCGAAGTAGACGAAAACCTGGAACCGGCCGCCGCTCCCTCTCGTGCTCCTATACCCTATTACACGATTGTGCTGATCGTGGCGATCGCAGCGGTTTTTGTCGTCCAGATCGGAACCGGGATCGAGGCTTCTATTGCGGCCGCGGCCTTTGATAAACAGCTTTTTATCAAACAAAGCCAGTACTGGCGAATTTTGACCGGTGCGACGGAGCACGGCAGCATTTTGCACGTGGCGATGAATTGCTATGCCTTTTATAGCTTTGGCAATATCTTTGAGATGTTGTCAAACCGGGCGCATTTAGCGGTCGTATTTTTGCTTTCGGCAATAGGCGGAGGCGTTTTGAGTTTGATATTTATGCCCGACGGAGTTTCCGTTGGAGCGTCGGGAGGGATCGTCGGGTTGATCGGTTATCTCGCTGTATATGCGTTTCGCCGCCGGCAATTTATCTCGCCCGCTTTCAGAAAAAATCTATTGATCAATATCGGATTTATTCTTGTATTTGGGCTTGTACTGTATCAAACGATAGACAATTTCGGCCATATCGGCGGACTCGTCACCGGAACCGTTTACGGGTTTTTACAGATCCCGTCAGATGTCCATATCGATCCACGAGAGGCTGGTTCGACTGTTGAGTTTGCAGGGCTTGCATCGCTCGGTATCTATATCGCCGCGTGCGCGTTTAGTATTTTGCTCATTCTCCGTATTGTCTAATCATGCCTCGCGTTCGCGTACATCAGCACGTAAATCCTCTCTCGCCGTATTATCTGCAGCAGCCGGAGCCGATCGATCTTGCGGCTGTGTTTTCCGACCCGAAACTGCCGCTGCATCTCGATATCGGGTGTGCCCGCGGGCGTTTTATTTTGAAAATGGCGGAAATCGAGCCGAAGTGGAATTTTCTCGGTGTCGAGATCCGCGAGCCGCTCGTTGACGAGGCCAACAGGCTCGCCGCCGAGGCGAATCTGACCAATCTGCACTACACATTTTGCAACGCTATGCTTTCGCTCGGTGAACTATTGGCCGACATACCGCCGAGATGTTTGCAAATGGTCACGATCCAGTTTCCCGATCCGTGGTTCAAAAAACGGCACGCCAAACGCCGGATGGTAAATGCCGAGCTTGTGCGGACGGTTGTCGATAAACTCGCCGACGGCGGGCGAATCTTTGTTCAGACCGATATCGAATTTTTGGCCGATGAGATGTTTGAGATGTTTCGCTCTGACGAGCAATTGAGAGAGATTGAAGTTACCGGGAATCCATTTCCGATTAAGACCGAAAGGGAAAAGGCGGTGGAGGATAAACACCTGCCCGTTTACCGGTCGTGTTTCCGCCTTACCATTTCTGTTCTTTTTTGAATCGTTTTATTATCATGTCCCGCCGCAGTTTTGGCAGGTGATCGATAAATAAGGTTCCATTGCAGTGGTCGGTTTCGTGCATAAATGCGCGGGCGGCGTACCCGTCAGCCTCGCGTTCGAACCACTCGCCTTTTACGTCCTGAGCGCGGAGTTTTGCCGTCATAGGCCGAACAACCACGGCCGGGACTTTGCCGATCGATAGACAGCCTTCCTGGCTGGATTGCTCGCCTTCGGTTGCGATAACCTCGGGGTTTGCAGCTATCAGTTTTACGCCTTCGCAGTCCATCACAAACAGCCGCAAGTTTAGCCCGATCTGCGGAGCCGCGAGACCGACGCCCTCGGCCTCATACATCGTCTCAAACATATCGGAGCATAGGTCCGCTAGATCTTTGTCAAATTTTGTAACCGGCTGCCCAATTTCGGCGAGGACCGCCGCCGGGTATTCCGTGATCTTTCTGACCGCCATAGCTATCTCGGGATGACGCCCCGGCGCGAATCGCGGCGAAAGTCGCGTTTAGCGTTAAAGCCACGCTCGTCCCGTCCCGTGCATTCCCAACAGACGACCTGCTCTTCGTTCGTCGGCGACAAAAATGTATTGTAATGCACGACCTCACGGTCGCAATGCGTGCATCTGGCGGTCGGTTTTGCCACTCCTTCGATCGTTTTCATAGTGTTCCTCTCACGCCAGACGGTAAACTTTGTATGTTTCCGTCTCAAAGACAATAGGATAAGGATAAACGGCACAGCTTACAAGATAGGTCGCCGCGTATTTGCCTTTTATCTGTAAGATCTGCTCACCGGAAAGCTCATTATAGGCGTTTTCGAGTTCTTCTGCTGCAGTCTCGCCTTTTGATACCTGCCAGTTGCGGGATAGGTCTCCGATGCGTGTACGCCACTCGCCAAGGCGGTCATAGGTCGGATAGGTGAACGAGGCGATTGATGCCCTCTTAGAGAAATACCACAGATCGCGCCGATGGGGCGGCTGTATGACTATTGCGTCGGGTGGGGTATTTGCGGCGATCCAACGCGAAGTCTTCTCCAGGTCGTCGGGCGGTGCCGTCCAGGTTTGGATCGTTTCCTTTACTTGTAAATAGCCGAGGCCAAAAGGATTTAGGGCAGCTATCATCAGGACGACAGCAAGCAGGGCGACGATCTTATGCTGACGGTTTGCGAGACGGGGAATGTAGTAAAAGGCGGAATACAGAAAAAATAACGGTGTAATTACCGGAAACAGACGCATCGGCATCAGACGCAAAAGAGGGAACATTTCGAAAATGCGAAATGCCAGCCCCATTGCGAAAAACAGGCCGAGTGCGATCTGAAATTTTAGCAAAAACCGGAGAGCGAAATTACTACTTTTCCAGAAAACAAGACAGTTAAACGCCAGCATCGCAAAAATTACGATGGTGCCGGTTCTCGAAAACTGGAAAGCGTCGAGATGCCAGGGCATCCGATATAGAACCAAAAATTTCCAGTCGTCAAATGACCCGGCGGCGGTTGCCATCTGATCGCCGATGAGTGGGATCAATCCAAGCATCGAAAAGAGGAAAGTGATAATAACGACTTTGCCAAGCTCGATCGCCGCGATCTTTTCGAAAAGGAGCGCAAATCCGACCGCCGGGATCGCCCACAACCCGACTGCCGGATGAAAGCTAAACGACAGGCCAAGCAGGATCGACGGCCAGATAAGACTCCGTTTTGCAAAACCCGCCAACGAAAAAAGCAGGCAGGCATACGCCACGGCCTTCGCTTCAAAACCGCCAAATATCCATTCGCCGTTGACGGCTGACTGGGCAAACGCAAGCCATAGAACTGTGGCGAGAGCGATCTTCCAATACGCGATCTCCCATAATCTGCCGAGCTTTACCAAAGCGATCAGCGATAATATCCAAAACCCGATCCGGCCCGCCCAAGCGATCGACTCAAGCGAAAATACCCGCGCGGGAACGCTAAAGATCAGATCAAAAAGCCAATGTTCGTGAGCAGGAGTCGAAAACGTCCAGTCGTTCGGGAGAAAATTGGGCTGTAAACGCAGCAGATAAACAAATTCGTTGCTAAACGGGACGGTTTTGGCGTGAAATGCAAATACGGCAAACAGTAGCACGATAAACCACAGCCAAAATGCCCGCTCGGATACGAGCGGCGTCGCTGTAGAATTTTGTGCGTTACTCGATGAAGGCATTTGTTCCTGTTATCAACGCTCCCGGGTCAGATCAAAAATCAGTTGTCCCTGATCCTCGTAAAGGAGCGGAAACCGGGCTCTCATTTCGTCCAGAAACTGCTGCGGCGATTCCTCGGGTTGATAGGCCGGGGGTTCGGTCTCGTATGGCGGCACCGCCACAAAAAGGGTCGCCCCATTTTTTCTTCGCCGATCAATTTCCTCCAGGTTCCATTTTTCCGGTGTCAGTGTCCAACCCTGCAGCCCCGAGTAATAATACAACACAGGACTCACATCATAGCCCCCGACGTGTTTTGTCCATTCGCCGATCACGACGACTTTGGTCTCGCTGTTAGAGAAAGACCGAAGCGTGCGTGACATATCCCAACGGGGCCGGTTACGCGGGGCGTTCTCGGTAAATATTTGGCGGTAATGCCTCAACGGTATGATCGATACAATTGCAAGGCTGCCCGCCAGCGCCGCGATCGCCCCAAACTTCTGTATGGATTGGGTCTTGACCAGATTCCGATAAACCAAAAAACAAAACGCTATGAGAAGCGTGGTGCCGAATGCAATGAATGCTGAGGCCGCCGGAACGACCGTCAGTTGGCGGTATGGAGCATCGATATTGCCCTCGGCCACGATCGCAAAATAGCATCCGATCGACGCTAAATACGCGAAGATCAAACCGCCTCTTCGAAGCCAAGCGGCAGCTCCGAGCCCGATCAAAAACAACAGGGTGCCGTAAAACCCGCCCAAAATATCATAAATGACGCGTTCGGCCATGGCCCGATACCAGATCGGCTGCAGGAGCATCGTCAGTGTTTGTGATTTGTTGTGTCCCTTGAAAATGCCAAATACGTGGGCCCCGATCGATTCAAGATAGAATGCATAGCTGTACCACAGTACCGGCAGGATCAAACTCATTGCGATAAGCAGAGCAGGCTTCTTATATTTAGTGAGGTCAAAGCGATATTTGCGAAAGAAAATCCACGCAATCGGCAATAGCAGATAGAGAGTCTCGATTTTTAGTGCGATCGTTAAGGAAAATAAGGCAAGCGATACGATCCAGTCGGAATTCCGCCTATGATCGACCCACTCGGCGATATAATACAACGACCCGACCGAGAATGCGATCATCAGCGGCTCGGTAAACAGCAGATTGCCGAAGGGATGATAGAGCGGCAACACGCCGGAGGCAAAGGCGGCGATCAGGGCTTCAAACGGACCGAGTTCGCGTCGCACGAGCTTGAAAACAAAAAATATAAGCAGGAGGGCGGCTATTAAAGTTACCAGCCTTACCGAGTACACATTGAACCCAAAAACTTTGTAGAGCAACGCAGCCGCGTACGGCACGAGCGGAAACTCCATCTCGGTCACCCTCGGCAGGTCCGCTGGCCAGCCGACCTCGGGCATAAAGAAATTGAAGCCGTGAGCCGCAAAATTCTGTGAGATATAGATGTAATCGATCTCCTTCCAGGCGGTCCACTCGAGCGAAGGTGTATGTATTGCGGCAAGTCGTACGAGCAAAACCAACAGCATCAAAAGCCCGAGTACGATGTACTGCTCACGCGCACCAATGAGGGACCCGAAATCCTCTAGAACTTGCTGTATGTCTGCTGTCAACTTTTTCATGATCAACGAATAATTCCGTCCTCAATGAGTTTAGCCGCAATATAATTTGCCGCCGTTTGGTGCCCGCTTACCGTCCAGTGCATGTTTCGCGGCTGGTAGGGACAAGTCGCCGAGCTATCTGTAAAGGCTTTGCGCAGGTCGAAAATCGGCACCGCAAGGTCCGATGCCAGACCGAATATGGTCCGCTGCGGCAGATCGGTATCAAAAGTTTCGGAGTCCGAAAGCCTGACACCGCGGGGATAGTACGCCAGTTGACTCTCGCTGCAGACCTGGACTGGGGCCGGTATCGATACGATCAGAAATTTTGCTCCATTCGTCGTTGCCGTTGACCTCATCTCATCGAGCCGTGCACGATATAACTCGCGTCCCTCGTCGTACGCCGGTTGGTCCCGTTCAAGGGCTTTGAAATTTCCAAGGAAATAGCCGTGAGGACGAGGCCGGCCGGTGATCAACTCCTTTAGCGGCCCTACGATCCTCAAATCCATCCAAGCCCGCAGATGCTCAAGCCGAACGATCGATTTGATCCCCGTCGCGGGCTTATTCGCAAACCCGATCGAGTCATGGAATGCTTCGTTGCTTTTTTGTACGTCCTGCAGATCGTTTACAAACGTCTCAACGATGATCAGATCGGGATGATAGACTGGAGCGTATTTTTCGATAACCTTTTGGTATTGATTTGGGCCGTAGCCGGTCATTGCGAAATTCAAAACCTCGACCTTCTTTCCGGGCACTTTTTCATTTAACGCCGTTTCCATCAGCCGCGGCCACGCCTGCTCGGCATTGACACCCTCGGCGCTCGTAAATGCATCGCCCGTGACCATTATCCGGTAGGTATTTGGCTCCTTTGCAGCCTTGGGCTCGGGGCCGGGAAAGCCGAGCGAATTTGAGGTAACGACGTAGTCATAACTTTCCCACCGCAGTCGGGTTGTCTTTGACGGGATCATCCGCCATCCAAATTCATCATGCGGTTCGAGCGACTCGCGCTCGCCCCACCCGGCCACCTCCTGCGGGTCAAATCGCCGCACGGCAAGCTCAGCACCGATAAAAAATCCGATGAAAATGGATCCAAGGATCGCGATGCCCGCGACGAGCTTCACCGTGCCAAGTCGCTCGTTCAGACGTCCGATCCATATTGTAACGATGTCGACAGCTTTCTCAAGGAAAAGCGCGAGTACGACCGTTATCGCTGCGGCCGCCAGTATTCTTAACAACTCGTCATGCCAGGTGTATGCGTCCGGTTTTACAAGGGCCATGAAGACCGGGAGATGCACGAGGAAGAGCGAATACGAGTGTTTGCCGATCCAAACGAATGGGGCAAGTACAGAACCCGGCAGCCGAGGCTCGATCGCCACGAATAGTTTGTAAAGGATCAGAAACGCACTTGCGCCGGTCAAGAACGGCCCCACGGACATTCCCCAAAGGGTCAATGAGAGCAGATTGCCGGCGAGATAGATCGCGATGAGACCTGCCGACGGCAAGACACCTTTTAAAGAACGGGCTGTCTTTTCGGGCTGCTCAAAGAGCCACACTGCAAAACAGATCCCCAAAACAAGCTCCGGCAATCGCGTGATAAAGATCGCTCCGCGTGACCAGGCGTCCAAATAGTAATCGAAATAAAGTAGCCCGGCGAGCCGTATGAGGAAAGCAATGCCGCCGGCGACGAGGAGCAATCGGCCCGGGCCCCAGCGACGCAATGCGTACCAAAGCGCCGGGAAGACCAAGTAGAGTTGAATGAGCAGCGGTATGTACCACCATGCCGGCGAAAAATAATACAGCATGTCGGGTGTAACGCGAATACCGACAAAACTAAGAACGGTAGCTAGCGAAAAAGGCGACAGCCCGACGCCTGCCACGACGAACGTGACTATAAAGAGGACGTGGACTCCCCACCAAACGGGCAGGATACGCTTCGCCCGCCGGAGATAAAAATCGGATATCTTGAATGGCGTTCTTCCCTGACGGGCCAGCAGTCCCCACGTCAACCCAAATCCGCTGGCGATCAGAAAGAGCGCGACGCCCTGATCGCCCAGCCAACCCACATACCGCCAGATGTTGAGCAGTACATCCCAATTCCCAAAACCGCTGATCGGCTTCAACTGCGCGATCCGATCGGCAAGCGGCGGCCAGTTCGATGCGGGGTTTGCGATATAGGGATAGCTAAACCGGATCTCGGCGAGATGATTTAAGACGATCCAAAAGAGGGCCGTCATCTTCATCAATTCCGGCCACGCGAGTCTGGCAGATCCGGGTTTCTGATCCATCATATCGCTACTCATTTTGTTCGGATAAGTGCAGGAAGATAGAGCACCAAAATGACGACGAGGACCCACAAAAGCAGATTCCGCCGAGTGGGGCGATCAAAGTACAGGATCCGAATAGGGTTGCCGCCCTCGGTGCCTTTTTGGACCAGGAACAGATATCGAAACACGCCGTAGATGACAAAGGGAATTGTCACGAGCATTGCCGACGAACCAACGCGTGCAACAGTTTCATCGGCACGGGTGTATAGGGCGTATGTGATGACAGCGGCGGCGGCGCAGATATTCATAATCGAATCGAGAAAATCGACAGAGTAATCGCTGAGGCTGCGGCGGTGGTTTTCCGCATTTTGGTCCAGCAGGACTATCTCGTGCCGCCGCTTTCCAAACCCTATAAGCAGGGCAACCATTGAGGTGCACAGTACGAGCCACTCGGATGGCGCGACCCCGATCAGGAATGCTCCTGAAACGGCTCGCAGTACAAATCCGCTGGCGATCAGTATTACATCCAGGATCACTATATCTTTTAATCTCAGTGAATACCCGATACAGATCGCCAGGTAGAGGGCAATTATTAGGGCAAATCGATAGCTGAGAGCAAGACTCCCCAATGCCGCGATCGCAAAAAGCAATGTCATCGCCAAACGGGCGATGGGGACGCTCAACTTGCCCGAGGCCAGGGGGCGGTAACGCTTGATCGGGTGCTGCTTATCTTCCCGCAGGTCGCAAAGGTCATTAAAAATGTAAATTCCGCTGCTTGCCGCGCAAAAAACGGCAAAACCGAGGATGCTGATCCACAGATTATTGATATCCGTGAGCGATCTTGAAAATATGACGCCTGAGAAAACAAGTAGATTCTTGGACCATTCCTGCGGGCGCATCTCGATAACGAGACCGCGGAGGATCCGGCCGATCACAAAGCTTGCGGGTTGTTCGATCTCAAGTACCTTCACAAAGCAATCTCTCCGCGTCGCAGTACCACCGTGTCGCCTGATCGCACATGATCGGCGTGCTCACCCATCGTGACGACGTTAAACGACTCTGTATAAAGCTCAAGAAAACCGCTGACCAACTCTAATTTTCGCGAGAGCGGCATATCCATACCGGGGAAAAATTTTAGTTCGGGTACATCGTCGCCGCTTAGGAAATCGAGCGGATGTAACAGCAGCGATGGCTGCACACCGGTCAGGCGGCACATCGCCAGGGCCGATTTCCAATACGTCTGTGCCGCAACGGTCGAAAATGTCGATAAATAGAGCAGATAGCTTGCGTGGATCGGTGTTTTCAAAACGGGGAACGTCGTGACCGGTATCTCGACCAGCGTTTTTCCCGCCGCCTCGATAAAATGAGGTTTTAGGGTCTGAAAGCCATCCGAAAAATTGCCAAAGAGCTTTTTGCGTTTTTCGCGTTCCTCGACGGACATCTCCGGCGATTTGAAAAAATAATATGCACGTGCAAGTGGTGCTATATAGGTCGGCAGTGTTGAGCAGTCGTATTCATAACCGCGCATCGCGAGAACCTCCAAAACGGCCGGGCTCAGGCTATAGCCCGGTCCGCGAAAGCCGACCGGACGCTTGCCAGTGACATCCATCAGTGCGGTCTCGGTCCTTTCAAATTCGTCAATCAACTCATCTTTTGAATATAGATGTAGCCACGGTTCATGATTAAAACTGTGATTACCTATCTCATGCCCGGCGGCCGAGATGGATCGAAGTGCGTCGCGATTTTTTGCAAGTGCGGCGTCCTGCCCGACAATAAAAAATGTGATCTTTAGATCACGCTCTTTGAGGAATTGCAAAATGCGCGGCACGACCACGTCGAGATAGCTCGGAAAATTTTCCCAGCCCGAATCTCCGTGGGTCTTCATATAAGACCATTGATTGTCTAAGTCTAATGAAAGGCTCGCCAACATAATTAAAAGTTCAAAATTAAAAATTCAAAAAGTCATCTCTTTTTCGATGACACGATTATCGAGGCCAATATCTTTTTTAACTCTTCGGACTCCGTTAGCAGATCCGCGATCTTTTCTGTTGCGACAAAATCACCGGCGTCCAGCAACCGAAGCCAGTAATTTGTCTCCCTTGCTTCCTTCAAAGCGATTGACATCTTGCTGATAAAATCCGCCCTGCTTTGACCAGACTGCGCCTCTTCGACATTTGCCCCAATCGACGTGCCAGAACGCAATAGTTGCTTGGCCAAAATATGTTTATCCGCCGAATATTCTTCGTTCAAAAATCTAAACAGCTTGACGACTCGGAGTGCGAATTTGAATGTTCTTTCAGTTATGTCTTGCATAGCCGTTATAGATTTTTTGCATTCTTAATTTTGAATTTTTAATTCAGTTAGCGTCCTTTCAGCTAACTGGATTGTTTCATTCACATTCAATGTGCCGTTCACAATATGTGATGAATTGACTATGTAAACGCCGTCAACCGACGTTTTCGCGGGTGACAGGTCGCGTGAGTAGTTCAATACCGGCAGCGGAAACACTTGTCTGACACGCGAGACCTTAAAGGCCAAAACGTCTTTTCGTCTGAAGTGCGGATACATTTTTTCGAGGCCGTTTAAGAAAATGCGTTGAATGTCTTCGTCGGTTTTGTCAAAAAACTCATCGTCCGGACCGAGATATTTTGGCAGGTAAATGAGGGCATTCCGGTTAAACTCCTTCTTATCGACGAGGGCCGACATCTCGATCACACCGGTGAAAGGGGCTTCGTCGGTAATGTTTGTCACATAAAATTTCGACAGCGAGCATTTCATCAAAACCGATGCACAAATGATGCCCTGATAGCGAATATTCTCAAGGTCCTGCTTTTCGATCATCGAAAGCTGCGGCAGCATTTTTGCTGCGACGTTCGACGGGCAGGTCAGGATGACCTTGTCAAAAGTGTCCCGGCCATGCGAACGCGGAAACGGTATGACGCGGTCAGCCCGCATATCGGGCTCAGACATAAACGCACCCGAGAAACCCTGGACGACTGCCGCTGCGGCCTGAAATTTAGCGTATTTTGTTTTCTGGGGTACGACACGCGGTTTTACGTCTTTATGTCTTCGGGCCGCCGCCATTCTGACAGTTTTCTTGCCGCTTTCCGTCCTTTCGATCGACTCGACCCTTGAATTCAGCCTGATCTCGACACCATTTTCGAGCAGAACCTCGCTAAAGCGTTCGAGCACACGGGCGTAACCGCCTCGGACGTAGCCAAACATTTCTTTCTTTAGCCCCGAGTTTCTCGCGGCGTACATCCGCTGGATCGTCGCCCAGATAAATGCTGCCGACGTGTCTTTATATGCCTCGCCGAGCTTTGCGAGCAGCAGCGGTTTCCATATCTTTTCAAATGTCTTTTTGCCTGAGAGCCGGGTGAGCCATTTTTCGACCGAGATCTTTTCGAGGCGCTTCCAATTTTTGACACGCGAAGCGTAAAAGATGGTGGCCCCAAGCCGCAGTTTGCCGATTAGGCCGAGCGGCGGGAATTTGAGAAACTCGAGCGTATCCGACATCGAAACCAGTTCGCCATCCGTGTAAAAGCCCGTCTTGGTCTCGACCCATTTGAAATCGTCACCAAGTCCTAGTTCCTCGACTAGTTGTCTCGTCCACTTGTCCGAGGCGAGCGTTACATGATAGTGCTTGTCCCACGTGACATCGCCTATTTCCCACGCCGAAGCAAGCCCGCCGATCTCATTCGCCGATTCAAACAGAGTGACGTTGTCTCCCGCTTTAGCAAGACGCAGTGCAAGCGTCATACCAAGAAAACCGGAACCGACGATGGCGATGTTTTTGGTCATAAGAGCGATTCACCACGGAGACACAGAGCCCACAGAGAAATCTAAGATCATCAAATCTATCCAACAGCCAGCAATTCTTCCTCAGTGACCTCTGTGTCTCTGTGGTGAGTTCTTTCGGAAATGATACGTTCGTCGATCAAGTACCCAAGCCCACATTCGCATTTGAATGTTCCGTTGTCGCCATCGGCAAATTTGTGAAACAGTAGCCCGCATTTGCAGACCGCACCGATAGAGCGAGCCGGCGAACCTAAAACAAGATGAAAGTCGGGAACGCTCTTGGTCACAACCGAACCCATACCGACCATCGCCCAGCGGCCGATCTCGAGATCATTGCCGATTATGCATCCGGCGCCGATGGTTGCCCCTTCGCGGACGAGTGTCGGCAGCGTGTGTTCATCGGGTTCGCTTGGGCGGAGCGATTTGAGATCGGGAGATGTCGCACGCGGGAATCGGTCATTTGTAAAAGTAGTCGAGGCCGAGATCATCACGCCGTCTTCGATGGTCACGGCGGCACAGATATAGACCATTGCGTTGATCTTTACGCGGTTGCCGATCTTTACGTCGTAGGCGATATAGGTTTTTTCGCCGACGATGCACTCGTCGCCTAAGCTTGCTCCGTGGCGGATGTGGACGTTATCCCACACGCTGGTGTCTTTACCAAACGTGACGCCGTCTTCGATTATTGCTGTCGGATGAATTTTTATCATTTTCGATTGACGATTTGCGATTTGCGAATTCGGAAATCGACATTCGCAAATCGCAAATAAAACTAGCGAGTTGCCGAGTTATGTTGCTCGATGACTGGCTGCCAGAGGTTTTGATTGAGCGATTTATACGCCGCTTCGATCACCCGGACAGATGCGAGAGCGTCTTCTGGTTTGATAAAGAGCTCCTCTTCGCCGCGAAGTGCACCGGCAAAATTCTCGATCTTGCCGCGGAACGATGCGACCTTGTTATACCCATTACCAAAAACGGTCCAGTCGGCGTTCGAATTGACCTTGTATTTCGATTCGCGCCAGCCGATGTGGAGCGTACCGCTTGTACCGTAAATACTGATAAAATATGGCAATTCTTTGTTGATGCCCCAGGTCAGATCGACACTTGCGGTGACATTGCTTTTTGTTTTTGCAAACATCTTGACGTTTTCATCTACACTCAAAAGCTGCGTTCCGCCACCGTCAACCGCCAGAACCGAATCGATCGATCCGAGAAAATAGCGGATGATATCGACAGAATGGGTGCCGTTGTCGATAAGTACACCGCCGCCCGAAATCTCTGCATTTGAATTCCAACGCTGCGACATATCGACCTTGGCCGTGAACGCATTTTCGAACTGCAGCACATCGCCGAGCATTCCCGATGCCAAAATGCCCTTTGCTTTGACAACGTCTTCGCAGTAGCGGAATTTTGACGCCATCGTGAACAAAACGCTGTTAGCCGTAGCCGTATTTATCATCTTTTCGGCTTCGGCGACGCTGATACATAAAGGCTTTTCGCAAAGTACGGGCATCCCGCGTTCCATAAAGAAGCAGGCGATCTCCGGATGAGATTGCGGCGGTGTCGCGACAATCATGGCGTCGAGTTCCACATCCGCGAGCTGTTTGTAATCGCAATAGCTTTTACCGCCCACGATCTCGGCCAATGCAGTTGCCGCGTCCTCGCGAACATCCGCAACCGCGACCAGATCGCAGCAGTCACTTTCATTAAATGCCTGTGCGTATGCCTGAGCGATACCGCCGGCTCCTACTAATCCAAATTTCAACTTTTTCATAAGATTTTTTTGCCGCGGATTAACGCGGATAACGCGGATAAGAAGATTAATTAGCTTTTCTGATCCGCGTCATCTGCATTTATCCGCGGCTAATATTACTTCCTGAGTTTCGAAGCCGCGATCCGTACATTGTCCGCAATATATCGCACATGTTCATCGGTATATTTTTCGTTCCACGGCAGGACGAGCACATCGTGCAGACCCTTTGCAGTTGCCGGATAATTTGCCATTTCGTAATCGACCGCACCCTCACGAGCGAGATTGAAAGGAAACTGGCTGTCGCCAAGCGTGTTCTTTTCCTGAAAGATCTGGCACATAAACGCCGGTTTGACGATGTAGCGTGGCGCCGAGAAAATGTTCTTTTCCTTGAGCAGGTTAGCCAAAGCGGGTGAGCCGCCCTCGATCTTTGTGTCGTCAACAGTGAGGCAGTATTTCCAGTAAACATGGGTCGCGTTATCAGCGATCATCGGTGTTTCGATACCCTCGATGCCATCGAGCAGGTCGGTCATCATAGCGGCCGTACGCTGCCGGTTGCTGACACATTCTTCGAGCTTTTCGAGCTGCCCGAGGGCGACCGCCGCCTGAAGTTCGCTGACGCGATAGTTCAGGGCCATAAAGTAATGGTCAGCATTCGCGTCACCGTAGCCCCACGCTTTGTTGATGTAGAGAAACATGTGGCGGGCGATCTTTTCGTCGTTTGTGACGACCATACCGCCTTCGCCGGTGGTCATGTGCTTGCCCTGTTGAAGCGAAAAGCAGCCAATATCGCCGATCGTGCCGGCAAATTTGCCCCCGCATTTTGCAAGAAATGTCTGGGCCGAATCTTCGATCACAGGCAGATTGTGTTCTTTTGCCAAAGCCATGATCGGGTCCATCTCGCACGGATTTCCGAAAAGATGTGTGACGATGATCGCTTTTGTACGTTCGCTGATCTTTGCCTTAATTGTTTCGGCCGTTACATTAAGTGTTTTGGTGTCGACCTCGGCAAATACCGGCACTACGCCGCGATACATCAATGGCGTCAAGGCTCCCATGTCAGTGACCGAGGTCGTAATGATCTCGTCGCCGGGATTAGGATTAACGGTCGCGACCGCGATATGGATCGCCGCCGAGCCGGAGGTGCAGGCATAGGCGTATTTTGCGCCAAATGTCTCGGCAAATTTCTGCTCGAGCATTTTGCCAAATTTGCCTTTAGTTGTGGTTAGCGTACCGCTTGCAAGCGCTTCGGTGACGTAACGTAATTCTACTTCGCCAAACGTCCGTCCGGACGCATCCTGATCGGAAGGCAGCATCATGAGCCTTTCCGCCTGTGTAGCTGGTGTCATATTTATATTTTTTTTAGTCCGTCGTATTCTCAGAAACTACTTTGAGTTCCTCTGACGGTAAAGAAGTTTTAATCACTACCGATTTCCGAAACCAGCGTAATTTTATGAGCTGTGAAAGCAAGTTTAGGTGACCGAGGATCGTTTTGGCCGTTTTCATCTTGGAAACGCCAAAGAGACGGACTTCGAGAATGGTTGGAAATTCGACGATCTTTCCACCCGAGAGATCCAGCCGCCCGAGCATCTCAGCGACACCCAGAAAGCCCGATTCGCGGAGCTTCAAATCGATCATCGAGCTGCGGCGATAGACGCGAAAACAACTTGTATATGTATCAAGTTTCGAACGTAAAACACGGCGGTAAAGAAAAGAAGCGCCACGAGATAGAAATAAACGCCAATGGGGGACGTTTCGCACACCGCCATCTCTATGATAGGGCGAAGCCGTCACGAGGTCAACATTTTCCTCCAATAGCGGGAGCATATTTACCAATTCATGAGGATCGTATGTACAGTCGCAATCCATCGAGCAGACGACGTCGGTCTTGGCGGCCCGGATGCCTGTCATGATCCCGGCGGCGACGCCGCGATTCGTCTCATGCTGCAAAATCTTGACGTTCTTAAGCTTGCCAAAAAGTTCGTCCATCACCCGCAGTGTTTCATCGGTGCTGCAGTCGTCGACAAAAATGATATTTGCCTTATAGCCGTTTTTGCTAAGATTTGCTTCGACCGCCCGTAGCGTGTTAGCGAGATAGGGCAGAGATTCTTGTTCGTTGTAGCACGGGATGACGATTGAAACAGGTGTGGGCCGGTCGACACCAGATGCGGTAGCGGGTGGTTTAACGCTAATCTGCGAAGCGACTGGGTTCACGCCCCCCAGCACCGCAGGTGGCGCAGACGTTAGCCCGAGATGTTCGGCCACGCCGACACAGTCGTAGAGGTCAAGATTTTCGTTGATTATCCACTCCATCTTATCGAGCTTGCGATAGTGGCGGATACGATTGTAGTTTGACGCGGCAGAGATGCGCGGCTGCTCAGGGTCGAGCTCCCAGACGTGAAAATAGAAAACAAAGGGCGCGTCATGACGCGCGTGCCAGCCGCGAACGGCGTGACGCATCAACGTATAAGGGATTTGACGAAAATAGTTTCCGCCCGAAATAGGCAGCAGCCGTAGGCCAAGATCGCGGGTCGAATAGGGGAATTCCCATATGACCTTGCCGCCGGTATGTATCTGATGAGCGATACGCTTCGCCTTTGGTGTTTTCCTCGTCGGCAGAAAGGATGCATCGTAAACAAAACCCTCATCGGCCAGGATGTCCAGGATCCATTCTTTTTGATCAAATGAGAGTTTTTCGGGAGCACGATAGCCGAGCACCTTTTGGCCGCATGCATCTTCGATGGCCCGGTTTGTCCGCCGCAGATCTTCGCGAAATTCTTCGTCGGTCAGATTTTTTAAGCTCCGATGGTAGAAACCACGACTTGCGACCTCGTGTCCGCGGTCGACGATCTCGCGAATAAGGCCTGGGTTGCGCTCGGCGATCCAACCGAGCACAAAGAATGTTGCCTTACTGTGATGCCGGTCGAGCAGGTCGAGCGTTTTGAGCGTGTTTTGCTCGTAACGCGGTTCAAAATTTTGCCAATTTCGCTGCTGGATCAAATTTTCAAACGCCCCGACATGAAAATAGTCTTCGACCAAAACGGTCAGGAGGTGTCTCTTATTTTTGTTTGCGGGATCCATTTAGGAGCTTAGAAAAGGCTGGCCTGAACTTTCGCCCTGGGCAGCTTAGCGGCAAGTTTATCCTCGATTATCTTGACGATCCGGGCAGCGGACCGGCCATCGCCAAAGGGGTTTGCAACTTCCTTGACCGACTTGATCCAAGTTTCGACGGAATAATTTTCCTCGAGAAACTGCTTTAGCGACCCCGGACTATTGCCGACCAGCTTTGACACGCCTGAGCGGATCGCCTCGGGCCTCTCGGTATTTTCCCGAAGGACGAGCAGCGGTTTGCCGAGGCTCGGGGCCTCCTCCTGGACACCGCCCGAATCTGAGACGATCAGCCACGCCGACCTCATAATAGCTAGAAAGTCCGAATAATCGAGCGGCTCCAGCAGATGTATCCTTTCGCGTCCACCGAGTATCTCCTTTGCGATTTCCTTTACATTTGGATTCGGGTGAACGGGGAAAAGCAGGCAAACATTTTTTCGCTTATCGACGAAGTCACGGATGACCTTGAGATTAGCGGTCATCGTCGGCCCAAAGCTTTCCCGGCGGTGCGTAGTCAGGAGCAGACGTTTTTTTCCCGCGGTGTCATCGATCAATTTAGTTATGCCCGGGCTAACCTTGAGATCTTTAAGCATACTCTTGAGCGAGTCGACGACCGGATTGCCGGTAACAAAAACCTTTTCGCTCGGCACGTCCTCGCCCAGCAGATTTCGGCGGTTTTTCTCGGTCGCCGCAAAATGAAAGGATGCAATTTGCGAGACAAGGCGGCGGTTCATTTCCTCTGGAAACGGGCTCATCAGATTTCCCGACCGTAGGCCCGCCTCGACATGGCCGACGGGAATTTTGCGATAAAACCCGGCCATCGCCCCGGCCAGCGTCGTCGTCGTATCTCCTTGTACGAGAATGAGATCGGGTCGTTCCGCGTCCAGGATGGGGTCCAATTTTGCCATCACGCGCGCACACACGTCGGTTGGCGATTGGTCACGCCGCATCACGCTAAGGTCAAAATCGACTTCGATCGCCAGCGTTTCGAGAAACGGTTTCAATAGCTGTTTATGCTGGCTCGACGAAACGACTATGGTCTGAAAAAACTTTTTTCGCAGCTCGTGGATCACGGGCGCAAGCTTGATCGCCTCCGGCCTGGTCCCAAAGAGGACGAGAACCTTCATCCGCCAGTCAACGCTGCTACGCAGTATCGTACTCGTGCTTCCGGTTACGGTGTCGAACATAAGTTTTTCGGTTCAAAGTTGTTGGAAACTCCCAAGCTGATATACATTTAAACACCTCTTACTTCCTTTTTGCAATGATTTTTTACGAAACCGGCGGTCTTCCACAAGAGACTTCGCTATTTTGCGTTCAATCCCAAGCCAAGTTAGAATTATCGACGATGAAATCGATTGAACTATTTGCGGGTGCTGGCGGGTTGGCGTTGGGTAGCGCGATGGCAGGATTGGAGCATTCAGCGGTGTTGGAATGGGACTCTCATTCTTGTAATGCCCTTCGTCATAATATAAAGCGTCCTGATTGGAAATTTGATAAATGGAATGTTTTAGAAGGCGATGTCCGAAACTATGATTTTACAGATCAACATGGACGTGTTGATATCGTTTCGGGTGGTCCGCCTTGCCAACCTTTTTCAATAGGCGGCAAGCATAAAGCTTTCAACGATGATAGGGATATGTTTCCTCATGCTGCGAGAGTTGTGGCGGAGGTCGCACCAAGGGCTTTTATCTTTGAGAATGTGCGCGGCCTAGCTCGTGAATCCTTCAAAAATTATTTTCAATACATCACTCTGCGGCTCACCTTTCCTGAGGAAGTAATCGGAGATAAGGAAGACTGGACAGATCATCTTGCTCGTCTAGAAAGGCTATTTATACGAGGAACTTATCGCGGGTTACAATATCGAGTTTTAAGTCAGGTTTTGAACGCAGCAAACTTCGGCATTCCGCAACAACGCCACCGCGTATTTTTCGTGGGTTTTCGTTCCGACGTGGAGCATGAATGGTCTTTTCCTAAAGAGACCCACTCGGAAGATTCATTGGTAGTTTCCAAATGGATCGAAAAGGATTATTGGGATGAGCATAATATAGCTCGAAAGAACAGACCCGAGATGACCGACTACGAGGAGCGGCGGCTCTCTCAAATGATAATTCCGATAAAGGGTCGTTGGCAGACGGTTAGGGATGCGATTTCGGATCTGCCCGATCCACGGTCGAAAAAAGCCGAGAAAATTTCGGGGCATAAATTCCAAGGGGGAGCTAGACCCTACGCAGGTCATACAGGTAGCCAATATGATATGCCGGCAAAAACATTAAAGGCTGGAGATCATGGCGTTCCCGGCGGGGAAAATATGTTGGCGTTGCCTGACGGAAGTTATCGCTACTTTACTGTTCGCGAAAGTGCCCGAATCCAGACCTTTCCTGACACCTACGAATTCCCATCACCTTGGACTGAGAGTATGCGCCAGATAGGTAATGCGGTCCCGGTCAATTTGGCTTCCATCGTTACAGCAAGTGTTAAGAACGCTCTTCCAAGAGAGACGGTAAAAGAAATATTTGCGGCAAAGAATGGAGATAATTAAACCCTACAACCCGCTTGATAAAAAGAATCTTGGCGTTAGCGTCGCCGAAGCAATGCTTGAACAGCCGGTCTCAGCGTTACCCCCCGAGCGGTTTATTGGGGCAGGGATTTACGCTCTCTATTATAAAGGCGATTTTCCTCCCTACAAAAGAGTTTCAGAGGCAAACCAAAACGGGGAATATGGACAGCCTATATATATTGGAAAAGCGATTCCCGAAGGGGCACGAAAAGGCGGCCTCGGCCTTGACGCTCCGGCTGGTTTTGTACTTCAAAAACGGTTGGTAGAACATGCTAAATCAATAGAACAAGTTTCAAATTTGAACTTATCTGACTTTGCCTGCCGATTTCTTGTCGTCGATGATATTTGGATTCCCCTTGGTGAATCACTATTGATCGAATCCTTCCGGCCTCTGTGGAACATGGTCGTCGACGGGTTTGGAAATCACACTCCGGGGGAAGGACGTTTCAACCAACGGCGTTCCTCATGGGATGAACTTCATCCTGGGCGTTCTTGGGCTTTACGTTGTCAGCCCGGTAAAGCCGAGATTGAGATTATTAAATCGATCAATGAGTATCTAAATACATAACCAAAATGTGCGGGGTTCTGCAAAGCCCTTACTGACGTGCGGGCTACTGACAATTTCTATGCTTCCGGTGGGCCGGTGCAGCCGGGGGCCATGAGGGCGGGCTGTTTTGTGCTGATGATCGGGTAATTTTCGGCCTCGGCGTTTTTTTCGAGCCAGTCCATATATTCTTCGGGGATGGACATGTCTGAGAAGATGGCCTCGACGGGGCATTCGGGCAAGCATGCGTCACAGTCGATGCATGAATCTGGGTTGATTAGGAGCCTGTCGGGTGTCTCGTGAAAGGCCTCGACCGGGCAGACGGCGGCGCAATCGGAATACTTGCAATTGACGCACGGCGTAGTGGTGATATAGGTCATAATGTTCGGAGTCCCGCCTTTAGGCGGCAGTGTCTATTCAGTTGATATTGCCGCTGAGTCAGCCTGCTAAAGCAGGTACTCCAAACGGAAAACTAAAGTAAAACCGTAATATCCTACGGCGAACTTGTCAAATCAGGGGATACAAGTGGTAAAATCTATAGAATAACCTAAACATTTGCGGGTCATTTTCCGATAAGGAAACAAAATGAAAACTATTAAAGCTGAACGAGAATTATCCCTCGATTTCCTGCGCGTAACCGAGGCCGCCGCCATCGAATCTGCAAAGACGATGGGGCAAGGCGATCGTAAATACTCCGACCACGTCGCCGTCGAGGCGATGCGCGAGGTGATGGATACCGTCCCGATGCGCGGCCGGATCGTCATCGGCGAGGGCGAACGCGACGAGGCGCCGATGCTCTATATCGGCGAAGAGCTGGGCGGCGGCATATTTTCCGAAGAAGCGCGGGCAGAGTTTCCCGAGGTCGATATTGCCGTCGATCCGCTTGAGGGTACAAATCTCTGTGCGCTCGGAGCAAATAACGCCATCGCAGTTCTGGCGGCTGCCGAACGCGGCGGGCTGCTCAACGCACCTGACCTGTACATGGACAAGATCGTCGTCGGCCCGTCATGCCGCGGTGCGGTCGATATAGATGCTCCGGTGACGGAAAATCTTAAGAATATTGCGCGGCGTCTGGGCCGCGAGATCGAAGATCTGACCGTCATGTGTCTCGACCGTGCGCGGCACAAAGCGTTGGTTGATGAGGTCAGGGCGGCCGGCGCACGCATCCGCCTTATCTCCGATGGCGATCTTTCGGCCGGGATATCAGCGGCCGTCGCGGGTACTAACATCCACGCTCTGATGGGTATCGGCGGTGCACCCGAGGGGGTTATTACAGCCGCCGCGATGAAATGCCTCAACGGCGAGATACTTGCCAAGCTCGTCTGGGACCCTGAGAGATTAGGCGTCGATAAATCAAAAGTGCCGCCCCATGACGAGGTGATGAGACGCCTCGGCGAAATGGGTATCAGCGACCCTAACAAGGTCTATGACACCAACGATCTCGCACCGGGCAAAAAGATCATCTTTGCGGCTACGGGAGTCACGGATGGGGCTCTGCTCCGCGGTGTAAGGTTCTTTGGTGCGGGTAAGCGGACCCATTCTGTGGTCATGACGACCGATTCGAAGAGCATTAGATTTGTCGATACCGTCCACGTTGAGGGCGGGCCTGATGCGGTGATACGATTTTAGTTTGAGTTGCGGGCTAAGTGTGTTAACTTATCTAGCTTAAAGGTTAATCGCTTTCATTTATACACGTTATATAGGAGAGAAAATTATCAATGGTAGCTAGTGAAAATACATTACCAGCTTATGTTTCAACCGGAGCGGCCGAAGAAGCGGCCGTTAACGAAGGCAAACTCATCGTTTTGACCGCGCCTTTGACCGAGGCGATCGATCACGCCGGATATTTTATCCAGATGGCGATGGCTTCGATCCCGATCTGGATGGAACCCGTGATAAACCGTAAGTATCCCAAATGGCGCGAGGTCGAGCATTATGAGGACGGCTCGGCAAAATATATGCCGGCCGGCGTCCGCTTGGTCGAAAAATCGCTCTCTCGCGTTTATGACGCCGACGATATCGTCTCGTGCTATCCGCAGGACCTCGAGAAATTTATTGGCCCGCGAACCCGTGTTGTTGCTGTCTCGACGCACAATCCGCTTGGCGTGACCTTTGCGGCGGGTGTTTACACCTCGATGTTTGGCTCATCGAAGATGCCCATCAACTCACATTACTCACGCCAGCTTTTCGCTCAGATAAAGGGCAGCGAATATCGTGATAATTTTAAGGTGATCGTTGGCGGTTCGGGCGGCTGGCAGATCATCCAAACCGATCTTTATGAGGAGCTCGGTATTGACTGCGTCGTCGATGGCCGAAGCGAGTCGACCGACACGCTTGATCTTTTTGCCAAAGCCGTTCGTCAGGAAGATCTGCCAAAGGAAATCGTCGTAAAACACCCGGTTGACCGTGATTCGATAATGTTCCCGGATACCCGGACGACCTTTGGCGTGGTCGAGATGACGACCGGCTGCGGACGGCGCTGTAAGTTTTGTGTTCCCGATCTAAATCCGCAGATCGACCTGCCCAAGGACAAGATCATGGGCGCCGTGCGGGCTAACATCCGTGAGGGAAACAAGCAAATTTCGCTCGCGACCGAGGACATGTTTATCTGGGGACAGGTGCATACCGACACGCCATTCTATTTCCCTAATCGCGAGGCACTGCTCGATCTCTACGGTGACATCGTAAACACGCCCGGCGTCGAGCAGCACGTGCTGAGCCATGCGACGATCGCACCGGCGGTCGTTGATCCGATTCTTATTAAGGAACTTTCAGATCTCCTGTTGCCAAAGAGCCCGATACATTTCCCGTATCTCAGCACCCACCCGGAAAAGAAAGCGCTTGCTCCGCTCATCGGCCTCGAAACCGGGTCGGTCCCGATGGCCAAAAAGGTCATGGCCAGCAAAGGCGTGCCATTCTCGATCGATCATTGGCAGAGCGTGGTGCTCGAAGGCCTCCGCGTTATGAACGAGAATAACTGGTTCCCGGCGATGACACTGATAGTCGGCAATCCGGATGAAACGGACGAGGACAATATGGCCACGCTCGACCTCGTATATGAGATGGAACGCCGCGGCCTCTTTGCGTTTCTTATTCCGTCGATCTTTACGCCGCTCCACGACACTCGCATGGAGATGGAAAAAGGTGTGACCGAGACACGCCAACTTTCGCCGCTCCAGTGGCAGCTGATGATGAAATGCTGGAAGATGAATCTGCGTCCTGGCCAATACAGTTGGTGGGGGCCGACCGCCTGGAGATTGGGGTCGATCGGTATCTGGCTCTATAAGCTGCGAAAATTAAACGGCCCTAACTTTACCTATCCGCTATTGATGTTTGCTGGCTTGCTCTCGGAAAAACGGCTGGCCAAGATGGGTAAGATCTACATGGGTAAGCCGATCGAGGTCAAAAACCGACGCGAACTGCTTGCAACTCTCAAGCCCAATATGCTCAAGCATATGCGAGCCGATTGCGGTGATCTGCCCGACGAAGAAATGGCACGGCGGGCGGCCACAATAGCGGCTCCGGCCGCCGAGGCAGCCACCGCTTAGCCGCAAATTAAGTCGATGACGGAGATGGCCGGCAATTACGTTTCGCTTGACCTCGCCGCGCGGATGCGGGGTCAGGCGATCCGGGTGTGGATCGTCGGGTTTGCCGTGGTTTTGGTATGGGTTACCGCCATCCTTGCCGCTCCGATAGCAAAGGCAAACGGCCTTGTAGCGGTTTCGTCACCGTTATACCATTTCTTTAGTTTTATTTGTCACCAATTACCCGACCGCTCGTTTCACGTCGAGGGCGAGCAATTTGGCGTTTGTTCGCGGTGTTTCGGAGTTTATTTCGGGCTCCTGCTTGGATTTGCCGTCTATCCGCTATGGCGAAACATCACCGAGATCGAGCCGCTGCCGCGTTTTTGGTTGTTCCTTTCCCTAATACCCATCACGATTGACTGGTCGCTGACCATATTCGGCATTTGGGAAAATACCCACATGTCACGCCTCATCACCGGCCTTATTTTAGGCGTGGCCTGTGCTACCTACATTGTCCCGGCGATCGTCGAGATAATGCGAAACCTGACGAACCGAAGAAGAATTTCAACGCAAAGTCGCTAAGGAGCAAAGACGCAAAGAATTTCTTATAATCGTTCTTTTGTGTCTTAGCATCTTTGCGTCTTTGCGTTAAAACTCCTATTTTCCAACAGGAACTTTCGTTGACTTCGTTTCGTAACAAGAGCAAGATTGGAATATCTAAAATCGTATGAGTTTTACAAAAGAAAGTGCCACGACACATGCAAAAAGCGACCTCGCGAAACGTTTAAAGATAGGCGAGAGCGAGATCAAGGAAATGGGCGTTGCGGACAAAGATTTTCCCGATATGTCGCTCGGCTGTCCAGTCGCGGGCGAGATGTCGGCGCAGATGATCTCAAGCGGCTGGCAGATAAAGTTTGGCGCCGGCGGTCACACGTATGAATACCGCGCCGACAAATATCAGCTCCGCCTGCACAACTTTAAGGGTGAGAATTACGTCATAGAATAAGTTCAGAGTGCAAGCTTTAGCTTGTGTCTTCCCTTACACAGCGAAGAGACAAGCTAAAAGCTTGCACTCTGAACAGGAGCAGTACTCATGAATCGCAATAATATCTGGATACACGTTGGCATCGCCGTGGTTTTGATCACGATGGCCGCAGTTTTGGGGCAGATCGGGCGTTGGGAAAACGCCTTACGAGACCGCAACCGCGATGTTCAAAAACAAGTGGAAAACCAGAAAAAACTGCTTTCTACAGACAGGACCAGTTCACCGGAGGTTTTGGTGCGGTTCAGGCCCGGTGTCAGTCTCGACCAGATCCGGGCGATAGCAGCGGCAAATCATGATGCGCTCACTGACGAAATAGAATCCGTCAGCGGCCTTTCGGTGATCGACGACCTTGACAACGCCAATGCCGAATCGGTAGCCGCGCAATACTCAGCTATGAGCGACACGGTCGCTTACGCTGAGGTCAATTATCAGATAAAGCTCGACGACCCGATCCAAAAAGAGGTTTTGCGTGACGGCGTTTACCGCGAACCTCTCGTCGCACACCCGAATGACCCCCAATTTGGCGATCAATGGGCGCTCAACAATCTCGGGCAGGACGGCGGCAAAGAGCGGGCTGACATCGACGCATTGAAAGCGTGGCTCAAAACAAAGGGAAGCGAGGACGTGGTTGTCGCCGTGCTCGACAGCGGCGTCGATTTTACGCACGTCGATCTGCGGGAAAATATGTGGATCCGTCCCGAAAACGTTCCGGCTTACACGGACGACGAGCTTGGCACATTTAACGACATCAACGGCTACAACGGCACGGATAAGATCGCCGATCCGATGGACGACAATGGCCACGGCACGCATTGCGCCGGTATTATCGGAGCTGAGGGCGATAATGGCGAGGGCATCGCCGGGGTCAATTGGCACGTCAAGATAATGCCGCTTAAGTTTTTGGGACGCGGCGGGTTTGGTTCCACCGATGACGCTATCGAGGCGATCAACTACGCGATCGACCGCAAGAGACACGGAGTCAACATCCGCATAATTAGTGCGAGTTTCGGTTCGACCGAGCATTCGCAGGCGCTTGAAGATACGATCCGGGCTGCCGGTGACGCCGGGATCTTGTTTGTCGCCGCTGCGGGCAATGACGGTTCGGACAACGACCGCCGTCCTCATTACCCTTCAAATTTCGATCTGCCTAACGTCATCAGTGTCGCGGCTCTCGACCGCAACGACCAACTAGCCGGTTTCTCCAATTTTGGGATCAAAACGGTTCACATCGCTGCTCCGGGTAAAGATATTCTCTCAACCTGGCTGAACGACGCCTATCGTGAGGCTTCCGGCACATCGATGGCGACGCCTTATGTTTCAGGCGTGGCGGCATTAATTATTGCTAACGAACCAAGCATCTCAATGGAAAAACTGCGGGCCCGCCTGCTAAACTCGGTCGATAAAGTTGATGCTCTCAATGGCAAGATCGTAAGCGGCGGCCGGCTGAATGCGGCAAAGGCCGTGGGCAATTGATGTAAACCATCTGCAACATGCGACTGACGATTTGCGTCAAGATCGTGCCAATTGTAAAACGCCTCTTCGCCAAGCCCATATTTCCTAATACCCCTGTAAACACAGGGCTGTATTCATTTTTGTCCCCTTTCGAAACGGAATGGCACGCTCTTTGCCATTAACCATAGTGAGCAATGGCCACATCATTGCCCAAGCTTTATGAAAAGGGAGAAAACAATGAACAGAGTAAAAAATTTGATAACGATTTCGGCATTTTCCTTATTGGTGTTGTGTTTGCCGGCCATCGCTTCGGCCCAGTATGGTAATGGCCAATATGATCCGTATGGCCGTAATAACGGTAACGGCGGCTATAATAACGGTAACGGCGGCTATGGCAACGGAGGCTACAATAACGGCCAGTATGGCGATATGAAATCGGTGGTTCGCGACCTAAAAAGCAAGGCCCGCGACTTTCAGCGTCAGCTCGACAAGGACCTTGACAACAGCCGCTATGACCGCACTCGTCGCGAAGATGAGATAAACGGCTTGGCAAAGCGTTTTAGAGGCGCTGTGAACGACCTCGACGGCAACGGCCGTCTGGACTCGAATGAGGTTCGCCGTGTTCTTGACCAGGCCTCGCAGATCGATCGCGTTATCTCGCGTGCCCGGATCGGTTATAGCAGCCAAAATATTTGGAACAGCATTCGCTATGACCTTAACGCCCTTCGTAACTCGAGCGGCTATTACGACAACAACAATCGTAATCGCGGCAACAACGGCGGTTGGAACAACGGCGGTTATGGCAACGGCCGGGGCAACAACAATGGCCGGGGGAACAACAATAGGCCGAGCTGGTGGCCCTTTTAATTAAAGTTGAATTCACTGTCTTCTATGCCCGCTTCCATTAAGGATGCGGGCTTTTTTCGCTTTTAACCGGCTATCGTTTAGAATTAGCCAACTGAAGTTGGAACTCCATAACGCTCGTATGCCCGGAACGCTCTATCTAGTAGCAACACCGATCGGAAATTTGCAGGATGTCTCGCATCGTGCTCTCGAAACGCTGCGGACGGTTGACCTGATCGCCTGTGAAGACACGCGGCACACGCTCAAGCTACTCAACCATTTTCGCATCTCAAACCGGCTGATCAGCTATCATGAGCACAACGAATTTGAGCGTGCCGAAGAGCTTGCGGAGCGTCTGATCGCGGGTGATTCGGTTGCAATTGTTTCGGATGCGGGAACGCCGGGTATTTGCGATCCCGCCTATAGGGTCGTGCAAAGGGCTATAGACATCGGTGCTGCGGTTGTCCCAATTCCGGGTGCGGTTGCATTTGTTGCCGCGGCGATAGCGTCGGGTCTCGCCACCGATTCGATATTTTTCGGCGGCTTTTTGCCGGCAAAGAAAGGAGAGCGGCAAAAGCGGCTGGAAGAAGTAAGAGATATTCCGGCAACCCTAACGTTCTACGAAACGCCCCACCGCCTCCTCAAATCCCTCGCCGATTGCCTCGAAATACTCGGCGACCGAAATGCCGCCATCGCTCGCGAATTGACAAAACTCCACGAAGAGACCGTTACTGGGAAACTTACCGAGATTGCCGCCCGGTTTAACGGACAAACCGTAAAAGGTGAGATCGTTCTGGTCATAGAGCGAAACCCCGCAAAAAACCTACCAGCCGCAGCCGATGCAGACACGCTTACAATTCGAATCAAAGAGTTCGAAAAACAGGGAATCGATACCAAAACCGCACTAAAAAAGGCCGCCAAAGAAAGCGGCCTCAGCAAATCCTCAGCGTACCGGATGCTCTTAGGGCAGAAACACGACCGGTAGAGAGTGTGTTATTTAGTAAGTAAAAAGGCAAAATCGGAATACGAACTCCAATTTTGCCGTTTAACTTTTTACTTATGCATTTATCTCGGCTGGTTGAGCTCCGGCGGCAAAGTCTTATCGATCTTTGGACGTTCCTTTAGATCGGTCAGTTTTAATAAGGTGATCATGACCGACCGTGCAACTTTTTCCATTTTGTTGTAGTCGATCTTTTGCGGTTCGTCACCGGGCTGGTGGTAATCTTCGTGTTCGCCGTCAAACCAAAACGCGATCGGGATGCCGTTGACAGCGTAATTAAAATGGTCCGAGCGGAAAAAGAACCGGTTTGGATCCTTGGGGTCGTCGTAGCGGGTGTCGTAATTGAGGTTTAGGTAACCCGCATTAACTCCGCTGACGATATTGCCAAGCGTCGAGCTCATCATATCTTTTCCGATGACGTAAACCTGATTTTCACCCGACAGCGTTTCGTTACAGGGCTTGCGGCCCGGTGCCGGATTTGTGTCGCACGGGGCCATATAGCCGGGCTTTTTGCTCCGGCCGATCATATCGATATTGAGCTGTGCGATTACATTCTTGATATTTACCGTGGGAAACTTATTGAAATATTCGCTGCCCCACAGCCCCTTTTCCTCGCCGCAATGCCAAACGAAGAGAACCGAACGTTTCGGGTGTTTCGGGGCCTTAGCCAGAGCCTCGGCGATCGACAGCACGGAGACGGTTCCCGAACCGTCGTCGTCCGCACCGTTATTGATCTTGTCGGGTGCATTCGGGTTTGTGCTGATGCCGATGTGATCGTAATGGGCACCGATGGCGACCATTTCGTTTTTGAGTACCGGATCGCTACCTTCCCAAATGGCGACGACGTTCTGCGTCCATACCATTTCCGGTTTGGTGGCCATCGTAAAGTTAAAGACTTTTGACGAATTAAGTTCAAAGGAATTTGCCGAACCGGCTAGCGGATTACCGGCTTCGCCGCTAAAGAGAGCGTTTGTCAATTTTGGCGAAGCAAATAGGATCGTCATTGCCTGGCCGCCCTGCGGATTTGCGACCGGCGGTGCAAGTTTATCAACTACCAATCGGCTGCGGCCAAAATTTGCTGTGACCGCAGACCAGTTTTCGGTTAGGAATTTTGACGGCAGCACTAGCACGCCCGCGGCGCCGTTTGCTCGGGCATAGGTTGCGGCGTCCGCCCAGTCCGTCCCTCTGACACCGGTCAGGTCGGCCTGGGTAATACCGGCGGGAAGCGGGACGAGGTTGCGGCCGTTTAAGGGCCCTTCGCCGTAAACGGCCACGAGTTTGCCCTTAACATCAATGCCCTGATATGGATTAAGGCCTTTCGATTTGATCATCCAGCCGTTGCCAACGAATACGATAGGAGCCGAGATCGACCCTGTGCCGGACGCACGGGCCACGTCCTCGCCATATACGTAAGAGTCATTTCCGACCTTTAGCGATGTCCCGGCCGCATCGATCGTATCACGTCGAAGGGCGATCTTTTGGTAATAGGTGCCATTGTCACCCGCCGGCTTAAAACCCCATTTCGAGAGATTCATGCCGATAAATTTCGCGGTTGTATCGAGGCCGCGCGACGGTGTATCGCGGCCCTCCATTTCGTCCGACGCGACAAAATACAGGTAATCGCTGAGCTGCTTAGCGGTGACGCCCTCGGCGATCTTCTTTTCGGCGGCGGTCACTTTAACTGCCGGGGCTTGGGCAAGCGATTGGAATACAAATGTGACTAATAAAACAAAAGCAAATAGGGTTCTTTTCATATTTTCTCCTCGAAAGATATTTTGCCACCGAGGTCACAGAGAAAGATGAGAGACTTTCAATTCTTCGGTTGTGTTCGTCGGTAGCTGATCGGTTAGTACTACGCAGCTTGCGGCGGATTTGTTTCGCCCGGCGTTCCGACAACACATATTTTGTTCGCATTCGCGAGTGCCAGCATTTCGTCGCGGTCAAAGATCAGCGTTTTGCCGGCAGTGATCGATAGGCATGTTGCACCTGCGGCTAACATCGTTTCAATGGTGGGAACGCCGACAACGGGCACGTCAAACCGCATATCCTGACCGGGTTTTGCGACTTTTATGACGGTCAATTTGCCGTTAGCAAGCTCGCCGGCGCGTTTTATGGTTGCGTCTGTGCCTTCCATTGCTTCGACAGCGACACACGCCTTTGCCCGAACGACTATCGTCTGCCCGAGGTCGAGACGGCCGAGCTCGTCGGCGATGTGTAGGCCGTATTCGATATTATCGAGTTCTATCTTCGATGGTTTTCGCCTGGTCAGAATTCCCGCCGGAGCAATCATGTCTTGGATAAAAAAGGTTGAGTCAATCAGCTCGATGCCGTCTTTGGCAAGCTCATCGGCGATACCGCCGATAAGAGCGTCCGTATTTCGTCGAGGTAGGTTCCACAGCATTTTGACCATCCGTAGATCGGGCATCGCATCCGAAAATATCTGCACATGCTTGACCTGCCCGGCCATTATCACTTTCCCTACATTGTGCTTTTTGAAGAACGAGATCATCTTGCCCAGCTGACCGATGCCGACCCATGTGACATTTTCGGCAACCTCATCGATCCGCGGTTCGGTCTCTTCTTTTATGGCAACGACGGCGAGCGATACCCCTTGCTTAACAGCACCCTCGATGACAAGAAAGGGGAAATGACCATTGCCGGCTATGAGTCCGTAATTCATAATTGGATCGAAAAAACCTTGAGCATTTCGCCATCGGGCATGGATTTGACACCGTCGAAGGCAAAACCTAGCTTTTCGAGCAGTTTACCCGAAACGTCATTGTCTTGCGAAGTGATAGCCAGAACCCGGGAGAATCCAAGTGTGTGCTTTCCGTAATCTAATACAGCCCTTGCGGATTCAAAACCATAGCCTTTCCCCTCATGCTCGGGTAAAAAAGCAAAGCCAATGTCCGGAGACTCAAAATGATCCCGCTTAACAAACCCGCAGAGGCCGATCTGCGTATTCGAGGCAGAAACACGACCAGTAGGGAGTGTGTCTTCAGTCGCAGAACCGGCAGACCGTAACTCCACCGCGTACAATCCAAAGCCGTGATCGCGATAGCTCTGGCGGTAGCGATCTTCAACAAACACAGCGGCTTCATCGACAGACCGCACACCGCGATCGCCGATATATTGCAGAAACTTCGGTGTATTCAATAGCGCAAAAACAAACTCCGCGTCGATCGCGGAGTCTAGTTCACGTAAGATCAAACGTTCGGTCGCGAGGATCATTTCAGCTTTCCGGTCGCAGCCATAAACCTCATATCCGGCCCCTCAAATCCCTGGGTAAAAACGCCCATAAATACCGCGAGAACGCCTTTATACAAATATACGTCCTGGATGCGATATGACAATGCACAGCCGCGGCCCGCCGGCAGCGTTGTGTCCTTTTGCAAAAACTTGCTCGTGTCCGCGACCTTATCGGTCAGCTTTAGTTCCATGCGGAACGTGTCCATTTCGTAAGGTTTGCATTCGGGCGTTTCGATCTTGATCGCCTTTAGTTCGAGTTCGTAATCGCCCTCGCGGTGCATCGACCAGACCTCTTCAAAAAACTTTACTTTGTCGCCCTCGCTGCTGGTCGAACCGTCGTCATACGTCTGGTCGGTCATCAAATGCGAAAGCAAAAGCTTGCCGGTGTTGCCCTTGACTATGCCCAATTGTTTTAGTTTCTTGGCGGCGAGAACGGCTGCCTTGGCCCGAGCTGTGCTTTCCAAGCCCGATTCATTCTCGATCAAGACCTTGGTTACTGTAGCGGCGTATGCATTCTTTGTCGCGTCGATATAGTAAATATTCGAATACGGATAGCCGGAAGCATCTTGTATTCCGTATTCCTCAAACGCGAGATATTTCCCATTGCTCGAAAAGCCGATAAAACTAAGCGACGCGAAGTCACCGCCAAATGTGTTTGTCGCAAAAAATAAAACAACGACGAACGTGAGTGCGCAAACGAGTTTGATCTTCATATTATTATTCAATTATTCACTGAATGGCTCGATCGCGCCGGGCTTGCGGAGCATCTTGTTGACCTCATCGAGGTGCATTTCTTCGAGCAGGATCATCTCGCGTGCATATTCCTCAAGAGCAACCGACTTGCCCTCGGTAAGTTTCATCAGCTCATAATAAGCCGCAAGCGTCGTACTTTCCTGCTCCAAACTCTCACGCAGAATGTCGCCGATATCATGTTTCTCAGTCTCAAGCAGCGGCCCGATCTTCAATGACGGATGCCCGCCCAGCATGGTCACAAACTCCCCCGCCTTGCGAGCATGCGTGAGCGACTCGTCGCCATTCCCCTGCAGCCATGAAACAATCGGTATCCGGTTATACCCAAAGACCATCAAAGCATAATGGGTATAACGGACAACCCCTGCCAATTCCAGTTCGAGGATCTTATTTAAGACCCCGATAGCATTTTCTTTTTCGGTTTCGTTCATTTTAGTTTTTTACGTTTGCTAGGAACAAGTTCAAGATTGGGGTCACCTTCTTTCAGGCGGAGATACTGCTGGTATTCGTCCGGCTCAAACAACACCATCGCAGCCTTTCCATTTACAGTCAGCACAATAGGCTCACCCGTTTCTTTCAACTGCTTGAGAAACTTTGCCGAGTCTCGCTTAAAAACACTAAGGCTTTGAATGTCGCGTGAAAATTTCATAGCAACATCTTAACATAAAGTTGCTAAATTTAGTGTGGATTTACCCTATCGCAACAGTCGTTGCTTTGGCCGCGTTCCACCAAGTCTTGAGATAGGGAATTTCTAGCAGCGAATTGTCCTTTTCGATTTGGTTCAAAAACCAATTCATCATGCCATCCCATTTTTGTACATCGCCCCGCGGCAATAATTCCCATTGAAGTTGTTCCAGAGTCCAATTGGATTTAATACTGTTTGTGAGCAAGGAGCAGCAAACGAAATTATCCTCCTCATTTATACCGCCTCTTGCGACTGGTTGGGCATGGTCAATGGTTGGAAATAACTCCCAATATGCAAAATGTCCTTCGGTCATTTTACCGTTCTTATGATACGGGAAATCAAGCGGAAGATATTGCGATAGAATTCTTAAGGTCGGAGGGAAAACTAGCTTTGTGCCTCTGTATCGATCAATAAACCCGTCTCGCACAAATATTTTTGTCATTGTACGAGGAGTGTAATTTCGTCCCGATTTGGCAGTTGGTGAAAACGGATAGCCTATTCTAATCACTGAGGCGGCTTCGTCTATGCTACCCGATGAAATGAGATTGCAGGCCTGATGAATAATCGATGTGTAACCGTTATCGTTCAAATTTCAACTCTCAATTTAACCGATCACTTATCCATTCTGGGTCACGTCGTTGATCGATTACAGCATCAACCATCACTGTGTCGTCAACGACAAAGTAATAGATGGAATAGGGAAATCGGCTAGAATGCTTGACAAAATAAAAATCGAGAACTTTAACGTGAATGCCTGCTTGGTAGGCGAGGTCATCTATCTCAGTTTCGAGTGTCGAAAGGAAATAATCTCCCAGTTCCGGTGCACGTTCCTCATAGAACCAATAACCCTCGCTGAGGTCATTGCGGGCTAGCGGCAAGATTCTGACGTTCACCTGATCTGGCTCCGGATCTGACGTTTCGCTTCTTCCCAGTCAATATATTCGATCTCGCCGCGTTCAACAGCAGCACGACGTTCTTCGAGAATGCGGCGGTGGCGTTCGGGTACTTCGTAAACGTCAGGCTGTTTACTCATGGCCTTCCACAGCTCTTCCATTAACTCCACTCTTTGAGCCCCGGTCATGTCTTCAATAGCTGGTATTGTTTGAACTGTCATAAAACAAATTGTAGCGCAAAAAATTCAAACTTTTAAGGCTATTCCGCCTGCTCCCTCGCATGATAAGAACTCCGTGTCAGCGGCGAAGATTCGACGTGTTTGAAGCCCATTTCCATGCCGATGGCTTTCCATTCGGCGAATTCCTCGGGGGTGACGTATCGCTCAACGGGCAAGCGTTTTTCGTATGGTTGGAGGTATTGGCCGATGGTCATGATGTCGCACGATACCGAGCGTAGATCTTTCATCAGATCGACGACCTCTTCGAAAGTCTCGCCGAGTCCGGCCATGATGCCGCTTTTGGTCTTCATCGCGGGGAACTGCGTGTCGCGGAAATGAGCCGAGCGTTCGAGCAGTTCGAGGGTTTGGTTGTATTTAGCGTCAGGGCGCACGCGGCGGTAGAGACGGGCGATCGTCTCTGTATTGTGATTGAGAACATCGGGACGCGCGACGAGAACATTGTTGAGAGCAACCTCGTCGCCGTTAAAATCAGGGATCAGAACCTCAACTTTACACGCCGGATTCATTTCGCGAACCTTTGTGATCGTCTCAGCCCAGTGCATCGAACCGCCGTCCGGCAGATCGTCGCGATTTACAGAAGTAATGACCGCGTGAGCAAGACCGAGATGATTGACGGCCTCGGCGACGTGGGTCGGTTCGAGCGGATCGAGGTCCATCGGCTTGCCTTTGTTGACCGCACAAAATCCGCAATGCCGCGTACAAGTGTCGCCGCCGAGCATAAATGTCGCCGTCTTATCCGTCCAGCATTCAAAGATGTTCGGGCACTTCGCTTCCTGACAGACGGTGTGGAGATTTAGGCCGTCGATCAGTTCGAGCACCGCGTTCTGATTCTTCGGGTCGCCGAGCTTGATCTTTAGCCAGTCAGGCTTTTTGAGGCGCTCGCGCTGTTTACGGCTCAGGAACTTTTGAACTAAAACTTTTTCCTCGATCATAAAATCTGATGCGGAGGCCCGCGCGTAAGCTAGGGCGTAACGTGCTTCGCTTAGTGTTACGCCCTAGCTTACGCGCGGGCTTCTGCAATCTATCCCAACCGTGAATTTACGACGTCCCAGTTGATGTTGGCAAAAAATGCCTCAATGTATTTCGGACGATCGACCGGGGCGTAATCCTTTATAAACGCATGTTCCCACACATCCATGATGAGGATCGGCTTGTATCCGGCGACGTTGCCGGTCTCGTGCAGGTTGATCCAATGGTTTGAGATCGCACCGTTTGACGGGTCCTGATAAACTGCGGCCCAACCCACGCCGCGCATCTTGCCGGTGTTCATAAAATCGGCTTTCCAGACGTCGTAATCACCAAAGCTCTCCGATGCAGCGTTGACGAACTGGTCGCCCGTGGACGGATCGCCGGTGCCGTGTTTCTGCATATTTTCGAAGTAATATTCGTGCAGAACCATGCCATTGTACTCAAACCCAAAACGCCGCTTCAGCTCGCTAAACGCAGCCGACTGTGTCGGGTCGAGCGTTCCGCTACCGATGAGGTCGGCGATGCGCTGGTTGAGGACGTTGGTGTTCGTGACATAGCCCTCATAGAGCTTAAAATGCATCGCCAGCGTCTCATTCGAGATGCCGGTCAGATCGCTGAGATCAAAAGTTTTCGCTGTGTAAGTTGTATTAGTTCCCATTCTTTCTCCTGTTTTGAGTACCGACTTCAGTCGGCTGATCTTATTGTTAAAGCCGGCTAAAGCCGGGACTCCGAACCTAGTCTTCAGGCCGCGTTCCGGCGTCAATACCCGCGACGCTTGCCTGATTGATGACACGCACGTGAATGTCATCCGCGAGGCGTATTTGGCACGATAGCCGTGTGTTCTCGCTCAGCCCTTCTTTAGTAGAAAGGATTGCGATCTCGTCGTCGGTCTTTTCGCCGACATTGTCCGATAAGATCTCGACGCGGCAAGTAGTGCAGCGGGCATTACCACCGCAGCGGTGCAGTATGTCGACTCCGTTGTCCTCTATCGCGAGTACGAGCTTTTTACCCGCGTCCGCATCAAATTCGACCGTTCCGTTTGCCGTTTCGGCAATAATATGTGGCATCAAATATCTCCTTGTTGTTACTAAATTGAATTTGTCATACTGACCCGCTCAAAGCAAGTTGTCTATTTTCCTATTGCGATCTTGTCCTGATTTTCGTCGATGGCGACAAAAATGACCTCCGCCTCGGTGACCTTTACGACAACTCCGGGCGTGCCAAAACGCTCGGCCTCGACATCGACATGGATGGTGATCGACGTCTTGCCGACTTTCAGGGTTTTTGCGTAAAAGCTGACGAGGTCGCCAATAAACACCGGCTCGTGAAAGATAACTTCTTTCATCGCGACCGTCACAAAACGGTTGTGCCGCGTGTGTCTGATCGCCTCGACGCCCCCGGCAACGTCGATATAGCTCAGTATCACACCGCCAAAAACGGTGCCATGGGCATTAGTGTCCCGCGGCATCATCGTCAACCGTATCGCGGCATCTCGTGTTGTTTCTTCATTCATATTTTTTTAACGCAGACGCCAAGACCGCTAAGTCGCCAAGGCCTTATTTTTAAGAACTTTGCGTCTTTGCCTCTTTGCGACTTTGCGTTAAAGCTGCTTTGAGACCCAGTCGCGTACAGTATCACGCAGCTCGTTCAGGTGCTCGTCAAAAAAGTGCCCGGAGTTCTCAAATACGACCACCTCGGCGTGCGGTATCTGGCCGACAAGGGCCCGCAAAGACTCGATCGAGCCAAACTCGTCCCGGTCGCCGTGTATGAATAATATCGGCTTTTTCACGGCGGTCAAAAAATCATAGTCGCCGTATTTATCGACCGGCGTCCCGATGCTGATAAGCCTGGCAACACGCGGATCGTCGTAACCGACCTCGAGGGCCGTCCGCGAGCCGAACGAAAACCCCGCGAGCGTCATGTCCTCACCGGGGTAATTCTCAAACAAATACTTCAGAGCATCACGCACATCCTCCTTGCCACCCTCTATTTCCTCATGCACACCCGTCGAGGCCCCGACCCCGCGAAAGTTAAACCTCAGCGTCGCGAGCCCCGCATCAACCAGCCCAGCCGCCGCCCTAAACACGACTTTATTATGCATCGTCCCGCCGCCGAGCGGATGCGGATGACACACCAGCCCCACGCCCCGTCGCTCACCCGCCGGTTCCTTTAATATCGCCTCAAGCTGCCCGTGCCCCGCCGGAATAAATAGATTGCCTTTTGGATACATGGTCGAACTCTTGATTTTAGGTTCTGCCGTGTCAATTCGCAAACAGCCCCGTTTTCGTGATACTTTTTCTTATAAATTCACCCGGTCACTGCCGTTCCCGGTTCTGACAAATAACAATGGAAGAAATTGTAAACGAAACACCAGCGGCCGCGCCGGAGACACTTGCGGAAAAGAAGCAGACCTGGGCTGAATTTTTGGAAACAGAAAAGGCTGTCCGGGTCATTTATTTGATCTTTGGGTTTCTCGCGATCCTGATGGTGATGACGTTTTTGCAATCGCGGACCGATGCGATCTGCTGCGGCGATTGGGACGGCTATTATCACATCAAATGGTCGTCGCTGCTGTGGGAGAATTTTCGCCACGGCAAATGGCTGCCGACTTTTGAATGGCTGCCGCTAACCGTACTGAACCCAAAGGATTACGCCGATCACCACTTTCTCTTTCACCTGCTGCAGATACCGTTTCTATGGTTTTTTGAGCCGGTCACGGCGGCAAAGGTCGCGGCTGTTACATTTGCGACGCTCGCTATTTTTTCGGTCTATTGGATGCTTTTCCGGTACGAGGTCAAGCATCAGCTCATCTGGTTTGCCGCCCTCATGGTCTGCTCTAACGCATTCTTTTACCGGATGAATATGGCCAAGGCTCCGCCGCTTACCATTATCATCACGGTGCTCGGCATTCATCTGCTTTTCCAGCGAAAATATATTTGGCTCGGACCTCTGATGTTTGCATTTGTGTGGACATACAGCCTGTTTCCGCTTTTGCTGTTTGCGGCCCTGATATGGACGGTGATCATAGCGTGGAACGAACGCCGTTTCGAGTGGCGGCCCTTTGTTTACACGCTCTCAGGCTTGATTCTTGGCAATCTGATCAACCCCTATTTCCCGAATAACATCTATCTTTTTACTGAGCATTTCACCGAGAAATTTAAGATCGGATCGGATTTTGTCGTCGCCGTCGGCGGTGAATGGTATCCGTACACCGGAATGGAATTGCTGATGAATTTTCCGGTGGCGCTTGCGGCGATGCTCATCGGTTATATTCTCTTTGTGCCGCGCGGCGGCAAGCTGCCGGAGAAAGCAGCGTTTTTTCTGGCGTTTACAAGTATCTTGCTGGCCGCTCAATTTCGCTCAAAGCGTTTCGCCGAGTATTTTCCGCCATTTGCGATCCTCTTTGCCGCATTCGCTTGGCAGGCGTTTACATCACCAAGGTCGGCCGCCCTGCCCGACGAATTTCAGCGCGACATCGACCCGTATCTCGATGCGGAAAAGCCGACCGAGCGTCAGGCCTGGCTCCAAGCATCTCGTCAGGCTGCACCGTGGGTGATCGGTCTTTTGCTCTGTGTTTTCTGGCTTTACAACCTTATCGGGCTGCATAAATGGGGTTTTGATGAGGCGGGGATGATAGATAATATAACGAGCAACGAGCCTGGCGACAAATACAAGCGTGCAATGCAATGGGCGACAGCTCTTGACGAAACCGGGGCCGACAACATCCCGAAGGGCGAACGGATATTTAACTGCACCTGGGACGATTTCCCTAAGCTGTTTTTCTTCGACACAAAGCATACATACGTTTACGGCCTCGACCCGAATTACCTCTACACGCAGAATCCAGAGCTTTATAAGCTACTCAAGGATCTGACCGAGGGCAAGATCGAGGACCCGGCGCCGATCATCCGCGAAAAATTTGGCTCGAATTATATTTTCGCCGACGCTAAAGAAAATACCGATATGATCGCCAAAGCGCTCGAAAGCGGCTGGGTTGAGACGATCTATGAGGACGATGATGCGCGTCTATTAAAAATACGCGCCGTGAAAGGCGAGGCCCCGGACGACGCCAAAGATCAGGCTCCCGAAACACCGGATGAGAAAAAAGTACTCGATGATGAAGAGAAAAAGGACGGCGGCAATACTAACGCAAACATCGATGAAAACGATGAACCAGAAAACTAGACCGGGGAATGGGCAACCCGTAATCGGAGCAACTTGCCTTTCATTTTTGCTGTTTGTGACTTCGATCGCGTCCGGTTGTGGTGCCAACGAGGGCATTCTCAAATCAGGTAAGGATGAACGCCCGCCTGCGACTAAAGAGGACAGCAAAACCGCCTTTGCGAGAGAGTTGGATGCGATGCGGACGGTCAACTATAATTTTGTATATGTGCTTCGGCGTAGGGATGGAGGCAAGATCTCGGCCGAGGATCGGGGCGTTATCAAACTGCAGACGGGCGATGCTAATCGCCGCATCGCTGCCGATGACGACACGGCCTTTATCATCGGGTCTAACGCTTTGATCGCGCCAAAAAATTTGACCGCCTTGAGTGAACGGTTTGCCGTCGAAAACTATTCGCCCGAGCCGGCGGCCCCGGCCAATATTAATACAAACTCCAACTCCAGCAAATAGCGTATATTATTAGAGATTAGAGCGTATGCCCGCGAAAAAATTGCCAACCGCATATGATGACCTCGTCGTTGAGGCACCGGCGGATCCCGCCCCGGAACCGACCCGCGTCGTGCTTGATCCGTCGTCACCATCGTTTCGTTCGATCATTCGCGTAGTTGTGGTCACGCTGTTAATTCTCTTTATTGCGGGATCTGTCCAGGCGATCGTTAGCTCGGCTGCGTCATTGTTTTTGCTGATCATCCTGTCCGTTTTTTTTGCGTATCTGATCGATCCGCTTGTCAAGATCATCCGGCGGCCGTTTAAGGAACGTCACATCGAAAAATGGATGCCGCGTTCGCTTGCCATTGTTATTGCGTACGTTTTTGTTTTTACGGTTTTGGGCATCGCGATCTCGAATATTGCACCTCGCGTCGTCGACCAGGCCAAGGAATTCGGGACCAATCTCCCGGAATATGGACAAGCCCTGCGCAATCGTGCAAACGAGCTAAATCAACGTTTTGACCGCCTGCGGGTCCCAGATGAGGTACAGGCCGAGATCAACAAAAAAGCCACCGATCTCGGGGGCACGATCACCGAGGCGGTCGGAAATTTTGTGCTGATGTCGGCGACGTATCTGCCGTGGTTTATTCTCGTTCCTATACTCGCTTTTTTCTTTTTGAAGGACGTAAATCAGTTTCGCCTCGCAATCCTGCGCATATTCCCCGCTGGGCGCTGGCGTTACCGTGCCGAGGTCCTAATGGCGGATGTCAATACGACGCTCGCCGCATACACGCGTGCTCAGCTGATCTCATGCGTCGTTATCGCTGTGATCTGCACGACCGGATTCTATTTTATCGGCCTCAAGTATGCTCTGCTGCTGGGTATTTTGGCGGGCATCTTCGAATTTGTCCCAATGCTTGGCCCCGCATCGATCGGGCTGATCGTGACCGCAACGGCAGCTGCCTCGGACAATCCGTGGAAAGCACTTTATGTTGTGTTATTTCTCGGTGTCCTGCGGATAGTCCAGGATTATTTCCTCTATCCTCGAATCGTACGCGGGGGTATTCATCTGCCACCACTCGCCATAATCCTCTCGATCCTCGCGGGCGAACAGGTCGCCGGTATCCCGGGAGTTTTTCTGTCGATACCCATCGTCGCCGTTGCGACCGTCATTTACCGTCATGTCCTCGAACATCAGGGCCGCCGTAATCTGCTGGATGGCTGGTTTGATGAGGCTGAACCTACCGCTGTGGAGAGATCATAATGTCATCAATCGCCTGGCTCGTCGCGTTCTTTTTTATCTTGTTGTTCCTTAGTATTCTCGTCTATGTTCTCACCGTGAGAGCATTTTACTGGGGCGACAAAAAAGAACCGCCCGCCACACGGCGGAAACGCGACCGGTAGCGAGTGTACGCTTTGTTAAAGCATTGCCGAAAAGTCCGCTGGCCGGTCAAGTTCCATCTCTATCTCGACTACGAAGCAGGGCATTTCGAATTTCAAATTTGATAATTTCACCGCATCTTTTGCAGTTGTGAGCAACATCGCCACTGAGGATCGGTGGGCGTCGCGATGTAAGTCGTCGACCTCTTCCTGAGAGTAAATATGATGGTCGGGGAATATCCGTGTCCCAAGGAGATAGATTTTTTCTTTTATTAACCGTTCAAAGAAGCCCTTCGGGTTTCCTAGACCGCAAAATGCAAAAGCATACATCTCTGCCGTTTCCTTTCTGGTTACGTGTCCCTTTGCGTGGAATTCTTCTAATTCGACCATCCGCACGATCTTATTACTTGCCACAAACATAGTCGCGTTCGGCGACCATTTTGAAATTTCACATCTCAGATCTGAAATATCTTCGACCAGATCTGCCCGTGTGATCACGACAACATCCGCACGTGAGAGGCCCGCCAATGGCTCGCGCAACCGCCCCGCCGGTAGCATTTTTCGGCCGCCAAAAGGTTTGGTTGCGTCGATACAGACAATATCGAGATCGCGGCTGGCTTTGCGATGCTGAAAGCCGTCGTCGAGTAAGAATACTGTCACGCCGAATTTGCGTTTCGCCCACTCGGCCGCAGCCACGCGATCGGCGTCGGCGATAATAATTGCTTTGCCTAGAAGTTTGTATGCAAGCTCGAAAGGCTCGTCGCCGGACTCGATAGCGGTTGCGCGTATATTTTCGCCGTCGGATACGAGGACACGATTTTTGGGATTGTTGCGTCCGTAACCACGAGTTAAAATACAAACTTTTTCACCACTAGCAGCCAGAATATTAGCAATATATGCAACGAGCGGCGTTTTCCCGGTGCCGCCGGTAGTGATATTGCCGACGCTAATCACACGCGCGCCGAGGTCGTGCGATTCGAAAATGCCTTTGTCATAAAGCGTATTTCGAATATCCGCAACTTTTCCGTAGATGGCTGATAGCAGCGAAAGCATCGTCGTTAATTATCAATTATCGAGTGTTAATTACCAATTGATATCGATAAAGACTATTCACTATTCACTGTTAACTGTTCACCTTCTTGTTTGTAACCTGAACAAGCCGCTCGAGCTTATTCTGCGCCATGCCGCTGTCGATGCTCTGTTCGGCTAGGCGGGCGGCGTGCATCGGGTCGGTTGCGAGTCCGCCGACGACCAACGCAGCTGCGGCGTTTAGGACGATCAGCGAGCGTGCCTCGTCACGGCGCTGGCTGGCGAGGACATCGCGGATGATCTTTGCACTCTCTTTAGCCGATTTTTCTCTCAAATGCTCGATCGAGCCTGGCTTGATTCCAAAATCCGCGGGCGAGATCGTATAGGGCCTAACCTCGGTGCCCGACACCGCCCCAACAAACGTCTTGCCCGTAAGCGTGATCTCATCCAGCCCGTCTTCGCCGTGTACTACCCATGCCAAGTCGGTTTTTAACAATGCCAGGGCCTTGGCCACCGGTTCGACGAGCGATCGATGCCAGACACCGACAAGTTGCCGCGAAACACCGGCCGGATTTGCAAGCACGCCGAGGACATTAAGACAGGTGCGTATGCCGAGACTGCTGCGTATATCACCGACGCGCCGCAGATGGGGGTGAAACTTAGGAGCGAATAGAAAGCATAGCCCGGCACCGCTGAGGCTCGTCTGTGCGATGGCCGGTTCGCCGGCTACCTCGACACCCAGTTCGCCCAGCAGATCAGCACTACCGCACGAGCTTGTCACACCTCGATTACTCTGCTTGGCGATCATCAAACCCGCCCCGGCGGCAACGAGCGCGGCTGCGGTCGAGACATTGAATGTCTTGGATGGCGACGAACCCGTTCCGGTAATGTCAACCGCGAACTTGCCCGGAGCCTTGATCGACACTGCCTGCGAACGCATAACCCCAGCCATACCGGCAAGCTCCTCAAAGGTCTCGCCTTTTGCCGTCAATGCGGTTAATGCCGCAGCGATTTGAGCAGGATTAGCATTAACATCTGTCAGAGCCTGAAAGAATTTTGCGGCGTCGCTTACCGACAGATCCTCGCCGCGCATCAGACGCGCCAAATAGGGAAAGAGCGGTGTCTCAGCCTTTTTATTTGTGGCGGAAACCGGAGCCGAGAGCAGCCAATCTGATTTGGGATGGGTCATTTTAACCTGAGGCTTATTATCGCATGCAGCTTCCGTCTATAAACGGATGACAGATCACGTGGGGGCAAAACTCCTCACCTACCAATAATAGTGTCAGAGTCGAAGGAAATTTTGCAACAGCTTTTTGCCGTGTTCGCTCAATATCGATTCTGGATGAAACTGCACACCCTCAATTTTTTTTGTCCTATGACGCAACGCCATGATAAGGCCATCCGGCGACGTGGCGGAAATTTCGAGGCAATCCGGCAATCCCTCGCGTTCGACTATGAGCGAATGATACCGCCCGGCATTAAACCTTGCGGGAATGCCGTCGAAGATCGTTTTACCATCATGGCTGATCTCGACGGGCTTGCCGTGAACCGGTTCGGGGGCCCGAATGACCTTACTGCCAAAATGCTGGCCGATCGCCTGGTGTCCGAGACAAACGCCAAGAATCGGCAACTTGTCCGCAAATCGTTCGATCACTGCCAGCGAAATCCCCGCCGTATCAGGCGTTCCAGGTCCCGGCGAGATCAGTATGCGTTGGGGCCGGAGATCGTTCTCGATTTCATCCACCGTAACCTCGTCATTGCGGACGATGCGCATCTCAGCCCCAAGCTCGCCTAGATATTGGACGAGGTTGTAGGTAAATGAGTCGTAGTTGTCGATTACCAAAAGCATCTTTTATTCACCACAGAGTCACAGAGTTCACAGAGGGCTTATGAATGAGACTCAAATAGACTCCGTGTTCTCTGTGTCTCTGTGGTGAGTTCTTATCCCAAACTTGTTCCCAATAACCAACTCCCGCCGTCAACGACGAGGGTAACGCCGTTGATATAGCTCGCGGCGTCTGATGCCAGGAATAATGCGGCATTTTCGATGTCGACGATGCGTCCAAAACGCCCGAGCGGTATTTTTCGCGTTAGCTTTTCTTTTAGTTCCGGCATCAGCAGCCGCTTCATTCCCTCGGTGTCCTCGATCGGGCCCGGGGCGATGCCGTTGACTCGGATGCCGTGGCGGCCCCATTCGGCTGATAGATTTCGCGTGATCGCGTCAACGCCCGCTTTTGCCGCCGAAACGTGGATCTGCATCGGCGTCGCCAGATAATGGAGCGTAGCCGAAATGTTGAGAATTTGCCCTCTCGATTTTTTCAGCTCGTCGAAGGCGGCGCGGCAGACGTTGAACGTGCCTTTTGTATCGATATCGACGACCGTTCCAAAACCGTTTGGCGAAAGCTGGTCGGCGGCACACAGAAAGTTGCCCGCCGCTCCGTTGACAACGATGTCGATCTTGCCATAATGCTCGACCGTTTGTGCAAGAGCATTTTCGACCGCCGCAAAATCGCGCACATCCGCCGCCACGGTCAAACATTCGCCGCCGCCGTCCTCAACTGTCTTTTTCATCGCGTCGAGATTCTCGATCTTGCGGCTCACGATCGCAAGACGCGCTCCGTGCTCCGCGAAGGCCCGAGCCACGCCGCCCGTTATTCCCGTCCCGCCACCTGTTACAAACGCAACCTTGCCTTTTAGAATGTCAGTGTTGAATACTTGGTTCATAATTTAGTTCGGATTTTAGCACGGAATCGAGATGAACCGCAGAGACGCGGAGACGCTGAGATAAGAAAAGAATGGCGGCAAAAAGGCACAAAACGCGCAAAATTGGACTAGCCGCTCGGTGGCTCTTGTTTTCTTTGTGTCTCTGCGTCTCCGCGGTGAACTTTTCTTGCAGTTCCAAACCAACGGACATGCGAACACTTGCTCCGGCGGAGACGTTGGTTTATCTTGAAACCAATGATCTCGGAGCGGCTTTGCAGCCGATCGTTGACAGTAAGCCCTTTACCGATGTAGCTAAGAGTAAGCCTGACTTTTCCGCGCTGAAAGGCGTGCAGCTTGCAGTCGCCGTCACGGGTTTTGAAACATCCGAAGAAAAGCTCACCGACGAACACAGCGTCGGGCGCGTCCAACCGCATTTTGTCGCAATTGCCGATACTCACGCCTGGAATTATCAGGCCAACGCTTTCGCCGAAAAGAAACTTGGCGGCTTTGTCGAAGAGATCTACGACAGCCAGCCTACTCTCGAAAAGTCCGACAAGAATGGCGGCAAATATCTTACCTGGACCGCCAAGGACGGGCGAAGGGCTTACGCCCTCGTCATAGACAGCCTCATCTATTTTGGCAACGACGAAACATCAATCGATAAATGCCTCGCAGTAAAACGTGGTGAGGCGGACAGTCTCGCAAAAGCCGGAAAGGTCAGACCCGGCGATCCGGCTACTCTCGCCTCCGGTTATGTCGGTCCTGACGGCATCGCCCAGATCGCCAATATCGTCGGCCTAAAATTCGCCTCCGAAGCCGCCGACGAATCCGAAGTCCAATCCGCCATCGCAGGCATCCTGCCGCAGCTCCTGCGAAACTCGATTACAGAAATATGCTGGACAGCGACAAAAACCAAGGAGGGAATTGAGGATAAATATTTGGTCACAATGCCGACGGATATAGCAAATGTGTTCAATGAGACTATGGCCTCCGGCGGACACGCCGATTCGACAGCCTTTAATTGGTTGCCGTCTGATGTTTCGACAGCCACGAGATATGACTTCAAAGACACACAAATAGCTTGGCGTTCATTACTTCTCGTTATCCAAAAGAAACTGGACCCATCGGCCGCTAACGCATTGGTCGCATTTTCAAGATTGTTTTTTGAGCCCTACGGAATTTCTGACCCGGATATATTTTTTAGTGCCGGGGTGAATGTAGCGACCGCTAATTTTTCAGCCGAAGGTGATAAGCCCGTCCTTAGAACTAACTTTATTGATGAGGGTAAATTTCACAACTCACTCCTAAAAGACCTCAGAGTACAGAGAAGTGATGGCTCTCGTCATACTGATGACGAAGATATTCGTGCTTTCCAGATCGGTGTCACAATGGTGAGTGGAGAAGGCGAGGCCGTAAAATCACTTTACCCGTTCTATGTGGCTAACGATAAGAAAAATACCCTTGCCGATTCGATCCCTGCTGACCTGGGAAAAGATGCGGTAGTTTTTACAGTTGGACACGACACCGTCACCACACTATCACTCGTCGATATACTTGCTCACGAAGGCCACGGTGATACAAAATCCGTTTCGACCTACTTCACCGAGACCCGCTTTACAAAATCCGGCATGGAACGCAAGACGACCTCCGACTTCGGCCTGATCGGCTCGATCATCGCTGCATTGGCTCAGGATTGATCTTCACCGCAGAGAAGCAGAGACGGAGAGAACAAAGAAAGTAAGTTAGCCGCAGATTGACGCAGATAACGCGGATCAGAAAAAAATCAGAAAATAGAGTTTGTTTTAAGATCTATCGGCGTCATCCGCGTTCATCTGCGGCAAATCTCTTCCTCAGCGCCTTTGCGTCTCTGCGGTTAATTCTTTTTCGCTTCTTTTTTCAGACGGCGGACATTTCCCTCGATCCAGCGTTCGGCCTCATCGAAATGGGCAAATTTTCGCTCGTCGGCCTTAAAGGCCGCGGTGTGGTTGTATCGCCGGCCGTTGACGTGTTTCGTCGGATGATGGATGTGGAGCATTTCGTGAAAGACAACGTACTCCACGACGTATCGGGGAGTCTCTGTAGAATCTAAAGACTTGCTGATCGTGATGTGGTCGTGGGTAGCGTCGTGATGGCCGAGGATGCGAAAAGTTTTTTTCGCTGACCATGTCAACGCGGGTTTTGGGATTGAATCGTAGAAATATTGGGCATTCATCGCCGCAAATATCTCATCGAGATCGTAGACCGAGCCTTTTGATGTCGTAACGACCTTGCGGCCTCGGGTACGTTTGTTTTCGGCCGCCTTTTCGCGTACGGCTGTTGTTTTGACATACGCTGAATAAACCTCCCGGGCTCCCGTCGGCCGCTTTTTGCGAAGCAGTTTGCCGATTAGAATGTAGGCTAGCCCTTTGTGGCTCGCAAGCGGCATCTCGCGGCATATCTCACCGATTCGGACGAAAATACCGCCGTCGCGGATTCGGACCGTATGATTTATGCCGATATACGGGTAATATGTTATGTGAAAAGGCGGAACGGCGCGTTTCGGGTCGTACCAGCGAAAGGCCTCGATATAAAGTTCGGTAATTTGGCTGATGTTTTCGGTCAAAATGAGTTTTTTGTCAGTAGTCGGGGCTACGGACCCAGAAAAGAATGAAAATTCAACGAGTTTAAACAATTTTTATTGACATTGCCGCTGTATAGATGCTATTCCTTTATATGGGAAAAGCATACAGCCACGAGGCGCTATGCATCAAACTCGCCCATAACATGATGTCTGACCGCGATCCCGGCCATAGAACCGAGAAAAACGTAGATTTTCCCGATTCTCGCGCTCAGGTAATACTCACAGCCATAATCAACGAACACTTCGTCACGGGCGAGCCTGTCGGTTCGAAAGTGCTTGCGACACGGTTTGCCAACGCATCGGGTTTGAGCTCGGCGACCATTCGCAACGTGATGGGTGAACTCGAGGAGATGGGAATGCTCGAGCAGCCCCACACTTCCGCCGGACGCGTTCCGACCGATCTTGGCTACAGGTTCTACGTTGACAATCTGTTGGGGGTTCTCAGTATTTCGAACGACGATCTTCACCGCATCGGTGCGGAATACGGTTTGAATCCGCTGGATCTGTCGGATACACCCGACAACCTAATGGAGCGAACGTCACATTTGCTCTCGGCTCTTTCTAATAATGTGGGCATCGTGGTATCGCCGTCTCTGGCGAGTGATCGCCTGCAGCATATCGAGTTTGTCAATCTTTCTGACAACCGGATCCTCGTGGTGCTTGTTTCGGCGCCGAATATTGTGCATAACAAGATAATTCGGCTCAATGTAAGCTTTGCCCGTGAGGAACTTGAGCGAACGGCTAATTATCTAAATAGAGAGTTTGCCGGGAAAAGTCTGGCCGAAATTCGTGCTGAGATCATGGCCCTGATGCACGAGGAAAAGGCCCTCTTTGACAAATTACTTCAAACAGCCGTAATTCTTTGCTCGGAAAGTATCGAGAGTGAGGACGACCGGCTCGGCGAAGTTTTCGTAGACGGCACGTCGAATATCCTGACGAAACGCGATTTTGCCGACCTCGAACGCCTTCGTGAATTGCTCCGCACGATAGGCGAAAAGTCGCGTTTGATGCAGATCCTGACCGAATGCATAGAACGTGACCATGCCAGCAAAGGCGACGTCCAGGTCGTCATAGGACGCGAAAACCGGACGCCGTCCTTTCAAAACTGCACACTGATCTCTGCACCGTACCGGATCGGAAACAGTTCGGCGGTAGGCACATTGAGCGTTCTGGGACCCACCCGGATGGAATACGCCAGGATGATCTCGATAGTAAACTATGTTGCCCGCACACTCGAACAGATGATGTCAGCAGACATTTCAAAAAATTAAGGCCGCGCGTTTGAATCCTCCCACCGGCTGCAATCAAATGAATCACAAAGAACAAATTCCAAAGCCCGAAGAGTCGTTTGGAGAACTCGATATCGAGTCGACCGGCTCTGTCGACGACTTTATCAAGGAACTCGAGGCGAAAGAAAAAGATCTTCATATCACGGCCGATCTGACGATCGAGGTCGAAGAATCGGAATTCGATCCGCGAAATATCCGCAACGGCATTCCGGCCGATCGTAATGGAGCAGCGCAGACATCTGCACGACCGTCCGGAATTCATTCGGCGGGTGCGAAAACCCGCATTTACGAACTCGAAAACGAAGTTGAATCTTTGACACAGCGGCTCTCCAGCCTGCGCGAAGAGCGCAACGAAGTGCAGGAAAAGTCCGATCGCCGACTCAAGGATTTTGAAAGTTATAAATACCGGATGGACCGTGAGCGTCGAGGGGCTTTTATCGATCAGATCAGCAATCTTGCTTCCCAAATGTTGCCGGTACTCGATAATCTCGACCGGGCGTTAAACTCGGTTGCCGGCCTCGACGGCAAAAGAAGTGATGAATTTCAACAGTTTTACGATGGCATTGGCCTCGTTAATCAACAGGTAAACGAGACATTTGCGGACATGGGCGTTCAGCCGATCGCGACCGTCGGCGAGACTTTTGATCCAAATTTTCACGAGGCCGTCGCCGCCGAGGAGCGCACCGATATGGAGCCGAATACGATCATCGGCGAGATGCTCCGCGGCTACAGGATCGGAAACCGGGTGATCCGGCACTCGATGGTCAAGGTGACCACTGGGCCGCCGCCGGTAAAAAAAGATTTGGTCGAGGAACCTCTACTTAGCCTGAACAAAGCGGAGACAAACGACGCCCCCGACTCCATTCCCGAACCACTCGAACTCTTACCCGATCCCACGGATTTCCCTGACCTCGAGGCTTTGTTTCCCGAAGCCGACTAAGCCTTAAAAAAGGCATATTTCACCATAAGGAACTCAATAATATGAGCAAAGTAATTGGCATCGATCTCGGCACTACAAACTGCTGTGTTTCCGTTTTAGAAGGCGGTACTGTGCAGATCATTTCTAACAAAGAAGGCGGCCGCACAACGCCATCCGTCGTCGGATTTACCGATAAGGACGAGCGGCTGGTCGGCCAGATCGCTAAGCGTCAGGCCGTGACCAATGCGGCAAATACGCTCTACGCGGTCAAACGGCTGATCGGGCGTAAATTTGACGCGCCGGAGGTCGAGAAGATGCGTGCCACCGTACCATTCGACATCGTCAAGGCACCAAATGGCGATGCTCATATTCGTGTGCTCGACCGTGTTTACAGCCCGCCCGAGATATCAGCCATCGTGCTCCAGAGATTAAAGCTCGCGGCCGAGGAATTCCTCGGCGATAAGATCACCGAAGCGATCATTACCGTTCCGGCATATTTCGACGATATGCAGCGTCAGGCAACGCGTGATGCGGGTAAGATCGCCGGTCTCGAGGTCGAACGGATTATTAACGAGCCAACTGCCGCAGCTCTTGCATACGGATTTGGCAAAAACAAGAATGAAAAGATCGCGGTATACGATCTCGGCGGCGGCACGTTCGATATCTCGATCCTTGAGATAAATGACGGCGTTTTCGAGGTCCTGTCCACGTCCGGCAATACGTTTCTCGGCGGTGAGGATTTTGACCACCGTATTATCGACTGGCTGATCGAAGGATTTCAGACGGAGCACGCCATCGATCTTCGCGGCGATCGGCTTGCCTTGCAGCGATTGAAAGAGGCCGCCGAGCGCGCCAAATGTGAGCTTTCGAGCGTTTTGGAGACGACGGTTAGCCTGCCATTCATCGCGGCCGACCCGACCGGGCCAAAACACATCAACGCGACGCTGACACGGGAAAAATTCGAGGAATTGGTTCGCGATCTTGTCGAAGGTTCGGTCGAGCCGTGCCAGAAAGCGCTGTGGGACGCAAAGCTCCAGCCATCTGACATCGACAAGGTAATTCTCGTCGGCGGACAGACGCGTTCGCCCGTAATCGCCCGCACGGTTACCGAAGTATTTGGCAAAGAGCCGTCGGCGGAGATCAATCCTGACGAGGTCGTAGCTATGGGAGCGGCGATCCAGGGCGGCGTCCTGACGGGCGATATCAAGGATATTGTCCTGCTCGACGTTTTGCCGTTGAGCCTCGGGCTTGAAACACGCGGCGGCCTGTTTGTAAAACTAATTTCACGAAACTCGACCATCCCGCTCAAAAATACGATGACGTTTACGACCGTTGTCGATAATCAGCAATCGGTCGAGATACACATCCTGCAGGGCGAACGCGAAATCTCGAGTGCCAATCGCAGCCTCGCCAAATTTGAGCTGGTCGGGATTCCGCCGTCACCTCGCGGCGTCCCGCAGGTGGACGTGACATTTGAGATCGATGCCAATGGTATCGTCAGCGTTTCCGCCAAAGATAAAATGACCGGGCTCGAACAGGCCGTACAGATCACGCCTTCCTCAGGCCTCGCGCCGGACGAGATCGAACGCCTCATTATCGAGGCCGAAACCTCGATCGAAAAGGACCGCGGCGAAAGAGACCTGATCGTCGAGAAAAATAAGCTCGATACTCTTATCAAGAACGCCCGCCGAGCGATGGCCGAGGTCGGCAAATCTTTTGAACTCGATGATCAGAAAGCGATCAACGCCGTCCTAAACGACGCCGATGCGGCCCTCTCGTCATCTAGTCTCGATGAGATAAAGATACAGTTTAGCCAAGTCGAGGGCGCCGCAAACCGCATCACGGCGGCGATGCTGACGATGGCGTAAAAGTAGAATGAATCCCGCTCTACCTTTTCCAGAAACAAAAAGGCTTCGTTCAATTTTGAGCGAAGCCTTTTTTATCTTGTTTATCAAATAGCCGCGGGTGATCTACTTTGGCGGCATGGGATTTACGATCTGATGTCGGACCAGATGAGACGACATGACATCGCGAAGCTCGCGTTGGTAGGCGTCGGCCTTTTCTCTCGCCTCTTGCGAGCCGTAGTGCTTGAGAAAGATCGCATTCCATTTTTCGCCAAACTCTGCATTTTCGAGAGCGTCAGCATAGTTTTTGTGAACCAACACAAATGCCAGGTCCCAGTTGGTCGGTCCATCGCCGACGGGCGACGTTAGCCACATATAGTCAATTATCAAGCCCTGCCGTTTGCCTTCCTCGGCGATAGGCAAGACGTGCTCGCGTCGAAACTTCATAAATTCCGCACCTCTGCCGGGCTTGATGTCGAAGTAGGTAATCCGCATTACGTTGCCAGGCGTGGACGCCGGTGGCGTTGCAGTTTGTGCCATCGTACCGATAGCGGAAATTGTAAAAAGTATCATCATTAAGCCAAGTCGTTTCATAGTTTTTTCTCCTGTTGTTTCTCTACCGAATATACAAAAGGCTGGGTTCAAATAACGCGAACAATTGCCTTCTACTTACTAAAGCAACGTTCGGAGAAAAACCGGCTCAATTTTTTTTGGATGTCGACAGATAGGGAAAAGAAAAGTCAAGATAGTGACTAACACACTTTATTGACTTGAATTTAGAATCGCCATATCATTGCTAGAAACTTCAATAGTTTTGTCGGATCGAGAGATTTAGCTATGGACGAGGCCGCTTTTCAACGCGGGGAGATCACCGAGATGCTGCGCTCCTGCGGCGCGGGCAACCGCGATGCCATGGACAAACTTGTGCCGCTCGTCTATGACGAACTTCATCGTCAGGCACGGCGGTATCTTAGCCGCGAACGCTCGGGCCACACGCTGCAAACGACGGCCTTGGTTCACGAAGCGTACATCAGGCTGATCGAATATCGCTTTGTCGATTGGCAAAACCGCGCACACTTTTTCGGAATGGCGGCGAATATGATGCGCCGGATCCTGGTCAATTACGCAGTTAGTCAAAATCGCCTGAAACGGGGCGGTTCTGATGAAAAACTGCCGCTTGAGGAGGGCCTGTGCGTCGCGGCCGAGGACCGTGACGTCAATCTGCTTGAGCTAGACAAAGCATTGAACGAACTTTCGGTATTGGATGAACGTCAGGCGCAGATCGTCGAGCTAAGATTCTTTAGCGGCTTGAGTATAGATGAAACGGCGGAAATTCTAAAGATCTCGCCGGCGACCGTCAAACGCGACTGGAGTATGGCGAAGGCCTGGTTGCGTGCCGAACTCCGTGATTTGCGGGCATGAATCGAGAAGAATACCAACAGGTCAAAAAAATATTTCAGTCGGCCCTCGACGTCGAGCCGTACGCAAGAGCTGAATATCTCGACGAGATATGTTCGGGCAAACTCGATATTCGTCGCGAGGTTGAGCGTCTTCTCGTTTCGTTTGAAAGCGATTTTCTTGAACAGCCTGCGGTCGAACACGTTGCGAAAAACGTGGTGAGCGAAAGCAACATAGTGATCGGCCAAGACATCGGTCGCTACACGATCGTCAAACAGATCGGCGCGGGCGGCATGGGCGAGGTCTTTTTAGCAGAAGACGCTGAACTTGAACGGTCCGTGGCGATCAAAGTTCTGACGGCGGAAGTTGCGAAAGACACGGTTCGCATCAGCCGTTTTATCCAAGAAGCCAAGTCGGCGTCGGCGTTGAATCATCCGAACATCCTTACGATCTACGAGATCGGCGAATTTGAAGGCTCCCGTTTCATGGCTACCGAGTATGTGGATGGGCTCACGCTCGGAGCTTTTCTGCGGACCGAAAAACCTAACCTCGACAAGATCCTGAAAACATCGGTGCAGATCGTTTCCGCACTCGAAGCGGCCCACGCCTCGGGCATCGTTCACCGTGATATCAAGCCTGACAATATTATGATCCGCCGTGACGGTATTGTGAAGGTCTTGGATTTCGGACTGGCGAAACTAGTCGAAAGAAAAGTGCGATCGAGGTCACTCCAAACCGGCGAAAATGACCCAACTGCGATTCAGTTCCCAGATATTCCCCTCGTGTCTTCTCAACAGCAAACGTCGCCGGGAATGATCATGGGTACGCCGCACTATATGTCGCCCGAGCAAGCTCGCGGAAAGGATATTGATCGTCAGACCGATATTTTCAGCTTTGGCGTGGTGTTGTATGAAATGCTGTCGGGACAGTTGCCGTTTGAGGGCGAGACGCCGAGCGATATCATTGCCGCGATCTTGACGCAAGAGCCGACGCTTGTTCACGAACTCAATGCTGATCTGCCTTCGGAACTATCGGATATCGTGGGTACGGCGTTGAAAAAGAAAAAGCAAGACCGCTACGTATCGACTCGAGACTTGCTCGATGATCTGGAACAAGTTCAACGACGGCTCGCATTCGAAAAGCAGTTCGGAGAATCGTCATCCGAGGCCTTCATATCTGAAAGGGCGATGCTGCAGGGTGATGTAACGAGAACGACAAACGACGAAACTCCGTACGAGGGTAAAACGACCAATAACACAGCCGAGATATTTGCGGTGCCGAATAATCTCTCAGGCGAACTTTTGCCGCTGATCGGCCGCGAAACGGAACTTGAACAAATTGCAGAGACCGTCCGGCATTCCGAAACGAGACTCTTGACGCTGACTGGTGTTGGCGGGACCGGAAAAACCAGACTTGCTAAAGAGATCGCCCTGAAATCGCTCACCAGTTTCACGGAGGGCGTTTATTTCGTTGATCTGTCGGCGATCGCTGATAGTGAACTTGTCGAACACGAGATCGCACACGCGCTGGGAGTTAAGGAAACAAACGACGATTCATTGGTGAATTTCCTGCGAAAGAAAGAGGTTCTGCTCGTCCTCGATAATTTCGAGCAGATCACAGGAGCTGCGTCAAAGATCGGCCAACTGCTTGCGGCTACGCTGAAGTTGAAGATATTGATCACGAGCCGCGTGCGATTAAATCTTAGTTTCGAACGCGAATTCACGCTCCAACCGCTCGAACTTCCTGCAAATGACGATGGGGAACTGTCAAGGAATGCCGCCGTCTCGCTTTTTGTTGAACGTGCGAAAGCGGTCAAGAACGGATTTGCATTGACGGACGAAAATTCAAAGGCGATCGCAGACATTTGTCGGCGATTAGACGGGTTGCCTCTGGCGATCGAACTGGCGGCGGTGCAGGTAAAAATGTTCGCGCCGAAGGCGATTAAGAAGCGCCTTGAAAGCAGTTTCAACATACTCACGAGCGGTGCTCGAGATATGCCGGAACGTCAGCGGACCATGCTCGACGCGATCGCGTGGAGCTATGATCTGCTCGAGGATGACGAAAAGAAACTGTTTAATCGAGTGTTCGTATTCCGCGGCGGATTCACGCTGGACAGTGCCGAGGCAATTGGCAATGTCGATGGCAAACTCAATATTTTTGACTGTTTGGCTTCGCTTATCGATAAGAGTTTGCTCGTCCAAAACGAGCAAACCGACGGCGAACCGCGTTTCACGATGCTCCAGGTCGTTCGAGAATTCGCACGCGAAGAGCCTGAGAAAACCGGCGAAGAAACCGATATCAGACAAAACCACGCCAAATTCTTCGCCGACTTTGCCGAATGCGCGATGGAAGGTTTTCGCGGAAATGACGCAGTCGAGTTTCTAGAGAAAACCGAAACGGAGCACGACAATTTGCGTCTCGCTCTCGAATGGGCTTTAGTCGAGGACCACGAAATTTCGCTGAGAATCGCAGGTGCTCTGCCCCAGTTTTGGATACGGCGCGGGCATCTGACGGAAGGGGCGAAATGGTTGCGGGACGTCTTGAAAAACTGCGGCGACGACGCAGATCCACGGCTTCGAGCCAGAGCGTTGTGCGGATTGGGAAATCTGAGTTGGAACCAAGGAAATGTAACAGAAGCCGAACGATCGTTTGAAAAAAGCTTAACGCTCGCGCGCGAGATCAGTGACGAGCAGATGATCGCCATCGCTCTCGATGGTTTCGGGATCGTGAGAATGATGCAGGGCGAATTTTCGGTTGCGCAGGGAATGTTCGAAGAAGGTTTTGCGATTGCATCAGCGATCGATGACCGTTATGAGATCGCGCGTCTGGCAAATTGTTTGGGCGAGATCTTTCGTACGCAAAAGGACTATGAAAGCGCCCGGCCATATTACGAACAGGCACTTTCGATCTCTCGTGCAGAATCGTTCAAACATCTTATCCAGCTTACCACCGTCAACCTGAGTGCGGTTGCTTGCTTTTCGGAAGATTACGGATCGGCGCGCGAATATGCCGTCGAGACTCTGAAACTGGCAGAAGAAGCGAGCGATAAGATGGTCACCGGTTTTGCACTTGAGATATTTTTAGCGCTGGCCATCGCCGACGGGAAAGCCGTAAAGGCGGCGAGTTTGTTTGGAGCGCTCGACAAGATCTACGAGTCAATCGGATATAAGATAGATGGCACAGACGCGGATTTCTTGAATTTCTATCTCGACAAAGTGCGTGCGGCTATCAGCGAAAAGGAATTTGATCGTGCAAAGACGAAAGGTCGTGCAATGACGATGAAAAAAGCCGTTGAACTGGCTCTTGAAACGAAATGATGGATTTCTACCCCGGATGATCGAATAATACAGTCCCAGCCCCTCGACCGAGCCAATTTCTTACCTGTGAGATGGATACTTGAGAAAAAACGGCGACTGTCGCAAAATAATAAGAGCGTCAGTTCATAAGGATGGGCTGACGCTTTTGAAATTTCAGATCGCAAATTTGAAATTGTATTAAATGAGCAAAAGAGATTATTACGAAGTATTAAGTGTTTCACGAACGGCCACGGACGTCGAGATCAAGCGTGCTTATCGCGGTCTGGCCGTGCAGCATCACCCGGACAAAAATCCTGGCGATGCAGCCGCCGAAGACAAATTTAAAGAAGCCGCCGAGGCTTATGCCGTACTTTCGGACGCTGAAAAGCGAGCATCTTATGACCGGTTCGGCCATCAAGGTGTTGGAGCCGGCGCAGGTGGATTTGACCCGGGATTTTCAAATATTGAGGACATCTTTGAGGTATTTGGTTTTGGAGACATGTTTGGCGGACGGTCCGGCCGTCGAACGACGGTCCAACGGGGCTCTGACTTGCGATATGATCTTGAGATCACGCTCGAAGACGCCGCCACCGGCAAAGACGAGAAGCTTCGCATCCCGCGTCTCGAGAAATGCGATGAATGCGATGGTAAGGGCGCCGCAAAAGGTACGACCGCCGAGACCTGTATTACCTGTCAAGGCAGCGGCCAAACGCAGTACAGCCAAGGGTTTTTCAGCGTTATGCGGACCTGCTCGACCTGTCAGGGAAAGGGCCAGATCATCAAATCACCGTGTAATAAATGTCGCGGGGCGGGGCGTGTCGAAAAGGAGAGAACGATCGAGATCAAGATACCTGCGGGCGTCGAGACCGGTTCGCGGCTTCGCGTCACCGGCGAAGGCGAGGGCGGCGTCAACGGCGGGCCGCACGGTGATCTTTTTATCGTGTTGCATGTTGCCGAGCACGAGCAATTCGAGCGTCAGGGAGCAAATCTCTACTCCGCCGTTCCGGTGACATTTGCTCAGGCAGCGCTCGGAGCCGATATCAAGGTCAAAACGCTCGACGGCGAAGAGGATCTGAAGATTCCGGCCGGTACGCAAACCGGCACCGTCTTTCGCGTCAAAGGCAAAGGAATGCCAAACCTAGCCGCCCGCGGCCACGGAGACCTTTTCGTTGCGGCAACGCTCGTCACGCCAAAATCGCTTACCAAAGAGCAGCGAAAACTGCTTGAACAGCTCGCTGAGATCGAGGACATGGATTTCTCGGACGAGTCGTTCATCGACAAGGTGAGGAACATTTTTGGCTAGCTCTTAATTTCGGAAGAAACAGATTGAAATGTCAGATAAGAAATTTGCTATTCCCAAAGAGTCAATTCAGAATCTTGTGCCCAACTCAGGCGGATGTCTCGCCACTGACCGCATAATGGTCGACGGACACGAGATCGGCTATATGTATCGAGAAGATTCAAGTCGCCTTTACGATTCCGGATGGTGCTTTTTTGCTGGTGATGAGGATGATAACTATGCGAACGATCCCAACCGTCTCGGTATTTACCTGGTGAATACGGTTGCAAACTACGATCCAGATATACTTCCGTACATTGAAACGCCTGCTCCTTGTGCCTTCGAAAAGATTGCGGGAACCAAAACTTACAAACGCGTCGTTTTCCAATCAGGATAGTTTAGCTTTGACTGCCTCGCTGACCATTTTGCCATCGGCGGATTTGCCGGAGAGGTTTGCGAGCGTGGCTTTCATCACAGCGCCCATGTCTTTCATCGACGAAGCTCCGGTCTCTGTTACTGCCGCTGCGACTGCGGCCTCGACTTCTGCGGCGGTTGCGGCTTGCGGCAGATAAACTTCGATTACGGCGATCTCGACGGCTTCTTTGGCGGCCAGGTCGCTGCGTCCGGCGTTTTCATATTGCTCGATCGAATCACGCCGCTGTTTGACGAGTGACTGCAGGGCTTTGGTGATCTCATCGTCGGTCAGATCGCTGCCCTTTTCGATCTTGCGGTTCATCAGATTGGCCTTGACCATCCGTAAGGTCGAGAGTTTGTCCGCTTCCTTTGCCTTCATTGCCGCCGTCAGGTCGGCGATTATTGTTTCGGTTAAGCTCATACGATCAAATGGACAATTGATAATGGAAAATAGAAAATGAGAAGACTATTCTTCTTCGATTATTGTCCATTGTCCGTTGTTAATTGTCCATTATGAAGCTGCGTTGGCGATTTGGGATTATTGCAGGCTTGTTTTTAGCGATCTTTTCGCTATATCCGCAGTTTAATCTGATGTACAATCGCGGCTCCGACTGGAATGGCCATTATGCCTATAATGACATCGATGAGGTCGCGTATGCTTCGTACCTAAAGGCGCTCATCGACGGCCGCCCTCGTAAGAACGACCCTTATACCGGGCGTGACGATAGCCCCGAAAACCCGCAGCCCGAATCGCTATTTTCGATACAATTTGCCGGGCCGTATACGATTGCCATTCCGGCACGCATTTTTGGGATACCGGCGACATGGGCGATGACGATCTCGGGTGCCGTCGCGGCGTTTCTGACGGCCTTGGCAATATTTTGGCTGATCGGGATGATCACGGGCGATTCGCTCTTTCCAATGGCAGCGAGCCTCTTTGTGCTGGCCGGAGGTGCGCTCTTTGCCGGCGAAGGAGCGATCGGCGAAATACTCGGCACTGGATATTCGTATCCGTATTTTCCGGGCTTTAGGCGATACGTTCCGGCGATGGCGTTCCCGGCGTTTTTCGCTCTTATAGCGCTGGTTTGGAAGGTCTTGCAAGTCAGCAGTCAGCAGTCAGCGGTCAGCAGTCAGAATATTGATTCTCCCGGCGTTCAACCCGCAGGTGGTTCTGACATTCTACGTGTCCCCTTCTCATTGCGTCGCCCCGTCTCCTCTTCTCCTCTTCTCCTCATCTCCTTGTCTGCACTAGCTTTCTGCTATACGGTTTTCTCCTATTTCTACGTTTGGACGACCGCCGCCGCATGGATGGGTTCTCTCGGTATTTTATGGCTGATCGTGAGGCCGGACGGGGTTTGGAAAGACATCAGGTCGCTCTTTATGCTCGGCGTTGGCTGTATTTTGTGCTTGCTGCCATATGCCTATCTGCTCTCAAAACGTTCCCATACTATGGATGAGGTACAGATGCTGGTCCGCACGCACGCACCGGATCTAACCCGTATGCCGGAGCTTATCGGATTTCTCGTTTTGGCCGTCATCGCTGCCGGCATCTTATTGAAAGTATTTTCTTTAAGAGACAAGGGGACGCTCTTCGCTATCTCGCTTGCTCTGACACCGATAATCGTTTTTAACCAGCAGGTCATCACCGGCCAATCGCTTCAGCCGATCCATTATCAGGTATTTATCGGCAACTACGTCGCCGGGTTGGCAGTTGTCATGACACTGGCGTTGCTTTGGAGAAAATTTGAACAGCGGGAAACTTTCTCCGCAAGGGCAGTCATCGCCTGTTTAGGGGTGCTTGCCGCGAGCTGGGGATTTGTCGAATGCTTCTATACCGTCCGCGTTTTAGATGACGTAAATGTCGTTCGCGACGAGGCTTTGCCGGTCGCGCGGCGTCTAACCGAACTTGCAAAAGATGATCCAGATCCATACCGCAGCGTCGTTTTGAACCTCAATATCGCGGAGGCCGACGACCAGCCGACTGTCGCTCCGCAGGCGGTTCTGTGGTCCAGGCACCAGCACGTCTTTGCGGGCGTAACGTGGCAGGAAAATAAGGAGCGATATTATCAGCAGCTTTATTACTCCGGAGTCAAAGAAACGCAGCTTTCGCAGGGGATAAAGCATGGTGATGACATCGTATCGTTGATCGCATTATTTGGCTGGGGCCGTCACACCGACAGACTGAATTCCGAATATAAGCCTCTGACATTGGTCGAGGTCGATGACGAGGCACGGCGTTACGGCGAATATATAAAGGCCTTTGACGCGGCGGCCGCAGGGGCGGTTCGGCTTTCGTTCTTGGTCGCCCCGGCGGGACTGTCCGATGCTTTTCTCGAAAATATCGATAAATGGTACGAGCGATATGACGGCGAGATTTATGGAAAATATACGCTTTACAAGCTAAGACTTCGATAACAGGGCGCAAAAAAAGACCGCCCTGTCGAGCGGTCTAACTGGTATTACTATTAAATATTAAAACGTTTTAGGCGGCCAAGAGGTCGTTTGACGTTTCGGCAAAAACACGTCTGCCGTTCAAAGCGTCATCGATGATCTCGCGGACGGCCGATGCATCCGGGTTAACATCCATACGGACGCAGGCCCGCAGGTGCCGGATGATGCCTTCCGCTGCGATCTCAATGGCGTCACCGGTCAGTTTTGAAAACCGGCGGGCCTGGATATGGTCGATTTGCAAGACTCGATCCTGCAATGTCATTGGTCTAGCTGCTGCCACTTTTTATTCTCCTTTGTTTCAAATTTCGGCCCTTTCGGGAAAAATAGAGTTTTGACCTCATCGGCAAAACATATCCGGCATAGCACGAAACAAACCACCACACCGGCATAAGTCGGAAAGTCCAGCCATAGGGTTGCTGAAAAAGCAAAAATCTAAACCTTCGGTTCCAACTTTAATAAGATGTTAACAAAAAAAAAACTAAATGTCACTACTTTTTTTTATGAGATCGGAGAAATAGAAAAACCGGCAAACCACAAGATTTGCCGGTTGGTCATTTAACACGCACTTTATGCGGTGTATTTAGGCGACAGCATCCTTCATCGCTTTGCCGATGCTGAACTTGACCGTAGTCTTTGCCGGGATCTTGATAACAGCCCCCGTAGCCGGATTGCGGCCATCACGCGCTTTACGATGAGTCTTCTTCAACTTCCCAAATCCGGGAAGTGTGAATTCACCGTTCTTTTTCACTTCGTCTGTAGCGAGGGTTGCTAAGGCATCAAACATACTCTTGACTTCGGTTTTCTTGCATCCGCAAGAGTCCGCCAAGCTGCTGATGATCTCTGTCTGTGTCATACGAGCCATAATTAATTAACCTCCAAGTTTGGTTGTGTATATAAAACTTCTTCAGTGAATTATCTTTGCCCTTAAAAATATTAAGGCAAAAAAGCGGGAAAAAACACCAATCACAAACAGCCTGACTGGTCGGGGCGGCAAGATTCGAACTTGCGGCCTCTCGCTCCCAAAGCGAGCGCACTACCAGGCTGTGCTACGCCCCGTCGGTTTCACTTAAGAAACGATTCCAAGTGTCGAATAATAAGCCCGAAAACACTCAAGGTCAAGTCAAACTGCGATAAAATCCCGTAAAAACGGGATTATTCGATTAAAAGCACCCGCCCGGTGACTTATTTTCTGTTTTATCTCCGCCGGAAGCTCGCCAAACGTCTTATCAAAGCCATCTGGAATGAACAACGGATCGAATCCGAAACCCAAATCTCCGCGCGGTTGCAATGCGATTTTACCCGTGCAGACGCCATCGGTAGTATGGAGAATCTTGCCGGTAGGATCTGATATGGCCATCGCGGATACAAACCTCGCGTTGCGTTGCGAATCGCCGATGGTATCAAGCTCATCGAGCAGCATCCGCATCTTTTCGTCGAAACCAGTATCCACACCGCCGTACCGTGCAGACAGAACTCCCGGCCGTCCGTCCAGTGCCTCGACCTCCAAGCCCGAATCGTCAGCGATAGCTGCTAATCCGCTTTGCGTAGCGTACCCGCTTGCCTTTAGCTGTGCATTTTCGAGAAATGTATTACCGGTTTCCTCGACCTCGCTAAATGATTCGAGATCGCCAAGACTACACAGCCTAATGGGCAGATCGTGAAGCAGAGCCTCTAGCTCCGCCAGCTTTCCCGGATTATTCGTTGCGACGAGCAAAATCGTTGGTTCTCGTGAGATCACAGGGTTTGCGAAAAGATGGCTGAAAATCACTTTTATATTGCCTTTAGGGTAACAAACAAGGTATAAAATATATAGCGGTTTTCCCGCTCCTTTCTTTCTTACTTACCTTTTTTCGTGAGGAAATTCTAAATTGACGGCTATATTGGTCGAAAATCAGATCGACATGGAAATTGACGAGCATGTGCTTCCCGGTATGCCTCAGTCAATTGATGCTCCGGCCATGGATGTAACGACAAGCGCGATCGAGCTCGGTATCTGGCTGTCAGGTCTTGAGAGTTTCCTCGTCGTCGGCAGTGATTCGTTCGCGGATGTTGACGGTGTGAGAGCAACGTCTGAAACGTCGAAAGAGTTTCGGCTTACCCACTCCGCCCTGCTCCATTGTGCAAGGCTAAACGCCATCCTCCTCAGCTTCCGTGGCACGAATGAGCCGCACGCCTCGCCGACCGGGCGGGAGCTTAGTGATCTTGCGACTGCATTTCGTGATTCGATCTTGATCGGAGAATCAATTATCCGCTCGGATTCACTCGGCCTGTCCGAATGGAGGGCATGGAGCAATGCGCTTTCAGACCGGCTTACTCACCTGCCTGCTTTTCAGAAATTGGTGAGAGCGGCCGAAGAAAATGGTGAACAATTTTTACCGGATTATCTCAAACGGTTGATCAGCGGTGATGCGGTTAGTCACGAGCATGTCGAATTAGCGATGATACTTCCGCGTTTTGCAAAAATATTGAAGTGGCTGAGCGTGATAGGGCGAATGCTCGATGCGGACGAGCCTTTGAAACCTGCTCTGCTAATTTTTTCGAGTGTAAACGAGCAAGTGCATGAACTAATAACCTCGATAAATAATCGGCTAGAGCGTTTTCCGAACGAGGAAGCCGAACTTTTTGCAACACTCGACGCCGCGTCATATACGGCGTCGGTCGAGTTGAAAAAAGTGTATACACAGGAGCTTGCCGGTCTCGCACTTTTGCGACCCTCGCCATCGATCTATGCCCGGATGGAAACGGCACACTCGGTGCTAAATGAAGGCTTTCAACAGATGCTGGCCGGATTTGCCCGCCTGCTGGACCCCAAAACCGATGAATTTGACCTTTTTCCCAACTTTAAGATAAAGCTTGACCATTCCATGGTTTTAAGGCGGAAACTTGCCAAGTTGGCCCAACTAGCCAGAGCAGCCGAGCGGGTACCCGAAAACGAAAACCTAGAATCTCTCAAGGTCGAACTGCGGGACTTTATGAAAGAAAAACTTCGTTATCTTTTCTATAAGGATACTGAGACGTTCGAGCGGTTTGCCGAAGAGATACTTATTACAAATCAGACAAAGGACCTGGTTCCGATCCTGCATCGCTTCGGAGCATATCTGGAAACACTTTTTGGTCAGGTAAATTTGCGAGCGGTCCTGTCGAAGCATCCATTCGAGACAGATTAGTTGGCAACAGACCGAGAGATCAGAAGAGCCCGAACGACCGGCTCCGAGAATATCCTCGAGCTCATTTTTGTTAGTTGGTCAAGTATTTTCAATTCATTTCCTGAGTCCGTGTCCTGCGGTCGATTTTTATTGAGACCGCAACGTAGCTAGAGGCTTGCGGAATAGCACATCAAAGCTCGCCGCCACACCAATTATTGTCACCAGTAGGGCCGTAACCAATACACCTGCGATCGTCAAGACGGGATCGAATTCCCATTTTATCTCCATAAGAAAGCGGCAAACTACATAAGAAAGGCCAACAGCGAACCCCGTTGAGATGATGCCTGCTAGTAGGCCTAGCAGGCCGTACTCCGAAAATAGGATCGTCGCCAGAGTGCGCCTGTTTGCTCCTAATGTCTTGAGAATCGCATTCTCATAAATCCGTTGCGATTTGGTCAGGGCGACTGAGCCGATCAGGATCAGGATACCGCTTAGGAGCACGAAGCTGCCGACGAACGAGATCGCGACCACAAAATTACCAACGAGGCGGTCGACTGCGGCAATAATATCCGCGACGTCGAATATCTGCACATTTGGAAATTTATCGAGCACCTCGCGCTGCAGTCGTTGGCGGTCGGTCGCCGGCACATGTTTGAGCACAGTCGCCGCAAAGCTTTGCGGGGCATTATCGAGAGTCCCGGGCCGGAAGACAAACACGAACGCTGTTCGTGCATTGCGGACGTCGATCTTCCTGATATTTGCCACCCTGGCGGTGATTTTTCGACCGGAAATATCAAACGTCATCGAATCGCCGGCATTGACCTTTAGCGTGTCGGCCATCGTTTCTTCGACCGAAACCTGCGGCTCGTCGCCTGATGGTTCGGCGGGCCACCAATCGCCCGAGACTGTCGATTCGTTAGTATCCAATTTAGGCCGGTATGTGATCGCAAATTCGCGACCGATCTGGCCCTGCTGCTGGCGGATCTCTCGCTGAGTAAAGTCGACCGGTTCACCATTGACAGCCGCGATCCTCGCCCGAACGGTTGGCACGGCCTCGGCCTTTTCACCCGTTCGCTGCTCAACGATCTTCATAACGTCATCGATCTGACTCTTTTGAATGTCAACAAAAATAAGGCTTGGGAGACGCTGATTGCGGGTAAAATCGAACTCGCGCACGAGATTGGTCTGCATCGCCTGAACCGCAATCACGACAAACGCCCCGAGTCCGACTGCGAGCAGGATGATCCGCGTTTGATTGCCGGGACGGTAGAGCGAATTGACGGCCTGACGGACGGAAAATGAACTTACCCGTTTTATCTTTTTTAGCAGCCATGTCAGGACGGCCGCCGACAAATAGAGAGCTCCGCCGGTTGCGGCCAAACCGCCGAGAAAGAAAGCACCGACCGTCAGCGAACCGGCTTGCCAAACCGCGAGGCCGAGCAGTGAAGCGAGGCAAAAAGCCCCGGATAGCCATCTCGTCAAGTCGAGTTTAGATATATTGACGTTATTTTCATCGCGGAGTAGCAATTTAGGTTTGATCGTTCGGATCTGGAGCAGCGGCAGCGCGGAAAAAAGAACTGAGATCATGAGACCTAGGATCACGCCTTGCCAGGATGTCGAAAACGTCACGACATAGCTCATCTTCGCAGGTAATGCGTCTGCAAAACGCCATTGAGCCAGCCATAAGCCGCATTGTGCCAGAAAGACCCCAAAGCAACTGCCGATAAGACCGAGGACAACGATTTGGAGCAGATAAACGGTGATGATCCGGGTGCCGCTTGCACCAAGGCATTTTAGAACCGCGACCGTCTTCCGTTTTTGCTCGACAAATGCCCTTGCGACATTCCACACGCCGACGCCGCCGAGCACAAGGATCAACAGGCCGGTTAGCGAAAGGTAATTTTCGGTCCTCACAAACTGTTCGTTGAGATTTTCTTGCTGCTCGCGATACGAGTTGACTTGGATCGTTGTCCCCTTGAGAGCGTCACGGAGCTGCTTTACAAGCTCGGATGGATTTTCGGATGAGCGGTAGAGTATTCGCCGTCGAATGCGGCTCGTGTTTCGCGTTATTCCCGCCTCGTCAAAGGCTTTTCTCTCAACAAAAACCCGCGGGCCCAACCGGAAACCGCTCGATCCGCCGGGCTCCTCGTCAAATGTTCCGCGGATCTGAAATTCGCCCCCTCCTATTTTTATCTTATCGCCAACGTTGACCTTTAATTCTTCCAAAAGGATACGAGCCATCACCGCACCGTGATCTTCTAAAAGCTTGAAATCAAATGGTGAGCCGTCGGACGTTGCAAAACTTCCAACCAGCGGGAATGGCGGCTCGATGCCCTTGAGCTCGACAAATTCGAGGGTCAGGTTTGTCGGATCGTCCGGCCGGGCCATCGAGGCAGTAGAGATGGTTTCGTTTCGAGCTTCGATGATGGGGAATTTCGCGAGTGTTTCTTCGATCTTTGCAATATCTGAGGGCGAAAAATCGTTTGTCGAGCTGACCTCAAAGTCTGCGGTCATCAAAGCCCGGGCGTCATTGCCGACGACCTTGGTAAGATTTTGGATCAGCGAGCGCAGGGCGACAATCGACCCAACGCCCAAAGCGATGCACAGAAAGAAAAATAAGAGTCGCCGCCATGAGGAGCGGATCTCGCGTCTCGTCAAATTAACAATAAACCTCATAAAATTCCAAGAAAATTCGCCGCAGATTTACGCAGATAAACGCGGATAGGAAAAGCAAAAAATGGCCTTTTTATCTGCATCATCTGCGTTTATCGGCGGCTAGATCTTTTTCATGGTCTTCAACATTCAATGCGTCAACAACAATGCGGCCATCCTCGAGAACGATGCGACGTTGGGCTTGTGCTGCAAGAGCAGAGTCATGCGTGACGAGCACTAAGGAAACATGGTTTTGGCGGTGGAGTTCCTTCATCAGGTCAAAAATGTGCTGGCCGTTTTTCGTGTCCAGATTACCGGTCGGTTCGTCCGCAAGCAAAATTTTGGGCGAATTGGCAAACGCGCGGGCGATCGCAACCCGCTGCTGCTCACCGCCCGAAAGCTCGGCCGGATAATGATGGCCGCGATTTGTCAGATCAACCTCGTCGAGCAGAGCAGAGCCGCGTTTTGCAGCGTCACGCAGACCGAGGATCTCCATAGGTATCAAGATATTTTCAAGAGCTGTCAGGCTCGGTATCAGGTGAAACGACTGAAAGATAAAGCCGATCTTTTCGCTGCGTATTCGTGCGAGGCCGTCTTCGCTAGTCGTGGTTATCTCGTCATCATCCAGCATAATGCTGCCCGACGTCGGGGCGTCAAGCCCGGCGATGAGACCGAGTAATGTGGATTTACCGCTGCCGGAGGCACCGGTGATAGCGACAAATTGTCCGTCAGGTACCTCGAGAGAGACATTATCGAGTATCGTCAGGTCCTCGGTGCCGGAGCGGACAGTTTTTGTTACGTTTTTGAGTTGGATCATGGCGATAGAGATCGGATACTAGATATTATCCCGTAGGGGAAGTTTTGACATCCGGCTAGCAACATTTACCATCTTACATCTGACATCTCATAATTTGTATGCGTCATACCATTCAATCAGCAGTATTTATAAGTTTCATCTATTTGACTATCACGGCTAGTGGTTGCTCGGTTGTCAGGCCCGGTCAAAACGCGGTTGCAGCCAACCGTCCGCTCGCAACGCCGCAGGTGACGGCAAACCGGCCTAAGATCATAGCCTTTGGCGACAGCTTGACGGCCGGCTTCGGCCTCTCGGAAAAAGAATCGTACCCGTACCTTTTACAGGAAAAACTAAAGGCGGACGGCTACGATTACGAGGTCGTCAACGCGGGTGCGTCGGGCGACACCTCATTAGGCGGTCTTGAAAGGGCCGACTGGGTCCTGGAGCAGGACAATGCGCGGATATTGATCCTCGAGCTCGGGGCGAATGACCTGCTTCGAGGCATCCCCGTCGCGCAGATGAAAAAAAATCTTGATCAGATCATTCGCAAGGCTAAGGCAAAAAATATAAAGGTTTTGCTGTGCGGTATGCTCGCTCCACCCACGATGGGTGCCGAATATCAGCGTGCTTTTCAGCTCGCCTTTCCCGATCTCGCTACCGAGCACAAGGTTGAGTTCTTGCCATTCCTGCTCGAAAACATCGCTCTGAAAAAAGAGCTTAACCAAGCCGACGGCATCCATCCAAACCCAGAGGGCGAAAGGATCATGACCGACAACGTCTATAAGGCCTTAAAGCCTATTTTGCAGAAATGATAGGAGGAGTCTAAATGAGGTCAACGTTACTAATTGGGGTTCTATTTTTGGTTTCGGCAGCTACGGCGCAGACTGCCGCTCCGACGGCAACACCCGCAGCTACGCAAATCCGATACACTCGGCCCGACAGTGCGACCCGCTGGAAAAATTACGGGCTGAGCATGTTTGGCCCGGTGGCCATTGGGGGATATGTAGGCACTGCTGGCATCCTCACGTGGACAAATTTGCCAAAAGGATGGGGCACACATTGGGATGGTTACGGTAAACGCCTCGCCTCAAGCGTCGGCAAAGGTGTCATCAGCAACACGACCCGCTTTGCTCTAGAGGAGGCTTTCAAACTCGATAGCAAATACTACAAAAGCCAGAAACGCGACTTTGGCTCAAAGGTCAAGAATGCTTTTATGAGTCCTTTCGTAGCCCGCAACGAGACGGGCAAGCTTGTTTTCGGTTTCCCGCACCTTGTCGGAACCTATACCGGGGCGATCGTCGCCGCCGAGGTCTGGTATCCGAAACGCTACGACTTTAAGGACGGCCTCAAAAGCGGCTCGATCTCGATCGGAACGAATATCCTCTTTAACCTCGTAAAGGAATTCATTCACAAATAGAAAATTCGCTACGAATGTACGAATAAGAAATAAAGAGGGCCCGCTGTATTTTCCTATTCGTGCATTCGTGGCAAAATTCTTTTTATGAACGTCACTCATTTAGAATGTGCTCTGTGCGGCCTCCGCCACGAGGCGAATACTCTGCAAAACCTCTGCATCACCTGCGGCAAGCCTTTGCTTGTTCGTTATGATCTGGAAAAGGCGGCGGAAACGTTGACGCCTGAGTCGCTGAAAATGCGAGAATCGTCGCTGTGGCGTTATCGCGAGGTTTTGCCCGTCGTAGATGAGGCGAACATCGTAAGCTTGGGCGAAGGTTGGACGCCTTTGTTCAAGACCGATCGCCTCGCCGCGACCTTGCCGATCAAGCTCGATCTCTACATCAAAGACGAAGGGCAAAACCCGACTCAGTCGTTCAAGGCTCGCGGGATGACGGCCGCGATCTCGATGGCAAAGGAGCTTGGCATTACGAAACTTGCCGTCCCGTCCGCTGGAAACGCCGCCGGCGCCTTGGCCGCCTACGGCGCACTTGCCGGTATGGAGGCGAACATCTTCATGCCCGCCGACACGCCGCGAGCAAACATCGTCGAATGCCAGCAGACCGGTGCCAACGTCACGCTCGTTGATGGCTTGATAACGGACTGCGGAAAGATCGTCGCGGAACGCAAAGACGAAATGGGCTGGTTTGACGTCTCGACGCTCAAGGAGCCGTACCGCGTCGAGGGCAAAAAAACGATGGGGTATGAGCTGGCTGAACAGTTCGGAGCGCGGACACTCTTGTCCGCAAGGATCGACGCTTCGTCAGTCCTGAATGACTGTGACGGCAGGTTCGCCGGAGGAACCGGCGATGCGGACAGGAGTGTCCGCCCTCCACTCCCCGATGTGATCATGTACCCAACCGGCGGCGGCACGGGCTTGATCGGGATGTGGAAAGCCTTTGACGAAATGGAGCAAATGGGCTGGATAGGGAGCGAGCGGCCGCGAATGGTGTCGGTTCAGTCCGAAACGTGTGCGCCGATCGTACGGGCATTTCACGCGGGCGAACGATTCGCCGACGAATTTGAAAACGCCTCAACCGTCGCCTCCGGGCTTCGCGTGCCAAAGTGCATCGGCGATTTCCTCATCCTCGACGCCATCCGTGCGTCAAATGGCACCGCCGTCACCGTCACCGACGCCGAACTAACCGCCGCCGTCGCCGAGATCGGCGCCCTAACAGGCATCTTCACAGCCCCCGAAGGGTCGGCGTGCCTCCCCGCCCTACGAAAACTGATCGACCAAAACCTCGTCCACGAACATGAGTCCGTCGTCATCTTCAACACCGGCTCCGGCATCAAATATCTCGAGGCGTTTGAGTAGAACAATCTCTTTTGAATACAGAGGAATTGTGCGATTATCAAGATTATGAACGATCAGGTATTGCTAGAGCGCATAACACTCAATCCAAAGGTCATGACGGGAAAGCCGGTCATCAAAGGAACGCGTCTGACCGTTGAATTCATTTTAAATCTGCTGGCTCACGGAGCGACGAACGCCGAAATATTGGATGAATACAACGGCCTCCAACCCGAAGACATTCACGCTTGTCTGTTATTCGCCGGAGAATCGCTAAGCCGCACCGAGTTTATGCCCCTGGTAATGGAAACGGTATAGATGCGGTTTTTGGTTGACGAATGTACTGGTCCAAGAGTCGCCTCGTGGCTTGCGGATGAAGGTCACGAGGTCTTCTCCGTATTCGATCAGGCTCGCGGCCTACAGGACGAGGACATTCTCGGTAAAGCCGTCGTTGAGAATTGGATCTTAATTACCAACGACAAAGATTTCGGCGAACTCATTTATCGCGAACGCCGCGATCACCACGGAATAATCTTCCTTCGTCTCGCCGACGAACGAGCCGCAAACAAGATCGACGTTTTGCGGCAACTGCTCGCGGCCCACGCTGACAAACTGCCTGAACAATTTGTCACCGTGACCGAAACAAGAGTGCGTTTCGGAAGTTCATAGTCCCGATTGATATCCTTTTTGAAATATCCCGAGGCGTTTGCGTAAGTGATGAGCGCGGATGCGCCACCGCACGATGCCGCTCACTACCGATGTGTGTAGATGACTTACCGAAGTGTTCCAACTCGTTACCGATGTGTGCAGAGTCGTTATCGATTTGTCTCAGACACTTACCGACAACCGCAGAAAGATCTCTGTTTTGTGCGGACAGGTAAGGACGTGCGCAGATGACATACCGACATGCGCAGATGGATTACCGACGAGTTTTGAGCCGTTACCGCTTGTTAAAAAATCAAAACGGGTTTAGGATGTTTTCATCGTATTACCAGACTGACTTTTCTACTTCCAAATAAGGAGAAATATCTTTATGACCGACCGAGGGCAAAACATTTATGACATGTTTGTGAGGACGCTCGCGTATAATGTTGCGAATGCGGGTGATTATGGGTCGATAGCTGCGGCGGCTACGAATTTTGCGACTGTGCAGGCGGCGGTGGATGCGCTAGAGATTTACTCCACTCAGCAGACTTCGGGAGAGGGATCTGCGGCGGTCGAGCAAAAAAGCGTGCTTCGTGCTGCGATCCGACGGAAAATGACTACTCATGCGAAAACGGCCAGAGCACTCAATCTCGACACACCCGGTTTTGCCAAGATGTTTAGCGTGCCCGACAGTGACAATGACGATCAGCTCATCGCCACGGGACGCGAATTCGTGCTCCAGGCTATCGACCACAAGACGGCACTAGACAGCCTCGGCATCCCGTTCTCAAACTCGACCGACCTGACCGCCGACCTCGACGCCTTCGAAGCCGCACAGACCGCCAAAGCCACCGCCCAGTCCGTCACCGTCGGAGCCACCGCCGGCATCGACGACCAAACCGACGCCGTAGTATCACGCGCTTCTATAGTTCATCAATAAGGAGAATCAAAGATGTTCCAACACAAAATAGCATTCTGCATCACATTTGCTTGTCTTATACTGTCCGCCCAAGCTACGGCTCAACAGGTTACGCCGAAGGAGATGACAAACGCGGACGTAATCAAAATGGTTAAGGCGGGACTTCCAGATTCGACTATCACTGCTGCTATACAGCAAAGCCCGACAAACTTTGACATTTCAACAGACGCCTTGATTGAACTAAAGAATCAGGGTGTTAGCTCAGCGGTCATGGGTGCAATGCTGCAAACCAAAAACAAGAAAGAGTCGCCAACGCCAACAACCCCGGCGAATACCGACATGAGTATTCTTGCGGCTATGGCTCAACGTCCGGGGGTAAAACTCATTGATGGTACAAACACAATCGATTTGAAGTATACGATGGCATCTTCCCGTGCGGGTGGAATGATAGTTACAAAAGTGCAATCCACACTTAAAGGTAATCATGCATTGCTAAGAATAACTAACACTTCCCCCGTGTTTGAAATTGCGGTTCCTAGCAGTTATCAGCCAGCGGATTATATAACTTTGGCAAAGCTCGATGCAAAATCCGACCGGCGAGAACTTCAGATGGGCAAGTCAACTTTTTCAGGCTTTAAGATCGAAATCCCAATAGATAAATTAGTACCCATCACGCTTGAGGAATCTCCATCCCAAAACAACTCTGCGTCTGGATACTTCAAGATATACAGAGTGAAGCTAGTCAATCCAATTCCCCCCGGTGAATATGCCGTCGTACTCGGGGGCATTTTCTATGATTTTGGTGTTGATGCAAGTAAGTGAGGTCCCAATGTGGCCAAGGAGTATTGAATACAAACCTGATAAGAAGATCAATGCTCTGATTCAGATTCTTCAAAGGAGATTCAAGATGAAAATAGACAGACTTGCGAAAGCTACCCTTTTTTTGATTCCGCTAATCCTTTCTGCTTGTGGCGGTCCGCCTTCAGCGTCAGACGGACGCAAACTCATTGAAGATAAGATACAGGCTGGCTCAGGTAAGTTTCTAAAATTGATATCGTTCGACAAAACAAATGGAATTGATCGAAGCAATGGTGGCACGAAACTTTATGAGTTGGATTATACTGCCGAAATCGAGTTTCTAGATAATTGTAATTGGAATTCCGTAACCTTTGCGGCCGGGCCTTATCGTGCTCCTGATCCAAATGTGATAATGGACTTACCCGAACCTAACTGGAACGTGGCAAAAAAAGGAACTCGAACAAAACTAACTGGCAAACTGATGTATGAGATGACCGAAAAAGGATGGCGGCTGACGAAGTAACAATGGGCGATCTCATTCACTAGGAGAAAATAAATATGCGTAAAATCCAAATAGGTTTAATGTGTGCGGTTTGTCTGTTCGCTATCTCAAACATAACGGCTCAAAAAGCAAAAGAGACTATGACAAACGCCAAAGTGGTTGAGATGGTCAAAAACGGCGTGCCGGAAAGCACGATACTTTTGGCGATTCAACAGTCCGAACCCAGCTTCGACACTTCGTCAACTGCCTTGATTGAGTTGTCAAAACAAGGCGTTGGTCAAAAAATCTTGGACGCTATGTTCGCACCGCAACCCACAAAAGCCCCTCTGCCGATCAAAGTTGCTGACCCCAATGCCATAGCGACCAAAGACATTGGCTCCCTTCGGGTTGTTCTCAAGTCGATCATGAAAGTGAAACTCCCAGATAAGTGGGGAGACATGAACGTAAACGGTATCAGGTGTTCCTTCGAATTCATAAATCTTGAAACCCAAAGACCAATATTTGTTGCGATGAACGCCATTGCGCCTGATATTGGCGATTCGATGGGAAGTTATTTGCGATCAACCCTCGTTGACGAGAACGGTGGGCTTTGGCGTCTCAAGAAATCAGATATTGCTGGGATGAACCTCGTTGGCGTGGGTTGGATAAAGGGGGGATTCTCAGGCGTTTTATACGACCCGGCACAAATCGGGATCGTTCTTTCAAAACGCGATGACCTTAACTCAGATGTTGTGTTGCAAGAAGGTTTGCATTTTGTTTATGGGTCAATGACGGAAATGACACCGGGACAGAGCCTAACAGTGACCGCGAGTTTTAGTCAGAATGAAAACCAGAAGGAGTCTGACACGCCGCCGAGAGTCTTTCAGATGGCGACCGAGATCGTCGTCGGGATTCCGAAATCAGACACAAAGAAAGCATACACCCTCTACAATCTTACCTTTGATCGAGTTGCCCTGCCGACGAAGTAAACATTTCGAGAGGCAGCGTCCGCAAGCCAAAGGCTGGTTTCATCGCCAGACCGGTCTGAATCTGTTAAGATTTAGGGAGATACGAGTGTGCCTTGGTGGCGGAGATATATATGTTTAGCGATAATTTTAGACGCGGGGAAAAAGGCGGGAAGGGGCGGAAAGGGTCGAAGATGGCTTCGGCGGCGGCGGATATTGGGTGGAAGGCTTTTCAGGCGGTGAATAAGGCTTTGCCTGAGAGCGAGGCGATCACGCCGAAATGGGCGGCTGAACCGCTGCTCAAATCGTACGAGCGGACGGCGCCGCCGCTCGGGTTTCCGCGTGAGACAGACAGTCTTTGCCCGACGTGCGTCAAGCAGGTTCGCGAGGGCGTTATCGACAAATCGATCCCGCTCGAAATTTTGATGAATTCGCACCCCGGCGAGATCAAGGCACAGATCGTCGAGGAAAACGGCCAGGTCGTGATGAAAAAAACCTGCCCGACGCACGGCGAGTTTGTCGATGTGATGGCGACCGACCCGGCGTTTTTGGAGCGTATCGAATCCCTCTTTTACGGCCGCGATTTTAAGGCCGCCGAGGACAAGCACGTCCATCATCACGGCACTTCGGACATCAAATTTGGCCGCGGAGCTGTCCTCACCGTCGATCTGACAAACCGCTGCAACATGATGTGCAATCCGTGCTTTATGGATGCAAATCAGGTCGGCTATGTTCACGAACCGACGTTTCAGGATACGAAAGAGATCCTCGACCGTGCCATCTCGTTCAAGCCGCGTCGCCAGATAATCATTCTATTCTCGGGCGGCGAACCGACGATCGCACCGCACTTTTTAGAGTCAGTCGCCTACGCAAAGAAGATCGGTTTTTACCGCATCCTGGCCGCGACAAACGGCATCCGTTACGCCGAGGACATTGAGTTTTGCAAGGCCGCGAAGGCCGCGGGGCAACACGGCGTTTACCTGCAATTTGACGGGACCAACGACGAGGACAATAAGCATCGCGGCGTCGGCAACCTCTTTGACGTAAAGCTCAAGGCGATCGAAAATCTCGCCTCGGTCGGTATTAAGGTCACGCTTGTTACTACCATAGTCAACTCGTGGAACAACGAGGGCATCGGCAGCATCGTCAAGTTTGCCGCCGAGAATATCGACAAGGTTCAGACCATCGCTTTCCAGCCCGTTTCGTTCACGGGCCGTGATGAGGACGTGTCTGACAAGGACCGCGCCGCACAGCGTTACACGCTCGCCGGCATGACGCACGACCTTAAGAAACAACTTGATGGCGTGCTTGAGCCGCTAAGAGATTGGTTCCCTTTGAGTTCGTACTCTGCATTTACAAGCGTGATGGACATGCTGCAGGGTGCCGACGCTCCGTGGGGCTGGTCATCGTGCAACTGCCACCCGAACTGCGGTATTTTCACGCTGATCGTCGTCAACAAGAACACGAACCAGATGACGTCGCTCTTTGATTTCTTTAATTACGAGCGGTTTATGAAGGACGTCGCGGTCATAACCGACACCGCTCGCGGCAAAAAGCTGACCATGGCCCAGCTCGGAATGGCGATCATGCGAAACTTTGACGCCGGAAAGGCACCCGAAGGCTTCCCGATCTCGCAGATCCTAAATCTTTTCAGGCCGTCATCAGCAAACTCAAACTCGGACCGCAACGACCGGATGCAAACCCGTGAGGACGACGATCCGTGGCGCGTCTTGTGCGTCGAGGGAATGTGGTTTCAGGACCTGTTTAACTACGATTTTCGCCGCACCGAGATGTGCGTCATTCCGTACGGTACGCAAGAGGGCGAGGTCAGCTTTTGTGCGTACAACACCGGTGTCGGCTGGCGTCAGATCATTGAGGAAATGCACAAAACGGCCAGCCTTAGCGAGTGGTACAAGGAGAACGGACGTCACGCCGTTTATGCCGCCGGGCACGAGGTTCCGGGAATCGCAAAAACCCGCAGCCTGAGCCTTCCGGTTATCGCCAAGATCGTTTCCGAGGACCTTGACGATATCCAGGCTTCGCCGTATCTGGTCGAGGAAGAAGAGACCGTTGGGGTTTAAGTTCAGAGTGCAAGCTTTAGCTTGTTTATTGTTCAGGGTGTCTACAAGCAAAAGCTTGCACTCTGAACTTTAAGAAACAAGCAAAAGCTTGCACTCTGAACTTTAAGAAACACGCTAAAGCTTGCACTCTGAACTTTAAGAAAACACGCTAAAGCTTGCACTCCGAACTTTTATTCAATGAACAGCCTTGTTTTTTCAAACATGCTTCACCGCCCGGCGCGGACAGTTGTCAGTATTCTAGGCATTGGTGTCGGCATTCTGTTGATCCTTTTTACCGTTGGGTTAGCAAACGGCAGTTTGCGTGACCGCGCAAAACGCGATGCTAACGTCGGGGCTGAGATCATGTTTCGCGCATCTGGAAGCTTGGGGCTAGGCAATGGCGAGTCGTTACGCTTGCCCGAATCGATGCTGCCCGAGATCGCAAAGGTCGAGGGGGTCGCCGCTGTCGTGCCGATCGCACAGGGCAGCGTTGCCGCAACCGATGGATTGACGGCGAGCCGGCTCCTCGAGGGCATCCCATTTGATAGATACGCGGCGATGGCCGGGTTAGCGGTTGTACAGGGTCGGGCAATGGTCGATGGCCGGGATGAAATGATGTGCGACAGTTCATGGCTGCAGCAGCGAAAGATGAAGATAGGCGACAAGTTGAGCATGTATGAAAAGGATTTTGAGATCGTCGGTGCATACGAACCAAGCGCCGGCGCCAGGGTAAAAATACCGCTCTCGACGATGCAGGCCCAAGTAGGTGCGGAGGGCAAAGCATCGGCCTTTCTTATCAAGGTAAAAGAGGGATATAAACCTTCATCGGTAGGGGACAATATCCACGCGAAATTCCCTGACAACCAGATAATCCTCACGAGCGATCTCGAAGAGCTTTATATGCAGGGCATTCCAGCCTTGAACGTCTTTTTAAATGTCGTGATCGGGGTAGCCGCAGTTGTTAGCGGGCTCATAATTCTACTGACGATGTACACGACCGTGACCGAGCGAACGCGGCAGATCGGCGTACTAAAATCGCTGGGCATGTCAAATACAAATATCGCGTGGACTATTGTTCAGGAGGCCCTGCTAATCAGCTTTGGCGGCGTTGTCTTTGGCGTGCTGGCGACATTATTGTTGAGATTGGCGCTAACGAAATGGTCCACTCTGACTGTCAATCTGGAACCGCGTGTAGCCCTCATGATCGCGGCTATCGCGTTGGTCAGCGGAGCTTTGGGGGCTCTCTATCCGGGATTGCGGGCCGCCCGGCTCGACGCGGTTGAGGCCTTAAATTACGACTAGTCGTCAGATCAGCGAGTTTAGTCTGCTAATGCCGCCCGCCACATTGGCCGTGAGATGCACCCTTAAAGCACGCCGCCCGCGATCAATCAGCACTTGAAAATCACCGCGTGCCTGTGCTGCTTTCACCACACCAAAAGTATACTTTTGTCCGGGAACCGCCACATCGATCTTATCGTCCGAGGTGATCTGCAAAAAGACGCCATTATTAGCCCCGCCCTTATACCCTTGGCCGGTTGAGTGGAGGAATCTGGGGCCAAAGCCGAGACAGGTTGCGGGACCGTAAGTTTCCAAGACCTTTGTCCTGATCGTCTGGAGCGACCGCTCGTTCTCGCTGTTCATCTCAACATATGCGAGCAAGCCGAAGTAATCGTTTGCGACGATCTGCTTGAAATGAGCGTCGAGAAAACCTTTTAGCGAGTGCTCATTCGCAGCAGAGGACAGATGTGAGGCGTATTTCTCGCTTGAAAACAACTTGATTCCATCACTCTCAAAAAAAGCTTCCTCTGCGGGGAGCGAGCCGGTCTTTTCGTATTCATCCGTGATCTTGCGGGCCGCGATCTTTGCCGATTCGACATCAGGCTGATTGAACGGGTTGATCTGCATTACCGAGCCGGCAACGGCGGTCGCGAATTCCCAGCGAAAGAATTCTTGCCCCAGATCTTCGATCGAATTCAGTTCGATCTTGACGGCTGGGTGCCCGGCCGCCGCCAGTTCGTCAAAGCTCGCATCGAATGAGGTATCACCTTTCAAACTTAAAAATGCGAAGATGCGGTCATCACTATATTTATCCGCCGATTGAATTGGTTCGCGGTCAACCGGAATAATCGATACGTCTTTCTTTCCGGTAGATTCGGCAACTAACTGTTCCATCCATGCTCCTAGATCGTGGATGTCCGGCGTGGTAAAGATCGTCAGCTTGTCGCGTCCGTGAGCGTGGCAAACACCAAGGATCAATCCGAGCAGGGCGCCGGGATTTAAAATAGGATCGTCATTTCGACAGGCATCAACCATTTCGTTTGCCTTGGTCAAAAATTGTCCGACATCGAGGCCCATTGAGGCCGCCGCAGTCATCCCGAATGCCGAGAGGGCCGAGAAACGTCCGCCGATCTCAGGTTTGCCGTAAAAGATGTGCCGAAAGCCCCCGTCCTTGGCGACTTGCTCCATCTTCGAGCCTGGATCGGTGATCGCGATAAACTGTTTTCCCGCGTTCTCGCGTCCCAGCTTTTCAGCCACTTTTTCGTAGAAATATTGCTTGAAACAATTTGGTTCAAGCGTCGAGCCGGACTTGCTGGCTACGATAAACAATGTCTTTTCGAGGTCAAGACGATCTTCGATGGTTTTGATCTGTGCCGGAACGGTCGAATCGAGAATATGAAAATTCTGCACGCCAACGGTCATCGCTAAAACCTCCGGACAAAGCGACGAGCCACCCATGCCCATAAGCAAAATATCGGTAAACCCGGCGGTTTCGATGTCACGATGCAAGTCGCGGTATTTGTCCGCATTTCCCATCTCTTCGCCGACAATATTCAGCCAGTCGAGCCATTTGCCCTCGTCGGCATCCGTCCAAACGCTCGCGTCTTTCGACCAAATAAGAGCGATCTTGTTGTGTTCCGCCCACGATGCGGCCTCTGTTTTGACTGCGATTTCGATCTCCTGGGGCAGCTTATAAGTAAAGGAATTTACCTGCATATCTTTATGAGTCTCCCAACTGGCTTTCAACTAGTCTTGTAAAATCCATTCTCACGCTAAATCGAATAGAACGCAAAGGGTCCGGCAACCGAAAACGCGACTCGTAGGGAGTGCGTTTAATTTTTGATAGAATTCGCGTATGACATTAACGATCGCCCTCGCCCAGATCGCCCCAGTTTGGTTTGATCGCGAAAAGACTCTTGAAAAAGTTTATGCCAGCATCATGCAAGCCGCGGATAAACCTTGCGATCTGGTCGTCTTCGGCGAGGCCCTGGTTCCCGGATATCCGTTTTGGCTCGAATATTCAAATGTAACCGCGTTCAACTCGCCGTTTCACAAGGAATTTCATGCCGAATACGTCAATCAGGCCGTCTGCATCGAACGCGGAGATCTCAAAAAAGTTTGCGAGCTTGCCCGGGAAAAACAGATCGCTGTATATCTCGGCATTCTCGAACGCCCGCTTGACCGGGGTGGCAAAAGCATTTATGCCTCGCTGGTTTATATTGGTAAAAATGGCGAGATCGGTTCGGTGCATCGGAAACTGATGCCGACGTATGACGAGCGACTCACATGGGCAATTGGCGACGGACACGGGTTGCGAGTGCATGAGCTTGGTGAATTTATCGTCGGCGGCCTAAACTGTTGGGAAAACTGGATGCCGCTTGCCCGCACTGCTCTGTATGCGCAGGGCGAAGACCTGCACGTCGCTGTGTGGCCGGGCAACGCAGGGAATACGAGGGATATTACTCGGTTTATTGCTAAAGAATCGCGTTCATATGTTGCGTCGGTCTCGTCGCTGATGCGCAAAAGCGATCTGCCATCCGGGATGCCTTATATCGAATCGATAATCGCAAATTCGCCCGAGTTCCTCGCTGACGGCGGATCATGTATCTCCGGGCCGGATGGCGAGTGGGTGATCGAGCCAGTTTGCAACGAAGAAAAGCTCCTGATTGCAACTCTTGATCACAAACAGGTGCGCGAGGAACGACAAAATTTTGACCCGGTCGGTCACTATTCCAGGCCCGACGTGCTGCAACTGAAGGTTGAACGTACGCGTCAGGCAACGGCCGAGTTCAGTGAATAAAGGGATGAGAAACGCCGCTCAGTGAGCTTATTAAATTCCATTGCCAAGATCTACGTCCGTCTCTTCTTTCGCGAAGACGGCGATTTTGATCCGCTCAAGACGCAGCGGCTGATGAATGTCAACAAACCGCCGCGCAGTATCGCCCGGCGCTGCGAAATTTTTGAGCACGAACGCATCCGTGCGTTTTGGATCGACAGACAGAGCGCCAAAAGAGGCGTTCTGGTGTATCTCCATGGCGGTGCGTTCTATTTCGGGCCGGTCAAGGAGCATTGGGAGTACATCGCCCGTATCAGCAAGCAAGCGGGAATGGCGGCGATCGTTGTCGATTACGGACTTGCTCCGCAAAACCCTTTTCCTAACGGGCTGGACGAGATCATCGAACTCGTGACGAAGTTTGATCTTTCGCAGAAATGGTTTTTTCTTGGTGACAGCTCGGGTGCAGCGATGGCGATTTCGGCGACCTTCAAACTGAGAGCCTCGAGTGCGCCGATGCCATCGCGATTGGTCCTAATGTCACCGTGGGTCGATGTCACAGTCGCAAATCCTGACATACGGCTAAACGAACAGGAAGACCCGATGATGTCAGTCAAACGCCTTTCCAATGCCGCCGCTATTTATGTCGGGGACGCCGAGCCGACCGATCCGATGATCTCACCGCTCTTCGGCGATCTTACCGGGCTGCCTCCCATCCTTATTCAAATGGGCACCGCCGATCTGCTTTTAGCCGACTGCCGCAAGTTTTATCAAAAATGCCTGGAGGCTGGCGTTGATGCCCGTTACGAAGAATTCCCCGGCGCATTTCACGATTTTATGATGCTGAATATCCTGCCGGAGGCGAGACAGGCGTTACGATCGCAAGCTGAATTTCTAACTCAATGAGTCAACGGTTTTATGTATTAATTGAGCGTTGGTAAAGCTCGCGCTTGAGAAGTTTGCCGGTTGGGCCTTTTGGAATTTCGTCAAGGAAACGGATGGTTTTCGGACATTTGAAATCAGCAAGACGGTCTTTGCAAAATGCTATTAACTCATCTTCCGACGCATTGGCACCCTCCTTAATTACTACAAACGCGGCGACTTCTTCGCCATATAGTTCATCGGGAACGCCGATCACGGCCGCCTCGGCCACTGCTGGATGTGAGTAGAGTAGATCGTCGATCTCGCGCGGATATATATTCTCGCCGCCGCGGATTATCATGTCGGATTTGCGGTCGGCAATGTAGAAAAATCCGTCTGCGTCCCGATACCCGATGTCGCCCGTGTGAAACCAGCCATTTGCAAACGCCCTGGCGGTGGCCTCCGGATTTTTGAAATAAGCTTTACAGATATTTGGCCCGCGAAGAACGATCTCTCCGAGTTTGCCATCCGGCAGTGGCTGGTCGTCCTCATCAAAAATTTCCATCTCATTGCCAATTGGTTTGCCGCAAGAGCCGGGCCGTCGAGTTTCGTCCGGCGGATTGAACGTCGAACGGCAGGTTGATTCGGACAAGCCATAACCCTCTATCACGAGGCAGCCGAAAGTTTCCTCAAACCGTTTCAAAACCTCCGCAGGGACAGGTGCCGATCCGCACATGGCGAAACGCAGAGAAGTAGGCAGTGAGCGGTGAGCCTTGAGCGATGCTTCAGTCTGACCGCTGGCTGCTGACTGCTCACTGTTCACTGACAAAAGCATCGACAGCATCGTCGCCACCGAGCCGAATGATGTTATTTGATATTTCTCAATGATGTCCCAGAATCTCGACGCTGAGAATTTTGGGGAGACGACGGTCGATCCGCCGGCGTACAGAGCGGTCATAGTCGTCACCGAGACCGCGTTCATGTGGAAGAGCGGCATGATGGTAAGCAGGCGGTCATTTTCGCCAAACCCCATCCAATCGGCGATCTGCCGCGCGTTTGCGATCAAGTTGCGATGCGTCAGCAGACAGCCCTTTGGCTTTCCGGTTGTCCCGGACGTGTAGATGATGATCGCATCGTCCTCGGGAGCTATGTCGACCATTTCGAGTTTGTCGCTGAAACCCTTTGTTGATTCTTCGACGCTTTCAAAGTCGATTGATGGTATTTGAAAACTTTCACCCGCGTGCACGAGGTCCGCGCGGCAATTTGTAAGAATCAGCTTCGCTTCGGAATTCTTCACGATCCACTCGATCTCATCGTGTTTTAGGAGGGAATTGACCGGCCCGGCGATCGAGCCGGTCTTCCAGCAAGCAAAATACGCGATAATATATTCGGCCGAATTCGGCATCAGCAGGCTGACGACATCGCCTTTTGCTAGCCCGTGTGAACGGAGTATATTCGCCGTGCGGTTGACCGCGGCGTCAAAGTCCGAATAACTCCAGCTTCGTCCGTCCGCTTCGGAATAGAGAAAGGTTTTGTCGGGGTATGCGGACGAACGCTCTTCAAGTAGCTGCCGCACGTTGTTGCTCATCGCCATTAATATTAATATACGACTAAAAGGATAAAAGGCGGCCGAGGCCGCGCAGGGTAACAATGACAATCTATCACAGTTTTATCGGCGGGAAATGGATCGCTTCAGCTTCAGGCAAGACAATTCCGAACATAAATCCGGCGGACACCACGGACTTAATAGGAACGGCGGAGCTTTGTACTCGCGACGAAGCCCGTAGTGCGGTCGAGGCTGCATATGCTGCTTTTAAAGGCTGGAGGAACACGCCTGCACCTGCTCGCGGACGCATTTTGACAAAGATGTCGCGGCTGATGGAAGAGCACAAAGAGGAACTCGCACAACTGCTGACCCGCGAAGAAGGCAAAACGATCTCAGAGGCCCGCGGCGAAGTTCAGCGTGCGACCAATGTTGTCGAGTTCTGTGCAGGCGAGACGCGGCGGCTTAACGGCGAAACGATAAAGAGCGAGCTGCCCGACAATTGGGCATACACCATTAAAGAGCCGCATGGCGTCGTCGCCCTCATCACGCCGTGGAATTTTCCGGTCGCCATTCCGGTGTGGAAGATCGCTCCGGCCCTTGCGGCAGGTAACACCGTTGTTTTTAAACCCGCCTCAAATACACCCTCGACCGCTGTGCGTATCACCGAGCTATTTGTCGAAGCCGGAGTTCCGGACGGAGTGCTCAATCTGGTGATCGGTTCGGGCAGCGAGGCCGGAGATGAGATCGTCAATCATCCGGCGGTCCGAGCCGTTTCGTTCACCGGTTCGAGTGAGATCGGATTTCAACTTTATGCCCAGATCGCCAAACGCGGCATTCCGTTTCAGGCTGAGATGGGCGGAAAAAACCCGGTTGTCGTTTTAGAAGATTGCGATATTGATCTGGCGGTTGAGCATACGGCGCAAGGTGCATTCGGCTCGACCGGGCAACGCTGCACGGCAAGTTCGCGGGCGGTAGTGGTGAACGCGATCGCCGATAAATTTGTTGAAAAGATAGTAGCACGGGCGAAAAGTTTCAAGCTTGGAAACGGAGCCGACGCCGCCAGCGAGATCGGACCATCGGTGGATGAATCGCAGTTCAATACGGTTCTTAAATATATGGACTTCGGTCGCGAGGATGGTGCAACGCTATTGTGTGGCGGCGGCCGAGCGTCCGGCAAAGGACTGGAAAATGGCTATTTTGTCGAGCCAACGGTCTTCGATCACGTCACGCCCGACATGCGAATCGCCCGCGAAGAGATATTCGGACCGGTGCTCTCGGTGCTTAGAGTCAAGGATCTAGACGAAGCAATGACCGTCGCCAACGACTGTGAATACGGCCTTTCGTCCTCGATCTTCTCAAATGATTACAACGACATCACACGTTTTGTCAACGAGATCGAGTCGGGCATGACGCACATAAACAGCCCGACGACGGGCGGCGAGGCGCACATTCCGTTTGGCGGCATAAAAGCCACCGGCATTGGCGCCCGCGAACAAGGCTCGACATCGCTCGATTTTTACACCGAGCTTAAGGTGGTGTACGTCGATTACACGGGACGCAAACGCGAGGGGAATCTTTATTAAGTAAGAAAAGATCTGAAACTGGCCTGCAATTCGGTTGCGGTGAAGCTTCTGTTGTATAGCGAACCTTGGTGGTGGTACGTCGACGTGTGCGAAATCGGAGTAGAATAGCCTAATCAATTTCTTATTGTAGGCAAACACAAATATTATGAATGTGCCAGAACAAAATTCAACGGTCAGACACGGTCTCCACAAGAGTTTTGTGTTCGGTTCGATCGCCGCGATTCTTTTCCTTGTTTTCGGACTTCAATTGGCGATCAATATCGTGCGGAGTAGCACGACATTTGACGAGCCTGCGCATATTATTGCGGGCTATCGATATTTGCAATGCGCGGATTTTGGGATCAATCCTGAGCATCCGCCGATGCTTAAGTTGCTGGCCGCTGCACCTCTATTCCTCAGTTCTCAGATCACTGAACCTCAGGGCGAATGCGGGGTCAAGCACACGAGCAAGCTTGAGATGTTCCGTCTCGGAGGAGATTTCCTTGTTAAGAACGGGATTGACCCGGTTGTGATTCCTGCACGTATCGGGTCGTCTGTGATGAGCATTTTGCTAGCCGTTGTTTTATTTCTCGCCGCATGGGAGCTATTCGGGCGGATCGAGGCGTTGCTGTCACTCGGCGTACTCGCTTTTGAACCAACGCTCATAGGACATGGCTCGCTGGTAACGACTGATATGGCACTGGCTGCTACCGCGCTTGGGGCGGCATATACGTTACTTAGATTCTGCAAAGCTCCGTCTTTTCTGAGGCTACTCGTTGCCGGAGTGTTCTTCGGGCTTATGCTCTCGGCGAAACATTCGGCGGTGATTTTTGTGCCGATACTGCTGCTCGCGGTCGTGGCAGATGCGTTTTTCTTTCGCGAGACCGAGAGGCGGCTAGTAAACTCGATCGGACGCCGCATTTTTGCTTGCGCGGTGGTGTGCGTAATTGGATTTGGTGTGCTTTGGGCGTTTTATGGTTTTCGGCTTTCGGCTCTGCCGGGAGATTCCAGCGATAAGGTTTCTGTAGAGAACTATATCCAGCAGAATGGCAGGCCGGAAATGGTCAGTTCCGGCTCTGCCCGAGCGGTTATTGATCTTGACGGACTGCACGTGCTGCCGGAATCATACGTTCTCGGGCTTGCCGACATCGTTGCAACGGGGAGCCGTAATACCTGGATCGCGGGAAAGGCTTATGCGACGGGTCAATGGTTCTATTTTCCGGTTGCATTCATAGTCAAGGCGAGCATCCCGCTACTGATTCTTCTGCCGTTCGGATTGATCCTGCCATTCCTTTCTGCCGACACCCGCCGGATCGCCCTTTTTCTGCTCATGCCTGCGATTGTTTTTTTTGCGATCGCGTTAACCTCGAAGATGAACATCGGCGTTCGGCACATCCTGCCTGTTTGGCCGTTCTTTATTTTGTTCGCGGTTGCAGGGAGCGTTTTTGTAGCCAGACGGCTCCCTCAGATGAAGTATCTTGTCGCCCTCGTACTGATATTTCACGCAGTAACCGCCTTTCGGATCGCACCGAACTACATCGCATTTGCAAATGACATTTTCGGCGGGCCAAATGGCTCTTATAAGATGCTTCGCGATTCCAGTGCTGATTGGGGACAAAGCTATAAACTCGCAGCTGAATACCTGAAGAAAGAGAACATCTCTGATTGTTGGTGGGCTAGCTTTGGCAACGCTGCGGTTTCGAGAGCCACTGTTCCGTGTCGCTTTTTGCCGGATGGATTCCTGATGCGGCCTGGGAACGAGTTGGATGATGTTGTTCCACCGCAGATTGATGGAACGCTACTGATCAGCGTCAGCAATCTGCCGCCTCGTGGCGGGCCTGAGTATGCTACGCTGCTCGAAATGCAGCCGGTCGCGCAGCTTGGCGGCACGATACTGGTCTTTAAGGGGCGTTTTGACCTGCCACTCGTTGCGGCATTCAGCCATTCGGTACGAGCGAGCTGGTTGACCCGTGAAGGCAGAACCGAAGAGGCGATCATCGAAGCGACGGAGGGTGCTCGTCTTGCCCCGGACGACCCGCGCGTGTATTTTCATCTCGGATCGGCGTATGCCGCATCGGGCAAGGCTGCTGAAGCTCGCACAGCTTTTGAAAACACGATCAAACTAGCCTCAATAAACCCTGGATTATTTAGAAACTGGGAGGTTCGAGCGAATTCGGAGCTCGGAAAATTAAAATGAACACCATGAATAGTGCTGAACAAAAATCCACTGTATCCGATGCCGTTCGGAAACACAAGGAATTTCTCTTTCCGGCCGTGGCGACCTATTATCAGGAGCCGCTGGCGTTGGTTCGCGGCGAGGGTGAATATGTCTGGGACGACCAGGGCAACAAATATCTCGATGCCTTTGGCGGCGTCCTGACGGTGAGCGTCGGTCATGCGAATCCGCGAGTCAATGCCGCGTGGAAGGATCAGGTTGATAAGATCGCGCATATGTCGACGCTTTATGCGAACGGGCCGCAGGGAGATCTGGCGGAGAAGTTGGCTGAGATCACGCCGGGGAATTTGAAAAAATCATTCTTTTCGAACAGCGGCACTGAGGCCGACGATACCGCCATACTTGCGGCAAAGATCGCGACAGGGAATAACGAGATCGTCGTGCTGCGCCATAGTTATGCCGGACGGAGCGCGACTGCATTGTCTACGATCGGGCATAAGACGTGGAAGCCGATCGCTTCGCAGGTCGCGGGTGTTGCTCACGCGGCGGCGCCATATTGTTATCGGTGTCCGTTCAAGCTCGAATATCCCTCATGCGGTGTCGCGTGTGCGGACGATGTCGAAGATATTATCAACACGACGACGACGGGCAACATCGCGGCGTTTATGGCCGAGACGATCCTCGGCGTCGGCGGATTTATCATCCCGCCAAAGGAATATTTCCCGCGTGTCGCTGAGATCGCTCGCAGCCACGGCGGGTTGTTTATCTCCGACGAAGTGCAGGCCGCGTGGGGCCGGACGGGCGACAAGTGGTTTGGCATCGAGCACTGGGGCGTCGAGCCGGACATCATCACTTCGGCCAAAGGCATGGGCAACGGTGTGCCGATCGGCTGGACGATCGCGACGCCTGAGGTTGCCGATGCGTTCCCGGGACTGACGTTTTCGACATTTGGCGGCAATCCCGTCTCGTCGGCAGTCGGCCTCGCGGTCATCAACGTCATCGAAGAAGACGACCTCCGCACAAACGCCCGCGTCGTCGGCGATTATTTTCATAATGAGCTGCTCAAATTGCAGGAAAAATACGCCTGCATCGGCGACGTTCGCGGCATGGGTCTGATGCAGGGCATCGAACTCGTCAAGGACCGCCAAACAAAAGAACCGGCCCCCGACCTCGTCCTCCGCGTCTTCGAAGAAACGCGGGCGCGGGGCGTCCTCATCGGCAAAGGCGGCCTCTACGGCAACGTAATCCGCACCGGCGTCATGCTAAATTCAACCACCGATTCCATCGACAAAGTCATCGAGGCGTTGGACGCAGGTTTGGCTCTTTGTTAGAAATAGTTGCCCCAGAGGGCAAAGAGATTAAAGGGTAATTATATTTCGGTGAATGTTATAATTCAGCAAAGTGAGGAAAATGGTATGCCACTAGTTACAGAAGCTGAAACGCTAGAGCGGGCGCTGAATTTGTCGGACTCCAGCCGTGCCAAGCTTGCAGAAAAGCTGATCGCATCGCTGCCGTCTCCTTTTGTTGCGGAGGATGCTGATTGGGTAGAAGAGGCTTTACAGCGTGATCGTGAAATGGACGAAAACCCCGACTCGGTAATGACGCATGAAGAGTTTTTTACTTCGCTCAGAGAACATATTCGGTGACTAGGGCGATCTACAGTTCGGCGGCCAACCGTGATGTGAAACGGGCACTGGATTACTATAAGGGCGAAGCAGGGCCAAAGGTCGCCGAATATTTTATCGGGCAATTGGAAGCAAAGGTCGGGCTGGTCCTAAAAAGCCCCGAGGCTTATCGGGTGGTCACGAGAGATCTGCGAAGCGCCAATCTTGACCGTTTCCCGTACCAAATTGTTTACCGAATTGCTGACGCATCGGTGATCCGTATCATTTCGGTTCGTCATCACAAGCAACATCCGGATTTTGGCCTTGATCGCTAATTGCCAGTTGAATTACATTGAGGAATTTTCATTTTCAGGGCAATATGAATGCCGCCGCCGATGACGCAGCGATAGCTGATCTCGAATCCGAACTCAAGATGAAACGCGATGTTCGCGATGACAAATACGCCGCGCTCGATCAGAAACGCTCACAGATCGGCATGGCCGTCGCCGGCGACCCCGCCTACGGCAACGACAGCCCACTCTACGGAGCAATGGGCTTCGTCCGTAAATCCGAGAAGAAGTCCGGCTTGACGCGGAAGAAGAAGCCATAAATGAGTAGTTTAAATTGGATCGGTAGCGCCGTTGATTCCGACTTCGACGGCGCTACTTAGGAAGATAGATTATGAACGATGACAACCTTGAAGCTGAACCTCAAACAACAAAGCTTGAATTAACGAACTCAAGCCCCCTTGTTTTTATAAGTCACGATACCCGAGACGCGAAACTTGCCGAAGCCTTTAGCAAGCTTTTGAAAAGTGTGAGTTCGGGTATGATCAAAAGTTTCCGGTCTTCGGACAAATCGGGAACGGATGGGATTAACTACGGTGATGAGTGGTACACCTACATTATGGAGAAGCTCCAAGTGACTTCGGATGTCGTTTGTCTGTTTACGGAGCGTAGTTTGGAGAGACCATGGATCCTTTATGAAGCCGGGGTCGCAAAGAGCAAAATTGACACCAAGGTTATGGGCTTGGCTCTCGGTGTCCCATTAACTAGAGTAGGTTCCGGTCCGTTCTATCATTTTCAAAACGTTGATGATAGTGAAGAAGAATTGAAGAAGTTGGTTCATCAATTCGCGAGACGATATAAGGGGCTCGAACTAGACTCTGACGTGGTTGATGAGCGAGTCAAAGCATTTAAGCAGACGGAAGCGGAGTTGCTCGAAGAAATGGGTTCGGTTGAGAGTAACGAAAATTCCGAGGCAAATTCTATCGCGAAACTCGCAGAGGACATGAAGACGCTCCCATCGCGTGTGGCTGAGAGACTGTCGGAATCGGGCGATCCTTATCGCCGACGAAAAATGAGACGTTTTCATCCAATGATGTTCGAGGAAATGCTTCATTCGTCAGGAAATTCGAGCGACCCCGTTAGTGTTTTGATGGCGGCGAGCATGGTTCGAGACGATTTGCCATGGTTATATGAATTAGCGATGGAATGTTATCGTGCTTTGAAATCAGGGAAAATCGAGGAAATGCAGCGCGAGCGGGATCGATTGCGAAAGTTTTCAAACTCAAAGCGCTTCATGATGTTTATGGAAGAGTTTGGCTATCGTGATGAAGAAACACACATGATGTCTCGTGAATTTCCGCATATTCTTGAACACGCCCTTCACACAGCCGTCGAAGAGAAGCGGTCTAATTCGAAAAAGCGGCTTCCTGCCGCAACCGCAGATTCAGATACCGAAGAAGAAGCATAGTAAAGCGACGAAAACACTGATCAAAAACGGGCGGGTTGTTACTGCGGTGGACGACTATCGGGCGGATATTTTTATTGACGGCGAGACGGTGACGACTATCGGCAAGACGCTTTACAGAGAAGTATAATCGGGTTCACTTGATTTTGATTTCCAGAAATGAGGCTGGGTCAATATTATTCAAGGCTTCGCGGATCGCAGCGGCGTTATCCCGGATTCGCGGCCATGATGTTGAAGACAGGACTAATATTGAAATGCTGCGATCGGCTAAGTTTTGTTGATATTTTAAGTTTTGATCGGTTGTGATAATTACTTCGAATCCGTCGGCTTCAGCGGCTGCGATCAGGCTTCCATTCTCGAGCGTTTGCCAGCCAAGTTCGTAAGCGGTAACGACCGTGTGTTCCGGCAACAGCTTTCGCAGCGGAACCGGTGTTCCTTGGTCGAACAATATCTTCATGCCGCCTTTTTAAGTTGCTCGATCTCGTGATCCAGAACAGCAATTACTTGTTCGCGTTTCACGCCAGGAAACCATTCCAGAAACTGATCAATTGAGACACCGTCTTTGAAATTTTCAAACAATGTGGAAATAGGCACGCGGGTATCACGGAACAACCATTCGCCGCTGACTTTCGCCGGGTTTCGCTCAATGGCCGTTTCGTAGGTTAAACTTTCCATAAAAGTATAATAACCTAGAAAAACTTGTATGAAAACACTTATTAAAAACGGACGCGTAGTTACCGCTGTTGACGATTATAGGGCGGATATTTTTATTGACGGCGAGACGGTGACGACTATCGGCAAGCGGCTGGATATGGATGCGGATGTTGTGCTGGACGCGTCGGGGAGGCTGGTGATACCGGGCGGGATCGATCCGCATACTCATATGGAGCTGCCGTTTGGCGGGACGCATTCGTCGGACGATTTTTTTACCGGGACGCGGGCGGCGGCGTTTGGGGGACGACGACGATCATTGATTTTGCGGTGCAGACGAAGGGCGAATCGATGACCTCGGGCGTCGATGCGTGGCACAAAAAGGCCGAGGGCAAGACGGCGATCGACTACGGGTTTCACCTCATCACGACCGAGTTTGAGGACGGCGACGAGAAGGAAATGTACAAGCTGATGGACGAGGGCATCACTTCGTTCAAGCTGTTTATGGCGTATCCGGGCGTGTTTTTGGCGGACGACGCGACGATCTTTCGTGCGATGTCGGCTGCGGGGCAACGCGGCGGCCTCATCTGCATGCACGCCGAGAACGGTATTGTGATCAATGAGATCATCAAACGCTTTTTGGCCGACGGACGAACGGCTCCGAAGTATCATGCTCTGACGCGTCCGACCATCGCCGAGGCTGAGGGCGTTCATCGAGCGATCGCAATTGCCGAAATGGCGGAGTCGCCGGTTTATATTGTTCACCTTTCTTGTACGGATGCTTTGAATCAAGTTCGCCAGGCACGCGACCGTGGCATTCCGGCGTTTGCCGAGACTTGTCCGCAATATCTATTTCATTCAATCGACGATTACGGCGACGGCTGGGAAGGTGCGAAATACGTGATGACGCCGCCGCTTCGTGAGAAACACAACTGTGCCGAACTGTGGAAAGGCCTCAAGATGGACGACCTGCAAGTCATCTCGACCGACCACTGCCCTTTCTGTATGAAAGAGCAAAAGGAACTTGGGAAAGATGATTTCTCCAAGATCCCGAACGGAGCTCCCGGCGTTGAGAACCGCATGAACCTCATCTACAACGGCGGCGT
>JBJXEG010000019.1:0-48407 GCA_046155085.1 Pyrinomonadaceae bacterium | reverse complement strand
ACGGTTTTTACTAATAAGTATGCCGAGGGTTATCCGGCAAAGCGGTATTACGGCGGGTGCGAATTTGCCGATGTTGTCGAGAACCTGGCAATTGACCGGGCGAATGAGATATTTGGGGCCGAGCATGCCAATGTGCAGCCGCATTCGGGTGCGCAGGCGAATATGGCCGTTTTGATGACGGCGCTCGATCACGGCGATCAGATATTGGGAATGAGCCTCGCACATGGCGGGCATTTGACGCATGGACACCCGCTGAATTTTTCGGGGATCAATTACAAGGTCGCGGATTACGGTGTAAATCGAGAGACCGAGCAGATCGATTATGACGAACTGCAAAAGATAGCGGAGGACAGCCAGCCCAAATTGCTTATCTGCGGGGCATCGGCATATCCGCGAACTATAGATTTTGCGCGTATCGGCGAGATCGCACGTTCGGTCGGGGCAAAAGTGATGGCCGATATGGCTCATATTGCGGGCTTGGTGGCCGTCGGGCTGCATCCTTCTCCGGTGCCGCATTGTGAATTTGTGACGACGACGACCCATAAGACCCTGCGCGGGCCGCGTGGCGGTTTGATCCTTTGCCGTGAGGAATTTGCAGCGGACGTTAACCGCAGTGTGTTTCCCGGGGTTCAGGGCGGGCCGCTGGTGCATATTATCGCCGCGAAGGCTGTGGCGTTTGGCGAGGCTCTTCGCGGCGATTTCAAAGCCTATCAGCAGCAGGTCATCGATAATGCACAGGTGCTGGCGGCGACGTTAAAGGACGCGGGATTGCGGATAGTTTCGGGCGGCACGGACAACCATTTGCTGCTCGTGGATGTCTTTATGGACGGCAAGGGAATTACGGGCAAGGTGGCGGAAAAGGCGCTTGGCGATGTCGAGATCACGGTCAATAAGAACACGATCCCGTTCGATACGCAGAAACCTTTTACCGCGTCAGGCATCCGGCTTGGAACTCCGGCACTCACGACCCGCGGGATGAAAGAGGCCGATATGCGGCTGATCGGCGAAATGATCGCGTCGGTCATTCACGAACCGGAATCGGACGAAGTGAAAGCAAAAGTGAAGCGTGATGTCGCAGAACTGACGGCGAAGTTCCCGATGTATCCGACGAGGTTAAAGGAACCGCGAACTGACGCATTGGTAGTCTAAGAAGATACTCCGCGAAAAACACAAAAGGCACGAGAGCCATTTTCAAACTTTCGTGCCCTTTCGTATTTTTCGCGGTTAATCTTTCTATTACTCGATGATCTCGTTTTCGGCGTCGAATTGGTCGAGTAGATCGCGAGCTTCTTCTGAATCGAATTCGAAGGCTTTTTGTTCGAGCGTGGCGGCGGCAATGCCGGCGTAAAGCGGATCATCGAGCAGCGGCAGGATGTTTGGAATCGGCATCATCGCCAGAGTCTCGTAGGCGATTGCGCGTATTTGCGGCAGTTCCGTTTGGCGGACGACCTCGGCAATTTCGCTTGACGAAAATCGCTCGGCCAGATGATCGGCGAGCTTATCGAGGCGATTGTAATCGTTTTCTTTTATGGCTCGGGTCGCTAGCTGGATAAAGACCTCAGCCGATGCGGACTGCGACTCGAGAACGCGGACGCAGGTATCGGCAAACTGATTGATCTCAGTTAATTTCGCCGAATCTTTGCGAATCTCGGATGTTTTAGATTGCTCGTCAAGGGCCGAAAGCAGGCGGCTCACCTCCCAATCGGCGTGAGCATCGTAAGAGAATTGTGAGGCTGGTAAATTCGCCGGGCCCGAATTGCTGGCTTGCAGAGCACCGACAAGCATTTTTTTGGTGACGGGCCGCAAGCCGTCCCAAATGCTTGCTACCGTTCCGCCGAATTCGTTTATCATCATTTCAATACTGTAAGTTTGCAGTCGAAGCCGCCCGTTGTCAAGCAGATTTAGCTTTAAGAAGTGTCTCGCTAAGACGCGATTCGACCCGCCGCAAATCAGCCTCAAATTCCACGGCGTTTTCATCAATATGTTCGAGCAAAGCGTAGGGGTTATCGCTCAAATGGCGGATCTCCCAGGCGACAGGACCGGGCTTTGGCGTCCGCGAAAACCACGCCCCATCGATCTCAGAATCATGGATCGGGACGCCGTGGAACATTTCATCTGCCGTCGCCCCAAGCTGGTTTTTTAGCTGTTGGGTCAAAAGAACACGCCGCAAAATCCAGTCGTATTTCTTATAAGTGGCGAGGATATCGCGGATTGTCGTTATGTCGATCACGTTAAAGTTTACCTAATTCTAGAGTTTTTAGGGTAAAAGCAGTTTTCTAATTGAGGCAGCTCTAATATTATCAAATGTACATGAAAGCCCTCAGATTTGTCGATAATGTACTGTCCGTAAACGAAATTCCGAAACCAGAATGCGATGGCGAGGCCCTTGTACGGGTCACTCTCTCCGGCATTTGCAACACCGACATCGAGATCGTTCGCGGTTACGCGGGTTTTGAAGGGACGATCGGCCATGAATTTGCTGGTGTCGTAGCGAAAGCGGATGACCGGCCGGGGATCGTCGGCAAGCGCGTCGTGGGCGAGATAAATGCGGGCTGCGGCGTTTGCGATAAATGCCTCGCAGGTGACCCGCGTCATTGCCCGACGCGGACGGTGCTGGGGATCGTCGGGCGTGACGGTGCACACGCCGAATTTCTCAAGCTGCCGTCGCGAAATCTCATCGAGATTCCTGATAACGTCACGGACGAACAGGCCGTCTTTGCCGAGCCGCTTGCGGCCGCTTATGGGATAACCGAGCAAATTGATATCGAGCCCGAAACTAGGGTCGCAGTGATCGGTGACGGCAAACTTGGCCTGCTCTGCGCGATGAGCCTCGCGTTGCGGTCGGAAAAAGTAACGCTGATCGGCAAGCATCGCGAGAAGATTGCTATCGCCGAAAAATGCGGCGTCGCTGGCGTTGAGCTAAAAGATCTGACGCCAACCGAAATTGACATTTTTGACGTTGTGGTCGAGGCGAGCGGCTCGGAGTCGGGCTTTGGGACGGCGCTCGATCTGGTTCGTCCCCGCGGCAAGATCGTGCTGAAATCGACATTTAAGGGCACACCAACGTGGGCGGCTTCGCGAGTGGTCGTGGACGAGATCACGGTCGTCGGGTCGCGCTGCGGACGATTTGCACCGGCGGTCGAACTGCTTGGCAAAGGCTTGATCGATGTTTCACCGCTCATTTCGGACGAATTTCCACTTGGCCGAGGCATCGCCGCAATGGCCCGGGCCGCTGAAAACGGGGTGTTAAAAGTGCTTCTACGGCCGTGATTTCTGCATCAAAGAAAAAGCAAATTGATTTTGTTATAATTTCAAATGTTACGCACAGCGGCTATTCTGTTTTTTGGGAGTGCGCATTTATGTGGACAAATCGTATGAGTTTTAATTTTTATAATAATATACCCCGTTTTGCGGCAATTTTGATTTTGACGTTTGGTATTGCTTGCGGGGTCGTCGTTGCACAGCCGGAAAGACAACTGCCTTCTTTTGCCGAGATCACAAAGCGCGTCGAGCCGGCGGTCGTCACTATCGACACAAAAACCGGTATGACGCAGCCGGTGGCCAAGAACACGCCGGCGCCCGGCACACCGGACGACGTTATGGAGTTTCTCCGCCGCCAGATGCAGCAGCGACCGGTCTATGCGGTCGGTAGTGGGTTTATTGTCGATAAGGCGGGATACGTCATTACGAATCTGCACGTCGTTGACAACGCTTCGCGGGTAACTGTCAAGCTCGATTCGGGTGAAGAATTTCCCGCAAAGGTTGTCGGTTCGGATGAGGAGACAGACCTCGCGGTTCTCAAGATCGATGCGGGACACGATCTGCCGTTTATTAAATTCGGTGATTCGGATAAGGCCGAGGTCGGCGATTGGGTGCTGGCGATCGGAGCTCCCTTTGGACTGATAAAAAGCGTAACGGCAGGCATAATTTCGCAGACACTTCGCGAAACGCCGGGAGCCTCCGCTTTCCAAAAATTTATCCAGACCGATGCCGCAATAAATCGCGGCAATTCCGGCGGACCGCTCGTCAATCTCGCGGGTGACGTGATCGGTGTCAATTCGCAGATCGCGACCTCGACCGGTGACTATAATGGTGTCGGTTTTGCTCTGCCGGCCCGCGAGGCACAATTTGTTTACGGGCAGATCCTTAAGAACGGCAAGGTTCGGCGCGGTTATTTAGGAGCCTATCTCGATTCTGTAAAAGCTGAATTTGCAAAGGTTTACGGCCTAGTCGATACACGGGGTGCGATCGTCACCGATATTAGAGATAGGCAGAGCCCGGCGGCGCTTGCTGGATTGCAGATCGGGGATGTGATAACTACATTTAACGGGCAGCAAATACAGTCGTCGCAGGACCTGATCGCCAAAGTCGCTATTACGCCGCCCGATCAGACAGTAACCATCGGCTATTTGCGTGAGAACGGCACCAATCTAGATCCGAAAACGGTATCGACCAAACTTGCTGAAAGGCCGGTACAAGACCGTACGGCCGATGACGGAACTCGCCGAAAGCTCCCTATCGACGGTACGATTACCGATCAGAAACCGTTTGGCCTGACGCTTAGCGAGCTCACGCCGGCACTCGCCGCGACCTACAAGCTTGAGGGGCAGAAAGGCCTTGTCGTAAAGGAGATCAATCCGGCGAGCTTTATCGCGGACGTGCGGAATTCGCTTGGTAACGAAGCTCTTGGCGAGGGCGATCTAATCCAGCGGATCAACCGCATTAGCGTGACCGATCTTAAGGCTTTTACCGCGATGGTCGCAAAATTCAAGGTAGGCGACCCGGTCGTCTTACAAGTGATCACATATAATCCGGTCTTGCGCGGCACCCAGACAAAGATCGTGCAGTTTACAGTCAAGTAGTTGGGGAGTTCGTTGGGTTTATCGAGTTCATTGAGTAATTATTCGCTCAATGAACTCATAACTCTATAAACTCCACAAACTAACAAAATTATGGCAAAACAAACAGTTAAGAAATATCACAATTACATCGGCGGCGAGTGGGTCAAATCATCATCTGGCGAGTGGTTTGACAATGTAAATCCGGCGGATACGACGGATATTGTTGGGCGTTTTCCGGCTTCGAACGGCGATGACATTAATGCTGCGGTCGAGGCGGCAAAAAACGCGGCGACTCGCTGGCGGCGCACACCGGCTCCGAAGCGAGCCGAGATATTATTCACTCTCGGCGAGATACTTCGAAAGAACAAAGATGAATTTACGCAGCAAATGACCCGTGAAATGGGAAAGGTGCTAAAGGAAGCCGGCGGCGATGTGCAGGAAGCGATCGATTGCACATATTACACAGCCGGCGAAGGGCGGCGGCTGCATGGCTTTACGACGCCCGCCGAAATGCCGAATAAATTTGCGATGTGCGTGCGGCAGCCGGTCGGTTTGTGCGGGTTGATAACGCCGTTCAATTTTCCGATGGCGATCCCGTCGTGGAAACTGATCCCGGCCCTCGTCTGCGGCAATACCGTCGTTATCAAATCCGGCGAGGACGTGCCGCTTTCGACAATAAATTTGGTCAAATCTTGCGAAGAGGCGGGCATTCCAAAAGGGGTCGTCAATCTCGTTAATGGCTTTGGCAATGCGGGAGCCGCTCTGGTCGATCATCAGGATGTGCGGCTCATATCGTTTACCGGGTCGACCAAAACCGGCCGGACCATCGCCGAGGCGTGCGCCAGGGAAAACAAGATCGTCTCGCTTGAGATGGGCGGAAAAAACGCGATCATCATAATGGATGATGCAGATGTCGATAATGCCGTCGAAGGCTCGCTGTGGGGAGCTTTTGGCACGAGCGGGCAGCGATGTACGGCTTCGTCGCGGCTGATCGTTCACAAAAAAATATACAAAAAATTCTGCGAAAAGCTGGTTGAAAAGGTCAAACAGCTACGTGTCGGCAACGGCCTCGACGCCAAAACGGAGGTCGGTCCGGTCATTAACGAACGCGCGATGGACAAGATCCACGGCTACATCGAGATCGGCAAAAACCACGATAAAGCGACACTCGCGTGCGGCGGCAACCGCCTAACAAAAGGCGATTACAAAAACGGCTTCTTTATCGAGCCGACTGTTTTTACTGACGTAAAGCCCGGTATGCGAATCGAGCAGGAAGAGATCTTCGGCCCGGTCACAAGCGTCATACCGTTCTCGACTCTGGACGAGGCCATCGACATCGTCAACGGCGTCGCCTACGGCCTCTCATCGGCGATCTACACGCAGGATGTCAACCAGGCGTTTCACGCGATGCAGGAACTCTACACGGGTATCTGTTACGTAAACTCCGCCACGATCGGAGCCGAGGTTCATCTGCCATTCGGCGGCACAAAAGGCACCGGTAACGGCCACCGCGAAGCCGGAACCCAGGTCCTCGACATCTTCACCGAATGGAAATCGCTTTACGTCGATTACAGCGGCAAACTGCAGAAGGCGCAGATCGACGAGGTTGAGATATGAAGGCTTTCGAACGGCGGAGATGACGTGGGGCGAAACCGTCGCCAAGCCCGTTAAGGTTTAACGGACAAGTTTAATAACAAAGTCGCTGTTTCGCCCTCACGTCCATTGAATTGTTCGGTGTGTCTCACAAACAAAGAGAATTTACAAAAATTAATTACCCTTAAAGTCAAGGTCAGCCCATTCTACATTCACCGGATTTGCATGTGTTTTTATAGGGTTCGGCTTGCCGTTCGTCCAAGCTGCTTTGTAAGCCGTAGCATGCAAGCCAATTTCATTTGCCAAGCGCGCTTCGTCTATGCCAAAGCAACCTTTCATTTTAGCTTCGGTAAGCGATATAACTTGTTGTGATATTGTTTTTGAGCCATAAACTTTATCTCCTAACATAATACCTTTAAATGTTAAATCTATTTCAAATCCACCGGGACGAATTAGAATGTAATTGATATTCTCATTTGGTTTATCTATGAGAATGTCCTTTGTGATTTTTGACCTATCAACAGACGCACCGTATTTGCAAGTCTGTTTAATCGTTACTTGTGCTTGTCCTACATTGCAGGTAGTGTCAACAACACAAGTTCCTTCTCCAATTAAATCATGTTCAAATAAATCAACATCTATAACTCGAACCTTGAAGCTCTTACTTGTGACCGTGAATTTAGTAAAGACGCACGAGTATGAATCGGAACATTCCGTTGTGCATCTTGGAGCAGAATTACCTTCTGAAATACAAACTACAATATCTGGTGGCGCGACTGAGGCGGTGTCCCAAAGCATTGCTCGCTTTCCATTAATAATTCCTTTCTCTGTTCCGGTAGGTTTTCCGCCAACAATTTTGACACTCATCTCAACCTCAATCGGTTCTTTTGGTTCAACCTTAGTTTTGGGTTGACCTAATGTTGAAGACGTTAAAGACAAAATGACAAAGCCAATTCCAACGACAAGTAAAAATAAGTTTGGTTTCATAAATTTTCCATCCTTTCCTAAAATGACGATTAAAGTAATCAAGAAACACCGAACTTATGATTGAGCGGAACCGACCATTCTGCTCAATTACGGTTTTTAGTGTATTATGCAGAAATGTTTCCGCAGAATAAGCTTATATGCGGTCGGGATCTAAGTTTGGGGAGAGGATAACATGGAACAGTCGAATAAGCCAAAATTATTGGATCGGGTGCGGATGGTTGCGAGGGCGAGGCATTTGAGCAACCGGACCGAGGATACTTATCACAATTTTATCAAACGGTACATTTTGTTTCACAACAAACGGCACCCGGCGGAAATGGGAGTGGATGAGATAACGGCTTTTCTGACCGATCTTGCGGTCCGGGGAAAGGTTTCGGCATCGACACAAAATCAGGCGTTGTTTTCGATTCTTTTTCTCTATCGTGACGTATTGGAGATAGCCCTGCCGCGCATCGAGGGCGTGGTACGGGCAAAAAGGCCCGACCATTTGCCCTCGGTATTTGCGGCGGCTGAGGCAATGGCAATCCTTGAGCGTATGTCCGGCGTCCCGCACTTGGTTGCCAGTTTATTATATGGCTCCGGGTTGCGGCTGTCAGAAGCACTTCGGATGCGGGTAAAAGACATCGACTTTGAGACGGGGAATATTACGGCACGAGATGCGAAGGGGGCAAAGGACCGCGTGACCATTCTGCCCGATTCCCTGCGCGAACCGCTGGAGCGGCAGATGGCCCGAACTCGTTTTGTTCATCAAAAAGATTTGGACGTAGGTCTCGGCGAGGCGTGGATGCCGTTCGCGCTGGCCAGGAAATATCCGAACGCCGGGCGCGAGTGGAAATGGCAATATGTGTTTCCCTCGACAAAAATCTCGGCGACGCGCGAAGACAGCAGACAGAGACGACATCACACGTCTGAAACAACAATTCAGAAAGCGGTAAAAAAGGCGATGGACGAAGCTCAGATAATGAAACACGGAAATTGCCACACATTTCGCCACAGCTTTGCCACGCATCTTTTGGAAAATCACTACGACATCCGCACAGTTCAGGAATTGCTCGGTCACAAAGACGTGCGGACCACACAGATTTATACGCACGTACTGAAAAACAAGAGTTTCGTAAAAAGCCCGCTCGATCAATAAAACCGTTACGAAACAATTGCAATTGAGATCAGGTAAAACGGCGGGCTATTTAGAAATTTGTGAGAAAGAAGTAAAATCATCTTCTATAGTTATAGTCATTTTTTAGAAAACAAATTTTTTGGAGAGATTGCTTATGAAAATCGGATTACCCAAGGAAATTAAAGACAACGAATACCGCGTCGGGCTGACGCCCGCGGGGGTTCAAGCGCTGGCGCGTGCGGGGCACGACGTTTTTGTGCAAAAGACTGCGGGCGAAGGTTCGGGCTTTAAGGACGAACAATATGTAAAGGCCGGGGGGCAGTTGCTCGACACGGCCGACGAGATCTGGGCCACGGGCGATATGATCGTCAAGGTCAAGGAGCCAGTCGCACCGGAATATCCGCGGATGCGTGAGAATCAGGTGCTTTTCACCTATTTGCACCTCGCCCCTGAGTTCGAACTGACCAAGCAAATGCTTGATCGAAAAGTTACCGGTGTCGCATACGAAACAATTACGAGCGGCCGTCGTTTGCCGCTTCTGATTCCGATGTCCGAGGTCGCGGGACGCATGTCGGTGCAGGTCGGTGCGACGTACCTCGAGAAAATGAATGGCGGGCGCGGCATTTTGCTCGGCGGCGTTCCGGGCGTCCCGGCGGCGAATGTCGTAATCATCGGCGGCGGAATTGTCGGTACCGAGGCGGCGAAAATGGCGGTCGGTTTGGGAGCAAAGGTGACGATAATCGACCGAGATCTCGATCGTTTGCGGCAGCTCGACGATATTTTTCTTTCGAAAGTACAAACGCTCGCTTCATCGCGCTATGCGATCGAAGAGGCGATTTCGCATGCCGATCTGGTCATTGGTGCTGTTTTGGTCGTCGGTGCAGCGGCACCAAAGCTCGTTACGCGCGACATGCTGCACCTTGTCCCGCAGGGTGCGGTTTTGGTCGATGTGGCCGTTGATCAGGGCGGATGTTTTGAAACGACCCACGCGACGACACATTCTAACCCGACCTACTACGAAGAAGGCGTTTTGCACTATTGCGTGGCCAATATGCCGGGAGCTGTGCCGCGTACATCGACGTTTGCTTTGACCAATGCGACGCTTCCCTATGCGCTCGACCTAGCAAACAAGGGCTTTGAGCAGGCGATCAAGGACGATGCCGGTCTGCAGGAGGGCGTCAACACATACGCCGGAAAGCTGACCTACGAGGCTGTTGCGACATCGCAAAATCTCGAATACACACGGCTCGATAGCTTGTTAGATCTAGCATCGGCATCAGCTGGGTAGGCCAAGCGGTTTTTTGAACGCGGATCGGGCGGATCAGGCAGATTTAAGCGGATAGGAAATTTTTGATAAATTCTTATCAGTTTTGATCTGCTCAATCCGCCCGATCCGCGTTTAAATTTTTGTGAGTTATTTGCCAACTTAGAGTGTAGAAACATACACTAAGTAGTTTCGTTATGTACGAATTTGCCGTCACACCCGCCGTTACCCAGCTTCGCCGTCCGGGCGTGATTATCACCGAGGTCACACCTGATAGTTTGGCTGATGAGCTTGAGCTAGCGCCAAACGACCGGATCGTTCGTGTCAACGGCCGGTCGGTGCGTGATTACTTGGATTTTCGTTTTCAGACGGCGGGCGAGACCGAGCTGGTATTTCAGGTCAAAAAGATAAACGGCGAGACCCACGATATCGAGTTTGACCGGCATGAAGGCGAGGACTTTGGCCTCAACTTTGAACAGATCGTCCCGCGTCAGTGTGCGAACGAATGTATCTTTTGCTTCTGCAAAGGGAATCCGGAGGACGCCCGTCCGTCACTCTTTGTCCGTGACGAAGACATCCGGCTATCTTTTCTTTACGGGAATTACACGACCTTAAGTTCGATAACCGAAGACGAGATGAAACGCATCATCGAGCAGCGGCTCTCGCCGCAATACGTCTCGGTACATGCGACGGATCTCAAAACAAGAGCGTATTTACTTGGCGTTGACGAGTCACGAGCCGATATTTCGGATAAATTGGAGCGTTTGCTGGCGGCTGATATTGATCTGCACGCTCAGGTCGTCTTGTGTCCCGAGATCAACGACGGTGCGATCCTGGAAAAGACCTTACGCGATCTTGCGGATCATTATCCAAAAGTTGTCAGCACGGCGGTCGTGCCGGTGGCACTCACCCGCTACAACACCGACGAACGCCTGACCCGCGTCACACCTGAATTTTGCCGGCGAACGATAAAAGAAGTAGAAAAGCTGCAAAAGGAATTTCGCAAGACACTCGGCGTCACGTTTGCATTTCTCGGCGACGAAATATATATCAAGGCCGGCGCCGAGATACCCTCGCGGCGGCATTACGGAAATTATCCGCAGATCGAAGACGGCGTCGGGATGGTGCGGTCGTTTGTGAATGCATTTGAAAAAGTGCTTTCAATCGCGGATCGCGGATTGCGGATTGCGGATTCGAACGGCGGTACGACCAACCTTTCATCCAACGTCCGGACCCACCAAGCTGCAATGGTTCCGAGGACTCGGCAATCCGCGATCCGCATTCCGCAATCGAAATGGGGAACACTTCTCACGGGTGAAATGTTCGCCCCGATCCTGCGGGAGCAGATCGACAAATACAACGCTCTGACAGGCTCGCGGCTGCATGTGATCGCAGTGCCGAATAAATATTTTGGCGGCGATGTGTCGGTGGCGGGACTCTTGACCGGGCAAGATCTCTTGGCGGTAAAAAATGATGTTGTAGGGGATTTTGTCGTTATTCCAAGGGCAACGATCAAGTCCGACGAGCCTATCTTTCTCGACGGCATGACCTATGACGATCTCAAACGGCAATTTCCGGTGCCCGTCTATGACGTCGATACAGGCGGCTTGATCGAGATGCTTCGATCAGAACCGCCCGCATAGAGAAAACAAGAGGGAATAATCCGATAAACAAGGTTCCAGCGTTTAGGCTGGAACCTTTGCCATTTTACAGTACGAAGTTATAAACGATAATGCCGGTGACCTTGACGGGAATCTTCGATAGATAAGTGGTCGAAAATTTCGCGTTTTTTGCGGCTTGCTCTGCGGCGCTTCGCAACAGAGGATGGCCGCCCGCCGCATGGGCCGAAATAACGTTGCCGCTTTCATCGATCATCACCTGCACGTTAACTGAGCCTTGAGCGTGAACGGCCTTTGCCGCCGCCGAATAGGCAGGTTTCGGCAGATAGGTGGCCTTACCGTTGATCACACCGAGAGTCTGAGGAGGCGCTTTTTTGATAGGCTTTTCAATTCTTGCTGGGGGCGGTTCGACATCGGTCGAATCGTCGGCCGATGATCGAATTGTCGAAAGGCCTGTCTCGCCCGTACTAGCCGACGCCGCGCTGTCCCGGCCGCTGATATTTGTAACACCGCCGTTTGTATCGAACTTGCTGCCATAAATGAATCGTCCCGTATCGGGCCGCGACATCTGAGTATTTACTGCCGTGGACGTGGTTTGGGGTACGTGGGTTGGCTCATCGACGCTGGCCATATTTACCTGCCGTGTCGGCAGGGGGCTCGTCGATTGCGATTGGGTGGCAGGCATCTGTTTTGGCCGTTCGGGTGCGGTGGCGGCCATATCGACCGGTGCGAGCATCTCGGTCAACTCGAAATCCTGCGTACCGAGGCCGATGTCGCCGGCATAAATACTAATAACGACGGCCGTTACAAACAATATCCCAACGACGAGCGATGACACCATAAAATAACTGCTGCGGTTTTTGAAATCCGCGCCTTCCGGTTCTGATTCGATCAACTTATCAAACATTTTTATATCCTCCGTAAAACGCCGGTGCCATGCGTTCAGTTAGTTAGACACCGGGCCGGGGGTTTTGTTCCCGAATGCCACTTTTCGGCAACTCAGCTTTTTCCAAACTGATGATTCCGCGCTAAAGTTATTCCATCCTTTCGGCCAAATTGGGGGAAGGGAATTCTAACAAAACTGAGGGAGATCAAATTGAAAAATCCAATTCTAATCGCATTTATCGCTGTGTGTTTGACGGCGTGCGGTGGGGCTGTGACAAACGTCGCCGTCAACACAAACACCAATTCTGTCAACACCGCGTCCAATACCAACGCAAACACGGCGAACACGAATACTGCCAATGCTAACGCCAATGCCAACGCAAACGCGGCAAAACCTGCCGACAGCGGGCCAAAGCGTATTTCTTTTGGCAAGGGACAGACGAACGGCTCGGAAAACGTGACGCTTGCTCCGGGCGAGTCGAAAAAATTTGTTATAGGCGTCAAAGCAGGTCAGATATTGTCGATCGATTCATCGGCCAAAGACGCGACGATCTCGATCATCACCAAAGGCAAAACGGCCGATGCCAACGAAGAGGATGGTCATTATGACGCGTCAACGACCGCCGATGGGGACATTGTCTTTCAGATAAGCAATGCCACCAAAAAGGCTTTCAAATCGTCGATAAATGTGTCGATAGATTTTCAAGGCGAATAATGTTGTTTTCCTGACAAGGTGTTTGCAGGCGTTACGGCTAAACACCTTTCTTTCTTTTCGCGGGATCATCGGCTCGAAAGCTTAGAACCTTCTTATCAGTACGACACCCGCGGTGATGAGCAAGATACCGGCTACGCGGGCAAGGTTGATCTCCTTAACCTCTTGCCCGAGCAGGCCGAAATGATCGATCACGAGCGAGGCCAGCATTTGGCCGGCGACGATCAGGCTGAATGTCATCGGCACGCCGAGCCGTGGTATAAGGGCTATCGACGCGGTCACAAAAAAAGCTCCGAGCAGGCCGCCAACCCACGCGACCGCCGGAGCATCTTTTGCTAAAGCCAGAGCTGCGATCGGCGTGCCGGACAATATCGTATAAACAAACAATGCCAAGGTTCCGATAAAAAACGAGATCAAAGCCGCCAGAGCGGTACTGTCCAGCGTCGCGGCCATTTTGTTATTGACCGCCGCCTGCGTGGGAATCATTGCTCCCGCGACGAGAGCGAAAAGTAAAAAAATGAAGGTGTTCGACGACATTTAATATTCGGCCTTATCTGTTTTATCCCGCCAATCGTTGAAAAGGTCCTGAGCCTCAACCCGCATCAGATTCTGCATTGAAAGTTCACGCAATTCATTAGGCTTTTCCAACTCGGCGTAAAAATGTTCGTCATCAAAGCCTGCCGCGGCCGCATCGCCGCGGGTACCGGCGTAAAAGACCTGAGCCGGGCGCGCCCAGTAGATCGCTCCCAGACACATTGGGCACGGTTCGCAAGAGGTGTATATCGAACAGCCGTCGAGTTGAAACGTGTTAAGCCTTTTACAGGCGTCGCGGATAGCAACGACCTCGGCATGAGCGGTCGGGTCGTTGGTCGATGTCACTCGATTACTACCTTCGCCGACGATCTCGCCGTCCCTGACAATGACGCATCCAAATGGCCCGCCGGTATTGGCATCCATACCATCACGGGCAAGATCGATCGCCCGCTTCATAAATTGTGCGTCGGGGTTGGTCATTGGCCTTTCGGCGGCGTGATCTTGATCTCGTAGAGTTTTTTCCAATTCTTTCCGGTGACAAAGATACGGTCGCCAGCAGCGTCATAGGCGATGCCATTGAGCGTATTCTCCCGCTGGGTATCCTTTCCCTGATCGTCAGGCGAGATACCGGCGAGATTTATCCATCCGAGCAATTTTCCCGAGTTCGGGTCGATACGGGCGATATAATTTGGCTTGCCGAGTATCTCGGGGTCCTCGGAGTGCCAGACGTTTGACCACAGTTCGCCTTTTATCATTTCAAGCTCGTTTATCTGCATCAGCGGTTTGCCGTCCTCGCGCATCACCGGGATCGTTTTAACGGTTGCAAAGGTTTCGGGGTTCATTACTTTGATCACGTGGGTACTTTGGGTCAAGATCAGGTTTGTGCCATCGGTCGTCATTCCCCAGCCATCACCCTGATAGGTAAACTCTTTGAGCAGTTTAAAATCCTTTGCGTCGAATACGCGGCCCAGGCCTTGCCGCCAAGTCAGCATATATATCTTATCGCCGATCATTGCGATGCCCTCGCCAAAATCTTCACGCGGGAGATCCCATTTCTGCACCACTTTACCGGTCGCAAGCTCGACTTTTCGAAGAGAGGATGCGCCCTCTTCTCCCGTGCTCTCATAGAGAAACCCGTCGTGATAAAAGAGCCCTTCTGTAAAGGCTTTGGGATCGTGCGGATAAGATTTGACCACCTCATAACCATAAACGGGCAGCGCGGCGGCCTTCACCGTGGTTGTATTGGTATTAGGTTTCGACGTATTGGCCGGGCCGCCGCAGGCGAACGTAATAGAGATGAGGACTAAGAGCAGCATTAATCGCATTGTATGCATTTTTTATTAGGGGAAGGTCTATTTTTTAAGCGCATTTTCGATCGCGGCCTTAAAACTTTCGACCGAGATACGGCGGACATACTGTCCGTTCACAAAGATCGACGGCGTTCCGGTTATGCCGTAGCTTTTGCCATCGGCCATATCTTTTCGCACCTCGGCGGCCGTCTTTTCGGAGTTAAAGTCTATCGCAAATTGCGCCGCATTCAAACCGAGATCGGCGGCGTATTTCTTTAAAGAGGCATCGTCGAGGGCCGTTTGATTCTTGTATAAAATCTCGGTGTATTCAAAAAATTTGCCCTGGGCGTTTGCCGCATTAGCCGCGAGTGCCGCACGAAAGGCGTCCTTATGGAGCGTTTCGAGCGGGTAATCACGGACGACAAATCTGATCTTGTCCGCGTACGGGGCCATCGCTTCTTTTAGGATCGGATGGGTCGCCGAGCAGGCCGAGCACTGAAAATCGCTAAACATAACGACCGTCACCGGTGCGGTCGCGGGCCCGCGGGCAGGGTCGTCATCGACGGATATCGCCTGAACCGGAGCAGATGCTTCCTTGATCAAGATCTTGACCTTATATTTTGTAAAGAGCCGCGTCCGGAGCGCATTTTCCAGACCGGCACGCTCGGCATCGGTAAAATCCTTCATCTTTGAGGTTATCTCGCGGGCGATCAGCTCACTCGGTTCGATCTTCAGCAGTTTTGCTTCGTCTATTATCAACGCGTCATAGATCGTATCTTCGGCGTCGGCCCGCAGGTCGTCATAAAAATTGGCCTCGACCTGATAAAGCGACAACTTACTGGCATCTTCGAACTCTTTAACGGTCAGAGCTCCGGCGGTTGACGTGTAGAGAGAATCGGAAGGCTTGAGTCCGGCGGCGTTGACGTCTTTACCGGCCACGACCTTGTATTTTAACGCGAGAGTATCAACGAAGGCCTTGACGGCTTTTTCCTCGGGATCGCGGCGGAGAAATTCTACGATCTGCGTGCGTACCTGTTCCAGCGTCTTACCGCCAAGCTGTTCTTGATTCGCATCATAAACAACCTTGATCTCGGCGGCGGTCGGATCCTTGACTTTTTTTACCTCAGACTTGACCAACTCGATGGGCGATATATTTCGTGCCTTTGCCTCGAGCTCGATCAGCGTCTCGCCTAGAGTTTGGGAATAAAGCTGTTTGCGGGCGGCAATGACCAACGCCGGATATTTTGCACGGGCATCCTGAGCCTCGGGTGAGAGGTCCTTTGCCATCCATGTATGGCCGGTCGCGGTCGCGATCACATCGTCGGGCTTTTGGGCGAACGCCGACGCAGCGAGAAAAAGGAAAATCACAGTAAATAGGGTCTTCATATCAAATATGCGGCAGTTCTAGCTAAATCTTAGTAAACTCTGCGGTACCCGGACGGCTTCATTTTCCGCAGGCGATCCAAAAATATCGGGATGAAAAACTTTAGCGAGTATCTCGACGCCATCCACCACACGCGGTGCCGGCCGCGAAAAATAGCTCGTGGCATCTGTCGCCCAGACCTCGCCGTTCCTTACAGCCGGGATGTCATGCCACTTTGACGGGAAATTAGTGAACTGGAGTTGTCTCAAGGTATCGTGAATATAATATCCGCACGGGATCAGCACAATAATATCAGGCTGAGCATCATAGATCGCGTCAAAGGTCGTTGTCACCGACGGCCGGCCGGATTCTCCTAACAGACAGGTGCCGCCCGCCGTCTCGACCTGCTCCGGCACCCAATGGCCTGGAGCAAACGGCGGTTCGAGCCATTCGAGCATAAAGACGGTCGGGCGTTGCGACGCTGGCAATTTCGCGTCGATCCGTTCGCTTACTTTATCTAAACGATCCCGCAAAATTGCGACAACCTCCCGGGCCTTTTCAATTGCGCCGGTCAATTCTCCGACGGTTTTTATGTTGTCAAAAATATCGCCGATCGTATTTGGTTCGAGCGAAACTACCTGAGCGTCGGCGACATACATCTTTGCGGCTTTCAGCACAGTTTTGTAGCTGACCGCGCATACGTCGCACAGTTCCTGCGTTAATATCAGATCTGGTTTTAGGGATTCGAGCAAACCGTTATCGAGGTCGTAGATCGAGCCATGGCCGTCGAGCTGGGAGCGAACGGCGTGGTCGATCTCCTTGCTCGACATCGTCTCATGCGATATGCGGCTCGATGTGACCGCGGGAAGACTGGCGATATTGGGCGGATAATCGCACTCGTGCGTGATACCGACCAGAGAGTCTTCGAGCCCGAGCGAGCAGACTATTTCGGTAGCAGATGGCAGGAGCGATACGATTTTCATCAATTAGAATTTATCATAGACAAGTCAGAACCGCCTGCGTCAGCGGGCGGCAATGCCGTTATGAAATTGAAACGCAATTTTTACTCACGCGACGACACAATCGGTATTGCCCGCGATCTGCTTGGAAAGCTGCTCGTCGTGCCGGATGATAAGGGCCGACGCATATCAGGAATGATCGTCGAGACGGAGGCTTATCTTGGGCTGGGCGATCGCGCCGCACACAGCTTCGGCGGTCGACGCACGCCGCGAAACGAGGTGATGTATGGGCCGGCCGGACGCATATACGTTTTTTTTGTTTACGGCATGTACTACCAATTTAACGTCGTTTGCGGACCGGTCGATCATCCGCACGCGATCCTCATCCGTGGCGTCGAACCCGTCGAGGGTATTGAAAAAATGCGCGAACGACGAGGGTTCTTGTCAGAACCGGGAGCGAGCGGGGCCCCCGCCGGAGCATCTCCGCGCGGGGTGCTGGTAGCGACTGGGTCAAAACGTGACAAAAATCTCACATCCGGCCCCGGAAAGCTATGCATCGCGATGAATATCAACCGCGATCTCAACGGCGAAGACCTACTCGGTCATCGAGTATGGCTCGAAGAACATCGTTCATTTGCAGACGACGAGATCGCCGTCGGGAAACGCATCGGCATCGACTACGCGGGTGAGGATGCCGAAAAGCCGTGGAGGTTTTGGGTGAAGGGGAATGAATTTGTGAGCCAAAAAACCTAGCTCACTCGCCTAAGATCTGTCACCTGGTAATAAATGATCTCGCGATGAACGACCTCGTCAGGTTTCGTCCCTGACTTTGCCTTGCCGTTCCGAGTTTTGAAAACCCGTTTTTCAACCCAGTTTCCCCGCGAGTCGAATTCATATTCAAACCGGATCGATTCATAAACACTTCCATTTGCAGCGAGGATTTGCGTTTCAATTACATTGCCGCGGGCATCAAGGCGGTCCCGAGTTCTGCTGATAAAACCGCCCGCGTTATCTGTGGTTTGGATTTCTCGTACGCCATCTGAGTAAATGTATCGGTCGACGTATATAAGCGCTCCTGTGTTCGCATACCGACGCCTTTCAACCGGCCGGTTTACTGCATCGAATTTCGTTTCAAAACGGTTGCCATACTCGGGCATTATTGTATTTCCAAATGTTTGAAAACCCGTCACATCGACCCTCCGTGGCGATTGCGGGCCACTGCGGTCCGGGTAGTTTACAGCAGACTGGATATTGATTCGATCACCCTTTTTCCACCCCCAATTTGTTATTACATCAGGAAATCCGTCATTAAATCCGACTTCCCCGATCTTGAATCCATATTTGTTGAAGTCGATCTGTTGGACAAACGTGATTTCGCTGCCACCTATCGCGTGAATAATATCCCTGATTTGGCGCACCGGACCGGTAATGCCCATTTCCAAAGCGTCCGCCGGGGGAAGAGTTGGGGGAGACTCCTGCGGAAGTAGCGGCGGGGTATTCTCATCGATCATTGCAATGATGCGTTCAATTTTTGTCAATCTTCGAAATGTATTGACGCTGTCTTCGTAGGGGGCCAACAATTTAGCCTCACTAACGGAGAGACCGATGAAGTAAAGCCTAGAGCCAATAAAGAAAGATCGATTCAAGATGGGGAGGGACGTACCACGCAATTCAAATCCTTTTGATCCTTCAAACGTGAATGGCAGCTCTTTGAACGCCGTATTCTTTTGAGCAATCGAAAAAAGATAAGCTTTCCATTTTGTTAAAAGGATCGGGTTTGGCGCCGTTGCAATGTGGCCATCTTTGTCAACTATTTCAAAAAAAGAAATCGTGAGCTTCGCATCGCCGTCGTCCCAGGCCAACGACTCGCCAAATAAGGAATAGTTTTCCAAAGTAGAAAATATCCGCTGGGAAAATGGTCTACCGCCTACGGCAACACTAAATCCACCCTTGCCAGAGTGAAACTCGGCGTCCGAAGCCCCGAGCGCAGTGGATTCGAGCGAGAGAGAAAGCAGGAGCGGTATGAGAAAAATGTACCCGCGTACGAACATAGAGATTATTTTAACCGATTTGTAAGAAGTTACGATGTTTTTGTGAATTGAGAGAGTTCAAGATGATGGGGACGGCAATTCCCTGCTATTGATCTCCATCCGCATGCCAAATTTTGGCCGAAGCGTGATGAGCGGTTTGAGCCCGATCTGCTGGCCGGGAGCGAGACTGAGCTTCCATTTTCTAGCGAGAGTCGCAAGCAGCAAAATGCCCTCTGTCCAAGCAAAGCTTTCGCCGATGCATCGCCGGACGCCGCCGCCGAAAGGGAAGTAGATATTTTTTTGCCCGGCTTCTTTTACGCTCTGCGATTCCCAGCGTTCGGGCTTGAAATCGTTGGCATTATCCCAAAAACGCGCGTCGTGATGCAAGATGTACGGGCTGCAAAGCACGGTCGAGCCTTTTGGTATCGTATAGCCGCCAACCTCATGATCGGCAACGGCAAAACGGCCGATCGCCCATGCGGGAGGATAAAGCCGCATCGATTCGGCTAAAACATGCTCGGTGTATTTGAGAACGGCGAGATCGTCGATGGTCGCCGCTCGGCCGCTCAATACAGCATCAAGCTCGGCATGTAATTTAGCCTCGGCGTCAGGATTTTGTGATAGCAGATAAAATGTCCACGTCAGGGCGTTGGCGGTCGTTTCGTGTCCGGCGAGGAAAAGCGTCATTACCTCGTCGCGGACTTGCTCGTTGGTCATGCCCGTGCCGTCATCTTCGTCTTGTGCCATGAGCAGCATTGAGAGCAGATCGCCGCGGTCTTCGCCGGATGCACGGCGTTCGTCGATGATCTTGTAAATGATACTGTCGAGCATCTTGCGGGCACGGTTAAACCGTATCGTGTGCGGGAACGGCAGTTTTTCGAGGATCTCGGAAAACGGCAGCACGAGAAAGTTAAACATCCCGATGATCGTTTCCATCGCCTTGCCGACATCGCCTGCATCCTCGTCAGTGTCGGCGTCAAATAGCGTCTTGCCAACGATCTGCAGCGTCAGACGCATCATCTCCTGATCGATCTCATACACGGTGCCGTCCTGCCAATCGCCCGCCATGCGGTCGGCATATTCAGTCATCGAACGGGCGTATTCGGCGATGCGTGTGCGGTGAAACGCCGGCTGTATCATCCGCCGCTGACGCAGATGAAATTCGTTCTCGCTCGTCAGCAAGCCCTTGCCAAGCAGCTTTTGCGCCCGTTGTAGCGCACGGCCCTTGATAAATTTGTCGGCATTGACGACTAAAATGTCGCGGATGAGATCAGGGTGATTGATGAAATAGACGCGGGCCGGCCCCATGCGAAAAGTTGTCACGTCGCCGAGAGCGGCCTGTCCGGTGAGAAACTCGATACGGTCACGTCGCAGCATCGGGATGCGGCGGTCGAGCCAGCCGAGTTTTTGGGTCGGCGGGAGCAAAACTACATTTTTGTCGCGTGCTGTATCTGCCATTTAGAAATTAGACGCAAAAACTGATATTTTTATAGCTTATGACAGAACCAAGTATGAAGAAAGTCAAACCCGACATCCGCGCGATCACGCGACTTGTGCCGCCGAGCGGAAATCTCGTTCAGGGCCAGTCGGAATTGCCGATCCATCCGCAGCTTGCGGTCGAGGCCGCTGCGATAATTGCCGCCAGCCAAAATCACTATGGCGGGAGCGAGGGCAACGAAGACCTGCGAAAGGCGGTCGCGGCCAAGATCGTAAAATACAACAATATCGAGGTTGATGTCGACGCCCGGCCGTTTGAGGTGATGATAACCAACGGTGGCACCGGAGCGCTAATAGGAGTCGCGCAAAGCTATCTGCGGGACAAGTCGGCTCTGGTTTTTGAGCCGTATTATCCTTATCACCGGCGGATCTTGGAGGAATTTGGAAGCAAGAACGAAACGTTTGAGCTGGACGCCGACCTTACATTTGAAAAAGACGCGCTGCTCGCCCGATGTAAAGAGCTAAAGGATCGCCGCGAATTTCCGCTGGCGGCAATCATCGTGTGCACGCCCGCCAATCCGAGCGGCAAGGTCATGTCGCAAGCCGAGCTTGAGTCCGTCGCCGATGTCGCGAAGGAACTCGACCTGATGGTTGTTTCCGATGAGGTTTACGAACATTATGTAACCGGCGAGAATCCGCACACGCCGATCGCCTCGCTGCCCGATATGTGGGAGCGGACGATCACGGTCAACTCATTCTCAAAATCGTGGAACATCTCCGGCTGGCGGCTCGGTTATGCTTACGGCCCCGGCAATTTGATCGCTAAAATCAACAACGCCGCCAATGTCATATACGTTTGCCCGGCAACGCCGCTGCAATCCGCCCTGTCACGGGTTTTGATGGCCGACGACACATATTACACTCGGTTGCGTGATAAGTTCGACGCGAAACGCATCGCTACGTCAGAGATTCTGACCAGCCTCGGCTTTGACATCTACAATTCAGGCTCTGCGTTTTACATATGGGCCCGCATCCCTCAGCAGTACAGCGACGCAATCGCCTTTAATGAGATGTTGATGCGCGATGCGGGTGTCGGAATGACGCCGGGCAGCGCCTTTGGCGATAGTGACGAGTGGGACGCATATGTCCGAATCTGTATCGCGCGTGAGGACACGATCCTCGAGGGCGCGATGGACAAGCTCAGTAGCGTTCTCTCATAGACAGGGCCAGATCATCACTCTCTTTGATGGGCCGTTCGTCGGCTATGATGTGAGGTTTGTCACTGCATTCAAGTTCAAAAAAGCGGATACTTGCCCATATGTACTCTGATCTCTACATTGCACAACACTCCAACCTTCGGCCGATCCAGGAGATCGCCGAGCAGCTCGGCCTGACACCTGACGACATGGATATCTACGGCAGTCCGTATATCGCTAAGCTGCGGCTCAGCGTTTTGGACAAGCTCAAGGATCGTCCGACCGCCAAATACATCGATGTTTCCGCGATCACGCCGACGCCGCTTGGCGAGGGCAAATCGACGACGCTGATCGGCCTCGGCGAGGCGATGAAGCACCTCGGTAAAAAAGCCGTGGTTTCGCTTCGCCAGCCTTCGCAGGGCCCGACATTTGGCATCAAGGGCGGTGCGGCGGGCGGCGGCTATGCGCAGGTCGTGCCGATGGAGACGTTCAACCTCAACCTGACCGGCGACATCCACGCCGTTACGGCGGCCAACAATCTGCTCGCCGCGATGATCGACAACAAACTGCTTCGCGGCAATCCGCTTAACATCAATCCGCACAGCATCACCTGGAAACGCGTCGTCGATACGAACGACCGAGCTTTGCGAAAGATCATTGTCGGACTCGGCGGCCGCATGGAAGGCGGCATTCCACGTGAGACGGGTTTTGACATCACCGTTGCCTCCGAAGTGATGGCGATACTCGCGCTGACAAATTCACTTCAGGATATGCGTGCGCGGTTCGGCCGCATCGTCGTCGGTATGACGCACGACAAAAAACCCGTCACCGCCGAAGAGATCGGCGCAGCGGGAGCAATGACCGTCCTGATGCGCGACGCAATTCGCCCGACGATAATGCAAACGCTTGAGAACACGCCCGCGCTGGTGCACGCCGGGCCGTTTGCCAACGTCGCTCACGGCAACAGTAGTATTCTGGCCGATCTGATCGGAGCGAAATGCAGCGATTATCTGTTTACCGAGTCGGGATTTGGTGCGGATATCGGTGCCGAAAAATTCTTTAATATCAAATGCCGTTACAGCGGGCTCAAACCCGACGCCTGCGTCATCGTCGCCACCATCCGTGCGCTGAAATCGCACAGCGGTAAATACCGGATCGTCGCCGGAAAACCTCTACCGCCCGAAATGCTCGAAAATAATGTCGCCGATGTCGAAGCCGGTGCCTCAAATCTGAGAAAGCAGATCGAGAACGTAAAGCTCCACGGCGTCACGCCGGTCGTAGCGATCAACGTTTTCGACACCGACCACGCCGACGAGATCGAGGCCGTCAAACGCATCTCGATCGAGGCCGGAGCACTCGGAGCGGCCGTCTCAAGGCATTTTGCCGATGGCGGCAAAGGCGCTATCGAACTCGCCGAAATGGTCATCGAGGCCGCAAACCACCCGAACGAATTCAAATTTCTCTACGATCTCGACCAACCGATCACGAAAAAGATCGAGACCATCGCCACAAAGATCTACGGTGCCGCCGACGTGTCGTACACCTCACAAGCGTCGAGCCAGATCGCCGATTACGAAGCGAACGGCTTTGGCAACCTGCCGATCTGTATGGCAAAAACGCATCTGTCCTTAAGCCACGACCCGACGTTAAAGGGCGCACCGACAGGTTTCACTTTTCCCGTTCGAGAGGTTCGTGCGAGCGTCGGGGCGGGCTTTATCTACCCCGTCTGCGGCGATATGCGGACAATGCCCGCCTTGCCCGAGCATCCGGCGGCCGAAAGGGTCGATATCGACGCCGAAGGCAATATTGTCGGGCTTTTCTAACTTACACAATTCGTTTCCTGCGGTTATAATGTTAGGTTGCCCAAGGGGGGATTGCGGACGCCTTGATATGAATAAAAAGCGGCGAGAAATGACTGTTTGGTATGGAAAGATCGAGGATGCACCGAAGTATCCGGACGTTCCGTATTGGAAATCTCAAACTGACGAAGTCAAGTTCGCGGCAGCTTGGGAAATGGTGATCGATGCTTATGCGATAAAGGGAGTGGACGAAAGTGAACTCAGTTTTCAAAGATCTGTTGGAGGCATTCAAAAACGCAGGCGTTAGATTCCTTGTGGTTGGAGGATATGCGGTCATAAAACATACCGAGCCGCGATTCACAAAGGACCTGGATGTTTGGGCCGCTGCAGACCATGAGAACGCAGAGAAGGTTTACGCGGCACTGAAGGAATTTGGGGCTCCTTTGGGTGGTTTGAGTCCGGATGATTTCACTAAAGAAGACTCCTTTTTCACGATGGGAATGCCGCCAAATCGCATTGACGTCCTCTTTGGCCTCGACGGTGTAGATACGGATAGCATATGGGAAAATCGAGTGACCGGCCGCTTTGGCACGGTTGAGGTAAATTTTATTTGCCGAGCTGATCTGATCAAAAATAAAGAGGCGGTCGGAAGGCTACAGGATCTGGCTGACGCGGAAAAATTACGGGAAACAGAGTAATTCCCACGCAGGAGATGATCGAGGTTTTTGCATAAAATGGTAACCATCGATGAAGTTATGCCTATGCTCGTTGAGGCCTGTCCAACATTTAGACAGACCTACGAGGGTCTAATAGATCTTCTTGAGGAACCGGACTGGGAATATCTAATGGACGACTTCGCCGACCATATCTTCAATTTGTACGAAAATGGGGAAACTGATGAATTCATCGAAGTCTTCAAGATTATCGAAAGTGTCAAATCCGAGGGTGATGACGCTACGAAGGAGTTGGTTCAAACATTTTTCTACGGTGAAGTTGATCGGCTGGTATCTAAGAGAAAGGGCAATTGATACATGTCAGAATTAAGCGATTTATTTCAGGAAGTAATTTTAGAGCATAACAAGAATCCGCGAAATTTTCGCGAGGGGAGCGAAACATACAGTATCTCCTATAACTGGGTAAAGGGCGGCAAGGTCGTTGCTTCGAATTTTACCAATTTTTCGCCGTCAGGTGACTGGACGATGTATATTTATCATTGTTTTCGCGAGGACGGGACGCTGGCCAGGGTCAAGTCAGAGTTGCGGACTTTCCAGGGGGACTATATCGTCATCCGGACACAGCATTTCACAACCGGCGGCAAGCAGATAAGCAAGACGACGAAGTATTTGGACCTCACAACCCACAGGCCTAAGAAATCCAGTTCGCAGTTTAATTCGAGTTTTAGCCCGGAGGATTATTTCAAGAAGACCTCAAAACTCCCTTTCGCACATTTGCTAAAAAAATAGCCGCCGGTTTTGGAACCCGCGGCCTTATATTCTATCCTGCGAGCAAATCGTATTACCGCTTGAATTTCAAGACGATGCGACGTATTCCGCCCGAGGTTGTCGAGCTCTGCCCAATATATTTTGATTTTGTCCGGTAGCCAACAATGTAGGTGACGTAGCCCTCAAACTGCTCGGTCTGCGCGACACCCGTGACCGTCGTGGTCGCGGCCGAAAAGTTCTCGCTGATCTTGCAGGTCCAGTTCACGCCCGTAAAACGCACCTCTTTGAAGTATTTCCCCTTGATGTGCACGGGGTCGCCGCCGTAATTTTCAAACGGCCGATGAGCGTTCGTTATCTTAAAATCCGGGCTTGGCGGGACCACCTCAAATGTCACTGTCTCAAAGTTGCCCGCGCGGGCCTTTATGATCCGCTTGATCGATCCCGGTTCGCTGCACTTTTGTTGCTGAGCAAGCGAAAGTGTCGAGAAAGCGAGTATCGAGGCACAGGCGGCGACAATGATAGCCAATTTGTTCTTCATTAAGATTTCTCCTATTCGATTTTGATTTTAGATAAGTGTATTCGAAAATGAATATGCCATTTATTGGCGGGTAAATCAATATGCATTATCACCTGATCGGAATTTGCGGCACCGCGATGGCGAGCCTTGCCGGTATGCTGCAGGCACGGGGACATAAGGTGACCGGGTCGGACAAGGACGTCTATCCGCCCATGTCGACGCAGCTAGAAGCGCTCGGTATTGAAATACTCAATGGCTATGAGGCAGCGAACGCCAATATTGGTGCCGATGTGACTGTGGTCGGCAATGCAATATCGCGCGGCAACGCCGAGCTTGAAGAAGTGCTCAGCCGCAAGCTCGTCTACCGCTCGCAGGCCGAGATCGTGCAGGAAGAATTTATCCGTGGACGACGCTCGCTCGTGATTGCGGGAACGCACGGCAAGACCACCACAACAAGTATTGCGGCGTGGGTTTGCGAGGTTGGCGGGCTCGATCCCAGCTTTTTGGTTGGCGGTATTGTGCAGAATTTTGGGGCAAGTTTCCGCGTAACGGACAGCGATCATTTTATCATCGAAGGCGACGAATACGACACGGCCTATTTCGACAAAAAGCCCAAATTTATGCATTACCTGCCGGAGATAGCGATCGTCAACAATATCGAGTTTGACCACGCCGATATATACGACAACCTCGACGACATCAAATGGGAATTCTCACGCCTGATGAATCTCGTGCCCGGCAACGGGCGCCTAATTTGCGGTGTCGATTCGCCCGTTGTTCGCGAAGTTTTGACGGAGATGGATGGGAAGTTGTTTACAATCATCGAAACGTTTGGCCTGAGCGAGGAGGCCAAGTGGCAGGCACGCGATATCGATTTCAGCGGCGATCTGATGCGCTTTACCGTTTTCTGCGACGGTAACGTCTGGGGCAGATTTGAGACCAACCTGATCGGGGAGTTTAATGTTCGCAACTGTCTTGCCGTGATAATCGCCGCGGATGCGTGGGGCATTTCTAAGGAAAAAATTCAGGAGGCGTTTCACACATTCAAATCGGTGAAGCGCCGTCTCGAAGTACGCGGCGTTGAGCGCGGCGTGACCGTGATCGATGATTTTGCCCATCATCCGACCGCGGTCGAAGAAACCCTCAAAGCTCTGCGTATGAAATACGTGGGCAAACGCCTGATCGCCGTTTTTGAACCGCGAACCTGGTCGTCACGCCTCGCCGTTTTTCAGGAGCCGTATGCCAAAGCCTTTACCTATGCGGACTATGTGATAATTGCTGGTGTTTACGACACGTCAAAGGCCAGCGAGCTCGGTAAGGTTTTGGACGTCCACGAGCTTGTCGCCGATATTGCGATGCAGGGAAAGCCTGCAATGAGTTTTACGGACGCCGACGCGATAGTCGCCCATCTTGCGCCGGAAATGCGCGACGGTGATGTCGTCGCGGTCATGTCAAATGGCGGCTTTGGCGGCATCCATGACAAACTTCTCGCCGTGTTAAGAGATTAGCCACAGAGTTCACAGAGAACACAGAGCAGATAAGAAAAGAGATAATGGGCCGTTCATTTGTTATCTGATGCTTTTTTCTCAGGATTTTCTCTGTGCTCTCTGTGGTAAATTCTTTTTCTGTTAATCTATTTTCCCGTTAAAATTTGCCAATTGGATAACGATGTCGTCGATCAGCGATGTGCGTTGACTTGGGACTGGAACGCCGTTGACGACGAAGGAAACGACGACTTGCTCGCCTCCGGCGGTGGTTAGATATCCTGACAACGCCGAGACCTGATCGATCGTGCCTGTCTTGCCGCGAATATTTCCGGCGGCGGCTGTTCCCTTAAACCTGTTCGCGAGAGTTCCATCGACACCACCGATCGTTAGACTGTCACGCCAGGCTTGGGCGTATTTACTCTGTTTGGCCATGTAGGTGTATAGAGTTACGACAGCGGACGGCGTAATGAGATCGTGGCGCGACAGGCCGCTGCCGTCATACTGCACAATGCCGTCGTCGGGGGCGCCGATCTGTTTCATAAATGCTTTCACGACCGACAAACCAAGCTGCCCACTCTCGCCACTGCCTCCGTTCCTACGGCCGATCTCCTCACCAAGCGTCCACAGAATTGTTTCGGTGTACATGTTCTGACTCGGTTTAAGCGTTTTGGCGGCGATTACGCTAAATGGCGGTGACTCGAGTTTAGCGATCTCGATCTGCGCAACATCGACTTTAGCGCTTGGGGGCAACGTTCTGACGCCGCCGGTGATAACCACGCCTTTTAGCTCAAGACGCCGTTTTAGCAACGTGACGAAAAGATCCGCCGGATGTGTGAGCGATAGAGCGCCGCGAAATCCGGGGTCTCCGACAGGCATCGTCCCCGAGATCTCCAGCACGTTCCGATCGAGCCGTTTGTCGATAGTGAGGCTGCGTTTTATCGACGCGGAGGTGGTGGTGCAAGTATTCGTTATTTGATACAGCGTGTTTTGGGGCGTTATGGTGACCGCGCATGGGCCGCTTAGCGGCCCCGATGTGATCGCGAGATCGACCGCGTTATCATTTACCGGCAGTGCTGATATCTCAGCTCCGTAATACCATTGCAAGTCGTCCCATTCCCAGGTTGGCGGAAGAGCAAAACCTTTAAAATAGCCTTCGTCACCGACGATGCTGCCTTCTATACGCTTGACGCCAGCCGCGACGATCTTATCAGCGAGCCGGTCGATCCCTTTGTAATAGGTTTCAGGATCGGTGGCGGACGTTCCGAAAAAAGCAGTCGAGATCGAAATATCACCGCGTCCGTAGATTCGTAGGTCGCCTTTGACCGTACCTGTCATGTCTGGCAGAGAAGCGGCGAACACACTCGTCACAAACTTGAAATCAGGGCCGAGACGCTCCAATGCTGCCGCGACCGTGAAATTCTTCATATTCGACGCGGGCATATAATATTTGTCCGAGTCGTTTTCGAATATGACCTTACCTGAATTTAGCGAAACGATCTTGATGCCGATGCGGCCGCGGCGAACCTCGGGAGAAAAAATACGCTGGCGGATCTTTGTCTGTAATCCATCGATAGTTTGAATTGGAACCGGGGTTGCTGTCGGCGATGGGCTCGCAAACGGCGCGGACGTCGGTTTTGGCACCGGGCTACTGACGGATTTCGGTGTCGGTGTTGGCGAAGCCGAACGGCTGCCGGAAAACCTGGCCGAAACGCCGCCTGGCGCATAGATAGCGATCAGCAGAAAAAGAAGCGTGAATATGTAAATGATCGGGCGTCGGTAAAATTTCATTTATTAATTTTAGTCCAAAAAGCCGGAAAACAAGAAAAACAGCGACATCATGGATCATCGCTGCCTATACTCCGCTCCGGTACACATCTCACCAGCGGACGGGTTTAATATCCGGGCCGACGACATGATCGCCCGAAAGGATGTTTGGGCTGCGATGGTCGGGATCGAAACGATTTGCACCATCAATATGCGAGAAATGGGCGGCATACCAGATAACAATGTCCTGCCCGACAAGCGATTCATTATTGACCCACGGAGCAAGATTCGCCGCCGTACTGGTGTTAGGGTCGTTGAGTTCGTCAGGCGAGGCGGGCGTTCCCTGAAATTTCAAAAACCAGAAATCGCCCTGGCCATAAACCGGGTCGCCGTCGCTCCAATTTCCGTCGAGTTTGCTCGGCACGAGTATATAAGCCTCGCGCCCCGCCGAATTTTTTATCATAAAGCTGCGACGCGTCGGGCCCAGGTCCTCTCGGCGCAGCGCCACCTCGTTACTAATGGGATATCTTGGTGCCGAGTTACTGTCTTTTACCTGAAAAATAGTGTTTGCGGGAGTTACGATATCAAAATCAAAACGCCAATATACATGGTGGTAATGGTTAAAACAGACACAACTATTGTCCGTCGCGCCAAAGCCGTATCGGGGCCGAATCGTGCCGTCGTCGTCAAACCGCCACTCCATCACATAGCGGTACCAGCCCGCGTTCATTTCACTTACCAAAACTGTATCGGTTCCCTGGCGGTAAATGGCGACACCGCGAAAGTTTCCCGTATCGTTTCCGCTTTCAACTGCCGTGGTCGCAATTTGGCCGTTTGCTAATATTCTCACGCCGTCCGCGACATCCGTGGCGTTTGTCGACGGTGCGTCAAACATTCCCTCCTGATATTGCCAGTCACGATATGGCCCACATTGCACACCTGCCGCATACTTAACATTAAGGATCGGAGCATGGGCACGTTTTAGGACCGACTTTCCTCGATACTTTACGTCGCGAATCTCGATCCCCGACCGCTCCCCTTCGTTGCCCGACGATGCTGAAGGACGTATAACGGTCATTTCCCACAGCGTGGTAATGCCGCGGGTCACGACCAAACTGAATTGCCCCGGGGTCCCGTTGGCGGTACTTTCCTGTCCAGCCGAGGGAATTCCGCACGATTGCGGGGCGGCCCTTGAGTCGGTCGGGGCATTGTCCGGATAATGAATTATCTTATTGTTTTTGAAACTTATACCGACGATCTCGCGGCGTCCGTCGGCGTATTTAAGGCTAATGTTTACAAGACGTTCGCCGTTCAGATTTGAGATCGCGGGCATCGCATCACCGATCTTCAATTCATTTGATTTATACAACGGGCCAAACTCGGCACCGTTTTTAATTAATTCAAACGCGGCAGTAAGTTCTTCGTCCGCGACACCCGGATCGAAATATTCCTCGCGAATGGTTAACGGTTCCATCGCAGCGAAATCGCCCTCTGCGATTATCGTCCGGTCATTCGTGTAATCGTAAAAATATACGCGGAATCGACTCGGAGCCTGCTGTACCGCTCCATCAGTATCTACGTATTCAAAGTTTACCAACCTATATCGAGTATCTTTGAGAAATTTTTGCAGATCGGGGTCGCGTTCGACACGTCTCTTGGCACGATTGACCTGCGTCTCGGTCGGCCCCCAAGGAACGGCCCGGATCTTGACCGTTTCCTGGACACGCTTGGCTTTACGGGGGGCGATGTCGCCAGCGGCATACATTACAGCCGCGAGACCACCGATCAAACTAAAAACAACGATCGTCTGACGAATAATATTCAACATTTAAAGCTAACGACCCTATTTACATTTCGAATAACCGCAGTCACGGCATGATTCGCACCCGGACGCGTATTCGAGCTGGCCGCGGCATTCCGGACACGTTCCGGTCATACTCGACATTTTACCCTCTTCGGCAATTGATTTGCCAAAACCACGTTCTGATTCAGGCAGATGGTTGAGCCGGCGGTCGATCAGGAGCAGACATTCGGCCACCGCCTGCTCGGGTGAGGTCAGGAGACGTTCGTTAAACCAGACGGCATGTGTCGCCGTCACCTTATCGAGGCTGCGGGCAACATCTTTTGCGTCAAATCCGCCGCGAAGCATTTTCGAGGCCAGCAAACCAACACCCGCGCTGATCGGCCCGGCGACAAATATCTCAAGTATCCGCTGGCCATCGTGATTGACCGTAACATAAAGATTATTGCCCTCAAACGGGATGCGCCATGTCGAACCTTGCAGTTCACGGGGACGCTCGACGCGCAACGCTGCGGTGTCGAGAAGCGGGGTAGCGGATGTGACGGCGAGCGTATCCGTTTCGGAATCCATTACTCCTGCACTCTTGTCATCCTCTACTTTCTTCATCGTGTTCAAAACCTGCCCCGTTCGACTGCCGTCACGGTAATAGCTGACCGCTTTGCATCCGAGAGTGCGGGCGAGGTGGTAAAGTTCATCGACCGATTCTACGGTATCGTCGGTTGCCCCGTTACACGTTTTAGAGATCGAGTTATCGACGTGTTTCTGCGCGGCGGCGAGCACCTTGACGTGTTCGAGCGATTTGATCTTCATCGCCGAGATAAAATGAGAGGGTAATTCGCTCTCATGTTCGACTACGTATTCGGCCGCAGCCTTGATCGACTCTTCGTTTGTCTGATCGACCTCAAGCCCCAGGGCCTCAGCCGCGGGCGAATGAACATAGGTGCGCGTACCCAATGTATCCTGACGAACGTAGGCCCACGAGAAATTTGGCTCGATGCCCGACGAGGTTTCGGCGACGAGCGAGATCGTACCCGTCGGGGCGATAGTCGTGACTTCGTAATTTCTAGGCGTCAGCGGGATGTCACGCGGAATAAGCAGTTCGTCATAAATGAATCGCGAATAGGCCTCACGATTTGCTTCGAATTCCGGAAAGGCTCCCTTTTCTTTGCCGAGCCGCAAGCTTGCCAACCATGATTCGCGGCGGACAAAAGCCATCACTCGTTCCATTAATTCGAGCGACTCGTCGCTGCCATAGGTGACCCCCATTTTTAAGCAAAGGTCGGCAAAACCCATAATCCCGAGACCGACGGGACGCGTACGTTTTACAACGTCATCGATCACCGGCAGCGGAAAATGGCCGGCATCCACGACATTATCCAAAAATTGGGTGCAAAGCTGTGTGACATTTGAGAGGCGTTCCCAATCGACGATGCCATCGCCGCCGCTAGTCTTTGTATAAAATTTTGCGACATCGATCGAGCCGAGATTGCACGAATTATTAAAATGCAGTTGCTGCTCGCCGCACGGGTTGCAGGCGTAGATCGGCCCCATCGACCCCATCAGATGATTATGCCGGTTGACCTCATCGATAAAGATGATCCCCGGCTCGGCATATTTATGGGCGGACGCGATGATGCGATTCCAGATGTCGGGTGCATAGACCATGCCCGGCATAGGCGGTTCTTCGATAGTACAGTCCGCAAGGTCGGCGGTCTCGAAAGCAAGCTTGTCGGCGAAAGTTGCCGTCGAACCATCCGGACGGCGATAGACCACATAGTCCGAACCCGTCGCCGAATCAAATACGGGCTGCATCCACGGCTCGTCATTAAACTCTGTCTGAAACCATGTACCGCAATCGACCGCGTCCATAAAAAGGTCGGTTACGGTCACCGATATATTGAAATTTGTAAGGCTCGTCTGGTCATTTTTGGCGTGAATAAAGCGCAAAATGTCAGGATGGGTTACGGTCAAAATACCCATATTTGCTCCACGCCTAACGCCGCCCTGCTTGACGACCTCGGTCGTCTGATTGACGATGTTCATGAAAGACACGGGGCCGGAGGCGACACCTCGCGTCGAATTGACCATCGATCCTGCGGGCCGCAAAAATTCGTAGGTCATGCCGGTGCCGCCGCCGGTCTGGTGGATGATAGCGACATTTTGGGCGTGTTCCATTATGCCCTCTATCGAATCGGGGACGTTGAGCACGAAGCAGGCCGCGAGCTGGCCTTTCGGTTTGCCGGCGTTCACAAGGCAAGGTGTATTTGGGATAAACTCGCGGGCGAGCATGACGGTAGTCATCTCGTTATAAAAGAGCTTTTGCTTGAATGGCTCAGTCTCGGCTTTTGACACATGCCCGACCACGCGGCGGACGATGTCCGCCCAGGTCTCGAGCGGCTCGCCATGCTCGTCCTTTAAAGCATACCGAAGGCTGACAACCTTTTGTGCATTTAGACCGAGCGGTGCGATCTCGCGGGCCTTTGCCGCTCCGGCACCGCCGCCAACGCCATTTCGGTCGAGAAAACTGCTTATAGCCGACTCAAAAACTGTGCTCATATACGGTCACCTTACTTTTCTGTGTGTGCGAAGACACGGATGCTGATTTAATACTATTTTAACACTCAAAATAGTATTTGTGAAGATTTATCGCCGATGAATTGTATGGTTTGCGAGCTTGAGTTGTGATCGAAAAAACGTCCTCAAGTGAATGAAGTTTAATCAAGTTGCGAGCAGAATGTCAATACTTTTTTTACACAAGATGTAGTGCTTGTTTTCGCAGCGGCAACAAGACCCTGCATTTACGTCCTCAATGCATTGTATTCGCCCTGAAAATAGATCAGTGGCGGGCCGTTCTGAATGGCCATGGTTTCGACCTCGCCTACAAAGATCGTATGATCGCCACCGTCATAGGCATGTTTGAGGCGGCATTCGATGCTCGCGAGAGCATCTTTTAGGACCGGGATTCCGTCGATACCGGTGCCAAATACTACCGCCTCAAACTTGTCTTCGGCCGGGGCGGCAAATTGTTCCGACAGGTATTGCTGCGATTCCCGTAAATAATTAACAACGAACGCGCGGGATTCGCCAAAGGCGTCATGGCTGGCCGTTGCTTTTTCGACACAGATCAAAACCATGGGCGGAACCAGCGAGACCGAGCAAAAGGCCGAAACAGTGATCCCGTGCGGACGGCCCACGGCGTCTTTGGTGGTTACGACTGTTACGCCGCTTGGAAAACGTGATAGGGCGGTGCGGAAATCGGCTTCGGAGACGGGCATATGTCAGGGGCCTGCACGTAAGTAATGGCTCGTTAGTCGCAACAAAAGGCCCTTACTTACGTGCGGGCTACTGACAGCATATCGCAAAAACGTGTCCTTTGATAATTGGGCCCGAATAACTGATAATTTGCAGTCAATGAGTGCGATCGAAAATTTTCTTCGTGAGGTCGGCAGCGAGGTAGACGCGGTGCTGGATAAGCTGTTGCCAATGCCGGAGACCGAGCCTGCTCGACTGCATGAGGCGATCCGATGGAGCATATTTGCGGGTGGTAAACGAATCCGGCCCGGTATTTTGTTTGCGGTGGGCCGGACGTTTGGAGCTGATAAAAATGCCCTCCTTTATACCGGGGCCGCGCTCGAAATGATCCACACCTTCTCGCTGATCCATGACGACCTGCCGTCGATGGATGACGACGACCTCCGGCGAGGTCGAGAGACATGTCATAAAAAATTTGGCGAGGCGACCGCGATACTCGCCGGGGATGCCTTACAGACGCTCGCATTTCAGACTTTGGCTGAGGACGCGAGCTTATCTACCACTATCCGTTTAAGGTTGATCGCCGATATCGCGAGAGCGTCCGGGACGCCAACCGGGATGGTCGCCGGACAGCAGCTTGATCTCGAGGCCGAAGGCCGAAAATTAACGATCGACGAGATCGAGAATATCCACCTACGAAAGACGGGAGCATTGATCTCGGTTTCAGCAACGGCCGGTGCTCTGATCGGCGGAGCATCAGATTCGGAAATGGTATCCGTTTTGCAATATGCCTCACGGATCGGGCTTTTGTTTCAGATCACCGACGATCTGCTCGATGTAACGCAGGCGACGGAAACGCTTGGTAAAACCGCCGGCAAAGATGCGGCGGCAGAAAAAGCGACGTATCCCGCACATTTCGGTGCCGAGGAAACGCGAAAAATGGCGGAAACGGTTTGTCGTGAAGCTTGCGACGCTCTCGCAACTATCGAAAAAGACGCGAGTCTGTTGAACGAACTCGCCCATCTCATAACAGCTCGTACAAATTGACGCCCCGCGCGTTATTGACGGAAAAAAGTACGTATTCAACGTTTTCTGCTCTTGGCAAATGAGCGAGCTTTCAAGAAACACACCAAATTCTTTAATCAAAATGGCTTTCATCACAGGGGCGTTCGCGTTCCTGTATGCAAGTGTGTTGGCAAAGCTCGGCGTTGATTGGTGGTCGGACGAGAATTATTCTCACGGCCTGCTCGTGCCATTTGTGATCGCACTCATCTGCTGGTGCGAGTGGGGCGGACTCAAAAAGGCAATCGACCGCCCGGCGATCTGGCTCGGCGGCGGAGGCGTGCTACTTGCAATTTTGATCCTTTTTGCCGGAACCCTCGGCGCCGAGCTTTTTACCCAGCGAATATCGATGGTGCTGATGCTTGCCGGGATCGTCGTATATTTTTTCGGCACAAAGATACTGCAGCTTTTGGCGGTGCCGTTCGCTCTGCTGCTGCTCGCCATTCCGATACCGCAAATTGTTTTTAATCGCATTGCAATGCCGCTCCAAACTTACGCGTCGCAGATGGCGGTGTGGGGCATAAGGCTTTTCGAGGTTCCCACGGTGCGCAAAGGCAACGTCATCGACATCCTGCCGAAGGGATCGACGCAGGTTTTATCGCTGGAGGTCGTCGAGGCTTGCAGCGGCATCCGCAGCCTGATGACGCTGGTCACGCTTGCCCTTATCCTCGCGTATTTTACACGCCGTGACGAAGGCGGCAGATATGCGAATTTCTCTGGCCGCGATCTCTGGCGGGCGATCATTTTGATGCTCTCAGCCGTGCCGATAGCCGTGCTGACCAACGCCGGACGCGTAACCGCGACGGGGGTGATGACCTATTACTACGGGAAACAGGCCACCGAAAGCACTGTGCACGACGTGTCCGGCTGGCTCGTTTATGTCGTTGCCCTAGCGTTGCTGATCGGCGTCAACCTTATCCTGAGAAAGATCTTTCACCGCAGAGACGCAGAGACGCAGAGTGTCATAACCGCGAGCGATAGCGACACGGTTCTTGAAAATTCGAAATTCGAAATTCGAAATTCGAAATTAGTACCTTTGGTTTTCGTCCTCTTCCTGAGCGGCGTTTTTATAAACTTTTTTGCCGCTCGCGGCGAATTAGAGATCGAGCGGAAACAATTGGTTGACCTGCCCACAAAGCTCGGCGATTGGCGGCAAAAGGGAAACGACATCAAATTTGATCAGTCGGTCGAGAGCGTGCTTCGGACGACCGATTACACGATGCGCGAATACACCGCTGCTGACGGCCGTATCGCGAATATTTACGTTGGCTATTACGCATCCCAGCGTGCCGGTGCGACCTATCACAGTCCGCAAAACTGCTTGCCGGGTGCGGGTTGGGTGCTCAAAGATCCGGAGTACATCGACATCACGACCTCCGACGGACATACATTCAAAGCGAACCGCTACATTATCGAAAACGGCATCTACCGCGAGGTAATGATCTATTGGTACCAAGGCCGCGGCCACATCGAGGCCAGCGAATACCGCGACAAGATCAATACAGTCTGGGACAGCGTCACCCGCCGCCGCACCGATGGCTCGATCGTGCGTGTAATGACCTCGGTCGGCAGCGACGAAGCCGCCTCGCTCGCCGCCGCCTCCGACCTGTCGGCCCGCCTCGCCGAACAACTCCCGCCCTTTGTTCCGGAATAAGGCGGACTGTTGATTGAATACCCACTCCGTGGTATAGTGGTATAGCCGATGCCGATTAAGAGTTTCAGAGATAAGGTTACGGAAGAAATAAATTATGGGCGTGCATCAAAACGAACCCAAAGGATCTTACCGACCGAATTGCATCAAAAGGCTCAGATAAAACTCGCGATACTGGGTGCCGCGACCAGTCTGAATGACCTGCTCGAACTTCGCGGCAATCGTTTGGAGGCATTAAAGGGCGATAGATCGGGGCAGCACAGCATCAGGATCAATGATCAGTACCGGATATGTTTTATTTGGACCGGGACAGATGCCATTGACGTAGAAATAGTCGATTATCATTGATACCAAAGAGGTAGAGCATGAATAACATAGGAAATCACACCACTCCAATACATCCGGGACTTGTTTTGCAGGACGAGCTGGACGAGCTTGGCATCAGCCAATCAACTATCGCCGCACATATCGGTGTTCTGCCAAAGACGATAAACGAGATCTGTCGAGGAAAACGTGGTATCAGCGTCGAAATTGCCTTTAAGCTTTCGATGGCATTAGGAGCAAGTCCAAATTTTTGGCTTAACTTACAAAATAACTGGGAGTTGAGTAAGTTTGATACGGCAAAATTGAATCTTATTGGCAGGGTTCCAGAGCATGTCGCAAATATCTAAGGACTTAAGACCGGGGTAAGCCGTTAGCGGGTCTCTCATCCGCCTCCGACCTTTCCGCCCGCCTATCCGAACAACTCCCGCCATTTGTGCCGGAATGATCCTTGGTCCACCGTGGTCCACACTGGTTCACCTGGTCCGGACCGGACCAAAGCATCAACATTTTTCGGATATCCCGCAAGATTCGAACTTTACTTTAAATAGGTGAGCTTCCACTCGGCAAGTCATACCGACGCTTGATGTTGCCCATCCTTTGCCCTTACAAGATTTTCCCACTTTTTTCTGAAATCACCCCTTGATTGAGCGTTTTTCACTAATGCTGCTAAGAATGTAGCGATTGTCTCAATTCAATTGAGATTGTAGTTTTCCGGCTGATCCGACGCTGATAACCAACGGATCGACAGACGCCCGATATTGATATTCATTAGGTTCGACGCCCCGGCCTGATGGAAAACATCGACATCGCAAGCGAACAATTTAATACGATATGCGAGAGTGCCAAATCTTCAGTTTCCGTCCTTTTTCCCTTTCAATACTACTTTGCGCGAGTATATTTCTTGCTGCCTGCGGCCATTCGACGGCGTCGTTTTTGGCTAAGGGCGAAGAGTATCTTGCTAAGCGCAAGTTTCACGATGCGATGATGCAGTTTCGCTCGGCGGCTGAGTCGGACAGCGGTTCGGCAAAGGCGCACTGGGGACTCGCGCGGGCGTATGAGAGCCTGGGGCAGTTTAACGAGGTTTTGGACGAGCTTCGCAAGACGGTCGAGCTCGACGACTCAAACCTGGAAGCAAAGGCAAAACTTGGTAATTACTTCCTGTTGATACAGCCGCCGATGATCTCTGAAACGGAGAAGATCCGCGACCAGATCCTTATCGCTGATCCTAAATTTATTGAGGGCCACATCCTGACGGCGTCGATCATGGCCGCACAGGGCAAGCCCGATACGGATGTCGTCAATCAGGTCAACAAGGCCATCGCTCTTGACCCGCAGCGGATCGAATCATACATCAGCCTTGAGCGTCTCTATACCACGCGTGAAAAGGTGCCTGAGGCCGAGGCGGCGATCAAGCGAGGTATCGAGGCGAGTCCCGCATCTGTGCTCGGACGCACGGAATACGGCCGTTTTCTGACTTACGCGAACCGAGACGCTGAAGCCGAAGCACAGTTTCAAAAAGCGATCGAGATCGATCCGAACAGCATTGAGGCACACGAGGCGATCGCCGAATTCTTTGTAACGAGCCGTCAGTATGAGAAGGCCGAGGCCTCTTACAAAAATCTAATACAGGTGCAGGAGAACAGTCCGGAAAGCCGTCTGGAGCTGGCCGAATTTTATGCAACGACGGAGCGTAAGGACGAATCTATCGCCGTGCTGAACCAGATCATTACCGACGCGCCGGAATATGTGCTTGCACGGTACCGCATCGGGCAAATGTATCTCGACCGCAAAGAGACGGCAAAGGTCTACGAACAGCTCGACGCCTTGTTAAAGATCAACGACAACGATACCGAGGCGTTAATGCTCCGCTCCCGCGTAAAAATGCAGGAAAATAAGGACGATGACGCGGTCAAAGACCTTGAAGAGATTTTGAAAAAGCAACCGAGCAACCGCGACGCTCTGTATCTGATGTCGCAGGCCCGGCTCTCGCTCGGCCAGATCGATCAGGCGCTTGCCTTTATCGCCGATCTAGAGCGTTATCATCCGGCGTATCTAAAAACCGGCGTGTTAAAAATTCAGGCCGCGTTTTCGGCCGGAGATCCGCAAAACGCCCTCAAACTTTCTAACGAGCTGATAGATAGGACCAACAACTCGCAGGCAAACGCCGAGACCACACCGCAGATGATACTTGACCTGCATCTTCGAGGAATTTCATCGCGGGGCCTCGCGTATCTCGATCTCGGCAAGTTGGCGGAGGCAAAGAACGATCTACAGGAGATCGTCCGTCTTAGCCCGCGTTCGCCGTCGGCTATGGTCAATCTCGCAAAAGTGCTCATCGCTGAAAAAAATGCAGCCGGTGCCTTAGATCTCTATGAGAAAGCACTTGCGGTCGACCCGCAGAGTTTTGATGCCGTCAGCGGGATCGTAAGTATGTCGATCGAAATGAATCAGACCGCGAGGGCACACGCTCGCATAGATGGCTTGATCGACGCGAGCGCCGGCAAGGGGGACGTCTTGGCGGGCCTGCATTATCTTAAGGCGACGATCTTTACCGCAGAAAAAAATATGGCTGCCGCCGAAAGCGAACTGCTCGCCGCGATCAGCCTCGACGGTGATTACCTTCCGGCGTATTCGACATACGCGAGCCTGCTGACGGCTCAAAACCGCACCGATGAGGCCGTGGCTCAATACAAAAAGGTCCTGGATAAAAGGCCGGCAGCTCAGATCTACACGATGCTCGGCATTCTCGAAGACAGCCGCGGCAACACGGCTGAGGCCGAAAAGAGTTATCGCCGGGCGCTTGAGATCGCTCCCGAGACACCGATCGCCGCCAATAATCTGGCATGGCTGATCGCCGACAATCAGGGAAATTTGGATGAGGCCCTACAGCTCGCGACAGCAGCCGTTGCGAAAAATCAGACAGTTGCCGGATTTTACGACACGCTCGGCTGGGTCTATTTGAAAAAAGGGTTGGCCTCGCCGGCAGTTGAGCAAATGAAAAAAGCAGTCTCTCTCGACGACGCCAATGCGCAAAAAACAGGGACAGCACCGAATCCGGGCTATCGTGTCCGGCTCGGAATGGCGCTTGCTAAGGCGGGTGACAAAGCGTCCGCCCGCCGTGAGGCCGAGGCCTCATTAAAGAACATCGGAGGTTTGAGCCAGCGAGAGGTCTCTGAGGCAAAAAGTGTTTTGGCGAGCCTGTAAGGCGTTACAAAACTACCAATGAATGGAACACTTGAAATTTCTACAATCGCCGCGATGCAGATACCGCCTGTAAATATACCCGAATCGATAAGTTTACTTGCATTTGGGATCGGGTTGATCGCCCTTGTCATTCTGATTAGATGGTTTCTCAGCCGCATTGACAGGCAAAAGCCGGACGACAAAATAGAGGACCAGATTTAAGAAGCACTCCGAGGAAAGAAAATGAGCGTTGAATTTAGACAGAGAAGTGCCGGTGAGATCATCGGCATGGTGAAACGGCAGAAATGGCTGATCCTGTTGCCGATGATCACCTTTACGGCTGCGATCGGCTATGTGGTTTATCGTCTGCCGAGCATTTACGAATCGACCTCTTTGCTGACGGTAAAACCGCCGACGATTTCGTCCAATCTCATCCAGTCGCTTTCGAACGAGGACCTGTCGCAAAGGCTTTCGACCATAAATCAGGAAGTATTGAGCCGCTCATCGCTCGAACCGATGGTACAAAAATATGACCTATACAAGGTCGAGCGCAACGCCGGCATCCCGATGGAGCTGATCATCAACAAGATGTACAAAAACATTGTCGTCAAGCTTGACGAGGCCGGCAATGAAAAGGTTGCGGCGTTTCGGGTGAGTTATCGCGACCGCGATCCGCAGGCGGCAAGAAACGTTACGGCCGAATTAGCCAGCAAATACGTTAACGCACAAGTGCAAAACTCCGTGGAGATAGCCGAATCGACAAACGATCTTTTTGAAAAACAGTTGGGTGAAAAAAAGGCGGCCCTCGATGAGCTCGAAAAACAGCGTCTCGATATTATGACGGCAAACGTCGCAACTCTACCTGAATCCGAGCAGGGGCTTGTGGCTCAGTTGCAAGGCCTTCGTCAACGCGACGATACGATCACAAAGGAAAAAGAAACGCTCTTTAACGAAAAGGGACGCCTGAGCGATGCCATTGCCGCAAATAACCGGCAAATGAGATTAATTGAAGACTTTAACCAAAGAGATACGCAAGACACCGCCCGGCAAGTTTCAGATCCGGAAAACTCCGTTGGCTACATTGAAATGGTTAAGAAACGGGCTGACCTAAACGCCCAGCTTGATACTTTGCTCAAGGTTTACAAGGACAAACATCCGGCTGTTGTCGCAAAGCAAAGTGAGATCGCCCGGGTAAATGAAGAGATCGAAAATCTTAAGAAAAACTCGGACCGGAAGGTCGCTTCGGTAACTCAATCGGCCAAGATCAAAAACGAAATGCAGAAAAAGAGCCTTGAAAACGAGAATGAACGGGTTCAGGGACAGATCGGTCAAATCGAAAAGCAGCTTGCTCAAAAGGATGTTGAGCGACAGCAGAATGCAGGCCAAATCGCAGCTCTTGAGGCGAGGATCAGCACGGTTCCTAACGTTCGCGTCGCTCTCGAAGGGATAAAGGAGCGCTACGCTTCGGCAAAGCAGACCTACGACGAAATTCTCAAGAAAAAGAACGATGCGGAAACTGTGGTCGGCGTTGAGACAAACGCTCAGGGCGAAACGATCCGTGTGCAGGACCCGGCAAATGTGCCGCAGTCGCCGGTTGCGCCAAAGCGATTCGTCTTGACGCTTGTCGGGGCCGGAATTGGCCTGTTCGTTGGGTTGCTGCTGGCTGCGGCCTTTGAGGTCCCGAGACTATTTAAGGTTCAGAATATCGAGGATGCCAAACATTACACGGGCCTACCAGTGCTCGCGTCGGTCCCGCCTCTCCTATCAGCCGGGGAGAAAAAATGGATCCGGCGTTCGCAATGGCTAAAGCTGGCGGCGGGAATCGCCGCTGCGATCGGCGTCATTCCGCTGATCGTGCTGATACTACAGACGACAAGATTGTTGGACACGTTGATTTCGTAATAAGAGGTAGTTATGTACAAGGAATTTTTCGGATTAGACGACATACCATTCACATTGACACCCGACCCGCGGTTCATTGTGTTCACGCCAAGCTACAACGAGGTGCTTGCAAGCCTTTATTACGGGCTTGAAAACGCGAAAGGCTTGATTGTGCTCACCGGCGAGGTCGGTACCGGCAAAACGACCGCGCTCAGATGGATATTGCGGCGGCTCGATTCGAGCGTCTTGGCGGCATATGTTTTCAATCCACGTCTCTCGATCGACGAATTTTATCACCACGTGACTGAGATGCTCGGCATCAAGGATTGGAACAACAAATCGGAGCTTCTCAATACGTTAGGCAAGGTGCTCGAGGAACGGCACCGACGAGGGCTTCGCACGGTGATCATCATCGACGAGGCACATGAACTTTCGGACTATGTGCTGGAGGAGATCCGGCTGCTACTCAATTTTGAGTCCGACAATGCCAAGCATCTCCAGATCGTGCTGACCGGCCAGCCGGAACTTCGCGACAAACTGAATCAGGCGAATTTGCGGCAGTTAAAGCAGCGGGTTGCCCTGCGGTGCGGAATGCACTCATTTCCGACCGTCGAGGAGGTCGATCGATATATTACAGAAAGATTGCTGATAGCCGGTTCGGCGCAGCCAAACGTATTTACGCCCGGAGCGGTCGACTTTATTTTTCAGTGCTCCGAGGGCATTCCTCGAAATATCAATAATATCTGCGACAACGCCATGCTCGCTGCATACTCGGCAGGCGAACAGATGATCGGCCGCCAGATCATCGAAGAAGTTGCCGAAAACCTCGATATGCTGCCGCGCAAAGATGCGGTCCATGCTGCGGATGCGGCCCTTGACGCTCCAAACGGCCGTGTTCTGCGGCCCACGGCGAAAGACGATCTATGGACCGGACAGGCCCGGACCGAACAGGTCAGGCCGCGGATGTTTAAGGAAGAGAATGGCCATTCAAACGGAAATGGACACTCCAATGGAAACGGGGGGCTGATCTTTGAGGATATCGAGGATGACATAAAGCTCGAGATCGACGAGTTTATCGGGACATTCAATAAGTTTTAGACAGCAAAGCGGAGCAATCAAAGATGAGTATCTTGAAAGCATTACAGAAAAGGCGTACCGAGGATCCGATGGGCGGGGCGATCTCGACCACGGAAAACATAGTCCCGTTTGACCGCAGCGGACGGCGTGCAAATATGCCGCCGGACCTGCTCTCATCGGGCCTAAGGATCGGTAACCCAGGTTCGGCGTTCATAGGGCAGCCGGATTCTACGAACGGGACGGCACTCCCTGATCTAGGATCGGATTTTACTGCCGGGGCAAAATTGAACGCCGAAAGCTTAACGCGCGTCGCGTCGAGGGCCCTGCCTGACTTTGTCAGCTGGACCATTGACGCGGCGCGCGTTGAGCCTCGTCTTGTATCGATAACGCACCCCAATTCGAGCTATTGCGAAGAGTATCGCAGCCTCAGAACTCACGTTTTGCATAAGAGCCAACGGCAAAAGCTGCAGTCGATCGTAGTCGCGAGTGTCAACCCGAGCGAAGGCAAATCCGTCACGGCCCTCAACCTTTCGTGGTTGTTGGCCCAAACAGACGGGGTTAAGTGTCTCATTATCGATAGCGATCTGCGTATGCCGAGCCTTGCCGATTATCTGGGGATCGAGACAGATAGGGGGCTCTCGGACGTACTTGCGGGAACGGCAACATTGGTCGAATCGATCGTCCGGCTCGAGCCTTCTGGTTTGCATATTCTCCCCGGCGGCGAAGCCCGTCAGGACGTGGCCGAGCTGATCTCAGGTTCAAAATTTAAGGATATTTTGAGCGAGGCCCGCGGGATGTTTGATTACATCATCGTTGACGCACCGCCGCTTGGCATCTTTACGGATGCCACCGTCCTGATAAATCAGGCGGATGGTGCTCTCCTGGTTGTCCGGGCAAACAGGACGCGATATAGCGCGATCGACCGGATCCTCGACCCGCTGCCAAAGGAGCGGCTGCTCGGTGTTGTCCTAAATCAAAGCGAGGACGTAATGCAGGAATCGCATTACAACTACGGGTATTACAACTATAGGCGCCTCAACGAATCGCTTAGCCCGTGATCGTTAGGAAAGGTAAAAAATGAGTGCTTCGGGGTTTAGCCCACGGATATTTTGGTTAATTTTGGCGGATGCGGCGTTTCTTTACGGCGGCGTAATTCTGGCAATATACCTACGCCTCGGAATCGCGGGTTCCGAGTACGAGCTAAATGCAAAAAATGGCTGGCTCAAGATCGGGCTGGCATCGGGCGTCTGTATTCTGAGCCTCTATTTTTACGATCTTTACGATTACATAGTGATGACAAACCGGCGGGAACTGCTGCTGCGGCTCGTGCAGGCGCTGGGAATCGCGTGGGTGCTGCTGGCATTGCTTTTCTACTTTGTGCCGCCGCTTTTGATCGGACGCGGTGTCTCGGTGATCTCGGTTCCCATTGTTTTGGGACTATTGCTGGGTTGGAGAATATTTATTCATCTATTGACCGGCCACCCTGGTATCGGCGAAAAGATCCTTGTCGTCGGAACGGGGCAAACAGCTCTCGATACGGCTGAGGCGGTATGGGAACGGCGTGATGCCGGTTACCGCATAGCGGGCTTTATCTCGGAAAACGGAGCAAAGCCGCGTGAAAGGCTAGGCCGTTCCATCATTCTAGGAAAAGGCCCGGACCTTGAGGACGTGATTCGGAATGAAAAGATCGACCGGGTGGTGATCGCCGTACGCGAAAGACGAGGCGCCTTTCCGACCGAGGCTCTGCTTAGGATGAGCCTTGCGGGCGACGTTTCGATAGAGGAATGCACATCATTCTTTGAGCGGATCACGGGAAAGGTACATGTCGATATGCTGCGGCCGTCGTGGCTGATATTCGCCGGGCGAAAGCGCGACTCGCCAATGAAGACGGTTGTCAGGGAGGCGTTTCACCGTGTATTGGCGTTGATGGGGCTGGTGGTCTCGCTTCCGATCGGCATCGTGACGGCGATCCTGATAAAACTCGAATCGCGTGGCCCAGTTTTTTACAGACAGCAGCGCGTCGGCAAGAACGGGCATATTTTTAACGTCATAAAGTTTCGGTCAATGAAAACCGACGCTGAGCCGGATGGCACGCCGATCTGGGCGGTAAGGGACGACGAACGTGTCACACGCGTCGGTAAGATCATCCGCAAACTTCGGATCGACGAAGTGCCGCAGTTTTGGAATATCCTCAAGGGTGAGATGAATTTTGTCGGCCCGCGTCCCGAACGTCCGCATTTTGTAAAACAGTTGGCGACCGAGATCTCGTTTTACGAGCACCGCCACCTTGTCGCACCCGGGCTGACGGGTTGGGCGCAGATCAAGTATCCTTACGGAGCCTCGGTCAACGACGCAATACAAAAGCTGCAGTACGACCTCTATTACATTAAGAATCAGAGTCTGACACTTGATATTATGATCGTTTTTGAGACGGTCAAGACCGTGCTTTTTGGCCGGGGCGGGAGATAATGGCCGACTGTTTGCGGATCAATGCGGCGGCGATCGAAAATCTGGATTGGGCACGTTAATCGACATTTATATTCGCACGAGGGGATCTTTATGAAAGCTTTAATATCATTGAATAAAATCACCGGAGCAGCATTAGGATTGGCTTTGCTTACTTGCGTCGGCATGGGCCAGGCAACGGCACCGAAGCTAAAAGACGGTAAGAAAGTCACGCCCGTGGCGGGTACTAAGAAACCCGATCCGATTCCCGCACCGACGGTACCGGCCGACGCCGGAGATGATCAAAAATCACCTGAAGAGGATGCGATATTGCCGTACTACGACAATTATCTGAAGGAGTATCGTCTTGGCCCTAGCGACCAGATCTCGGTCGAGGTGTTTGGCCAGTGTCCGGATTATTGCAAGACGGGTATCACGATCCCACCCAACGCCCGGATCTCATATCCCCTCGTGCGTGACGGCGTACTTGTCGCCGGCAAGACGGTGGAGCAGGTGGCCGCCGAGATCACCAAAAAGCTGGATGAATTTATCATCGACCCCAAGGTCACAGTCACGCTCGACAAGGCAATGGCGACGCGCTACAGCGTGATGGGCAATGTCGCTACTCCCGGCGTCCGCGTAATGGACCGTAAGGTGAGCGTGTACGAGGCTATCCTTGAGGCCGGCGGCGTTACAAAAGAGGGAGATAAGAAAAAGGTCGCTCTCGTCAGCTATGGCAAAGACGGGCGTCTAACCCGGCGGATCGTCAGCCTTGCCGATATGGAAGCAGGTAAATCAGAAATGATCTTTCTCAGCCCCGGCGATCAGGTCTTCGTGGCCGGAAAGGGATTTAGCATCTCAAAAGTTTTCGACATTATGCTCAAGGTGAGCAGCCTGAGATATATGATCGGGAGCCCGCTATAAATGCTGACTGCCGCTGCTAAATGCAAAATGCTATGCGATCGACAAAGATAATTTCAACCCTGTTCATTCTGCTGTTTTGTCTTCAGACAGCAAATGCTGAATGGGTCAAGCAAAATACCAATTCTTTTGCATGGCTTCGCGATGTGTTTTTTGTCAGCGAAACAAAAGGATGGATCGCCGGTGAGGGCGGGACGTTGCTTTCGACGATTGACGGAGGCTCGACGTGGGTAAAGGAGCGAAAATTTACAAACGACGCGCTGGTTCAGGTTTATTTTGTTAACGAGACGACCGGCTGGCTGCTCTGCTCACGCGATATCTACGCTCGTGGGGCAAATGCATCGTCATATCTAAGGAAAACAACGGACGGCGGTAAGAATTGGGAAAAGATCGAGTTTCAGGACGGCGGACGCGAGCGTGTCACTCGCCTCCTATTTAACAAAGACGGCTCAGCCACGGCGTTTGGCGAGGGCGGTATTTTTTACAAACTGCAGGAGGACGGCACCTCATGGAATAAGATCCAGACGGCGATCCATTTCCTGCTGCTTGACGGCGCATTTGGCGATAACATGGTCGGGGCGATCGTCGGGGCCGGCGGGACGATAATGTTTACCGACGACTCAGGTTTTACTTGGGAAAAGGCGACGCTGCTCGGCGATACTGATACAAAATTTAACGCCGTCTCATTTGTTGGCAACAAAGGAGGCTGGGCAGTGGGAACACAGGGCCGAATTTTTCGTTCAAACGGCGGCGGCGCAAGGCTCTGGCGGCAACAGCAATCAGCAACCACGGCCAACCTAAACGATGTCTATTTCGCAAATGCGACCAACGGCTGGGCGGTCGGCGATAATGGCACGATCATCCGAACTACAAACGGCGGCGCCAATTGGTACGAGGTCAATTCCAAAACCACGCACCGTCTCGAACGCATCGTATTTAACGGAAACAAAGGCTGGGCCGTCGGATTTGGCGGCACGATCCTCGCCTATGACGGAACCGCCGCCAATTCAGATCCCGGTGCCAAACCCATGCTTCAAAAACGGAACTAGGGTGAGACGTCCGAAACTTGACATTGTCGAGCCACTTTCCTAATCTAACAGTTCGCTCATTTTTTGAAATGGGCGAGTTTTTTTGAAAAGTAGTCGGTTAGGCGTGCGCAAATGAGGTTTTGATAAGGATAGTTTTGCGGGCACGTACGTCAATTGGTAGACAGCCTCCCTTACAAGGAGGAAGTTAGGGGTTCGAGTCCCTTCGTGCCCACCAGATCAGAATTGAAGATGTAAAATTGAAAGTGGAGAAATGTCGGCCGCAGTCCTGCATTTTTAATTATCCACTTTCCGTTTTCAATTAATATGCGGAGTCGTAGTTCAGTTGGTTAGAACGCCAGCCTGTCACGTTGGAGGTCGCGGGTTCGAGTCCCGTCGGCTCCGCCAGTAACTTTAAAACCGTCGAAACCTTTGCGTTTCGGCGGTTTTTTATTTGTGCAGGTTACCGCGTTGTCTGAATCCGATCCCGACTCTTGAACGAAACCACACACGAGGAATCATTTCGCGTTAAACGATCAGCCGCTTTTGGAGAGGTCGCATCGGTTTTGCGGAACTCCTGTTTTTATGAATTTACTCTTTGGGAGACAGGTAATGTATAGAAAATTTGCAATGTTTTTAACTGTTACGGCCTCTGCGGCAGCACTTATCGGCTGCGGATCGCCCGCAACGAACTCGTCGAATAATGCCAATACGATGCGCAGTAATTCGAATTCTACAATGAGCAGCAACGCGAATTCGGCAATGAATTCGAACGTGGCTGCGTCCAATTCAAACATGGCGTCCGACAATCCGATGGTCGGCGGATCGGCGATGCTGAAAACGAAAGACATCATCGATAACGCCGTCAATTCAAAGGACCACACCACGCTCGTAGCTGCTGTTAAGGCGGCCGGATTGGTTGATACTCTGAAAGGCGCAGGCCCGTTTAC
>JBJXEG010000001.1:0-31660 GCA_046155085.1 Pyrinomonadaceae bacterium | reverse complement strand
CGGCGTTGTCATCGTCCGCAAAAACCTCCTCGCTCGATTCCGCCTCTGATCCAAAGGGTGAGGCCTGTAATTCCAGTATCTCATCGATCGGCGGCAGACTCTCGATCGTATCGCTGTCGGGGTCGATGGGTTCGACGGCGGGGGTAAACATGTCCTCGACCGCGTGTATCGGTTCGTCATTCGCAGCCGCGATCTCAATATCATCAACGCTTTCGGCTACGTCATGAAATACTTCGACGACGGGCTCATGGTTTTCCTCGATGTGAGACGCGACGAATTCCGGCTCCTTACCTTCTGCCGACTCCAACGGCGGTGCCGCGGTGATCATGGCAGATAAAAAATCATAGCCTGAGCGGGCGGCGGCATTTGCCGGATCGATCGCAAGGGCCTTTTCCAGTGAGCTCAATTTTTCCGGCAGACTGCTTAAAAGATGAGAACGGAGGACCCATGCGTCGGCATTTGCGGGATCATTCTCAAGAGCGGCGTCGAGCAATTCGACGGCTTTTTGACTATTGCCGCCAAGCGCGGCTACTTTGGCATCGTCCAGAGCCGATGAGGAGCGCGAGAGCATTATCGCATCAAACTCATCGCGGGCCTCATGATTGTCCACGTTAATGCTCAACACGCGGCGAAGACAGTCGAGCCGCTGATCATCGGACGGGGCAAGCTTTGATTTCCAAAACCACGCGGCCGCACAGTCATAATCATGCGTCAGGGCTAGGTCAAATGATTGGGCAGCCTGTTCGAGAGATCCCTCTTCATAGGCAGTTACGCCGCGCTCGACAAACGTTTTAGCAAGCAGGTCGCAGGTCGCGGTCCGCCATTCGATCGCACGAGCATTGTCAGGGTTGATGTTGAGGACGTTGTTTAGAAAGGCGAGCAGCTCCTCGGGGTAGTTGCTGATCGAGGCGAGCCACATCCAGGCGTCTTCACTCTGCGGATTGATCGCCGCAGCCTTAGTGAGCAGTTTCCGGGCGAGTTCGCGGTCGCCCGTTTGTGCGGCGGAAATGCCCTTTTCGAGAAGAGCTTGAAAATCGGGCGATACGATAACCTCGTCAAAGGCCGCGTTTTCGACGGCTGGAAAGATGGCTTCGCTTCGTTCTAATTCTAATCTCATATTTTTTTGGGGGAAAATCTGCTCTTTTGTTGGGACGTTGGGAAAGAGGACGTCGCTAAAGACGCGCCCAATATCAGTCTATATTCAAAAGCAACACCGGTGCCAGCCGCACGACGATCTAACTCCGCGTTGTGAAAACAGCCGTGAGTGCCTAAAATAAAGGCTGAAAATGAATTTTTACAACGATTTTGCTTTTGTCGGATTGCGGGGCATTCGAAAAAGTGACAAAAAATGGCAAAATGACGCATAAAGAAGTTGCATTTTCAGGCACTTAAGGCTGTAACATGAACAAAAAAAAGGCGGATCATGACGTGATGGTCATCGGCGGCGGCCCGGGCGGGCTTTCGGCCGCGTTATGGTGCGCCGAACTTGGCCTCGACGTTATTTTACTGGAAAAGGAAACAAACTTGGGCGGTCAGCTTTTGCGCGTTTATGGTGAGATAAAAAATTACCTGGGAGCCGAGGCTGCGAGCGGTGTCGAATTGCGTGATGTCTTTCTGCGTCAGATCAAGGCCAAAGATGTCGTCTTGCGAACCGGAGTTGAGATCGCCGCCATCCGTCTTGCCGAAAAGAAAATCATTCTAGCCGGTGGTGAGGCGATCACGGGAAAGGCGATCATCATCGCGACGGGTGTCCGGCGGAGGAAATTGGACATCCCCGGGGAGGACGAATTTTGCGGGCGAGGCATTTTGGAATCTGGTGTTAAAGCTAGAAAAGATGTCGCCGGAAAACGCGTTTTGATCGTCGGCGGGGGCGATGCCGCGCTTGAAAACGCACTGATCCTCGCCGACGAAGCAGAGAAGATCTATGTTGTCCATCGGCGGAGCAATTTTACTGCCCGCGAAGAATTTCTTGACGGCATGAGGAATAACAAGAAGATCGAGCCCATTCTCAATTCGCGTGTCACCGGAATTTTCGGAAATGAAGCGGTCGAAGCAGCCGAAATCGAAGATATCGGCTCCGGTTCAACCAGGAGGATCGACATTGATGCAGTTTTGATCCGCATCGGCGTCCAGCCGAATACCGAACTTTTTCGCGGACAAGTCGATCTCGATGATGCGGGTTACATTTGCATCGACAGCAACTGCTCGACCAGCGTCGAAGGCGTCTTTGCCATCGGCGATGTCGCGAGCCCATTCTCCCCAACAATTGCCACGGCCGCCGGGCAGGGGGCGACCGCAGCGAAAGTGATCGGCGTCCAATTAAATCGATAAATTAACCAATTTAATCAATTTAATACGAGATTTTGAATAATTTTCATTCCGTTCGAATAATTCGCGCGTGAGGAGCGGCGGATCGCTGCCCGATCGACGTGCCCGCCGCCGCCGCATGGTCGCTGATAGCACGTAAATGCCCGTAAAGTCTCTGTTTTAAGGATCTAAGTCGGATTTGACCTTTTGGGCACGCCCGCGATGCCGTTTGTGGCACAGTTGATGCCTGTAAAATTTTTAGAATCGGTTTTCGATAATTTTGCTTACATTCAAAGCTATTCGATCTTGTTATTTAACGGGATCTATTCATCAGATCAACAGGAGGAAAACATGAAGAAAAGAGTTGTGTTAATGACGCGGCTTTACTCGTTAGCTCTGGCTATCGGGCTGGCCGCTATTTTGTCAATAAGTGCCTCGGCACAGACATCGTCGCTCCGCGGAACCGTGCGTGACTCGCAGGGTGCCTCCGTTAGCGGTGCGACCGTCACGCTACAGAGCGAGACAAAGAGTTATAGCCGTACCCAGGTTTCAAATGAGGACGGTAATTACTCATTTGTTTCAATTCCGCCCGATACATATCGGGTCGAGGTCGTTGCGAAAGGCTTTAAGAAATCGCTTCTTCCGGGACTGCAGGCAATGGTTGATCTGCCCAAGGAGGTAAATATAGCTCTCGAACCCGGTGGAATAACGGAGACCGTAACAGTTACGACGTCGAACGAAGCCGTGCTTAACACGAGCGACGGTTCGATCGGCAATACCTTTACGACTCAGCAGGTTATCCAGCTTCCTCTTTCAGCCCGCAACACCCCCGGCCTCTTGTCGCTCCAGCCCGGTGTTACGGCTGACGGTGAGGTGAACGGCGGCCGATCCGACCAGGCAAACGTAACGCTTGACGGCGTCGATGTAAACGAGCAGCAAGGCGGTCGAGCGTTTTTTAGCGTGCTGCGTGTAACGCCGGAGGCCCTGCAGGAATTTCGCGTTCAGACAACTAACGCCGACGCAAGCTTTGGCCGTTCGTCGGGTGCCCAGATATCGCTGATCACAAAATCGGGAAGTAATGAATGGCATGGTTCGGGATATTTTTACTACCGTCCGAAAACGTGGCTGCAGGCAAATGACTTTTTTAACAACGCCAACGGCGTTGCACAACCATCCGTTGAAAGACGAAATTACGGTGGTTCATTCCTCGGCCCGATCATAAAAGACCGACTTTTCTTTGCCGCTTTTTATGAACGGTTTGACGAGAATACCGAAACTTCGGTCACCCGCGAGGTGCCGCTGGCAAGCCTGGGTATGGGTATTGTAAAGTACCGTGCTAGTGCGGCGCCGGGTGCCGGCACGTGTACGCCGACCTTTTCGGGAGGCGTTTCGAGCCTCACGATCGCCCAGATCAATGCATGCTACAACGGTGCAAATGGAGTTACGCCGGGTGTTAATAACACCGCAGTTATGTTTTTAGCCGCGGCTGCGGCCCGCTATACGGCAAACGACACTACCGTGGGAGACGGGCTGAACACATCGGGATTTCGTTTCAACGCAAAAACTCCGATCCGTAACAACGTCGCGACCTTGCGGCTGGACTGGAAGGTAAATGCATCGCAGGATGTTTTTGCACGCTATCAGTATCAGCAGGATAATTCGTCCGGCGTTTCGCGCTTCCCTGACACTCCTGCTCCTAATAATTGGAATCACCCGCAGGGTATTTCGCTCGGCCACACCTGGACGATCAATAGCAGCATGGTCAATCGCTTCACCTACGGCCTGACGCGGGCTGCGTTTACAAATGGCGGCGATTCGGCTCAAAACTTTGTTAGTTTTCGATTCATTTATCAGCCGCTCAGCTTTTCGAGAACGCTCAGCCGCGTAACACCAGTTCATAATTTTGTAGATGATTTTACCTGGGTTATGAACAATCACACGATCAGTGCGGGTGGCAACATCCGGCTGGTAACGAATGCCCGTGCGTCGTTTGGTTCGTCATACGATAACGCATCGACCAATCCGTCGTATTACAATTGTTCGGGTGACGTTGTAATTTATGACGACGCAACGTGCGGAACCCCGATCTTTCCAAATGTCGCAAGCGGCGGCACGACTGATCTCCGCGATGCTTTAACCGCTGTGATCGGCCGTTTTTCGCAATACGGTGCGGCTTTGCAGTATGGAGCTTCCGGATCTTTGCAACCGGTGGGACAGGCTGTCTCGCGTACCTTTAAGACTGAGGAGTACGAATGGTATGTGCAGGATAGCTGGAGAGCGTTTAACAATTTGACCGTTAACTACGGGGTTCGATGGTCGACGGGCACACCGGTCTATGAGGCCAACGGATTGCAGGTCACGCCGACGACAAGCCTCAACGAATTCTTTGAAAAGCGTGCGGCGGGTGCCTTTAACGGAACGCCATACAACGGACTCCTGACGGTCGATAAAGCAGGTAAAGCAAATGGCAAGCCCGGATATTATAAGCAGGATTTCAACAATTTTGCCCCGTCCGTCGCGGTTGCCTGGTCGCCAAACTTTAAGGGCGGATTTCTCAAGGCCCTCTTTGGCGGCGACAACAAGAGCACGATCCGCGGAGGATTTCGTGTAACTTACGATCGAATCGGAAGTGCGTTAGCCGTCGCTTTTGACCTTAACTCAACATTGGGATATAGCTCGGCGAGCAGTATCTCAGCTAATACCTACGATGTTGCTTCTTTTCAGGGGCCTTTGTTTTCAGGCCTAGGGCAGAATTACCGAATCTTGCCCGGCATCACTGCGGCACCAAGTCTTACCTTCCCGCTTCAGACGCCTGCGGACGAAGATCAACGTATCGAGCAGTCGCTCGATGACAAGCTGACGACTCCGTACAACTACAATTACAACGTGTCGTATGGCCGTGAGATCTACAAGGGGCTTTCTTTTGAGGCTTCGTACGTTGGACGAATCGCAAAGAGCTTGCTTGTTATCCGCGACACCGCTCATTTTAATAATCTCAGGGACCCGGCATCGGGCCAGGATTTTTACGGTGTGATGAATACGCTGCTCGATTACCGGGCGGGAAATGCACCTATCACGTCGATCCCGAATATGGCGTGGTTTAATAAATTTGTGCCGGGGCTGGCTGGTACGTACACGATCTGCGGTGTACCGACAGCTCTAACCGCAACACAGGCTGCCTATCGCCGCGTCGCCAGAGCGAGCGTCAATAATACGGGTGCCTGCCTGGGTGGTAGAAATACGGAAGACTACACGTTTGTGCAGTTGCTGTGGGATGACGGTTTGGGTTTTGGAAACAATATCTTTATCCATCCCCAGTATGCAACGTTTGCGGCGTATTCGACGATCGGTACCTCATGGTACAACTCGTTCCAATTCAGCCTTCGCAAGCGCTTCCAACAGGGGCTGTCTTTCGATATTAACTACACATACTCACATTCGATCGATACGGCATCGGGAAATGAGGCGTCCGGCTCGATCACTGGCGTCAACTATTTGAATCCGCTAAATGCTAATGCTAATAAGGGCAATTCGGATTTCGACGTTCGTCATCTGGTTAATGCCAACTACATTTATGAACTGCCGTTTGGCAGAGGAAAAATGTTTTTCGGCACTGCCGGGAAAGTGGTCAACGCTCTGATCGGCGGTTGGACATTGACTGGGATTGTCAGATGGAACACGGGACTGCCGACCGGCGAACCATTTGACGATGCACGTTGGGCAACCAACTGGAATGTCCAGTCGAACCTTGTAAGGGTCAAGCAGCTCTACAGTTCACCGGTTAAAAACGGTACGGGTGGAATACCCAATCTGTTTAGCAATCCGACCGCAGCCTACCAGTCGTTCAGAAATGCACGTCCGGGGGAAGCGGGTGACCGTAATATACTCCGCGATCCGGGTTATGCAACCTTCGACGCCGGATTGTACAAATCGGTCGGAATAACGGAACGCGCGAAGCTGACGTTTAGGCTCGAGGTGTTCAATGTTGCTAACCATCAGTCGCTCACCGGGGTCTCCGGACTCGGGTCGGGAGTTGATCCATACCTCAATACGCCGTCATCTAGCTTCGGTCGCTTAACCGCGATCCAAGGTGCTCCGCGTGTTGTCCAGGGTGCGGTGCGAATCGACTTCTAAAGTTCGCATTGAATAAGGATAAGAGCCGGGGCTAATCCCCCGGCTCTTTTTTATTTGATAGGTGGGTTCTCGGTAATGTATTTTTTGAGCTCATCCCGCCGCTCATATTTTGGCATCTTTTCAAGAAATTGTTGGTATTCCGCAGAGGCTTTCGGTTTCATACCAGCCGCATTGTAGAGGGCGGCGAGCCGCAGGTGAACCTCAGCTTTTTCGACCGGTGCGAGACGGATGGCTTCGTTCAAATAAACAACTGCTTTTGAGCCTTTTTTGATCGCCAGATAGGCTTCACCAAGATACATTTGAGCATCAGCGGATGTGGGGTCGGACGCAACGGTTTTGGTTAATAGGTCTATCGCCTTATCATTGGCATTTTCAGAGAGATACAATTTAGCGAGGTTTACAGCGCCGCGTGTATAAGCGGGATTTTCGGCGACCGCCCGCAGATAGGCTGTCTCGGCGTTAGGGACGTCTTTTTTTAGAAAATAGGCGTTCCCGAGCTGCGACCATGCGGCAAAGTCTTTGGGATCATTCTTTACGACCGTTTTTAGACTGGAGATTGCCGAATCATTTTTGCCTTTGTTAATATCCGAAACGGCCCGTTCAAAAAGATCCTGAGCGTCGGGCGGGCGCTGGTAACCGGCGGTGGCAGACACAATGCCCGGCTTGCCTTTTGCTCCCATGAACTGGCGCCAATTTACCGAAAAATCCTGATAGATCGTCGATGCAGGTGTGTAATTCAAAACAGCACTGGCGACTTCATTATGGTCGATCTCGACCACAATGGTCGATTCGCCCCTTGGCACGTCATTGATGAGGAAGGCCCCGCTGCTCGATACCTGTCTACGCACCGCCAAACGTCCGTTAAAGTAGGCCGCAATAAAGATCGCGGGCCGCGGCTGGTCTGACGGAAAGCCGTCGAGCGTGACCTTGCCCGAGACCATTATCGAGTCAACCTTTCCGGACGGTTCACCGCCGATCTTTGTCGGCAAAAGATTCGGATCGGCAAAGACCGTTTGCGAAAAAGTGGTCGTTGTACCGACGATGAGGGTAAAGACTCCGGAAAGGCAAAGCTGTCGAATTTTCATAACGTACACTCCGATGTTTAGTTTTTCCCCAATATAGCACTTTCTGGAAAAAGCCAGAAGGTTATTTGGCGGCGAACGAGTCGTTGCCGGTGATGTCGGCGAGGTGTCGGGTGTCATTGAGGGCGAGGACGCGGACATTCCGGCGGCCGCGTAATTCGAAGCGGTTTATACCGCAGTTTGACGTGATGATCCACGGCGTCGTCTTTGTGCCGCGATGGATCGCACCGAGCAGATGCAGAGTGAGGAAGCAGATCGCTCCAGTATGCGAGAATAAGGCGACACGCTGGCCATTGTGTTGGCGGAGCACGTCGTGGAGCCTGGTTGTTATCCGTCTGAGAAGATGGCGGTAGCTTTCGCCATCGGTGATGACGTGATTAACGCTGCGGTTGACAAGGGCGTAATAGTCGTTTGGGTACTGGTCCTTAGATTCGTCAAACGTCAAGCCCTCGAGCACACCGACGTGGCGTTCGCGAAACGCGGGCGAGGTTTGGATCTCTAAATTCAGCAGCTTAGCGAGCGGTTCGGCCGTCTGGACCGCCCGCAGCAGGTCGCTCGAATAGATCGCGTGGACGCCCTCTTTAGCAAGCAGTTTCGCCGTAAGATCAGCCTGTTTCCGTCCCAGTTCCGACAGCGGCGTCGGGCCGTGGCCGCCAAAACGCCCTTCGGCATTTCCGGCAGATTGACCGTGTCGGATGAGATATAAGCGTGTCGGTGGCGGCATCTGTTAATTGTTGCTATCGATCTTTACTTTGAGCCAATATTTCCCGAAACACTGAATTCAGCATTGTTATCGAAGGCTTTTCAGCACGATTTTCAATGATCTTTGAATTAAGACGGGACATTTCACTTTCGATGAATTCACTGATTTCGTCAATTCTCAGTTCACGCTTTAATTCATCGCCGAGCTTTTTACGTTCTATCAAAGTCTCGATTTCCGTTCGGAGTTTACCCGGCTCTAAGATGTCATTTACTAAAACTCCAAACTCCATCGGCACAACATCTGAGCTTTGCTCCATCCATTTGATCGCCAATAGCGGCCGAAGCACGTAGAAATACTTTTTAACCGAAACCGTATCACCTTTTAGATATTCTCTAAAATTACCCTTGGCCATCTGCAAATAATGATAAGTGCAGGCTGTGGCCGAGTAGCACAAAGGAGCCAGTTCCTTAAACCTTGACGAGATATCGTCATCCTCAATGTAGATCGTAGGAGAGTTTAACCACTCCAAAAGTGGCGGATTCGATTTCCTTAGCAACTTAAGAGCCTTTCTCAAGTCCCATCCATTTACATCGTATTCGTCGAGGATCGGGCGTTCGATAACATCACTCTTATCTTCAACATCAATCGACAAGTACCACTCAGGCTCCCGAACATACAGAAAGCGAACGTCATAGTCGCTATTCTTTGAGGGAAACCCCCAAGCCCGGCTGCCCGACTCGCAAGCGTAAAATATCTTTACCGACTCTTCTCGTTCTATCTCAAGAAGCCGCTTTCGTATCTCTTCAAATGGTGACAACAATTTATGCACCCACCGCCTCGGCTTTGAGTTTTTCCGTCTGGTAATGGGTCTGGAGAGCGGCGATGAAATCACCGATCTGGCCTTCCATTACGAGGTCGAGCTGGTGGACGGTCATGCCGATGCGGTGGTCGGTGACACGATTTTCTTTGAAATTGTATGTGCGGATCTTTTCGGAGCGGTCGCCGCTGCCGACCATGCTTTTGCGTTCGCTTGCTTCGAGATCATGCTGCTTTTGCTCCTCAAGCTCCTGCAGACGGGCACGCAGAATGCGCATCGCCTTTTCCTTGTTCTTTATCTGCGATTTTTCGTCCTGCATCGAAACGACGACGTTTGTCGGCAGATGGGTCAGACGTACGGCGGAATAGGTCGTATTAACCGACTGTCCGCCGGGGCCGGACGAGCAAAAATAATCGACCCGCAAGTCTTTTTGATCGATCTGTACGTCGACTTCTTCGGCCTCGGGCAAAACGGCTACGGTGATCGCCGATGTATGGATACGGCCTTGGGTCTCGGTTTGCGGCACGCGTTGGACGCGGTGGACGCCGGACTCAAAACGCATTTTGGAATAGACGTTGTCGCCCTCGATCACGGCGACGGCGTCCTTTATGCCGCCCATGCCATTGTCCGAGGCCTCCATGACGTCCATTTTCCAGCCCTGAGTTTCCGCATAGCGAGCGTACATCCGGAGGATCTCAGCGGCAAAAAGTGTCGCCTCATCGCCCCCTGTGCCGGCACGAATTTCGAGGATCACATTCTTTTCGTCGTTCGGGTCTTTCGGGATCAGGAGGACTTTCAGAGCCTCCTCCGCAGCTGGCAGTTTTTCCTCGATCTCCGCGATCTCAAGCGCGGCCATCTCCCGCATCTCCTCATCGTCCGAGGCAAACATTTCTTGGGCACCGGCGAGATCTCCCTGCATTTTACGTACCTCGCGGTATTTCTCGACGATCTCTCCAAGCGAGCGATGCTGCTTCATCAACCGCGCATACGCCGTCATATCGGACATGAACTCAGGCTGCGAGATCTGATCGGTCAGCTCCTCGTAGGATTTTTCAATTTGTGCAAGCTTTTCGAACATAAGAAATATTCACCACAGAGCCACAGAGAGCACTGAGAAAACGAGAAAAGAAATTCTAAACTCTGTGTCCTCTGTGACTCTGTGGTGCAATGTCTTAAACCGTCTGCGGCTCGAGTTTTAGCGACTCGTCGAGGGCCTTTATCGCAACTTCGAGCTGCTGTTCGTCGGGTTCCTGAGTCGTGATGTTTTGCAGCCACAGGCCCGGCATTGTCATAAGTTTGAAAACGGCGCTCGTTTCCTTCTTAGCCGCGTAACGGATGACCTCGTAAGACAGGCCAGCGACGAGCGGCATCAGGAGGATGCGAACAACGAGATTCATCCAAAGTGCGTCAAATTTGATCACCGAAAACAGCACGATCGCGACCAGCATCACAACCATCAGGAATGACGTGCCGCAACGCGGATGTTGGCGTCGCTGGAGCGTCGCGTTGTCGGGCGTGAGATCGAGGCCTTTCTCCCATGTAAAGACTGTCTTGTGTTCGGCTCCGTGATACTCAAAAACGCGGCGGATGTCTTTCAGGTACGACATCGTGAAGATCATCGTGACGAAAAAGAACATTCGCACAACGCCGTCGATGAGGTTAAAAGCGATCCACGAATGCGGTTTGATCTCCCAGATATATGCTTTGACCGTTGCCAGCCATCCGGCTCCGTCGGCGATCACCGGCGAATCGGCCCATCCCATATAAATAAAACCCAAATTCGTAAGCAGCAGCGGCGCCGCGAGAAAAAGCAAAATATTAAACAGCAACGCAAAAATGATCGAGCCGACGGCTCCGGCGGATTGCCCGGCGGTTCTCGGCTTGCTCTCTTTCTTTTCGGGCATGATGACCTTGACGGGAGCTTTCAGAAAGTTTTCATCTGTCGTGCCGTCAATATAGGCGGGCTGTGTTTCGCCGGCTTTTGCTTTAGCAAGTTCTTCCTGTGCGTTTAGGTCTTCTTCATAAATACGGGCCGAAAAATTCAGTGCCTTGATGCCCAGCGCCATCGATTGGATAAGCGTTGCACCGCCGCGAAGCACGGGCCACGAGAGCCATTTGTATTTGTCGCTCCATTTGGGCAGCGATTCGGCCGTAGTGACAATCGTGCCATCCGATTTACGGCATGCTATCGCATAGGCGGATGGCGTGCGCATCATTACGCCCTCCATCACGGCCTGGCCGCCGACGATGAGGTCGCGCTCAAGGGCGAAAATGGTGTGGATGAATTTGAGTTTTCGAGCGGTCGATCTTGTTTTCATAACGCTTGTTTAGATAGCGATCTTAACTAATAAGATGTTCAAACAATCCGTAGAGGTCAAAAGTAATTTCAAATCTGATATTTGAAATTTCAAAATATATAGAATTAAGGAAAAAGAAAATTCAAAAAAATGGTTCAAAAAGAAAAACGCCCACCTTGTTTCACCTTTCGCTAAGGGCGTGCCTAAATACACGGTTAGCTGTGGGCGCTTTTAGGTAGGCGTCAGTTTTTTATAGCTAATATTTGTCAGTAAATGCTGTCAATTATTTAGCGGCCTCAGCGGCACCGCGAGCGTAACGCTTATTAAAGCGGTCAACGCGTCCGGCCGTATCGACCAATTTCTGCTTACCGGTAAAAAACGGGTGGCACGCAGAGCAAATTTCTATATGCAGATCCTGCCCGAGGGTCGAGCGGGTCTGGAATGTGCTGCCGCAGGCACAGATCACCGATAACTCAGTATAATTTGGATGTATTTCTTTTTTCATAGTATCACTTCCTTCGCCGTATATAAGCGATGTGATTTTGCGTTGTAGCGCAATCCTTAATTATACGTCCGAAGTAGAGACCGGTCAAGTAAATCGTTACTTATCTCGGCGAAGTGCCTTTTCATAGATCTCGATCCATGCCTGCGGGGTTAGCTTTGAAGCGAGTTCGCCTATAAGTTCGAGCGGAATGTCGTCCAGCTTTTTGAATCGGACGCAGCCTTTTCCCATATCAAGTTTTCGCTTCGAACTCTTGGCCCATGCATCCTGAAACCATTCCGTCAAGGAACCGGAGCCATAGAGGCCTAAATGATGCAATGATATATGGCCTTTTGTCGATGTCAGGCTCATCAGCATTAGCGGTTTTTTCGGGTCGCAGTGATAACCGGCCGGAAAAATCTCGTGTGGGACGACCCAGCCGATCATGCCGTAGCAAATACCTTCCTTAAAGCCCATGGGAATGCTTTCGTTTATGGCTTTTCGGATGGCAGATACCGCTATTTTGCGGTCGTCGGGTAAATTCTCGATATATTCTTCTGGTGTTGCGGCTTTTGATTGCATAAGATTAGGAAAATTAGCCACAGATTATCACAGATAAAAGCAGATATGAAGAACTTATTATTGGAGTTCATCTGCGTCCATCCGTGGGTTCAATTCTTGATCTTAAGAGCTTTTCGAGATGATGTTCGCTGATGCCGTAAAGCGATTTGATCTGGTCGATCTGTTCACCAAATCCCGACGGCTCAACCGGCTTTTTTAAGCGTGTGCCGACGAGCATGTTGTTTTTGGGAGTATGTTCCGTTGAGACAAATTCGAAGAGTTTGGTGGCGTAGCCCTCACGTTCGAGCAATAGAGAACGGAGGCCGTCGGTAATGGTTTCGGCGGTGCGTTCGAGCATGACGCCGTGTTTTAGGATGTCGCGGAGCATGGCGGGCGGCGTGATCTGCGGTCTGATCTCCTGATGGCAGCACGGTGCCGCGACGATGAGATCGGCCTGGGCGATAATGCCTTTATAGATCGCGTCGTCGGTAGCGGTGTTGCAGGCGTGAAGTGCAATGAGTAGATCGACATTCCCGACATCGAATTCGCTGATCGTGCCGACGACAAAATTCAGGCCGTCGAAATCGGAGGCCCGGGCAACTTCGTTACACAGATCGACGAGCTCGTGCTTTGTATCGACGCCGGTTATCTTAACATCGATCTCGCGTATGTTTTTGAAATAATCGTAGGCGGCAAACGTTAGATAGCCTTTGCCGGAGCCCATATCGACGATTCGCAATTCTTTTCGGTCCTTCAACTCAGATTTATCGACGAGGTTTGCCAGCACCTCAACAAATTTATTGATCTGCCGCCATTTGTCCTGCTCACGATCACGGACGCGTCCCGTGTCGTCCGTGATGCCGAGAGCTTTCAGATAGAAACTGGCGGCATCGATCTGTACGTTTTTTTCGCGGTCGTGTTTGAGCGGCGGCGGGACGGTAAATGTCGGTTTTCCAACGTTGAGTCGGGACTTTCCTTTTTTGCCGAGGTCGAGCTGAAAATCATTTTGGGTAGTAAAAAGATGGCCGCTGCAAAATCCGTCGTCGAGCGCCTCGCTTATCAAAGCGACGCCGGTGTCGAGGTCGAAATTCTTTGCAGTGTCGCGCGTATCAGTGCGATATAGAAAGAAAAGCCGCGTGCCCTTTTTGGTGGTCACGAGCCGGACAAGTATCTTTTGCAGATGCTCATCTGCACCCTTATAATTGCCGAGAGTAAGCTTAACGAACGTGCCCTGAGTAAGACTCGCGGCAAATTCGCGCAGAAATTTTTCTATATTCTCGGACATTCTGAGAAAAGGTTAGCACAATCGGGTCAAAGCATTAATGGACATCGAACCTCGCTCGATCTTTGCCGGCAGAAGCCCCTGGCGAAAACGCCGCCGGCCGATATTTGTAGCACTCGGCCTGCTCGCTGCTCTTGCTTTTAATATCTCGATCGCCGTTACCCTCGCAAACGACCAGCCAAACGACGGAAAACTTTATTCCCAGATAGCAAAAAACATACTCGAACAAGGGGTTTTTTCCGCCGAGGCTGAGGCTCCTTTTACGCCGACCTTAATACGGCTGCCGGGCTATCCGGGCTTTCTCGCAGCGGTCTATTACGTCGCGGGTGTCGGGAACGACACGGCGGTCCGCGAAGTGCAGGCGGTATCTTACGTTTTGGCGAGTGTTTTGGCGGCGATGCTGGCATGGAACTGGTGCAGCGGTCCAAGACGCCGTAGGCGAAAAGCAGCGTATTGGACATTTTTTCTCGCTGCGTTTTGCCCGTTCACTGCCATCTTTTCGGCGACGATCCTGACCGAGACGCTGACGATCTTTTTTCTCGCGGGGTTGATGCTGACAGCGACCTACGCTTTTAAGACGAAGGGCCGTCTGGCGTCAGTCTTATGGTGGGTGGTAACCGGGCTGGCGGCGGGCATGGCCGTTTTATTGAGGCCGGATAGCGGTTTATTCGCGCTTGGCATTGGTTTGACGATCGTTGTATCGGGGTTTATTTTTCGCCCGGCGGAGACGGGACGGGTAAAGCAATTATTAGGAGCGATTTGGAAAGGCTTTGTTTTTTCGGCGGTTTTTATTGTCGTTCTCGTGCCGTGGACGATCAGGAACGAGAGCGTTTTTGGCGTATTCCAGCCGTTGGCTCCGGCTCACGCGGAAATGCCGGGCGAATTTGTCCCGCGCGGCTATCTTCTGTGGGTACGGACATGGATCGATGATTCGCGGTACATCGGGCCGATGCTCTGGGACCTGGAGGACAAGCCGATCAAGATCGAGCAGGTTCCGGCTTATGCATTTGCCTCGGACGAAGAAAAGACGAGGGTCGCGGCGCTGCTCGACCAATACAATCACTCCGACCCGGACCAGGCGGCAAGCGATGAAACCAAGGACGATGATAGTTCGGCGGCGGATTATAAAAGCGACAGCAGCGACTCGGCAGAAGACCCTCAAGTGGACGAGCCCGATCAAGTCGATGCGGATGAAGAGCTCGATCTTAAGATCTCGCCGGAGGTAGACGCGGGTTTTCAGCAGATCGCCGAGGAGCGGATCGCCCGCGAGCCATGGCGATTTTATGTCGGGTTGCCGGCAAAACGTGCCGTGTCGATGTGGTTTGACACCCACTCGGCGTATTTCCCGTTCGGCGGTGAGCTATTTCCCGTAAAGGACCTCGACAACGAGCAATACCAAAATCTTTGGCTACCGCTTTTTGCGGCGCTGATGTGGATCTATACGCTGCTGGCTTTTATAGGGGCGATATTTCTGTGTAGGGGCCGCGGGCGTTTATGGCTCGCGATGGCGATATTGGTAAGTCTGCCGAGGATCGTTTTTTTTGGAACACTCGAAAATCCAGAACCGCGATATTTGGTGGAACTGTTTCTGATCGCCGCGGTTTTGGGCGGGATAGTATTATCACGTTTTAAATCACGGCGGCGGGCCGGGGCGGCATCGGTTGAATTTTTATATCGAAACATCGGATAATCGCGTTATGAAAAATCTGTTTCACCTTGCATTTCCGGTTAATGATCTCGATGCTGCCCGCGAATTTTATGGCGGTATAATGGAGTGTCCCGAAGGTAGAAGCTCGGACCATTGGATCGATTTTAACCTTTATGGACATCAGATCGTAACGCATCTTTCGGCGACGGTTAGGGAGAAAGTGTCCAATCACGTTGATGCGGATGACGTTCCGGTGCCTCACTTCGGAATAATTTTGTCGATGGACGAATGGAGGGCGTTGGCGGACAAACTAAGGTCGGGCGGCGTCGAGTTCATCATCGAGCCAAAGATCCGCTTCGCCGGCGAGGTTGGCGAACAGGCGACGATGTTCTTTCTCGATCCGAGTGGTAATGCTCTCGAATTTAAGGGGTTTAACGATTTCTCGCTAGTGTTTGCAAAATAGTGGGAATTAGCCACTGAGAGCACAGAGAGCACGGAGAGGGAAAATTATTTCTCCGTGTTCTCTGTGTCCTCTGCGGCCAGTCTTTTATGCCCGAAATTGTAATTATTGGCGGTGGCGTTGTCGGTGCGAGCGTTGCTTACCATCTGACGCAGCGTGGCTGCCGCGACGTGTTGATACTTGAACGCGAAGACGCTCTCGGCCTTGGTTCGACGGGCAAGGCGACGGGCGGCATCCGGGCGCAGTTTGAAACCGACATAAATATAAACCTCTCGCTCTACTCGCTCGATTTTTTTCGCGACTGGGATTTTGACTGCGAATATGAGCCTCGCGGATATCTATTTCTTGCGACCAATAACGCGCAGATCGATTATCTAAAAAGAACCTCCGAAAAACAGAGATCGCTTGGTTATCATGATGTTGAGATCGTCGATACGGCAGCTATCGCAGAGATGATTCCTGGATTGAATTGTGAGGATATTGTGGGTGGGAGTTTCGGGCCGAGGGATGGATTTCTCAATCCGCTGGCGGTGCTCGAGGGCTTTATGGTCGAGGCAGCTTTGAAGGGGGCACGGGTTAGAACCTCGACACTTGTCCGTTCGATAGATGTCGAAAGAGGACGTGTGACGGGCGTAAAAACATCCGAAGGCAGTCTCGAGTGTGAAAAAGTTGTGGTTTGTTCGGGAGCATGGGCGCGGACCGTTGCTGCGACGGCTGGTGTCGATCTGCCGGTCGAACCGCAGCGGCGTCAGATCGTCTGGGCAAGAGCTGCTGATCCGCTGCCGCCGGAATTGCCGATGATGATCGATCTGTCGAGCGGTTTTCATTTTCGCCCGGCACGCGATTTTCATGCGGGCGCCGACGCCGCTGACGACCGGGATGTGCTTTTTGCGTATCCGGACCCGGATGAGCCGCCTGGATTCTCAACCGACTTTGACGAGGAGTTTCTTGAAAAGGTCGGGGAAAAGGCCGCCCATCGGGCACCATTTCTAGCCGGTGCATCTATCGTATATGAAAAATGTCGTGCCGGCTTATACGAGAATTCGCCCGATCATCACGCGATCCTCGGCGGCTGCGAGGTTGAGGGTTTGTATTTCGCTAACGGCTTTTCGGGCCACGGCGTGATGCATTCACCTGCGACCGGACGTGCGCTCGCGGAAATCATTTTGGACGGCGAGGCGAGTTTTATGGATGTGTCCAGCTTGCATATTGACCGCTTTGCCAATGGTGAACTGCTGCACGAAACTGCTTTTATTTAATTTTTCACCGCAGAGACGCAAAGACGAGGAGAAGGTAAGATAGGCGATGAGAGCTTTTTATTGCATTCCTGACTCTGCTTCTCAACGTCTCTGCGGTAAATTTAACTATGACAACCGCGCTTGTTCATCATCCGATCTATCAAAAACACGACACCGGTCCCGGCCATCCTGAAACGCCGATGCGGTATGAAACCGTGATGAATGCTCTTCGTGAAGATACGAATTTTTGGGAAGGCCTGACCGAGATCACGCCGGAAAAGGCGTCGAAAGGGCTGATCCAGGCGGCTCACTCGCCGCAGCATTTTAAGCATGTCGAGCTTGCCTTTGCGAACGGCATCGACCGTCTCGATCCTGACACCATGGTCTCGATGAAGTCGTTTGATGCCGCATTATATGCAGCGGGCGGTGCGATCGCCGGGGTTGACGCGGTGATGCAGAGCGACGCAAAAAATGCATTTGTGGCGGTGCGTCCGCCCGGCCATCATGCGACGGCGGAAAATGCGATGGGTTTTTGCTTATTTAACAACGTGGCGGTAGCGGCAAAATATGCTCAAAATAACTACAAGGAGATCGAACGTGTCGCCATCCTCGATTGGGACGTGCATCACGGCAACGGCACGCAGGGGATATTTTTTGACGACCCAAGCGTCTATTTTTTTTCGATGCATCAATATCCGTGGTACCCAGGATCGGGGTCGCGTGGCGAAACCGGCTTTGGACGGGGTCTGGGTGCGACGATGAATGTTCCTGTTAAGGCCAACACTCAGGCGTCGGAACAGACGCGGATGTTTGAGGGGGCGCTTGAGGATATCTCAAAAAAATTCAAGCCCGACATGATCTTTATCTCGGCGGGGTTTGACGCCCATCTGACCGATCCGCTCGGGCAGTTGATGCTTGAGGATAGAGATTTTGTCTCGATGACGAGCACCGTCAAGCAATGGGCGGATGACGCCTGCGGCGGCCGGATCGTTTCGTGCCTCGAGGGCGGTTACAACCTCGATACGCTGGGTGCGACGGTCAAAAATCATATCGCCGAACTAAGCCGATAGGCCGCTATGTGCTAAAATCGTGCTTACTCCGCAAGATATATCGTAGAGGGAAGTAACACTATGCCAGATGTCCAAATCCCGTGTGTGCAGTGTAAAGAGATCTTTGTTTTTAGCGAGAAGGACCAAGAAATCTACTACCAACGTAATATGATGACGCCGCAGCGGTGTGCCAACTGCCGTTCAAAAAAGGCGGCCCAACGCGAGGATGCACCGACGCGATTTGAGATCGTCTGCGATAACTGCGGCCGCCACGACACGGTACCGTTTCAGCCAAAGGTCGGACGCTCGGTGCTGTGTAAAGATTGTCACGAGGCGAGCCGTTCGCGGGTTCGCCACGCTTAGAGGGTAGTTGCAGAAGCCCGCGCGTGAGCAAGGGCGTTTATGCAAAGTTAAATGTTACGCCCTCACTTACGTGCGGGCTTCTGCATTGATCTTATGAGTTTTGAGACTGTTACATACGAATTTAGTGAAAATGTCGCTACGGTGACGATGAACCGGCCGGATGCTCTGAACGCGCTGTCGCTGCAACTGACGCTTGATCTGGGGGCGGCATTTCGGCAGGCCATTAGCGACGGTGCAAGGGCTGTTATCCTGACGGGAAATGGCCGGGCATTCTGCTCAGGCGGTGACTTACGCGAAATGAAATCGATGTGGGAAAAAGAAGGCCGGATCGAGGCATTTCTCGAGGATCCGCTGGCCGCTCTGCACGATGTAATTCGCCTTATCCGCGAGACGCCGATCCCGTTCGTCGCGGCGGTGAATGGTGTTTGTGCCGGAGCCGGAACTAACTTCGCACTGGCGTGTGACATCGTCTTTGCGGGGGACGACGCGGTATTTCGCGAGGCATTTGTGCGTATAGGCTTGTCTCCCGATTGCGGCGGGACATTCTTTTTGCCGCGTGCCGTCGGCGAAAAGATCGCCGCTGAGCTCTTTTTTACCGGCGATGCGGTCGATGCAAAACGTGCCGTTGAGATCGGGATGATAAATCGCGTGGTGCCCGCCGCTTCGCTTATTGATGAGGCAAATCAGTTTGCGGCAAAACTAGCCGCCGGCCCGACCGGATCGATCGGCCGCATCAAACGCATGCTCAATGCCTCGTTCTCAAACGACCTTTCTGCTCAGCTCGCCCTCGAACACGAATGCCAGATCGAATCGGGTAAATCTGCCGACTTCAAAGAAGGCGTCGCCGCATTTTTCGAAAAACGCCCTCCAAATTTTTCGGGACGATAGGCTAGACTGCCATGTAATAACAGTCCGCGCGGGCGGAACGACGCCGGCATAGTACAAACATTCGCGACCATCAAGTCTCGCGCCGACGGCTTACGCAGGCGGTTCTGACCGCATTTTCAGGCCTTTGCATTATCTAAAAGCGCAGAGCGTAAGTAAATTTAACACCACGACCAATCTCTGGAGCAATATTCTTAATAAATGACAGGTGATTGCGATAAAGTTTGTTGTTCAGATTGTAGCCGCTAACGATTAGCGTGTGAAGCGAGCGTCCTTTGAAAAAAGTGTACGAACCATTCAAATTGAAAACGGCATAACCGGCGGTCGGAGTTTCGTTGTCAAAAATTCTGTCTTGCCTCGCCGCTAAAACAATTTCGGGTCTTAAATTAAAAGATTTGTATCGCCAGTCCAGCCTGAGTGTGCTGCGAAGTGGCGGAATCCTCGGCAGCGACCGGCTAAAATCGATCAGCGTTGCCTGGACGTAATCCAATTTGCCGCTAAACCAAAGCGTCTCGACCAGTTTAGCGTCGAGAGTCGCTTCGGCCCCGAGATAGCGGCTGTTGCCTTGGGAATATTCGATAATAGGCAAATTTGAACCCGGATCGGTCATACCGGTAAATGCCGTATAGACATAGTTGCGGAGGTTGTAATAAAAGCCGCCAACGGCAAGGCGAAACCGTTCGCTGTTATGACGCAGCGAAAAATCCACGCCATCGCCCTGTTCCGGGTTTAGATTTGGATTTCCAATGTCGAATACCCCGATTCCAGGATGCCTGCCGTTGTTGTAAAGCTCCTCGAGAGCGGGAGCTCGGAAGGAATGCTGGTAATTTGCGACAAATGAACCGCCCGTCCAAAGCGGAACGCGAACACCCGCGCTGCCTGAGAAACCGAGAAAATTACGGTTGCGAAGACCACCTGCCGGATTATAGCCATTCTGCTCGACACGACCGCCGAACTGAAAGCCGATTCGCTCAAAATCAAATCGCTCCAACGCGAAAGCGGCAAATGAATTTTGCTTCGTGCGCGGCGCGGGAGCTTCGGCGCCGATTGATTCAAAATCTCGTGTAAAACCAGAAAACCCGAACGTGCCGGAGAGTTTGCCGCGTCTCCGATGATTGAAAAAAGCACGGTAATTAAAGTTTTTGTTGGTCGCGGTCCCTTCCAGTTCCGTGACGTTTTCGTCGGTCTCGAACTCAAATTCTCGAGCAAGGTAATTATTGTAGCTGACGGCAAAATCGCCGCTCTCGATCAAGTTGCCGAGATCGCGAAAACCGGCCTTGACCTCATAGGCATGGCGGCGTTCATTTAGAGATTCGAGGTCTATTTCGTCCGGTTCGACCGGAATGCCATGACGGCGGCGGTCATAACCGTAAGTAAATATGAGCCAACCATTTCTTGGAAACCAGCCTGCCCCGCCGCTGACATTGCCGGTCCGGGCAAATGAATTTAACACCGTTCCGTTAGGGGATCGGTAATCATCTGCCTTTTGCATTCCGCCGTTTCCAAAAAAAAGAAAATTCCTGAAACCTAACTTTAATCCCCCGTTTGCACCGACCTGTGAATTATTCGTGCCGCCAAAGCCTGTGAGATAGCCCGACACACCGTTTTGATAGATAGTATTCGCGGAAACTCCGTTGACCACGCCGCCGATCGCATTGCTGCCGTAGAGCAGGGTGGCCGGGCCGTTGACTATTTCAACGCGATCGAGCGAGAGAATGTCGATCGGCTCTACTTCGTCGCCCGAGCCCGAGGCGATGCCGCCGACCCGCAAGCCATCCTGCAAAACCAACACACGGTCGCCATCAAATCCCCGAATCACCGGCCGTCCGGAACCTGGCCCAAAGCTGCGGTTCGCCACACCCGGTTCGTTACCGAGAGCTTCGCCGATTGAAAGCGAATTCTTTTCCGCCAATTGCAAAGCTCCGACCGTTGTCACCGATTGAAAGGAGTTATTTATAGCTTCGAGCGAACCCGTCGCAGTCACAGTGACCTGTTCGTTTATGGCATTTATCGGTAATTCAAAATCAATAGTTGACGCGCCGCTCGATACATCAACGGTCTTTACCAGATTCGACACCCGTTCGAGCTGGACGATAACGTCATATTTTCCAGCCGGTACATGATCTATCTCGTATTTTCCATTCTCATCGGTCAGCACCGTGCGCTTTAATTCGGCGATGGTAACGGTCGCGTTTCGTGCGGCGGCACCCGATTCCTTAAAAGTCACAGTGCCGTTAATAATGCCATCCGTTTTGCCGGTTTGTGAAAAGACGTTTCCAGCCAAGATACAAAGTAAAAAGAAGAATAAAATTTTAATGTTCATTGAGCCTCTCGATTTATTATAAATGGAAATGAAATTCAATTTCATTAGTAAGTTTTAAGGATATTCGCGGCATCGCGGAGATGTCAACTGACAAACAAAAAAAATACCGGTCGGGCAACCACAGAACTGGGTTTCCGTGTGCTCGGGGGGAGCTGTGATTAATTCAATACTCAGTGGGTTCACAATTCATCGGGCGGCATTTATTATCTGTAATTGATGCCGGATTATCGTATATTTTATTCGCCGTATTATTACGCTGAAATCGGAGACGAACATGTGTTTCCAATTCGTAAATTTGAGATCGCAAAAGACATTCTCCTCGCCGAGGGGACGCTTTTTGCCGAAGAGATCGTCGCTCCCGAACGTGTTGCAATCGCGGACCTTTTGCTTGTTCACACGGAGGATTACATCACGCGGCTCGTCGCGGGCCGACTGACGGCGAAGGAAATACGCAAGCTCGGGTTGCCTTGGTCGGACGCGCTTGTGAGGCGTTCATTTCATGCGATCTCGGGGACGATAAACGCCTCGCGGAGGGCTTTGACCGACGGTATCTCGTCAAATCTCGCGGGCGGGACGCACCATGCTTATCCCGATCGCGGCGAAGGTTTTTGTGTATTTAATGATATCGCCGTGTCGATTCGTGTGCTTCAACGGGAGAAATTGGCCTCGAAATTTTTGATAATAGACCTCGACGTTCATCAGGGAAACGGAACCGCATTTATTCTTCAAAATTCGCCGGAAGTTTTTACGTTTTCGATGCACGGCGCCAAAAACTACCCGTTATTTAAGGAAAGATCAACGCTCGATATCGAGCTTGCGGACGGCACGGCTGATGAAGAGTATCTCGAAACGCTCGATCAGGCGCTGCCGCGGCTTCGTATGCACAATGCCGACATTATCTTTTATCTCGCCGGTGCCGATCCATTCGAAAACGACCGGCTCGGGCGCTTGAAACTGACAAAAGGCGGTCTCCGGCGCAGAGATGAAATGGTTTTAAAATTTGCCCGCGATGATGGAATACCAATTGTAACGACCATGAGCGGCGGTTATGCCGTGGAGATCGCTGATACGGTTGATATTCACTGCAATACGATACGGGCGGTGAAGGCGTCTATTTCCGCATAGCGATAAATGAATCTCCTCACCCATGGCGACGCGGCTGAAACCCGATTCTGACAAAAACCGATTCAACCTTTATCCTAATTATATGCAGTCGCTAACGTATGGCCAGCTAATTGGCGGAAACCGTAATTTTCGCAATCTGCTTGCCGGCCAATTTATATCTGAGCTTGGAAACTGGTTCAATTTTATCGCCGGCTTGGGATTGGTGCGGCTCGTATCGGAGGCGTCGCCGACGGCGGCCGGGCTGTTTTTTTTGGCGCGTTTGCTGCCGTTTGCGTTGATGTCGCCGATCGCGGGGACGTTTGTTGACCGATTTTCGCGGCGGCAGGTAATGATCGCGACCGATCTGCTGCGGTCGATCGTCGCACTTTCATTTTTGCTCGTGACGACGCCAGAAAATCTCTGGATCGCCTATTTAGCAACTGTCTTGCTGCACACCTTCGGAGCTTTTTTTGACGGAGCGAAAAATGCGGCCGCGCCAAATCTCGTGGGCAAGGAAGGCCTGCTTGCCGCGACGGCTCTCCTTTTTTCGACGAGATTTTTGCTGATGGCGGTCGGATCGGCGCTGGGGGGTTGGGCGTCGGCGGTGTTTGGATATAAAGTCGCTTTTGTTATTAACGCGGTGTCGTTTTTGATCTCAGCCTTTTCAGTTTGGTGTATCCCTGAGGAGGCGACGAGGGATGCAGAAACCGCCGAACGGATGGCCAATAAGAAGGCCCGCGAGCCTTTCTTTACGGAGCTTCGCGAGGGCTTTCGCTATGCCGTGACAAATCATTTTGCGTTGACGATCCTGATAATGAACGTCATCTGGGCGACCGGCGGCGGTGCGATCAATATCATTTTTGAGAGGACGGGCGGGGTTTATTTTGCGGAACACGAAAGATGGAACCCTGACGTAGCGGTTGCTTTGCTGTGGACCGCGACTGGGCTCGGGCTGACGCTTGGGATGCTTATCGCACATCGGACGTCCATCTATCTTGACCGCAAAGGCCGCAATCGAGGGTTTATTGGCTGGACGCTGATCGTCCACGGTATTTTGTTTTCCATCGGTGCGTTTATGCCGACGCTATGGCTATTTGCGATCGTGATTTTTGTCTCGCGGGCGATAGTCGGCGTCGAATACGCGGTGCAGGAGACGATGTTTCAGCGCAGCCTGCCGGATTATATTCGCGGACGTATATCGACCCTTGACCGCGGTGCCGAATTGACCGTCTTTGGTCTAATGAGTTACGCCGCTGGTGGGCTGATGTTTTACATGACGCCGCAAACGCTCACGGTATTTTCAGGCATTTTGTCGGCGATGGCGGGCGTGGTATGGTTCGTCCGGCAGCGAAAGGGCGAACGATCTACGTTATTGGACTAAGCATAAGTCAAAAGAAATTTAGCCGCAGATAAACGCAGATAACGCAGATCAGAAAAAAAATCGGGCGTCCTATCTGCGTCATCCGCGTAAATCTGCGGCAAATAATCTTATTCTTATCATGCAGTGATGATTACCGCTTTGGCTCCGGTTAGTTCGGAAAAATCTTTTGTATATATGGTATCGACGCGGCGGATGGGTGCGATGATTTCGACGATATCCTGAGTTTGGATGAAGCCGGATTCGACGTGGGCAATGGCCCAATTCTTGATATGCGAAGCCTTTCGCAAGGTTTCCTCCAGATGGTGCAGATATTGCGATTTTGTCTCGGTTGCAGCCCCGAGCCTACCGGCCATGGACGCATCGAGGTCGGTCCAGAAATCGCTGCCCCCTCTGAGCCACTCTTCGCGCCATGCGGCCCGGCCAATATAGCCTCGCGTTGGTTGGGCGTGAGCGGCCGGCAGACGCAAAAACATCAGATCGGATGGCGTTTCAGAGATAAAATCATCTGGATTCTTATTCTGACAGGTGTTATTCTGGCCGTTGTCAAAAGCCTCCGGCTGGACCGACCACAGGCGTCGATAAACGTTTGATAGCGGCTGACGCAGTTCACGCGTTTGATCGGTAAAAGACAATACATAATCGCCGACGGCGATCGCAACGCTTGAGGCGATGGCTTGTGACATCTGTGACGGCAGGCGTTCGATATTGCGGCGGAGATTGTCAAACCACCATGCGTCGGTCTCAGTAAACCAGTCCGCCAACGCCGGGTTGATCAGACGATAGCCCGGAACGTAGGCGTCCTCGAGCACGATGTTAACATCGTCATCCGAGAGTCTGGCGTCTTTGTTGGCGATCTGAGCAACACAACGCGTCCAAGCCGACTGGAGCGGATCGTTGGCCATGACCTGCACATCCCAGCGTTTTAGATAGCTGCCGACCGCCGTTTGGCCGCAAAACGGGATCGCCACCGAACCGAATTTGAGACGGCGAAGGATGTTAAGGTCGAATGCGAGCCAGCTTTTTGGCAAATTTTTTGTTTGACCGTGCATAATCCTCAAATGATAGAAAGGCCGCCTCGGGGCGGCTCGGGTGCAAACGCCGCCGAACGGGCCAATTCCGGCTCCTCGATAGAGAGAAAGGCTTTTACTATCGCCGGGTCAAATTCAATGCCGGCCCACTCGGTTATAAGTTTCTTCGCCTCTTCGGCGGGTAGCGCAGCGCGGTAGGGGCGAGCCGCGGTAAGTGCCGCGAAGGTATCCGCGACACGCAAAATGCGGGCGGCCAGCGGGATCTGTTCGTTTTCGAGGGCGTCGGGATAGCCGCCGCCATTCCACCACTCATGGTGCCAACGGACATTGAGCTGGACGCTGCGCGGCAGCCCGAGCTTTGCCGCCTCCTGTTCGCCGATCACCGGATGGCGGTGCAGATCGATGAGCTCCGTGGAGGTGAGTCCGCGAGGCGAGCTAATGTAATCGCGGTTCATCCTCTTTTCGCCGATGTCGTGTAGCAGAGCGGCCTGTTTGAGAAAAATCCGGTCTCGTGGTGCTATGTTAAACGCCTCCGCGAGCGAATCGGCGATTGCGGCGATCCGGCCGGCATGAGGAGAGCCGTAGCACTCGAATCCGTCGGTCTCCGAGGCAATTACATAAAGTTTTTCGTCTATTTCGGGGTTTTCCGCGAGTATGCTGTTCACACAACTAGTCTAGAGTTCAAAGTTCAAAGTTCAAAGTTCAAAGATGAAAATTCACCGATCGATTGAGGACCTAAGGAGCGACCCGCGAAGCTCGATTTCAATTATCTCTGCAGACCGTCTAAGAGATCGCGGGCTTCGCGGTTGCTCGGGAACAGGGCAAGCAGACGCGTCAACTCGCCTTCGGCGCGTTTGAGCAGGTTGACCTGGATAAAAAACTCGGCAAGCAGGATACGAAAGGTCGGGTTGCTGGGGTCGAGCTTGAGAGCTGCCTGCATTTCGCTCTCGGCTTTGTGCCGTTGTGACTCGTCAAACGACAGCGCCTTTCCATAGTAGGCGTGATAGCGTGCGTTTTTGGGTGCGTAGTGGACGGCCCGTGCAAGGAAGGGCATGGCATCTTCGTATTCGTCATCCATCAGCAAACTAAATCCGCGGTCGAAATTCTCCGCCGCCTGTACATTTTGCAGGCTAAAGTTGCCGATATTGCCGGCGGCCTCCCGCTTTGCCTTGTCAGCCAGCTCTTTACGAATGCGGTAATCGTAAATTTCACGATTCTCAGGGCTTTTCAAAGTCTCGTGGGCCTGTGCCATTTCGGTAAAGGCGTTCTGGATACGCCGCAGGAGATCGCCGCCTTCGGAATGATAACGGTCGGGGTGAAACATCCTTGCGAGGCCGAAATATGCTCTTTTTATATCAGCGACGTCCGATTTTGGGCTGACGCCGAGCAGGTCGTAATAGGTGGCGGCATTCTCGACCTGTTCGAGATACTCGTCAAGCGAGAGGACGATCTCTGCGGCTTTTGGAGGCTCGGGTGGAGCCTGGCTTTTTGGTGGATCAATTTGAGCGGCTGTAGATTGAGCGGCAGTAAAAGTCAGTTTTGCCTCCTGCTTTAATTCCAGCTTTGCATTACGCATCGCAATGATATTTGCCTCGGAAAATGCCGGCTGCCAATCGTCCCGAATAATGAGCCCGCCGAGCCACAACGTGTAGATAGCGTGTAGTGCCTTTGCCTCGGTCATTGCCGCGACATTTGCGATATCGGCGATGGTGTGCGGGTTTTCACCGGTGCGCGAGAGGACAAAGCCCTCGTCAGAATTGAGATTTAGGCCTTCTCCCGGATCCCCCGACCGATGGAAACGCTCGTCAAGGCTGCGAAAGCGTTTGAGCACCGCCTCGGTCGGCAAACACCGTCCGTAATCTAAAAACAGATGTTTTGCGTTGACCTCAATATCGAGGCCGTCGCGAACGCGCTTTAAGGAACTAAAGCTCCAATCACCTGATTGCCACGTGAGAATGTCAACGATGATGCCCTCGATCTGTTCGGCAAAAAGTTGGTCACGTTCGACTCTCGTAAGAAAGCTTTTGTCCTCGAGATAAGCGGTAAATTCGAGATCGTTGGAGAAATTTGGGATCTTTGCGAGATCGTCTTTTGAAAGGCGGTTTCGTGTCAGCAATATGTCAAAAAGGCGTGACGCCCGCGCGTTAGACACGGCAAATACGACACGGCCATTCTTAAAATAGATCACGCATTTACGGTCTTCACAGGACACGCGCAAGCTGCCGCTGACGCTCGCCTGCGAGATCTCTGTGACGAGTTCGGCGAACGGATGCGAAAGGAAATTACCCTTAATTTCGAGATCGGATTGCGGCGTCATTTGATAATGAGCGGGACGTGAGGACCATGAAAGCCCATATAATGATAGCAAATCGGCGCAAGAAAAGTTAAGAGGTATTTTTCGCGTTTAGCGTAAGCATTTGATAGCATTTTGGTCAGGCAAAATGAAGAAAGAAATCGAAATTCGGGAATGCGTGACGCTTGACGAACTTGCTGCGTGCGTCCAACTGCAGCGGGATGTTTTCACCCTGCCCGAGGCGGAGCTGTCGCCGGTGCGGCATCTGGTTGTGACAAAAAACGCCGGTGGCTTTACGCTCGGCGCATACGTCGATGGAGATCTCGCCGGATTTACGCTGAGCGTGCCCGGCTTTCGCGGCTTGGCGCAGGCATATTATTCGCACATGACAGGTGTCCGGCCCGAGTATCAGAGCCACGGGATCGGCGGGAAGTTGAAATGGGCACAGCGGACGCGGGCATTGGCCGAGGGCGTGAAATTTATCAAATGGACCTTTGAGCCGGTCAAGGCCCGCAACGCCTATTTTAATCTCGAAAAACTCGGTGCAACCGTTAACGAATACCGGCGGAATTTTTACGGCACTGATTACACAACGACCGCACAGATGAATAAAAAGATCGGCCTCGCGAGCGACCGTTTATTTGCCGAATGGAATCTCGAAAGCCCGAAAGTAGAAGCTTTGGCGGCGGGCGAGAAATTTATCGAATCGCGTGAACCATCTGCGGTCATCGAGATCATGAGCGACTGGCTCGGGCTGGTCGAATCGGATCCGTCGGCGGCCATAGCTGAGCAGATGCGGATTCGGAAAGAGTTTGAAGCGGCTTTTCGTGACGGCTTAATTGCCGAGGGTTTTAGGCGTGATACTGGGAATCCGGCGTATTTGCTGTATCGAGACTAGCAATGTCAATTTTTGAGATCGACCCGGACATTCGAAAGGCGAAGACACTGGCATCGGACTTTTACACCGATCCGGCTTATTTTGAGCTGTCCAGAGAAAAGATATTTGCACGAAGCTGGCAATTTTTGGGCAGGGCGGACGAAGTTGAGAGCCTGAAACCGGCGACGATATTGCCGGGATTTTTGGACGAGCCTGTGCTGCTGGTCAAAACGTCCGAGTGGCTAACGTGCCTTTCAAATGTTTGTACGCATCGAGGCAAGATACTTGTCGAAGAACCGTGTCACGCCGATCTGATCCGATGTAATTATCACGGTCGGCGATTTTTGCTGAGCGGTGAGATGCTTTCGATGCCGGAGTTTGAAGGCGTCGAAAATTTTCCGTGTGAGAGTGATAACTTGCGGCAGTTGGCATTTGCGGCGAGGCAGGGATTTATGTTCGCGTCGCTCGATCCGGTTGATACTTTTGAGGCATTTGTGAGCGATGTTGCTGTGAGATTTGCCGATGATAATTATGAAGCGAACGATTTGCGACTGACCTCGACACGCGAATATGAGGTGAATGCTCACTGGGCCCTATATTGCGAAAATTATCTCGAAGGGTTTCATATTCCCTACGTGCACCATGCTTTGAATGAGGTGGTCGATTACGGCAGCTATTCGACCGAGACGTTTCGGTATTCGAGTTTGCAGACTGGTTACGTTGGGTCTGGGAGCGATGCTCCCATTGCAAGTCGGACGCTTGCGCTCCAGTCGGTCGCGGCGAGGTATTTGTTTATCTTTCCAAATCTGATGTTTAATTTTTATCCGTGGGGCATTTCGGTCAACGTAGTTAGGCCGGTGTCGCCGTCGCGTTCGGTTGTCGAGTTTCTGACGTATGTCGGTGACGAATCGTTAATGGAAACAGGAGCGGGAGCCGACCTTCATGGCGTAGAAATGGAGGACGAGGCCGTCGTTGAGAGTGTTCAAAAGGGCATCAGATCGCGATTTTATTCGCAGGGCCGATATTCACCGACCCGCGAGCAGGGAACGCATCATTTCCACCGGTTGATCGCGGAATTTATGATTGACTAAGGGTATAACCGAGGTTATACTACTGTCATGAAAACCGCTATATCGTTACCGTCAGATGTGTTTGATCTTAGTGAACGCCTCGCGAAGAAGTTTAAGATTTCCCGGAGTGCTGTTTTTGCCATGGGAGTCAAACGACTTGGCGAGGAATACGACGACGAGGGTATTACGGCAAATCTAAATCGAGTTTATGGAAATAGAAAAGCGGAACTCGACCCAGTAATAGTGAAAATGGCTGCTTTATCTTTGCCCAATGAAGAATGGTGATCCGACGTGGCGAAATCTGGTGGAGCAGTTTGCCTGAACCAGTAGGTTCGAGTCCGGGTTTTCCCCGGCCCGTCCTTGTCATCCAATCAAACAAATTTAACGAAAGCGAATTAAATACGGTGGTCATTGCGGTAATTACCAAAAGCACATGGCTCGCTGATGCGGATGGAAATGTTTTATTGACCAAAGCTCAGTCGGATCTTCCTCACGAATCAGTGGTAAATGTTTCTCAATTATTCACGGTCGACGAAAGCACGTTGAGAGATCATGTGTCCACACTCTCAGAAAAGAAAATGCAACAGGTGGATAATGGACTAAAGAAGGTTCTCGGATTATGAGTGATAACCATAAAGCACTCCAATTGAGGGAATTGCGCGACCTTCGTGATGAGATCAACCGGCATAGTGAGCTTTATTATCAATCGGACGCGCCGGAGATCTCCGACTTTGAGTTCGATCAGTTGCTCGAGCGGTTAAAGGCTCTCGAAACTGAGAATCCCGAGCTTATTACGCCCGATAGCCCGACGCAGCGGGTTGGCGGGAAGGCAACGAGTTTGAAACCGTTTACGCACTCGGTGGCACTGATGTCACTTGATAATTCTTATGATCTGGACGAGCTAAAGGCTTTTACGGAGCGATGCGAGAAGTTGGCTGAGGGGCGGAAATTAGAATATGTTGCCGAACTCAAGATCGACGGGCTTTCGGTGTCACTGCATTATGAGAATGGCATTTTGGTTACTGGAGCGACCCGTGGTGACGGTTCTCAGGGCGACGAGGTGACGCAAAATGTAAAGACCATTCGTAGCGTTCCGTTGAAGTTAAAGGTTGATGCTCCCGAACATGCAGAGGTTCGCGGCGAGGTTTTTTTATCTCGTTCGCAATTTGCGAGGATCAATGCCGAATTGGAAATGCAGGGCGAGAAGACATTTGCTAATGCACGCAATTCGGCATCGGGGACGCTGCGGATGCTCGATTCCGCGGTGGTCGCATCGCGGCGGCTCGATATGTTTCCGTATGATGCGTTTACGGGCACGTCGAAGATGTTTGCGACGCACTGGGAAAATTTCGAGTGGTGCGAAAAGAACGGTTTTAACGTCAATCCAAACCGCAGATTATGTGCTGATTTTGAAGAATTATCATCATTTATTGCCGAGATGGAGACGCTCCGCGACGGGCTCGATTATGAGATCGACGGCGTCGTCGTAAAGGTCAATTCAACCGCCTTGCAGGACGAATTTGGCACGACGACAAAGGCCCCGCGTTGGGCGATAGCTTATAAATATCCTGCTCGACAGGCCACGACGCGCTTACTTGGCATTGGCATTCAGGTCGGGCGCACCGGAGCTTTGACGCCCGTCGCTCATCTCGAACCGACGCTGCTTGCCGGCACGACCGTCGCCCGGGCATCGCTCCATAACGAAGACGAGATCAAACGCCTCGATCTGCGTATCGGCGACTACGTAATGATCGAAAAGAGCGGCGAGATCATACCGCAAGTGCTGTCGGTCGTGACGGCAAAACGCGACGGCAGCGAGACAGAATTTCAGTATCCGACGGTTTGTCCGGTGTGCGGTTTCGACGCGATTCGACTCGACGGTGAAGTCGCCCGCCGCTGCTCAAATCCCGATTGCCCGGCCAAGCTAAAAGCTCGAATCTTATATTTCGCTTCGCGAAAGGCGATGGATGTCGAAGGTTTAGGCGAGGTGCTGGTCGAAACGCTTGTCGAAAAAGCGATGATTCGCAACGTTGCCGATCTTTTTCATCTGACTGTCGAACAAATCGCCGGCCTCGACCGCAAGGCCGAAAAATCCGGCACAAATCTGATCGACCAGATCGAGGCGAGCAAGAGTCGCGGGCTGCAGCGTCTGCTTTACGGCATCGATATCCGCCATGTCGGTGAACGTTACGCGAAAATCCTCGCCAATCATTTCCGTTCGATCGACCGCATCGCCGAGGCAAGCGTCCAGGAACTCGACGACATCCACGAGATCGG
>JBJXEG010000005.1:0-102165 GCA_046155085.1 Pyrinomonadaceae bacterium | reverse complement strand
CCGCCTTTAGGCGGCTCTTTGCCTAGTTAAGAGGCCGCCTAAAGGCGGGACTCCAAACTATCCATTAACCAATTGCTCTTTTAAATTCTCTAGTTTCGTTTTTACCGAGCCGTCGTAAACGGTCGAGCCGATCCGCGTGACGACTCCGCCGATAATGTCTATATTTATTGCGTAATTAATATTGACCGTTTTGCCGGTCAATTTTTCAAGATTTGTCTTAAACGCCGCGCGTTCGTTTTCGGGCAGCTCGCGGGCAGATGTGATCTCGGCCGAGACAACGCCGCTGCGTTCCTCGAGCACCGCGTCAAAGCGGTCGTTGATCTCACCTATTTCCATCAAACGGCCGTTTTGCAGCAAAACTTTTAAAAAATTGGCGGTCGCTTTTGACGGTTTAACCTTGGCAAGCAGGCCATCGAGCACCTTTTCTTTGCTCGCATGCGCGATCGACGGATTGCTAAAAACGGTCTGGAGGTCTGCGCTCCCGCTGAGCATTTCGGCCCAACCGGTAAGCTCGGCCTTGACGGCATCGGTTTCGCCTGAGGCAAGGACAACATCGGCGAGAGCGGCAGAGTAACGCCGGGCGATCGTTTCGGTGTTCATATCAGTTTAGCCCTCCGATCTCCTGAATGCCGGCTTTGACGAGCCGTGCGTCGGTTCCGTCGTCGATCTGTGTACGCAGTTTCTCCTCTGCCAGACGGATGCTTTCCTCGGCAGAAAAACGCCGCAGTTCGGCACGCGTTTGGCCGGTAAGACGCGAAAGTTCGCTCTGCGATTGCTGCTGCAGACGGTCGATCTCGATCTTGGTATGATCAGAAATACGCTTTTTCTCGGCGGCGGCCTCGTCTTTTGCTTTTTGCAGAATACTTTCTTTTTCGGTTTCGAGCTGGGCAAGTTTAGCCTCAGCCGATGTCAATCTAGCAAGAGCAGCCTGTTTCTCCGCCTCGGCCTTGATAAGCTCGGAGCGTATCTGATCGCGTCGGGCCTTGAAAGCCTCGCTTAAAGGCTTTTTGACCAAATAGACCATCAATGCAATAAAAAGCGCGAGATTGACAAATTTCCACGCCTCAAAGCCCGGAATATTGAGATACTCGTTGTAGAAAGTCATATATCCACTTGCCGCTTCGTGCTTGGCCTCGGCGAAAAGCAGGATAAAACTGGTGATAAACGCAAACATAGTCACTTACGATCTCAAAATATTTGCCGCTATGCTCTCGGCCATCTTTTCGGCTTCTTTATTGATGGCAGCCCGGGCCAACCCCGTCTGACTTTCGATCTCAGCCTTACCGGTCTCAAACTGGCTCGCAATGTCACTTTTGGCGTCGACGATCTTTTGTTCGTGAGCGGCTGCGGCTTTTTTCTGCTCTTTTTCGATCAGCTCATAGCCTTGCGAACGAGTATCCAGCAGCTCTGTCGTATAACGCGATTCCTTTTCGTTAACATCGCTCAGGATGCTAGCGGCCTCGCTCGAATGACCGCCCTTGTTTTTTTCGCGTGCCTCGATAATGCGGTTGATCGGACGGTAAACCGTACGGTTTAATATCCAGATCATCAACAGGATGATGGCGATATGTATAAATAAAGTGCCGTCCGGGAAAAGCTGGATTGTCTCGGCAAAGGCCAGTAAATGCATGATCTTATTCGCCCAATATCACAGTATATTCAAGGCAAAATCCGCCCTGTTCTCAAAAGATATAAGAGTATCATGCGCGCATTTTAAGGGTCAAGGAGTCCCTCGACCTAGGCTGTTCCTGCCGCCGATCTTTTTAAAGTCCGGCCGCTGTGCTAAGGTTTTCACGGACAATTCCTATGAATACCGCACCCAAATCCAAAATCCGAGCTCCGCGAAACCGGACGCTTGAGATCACCCCGAGCGAAGGGTCAATATTAAGAGAAGGTGTTGTTTTTGATGACGCTCATACAGATCTAGCGAGCCTGCGAAACCGGATCGTCTGCGGCGATGCTTTCGACGTTTTGCCCGGCCTCGCGAAAGGCAGCTTTGACCTGCTGTTTGCCGATCCGCCGTATAACCTGACAAAGGCATTTGGGAAAGAAAGCTTTAAGGAACGATCTTCGGATGAATATGAGGCGTGGCTCGATTCTTGGGCTAAACTATGCGTACCGCTGCTGAAACCGACCGCGTGCGTTTACATTTGCGGCGACTGGCGTTCTGGCTCGGCGATCGAGCGCGTCGGGTCGAGGTATTTCAAGCTCCAAAATCGAATTACATGGGAGCGCGAAAAAGGCCGTGGGGCAAAGCGAAACTGGAAAAACACCGCAGAGGACATCTGGTATTTCACGATGTCGGACGATTTTACGTTTAACCTCGACGCGGTGAAACTAAGGCGAAAGGTTCTTGCGCCATACAAGGATAACGGCGCACCAAAAGATTGGAATGCCGAAACGGACGGCAATTTCCGTGACACGCATCCGTCAAACATCTGGACCGACATCAGCGTCCCTTTCTGGTCTATGCCTGAAAACACCGATCACCCAACGCAAAAGCCCGAAAAGCTGCTTGCAAAGATCATCCTTGCCAGTACAAACGCGGATGATATGATACTCGACCCTTTTGCCGGGAGCGGCACCACTGCGGTTACGGCAAAAAAACTCGGGCGCAATTTTGTCGCCATTGAGTCGGACGAACGCTATTGTCTCATCGCTCAGAAACGAATTGAGATGGCTGAAATGGACAAGAGTATTCAGGGTTTTGTCGAAGGCGTATTTTGGGAGAGAAACAGTCGGCCCTGACAAAATGCGATTGCAATAATATTGCCAAATGGCGTATACTAATATGCCAGATGGCACACAAGTAAAGAGGGGTTAAAATGTCAGCAGTACTTCCAAAGAATCGTCCCTATTCAGCCGAAAAATTACTAGGCCTTCGAGTTGTCGATCCGGTACGCCTTTCTCGTCAAATCGAATCCGGCCTTACGTTTGAGACTTTTGAAAAACTCAGCAGATCGACCGGACTTTCGATCGACAAACTGCGGCCCGCACTTCGCATTACTCCGCGAACAATGAGCCGCAGGCGGATCGAAAAACGTCTGTCCCCGCAGGAATCTGACAGGCTGCTCTCGATCTCCAGGTTGCTGGCCCTGGCTTTTGAGCTATTTGAAGGCAACGAGTCGTTGGCCATTAGTTGGTTCACATCGTCGAAACGACTTTTTGGTGGTCTTTCACCACTCGAAATGTCTACGACCGAGGTTGGCTCGCGGGAGGTCGAAGATTTGATCGGACGGCTGGAGCACGGAGTTTTTTCCTAATTATGCTCACCACCTATCGGATCTTTAAGACAAAGTATTCCTATGCGTGGTTCGACGGTGAAGGAGCTTTTCGTTATGGCGGAAGGTGGAATACGCGAGGCAGTCGCCTGCTGTACACGTCCGGTACGTTGTCTCTTGCTCTGCTCGAAGTCTTGGTTCATCTTGAAAAGGAAGAAATGGTGCCTAAGTATTCTCTGGCGACCTTGACGTTTGACGAGACCTTGGTTGCCGATGTCCGGGAAATAGGTGAGCTGCCTCCAGATTGGAGTGGTCCAATGCTATCTACTGACGTCCGGCAGATCGGAGACGAATGGTCGCGGTCTTTACAATCATTGGTTTTGCGGGTACCAAGTATTATCGTCCCTAACGAATTTAACTATTTAATAAATGTAGAGCACCAAGCTTTTGAGAAAGTAAAACTGGGAGACCCTGAACCCTTCGTTTTCGACAAGCGGTTGATTAACCGGGAGAAAGGCCGGCCTTAAAGAATTCTGTGAAAATCGCAACGTGGAACGTTAATTCGATCAATGTCCGAATGCCTCAGCTCATTGATTGGCTCGCGGCGGCCGGGCCCGATGTTGTATGCATCCAGGAAACAAAGACGGTTGACGATAATTTTCCGCTCGCCGCCTTGAGTGACGCGGGTTACGAGGTTACATTTGTCGGCGAAAAATCCTACAACGGTGTCGCGATCATTTCAAAATTCCCGATCACCGATGTTCAAAAGGGCTTTCCCGGCGACGACTTAGCGGCACCAAAACGTTTTATAGCGGCGACGATCGAGGGCGTTCGTATCGTCAATACATACATTCCAAACGGTTCCGAGCTTTGGTCGGAAAAGTTTACGTACAAGCTGGATTGGGTCCAGCGGCTGCGACGGTATTTTGACGAGACCTGCGATGTGAATTCCGATGTGCTGCTGTGCGGAGATTTTAACGTCGCGATCGGTGATCTCGATAGTTGGGATCCGGTCGGTTCTGCCGGCAAACTCCATTTCTCAAAGCCCGAGCGGGCGGCCCTCCATTATGTAAAGCAGTGGGGCTTTACGGATCTGTTTCGCGAGATCAACGGCGATGTGCGGGAATTCTCATGGTGGGACTATCGTGCCGGTTCGTGGCAAAAAAATCACGGATTGCGCATCGATCACATCTGGGCAACGCCCTCGCTAGCAGCCAAGTGCACGGCATGCAGCATCGATAAGACACCCCGCTTCCTCACTTTGCCAAGCGATCATGCACCGGTCGTTGCGGAATTCAATTTGTAGAAAATTCTTGACGCATATGGTATGCATGCATTATGCTAGCAGTCAAAGGAGTGTTTTACAAAAATGGCTACTTTGACGATTAGAAATGTTCCGTCCGAGCTATACGACGCACTGACAAAACAAGCAAAGCGTCGGCATAGAAGTCTCAACAGCGAGGCTATATTCCAGCTGGAGAGTGTCCTTGCTAAAAGGGAAATGGACGTAGAGACGGAGCTTGACGAAATTCGTAGATTTCGCGAAAAATTGAAAGACGTTTATGTGACAGAGGAAGAGATCAACCGCGAAAAAAACAGGGGACGTCTGTGATCGTTGTCGATACAAATGTCATTATTTATCTAATTCTCAGCAGCGACCTTACAGAGATCGCGATCGAAGTGCGGCGAAAGGATAAGCATTGGGCGGCCCCAATGCTTTGGCGTTCGGAATTTCGCAATGTGCTGCTAGGCTATTTTCGGCGCGATTTAATGTCATTATTCGATGTTATCTCGATATCGGAATTAGCGGAATCGAAAGTTGAGAGCCGTCATGTCGATGGCTCAAGGGTCATTGAACTCGCGGCGGAATCCGGCTGTACTGCATACGATTGCGAATTCATTTCTCTAGCAGAGAGACTGAGTATTCCGCTCGTCACATCTGACAAAAAACTGTTGGCAGCTTTTCCGACGATCGCTGTTTCCATGGAGGCGTTTACCGCTTAAGGTTCGTTTTGTCCTGCTACACGCTCTCGTCTACTAAAAACGGTGAAGATCGCCACCTGGAATATCAACTCAATAAATTCTCGTATCGAGCAGGTTGTCGATTGGTGTAATGCCAATCAGCCCGACGTTCTATGTCTGCAGGAGACGAAATGCGTCGACGAAAAATTTCCGGAAAAGCGGTTCCGGTCGATCGGCTTTGAGCATCAGGCGTTTCATGGCGAAAAGGCCTACAACGGCGTCGCAATACTATCTAAATTGCCTCTTGAGAATGTCGAAAAAAACTTTCCCGGCGACGCGGCGGACGCTCCGCGACGGCTGATCGCAGGCACAATCAACGGCATTCGGACCGTCAACGTGTATGTTCCGCACGGTACACGATTTGGATCGGACAAATTTGCGTTCAAGCTTGATTGGATCGCAAGACTCAGAGACTACTTTGACAAAAATTATAAACCCCTTGAATTCGTGCTGCTCTGCGGCGATCTGAACGTGGCTCCGCACGAGCTCGACGTTTGGAAACCATCGTTGTGGAAGGACAAGATGCATTTTACCAAACCTGAACGTGACGCGATCCAGGGGCTAAAGAAATGGGGTTTCGTCGATGTATTTAGACAGCTAAATGACGACGAACGCGAATATTCGTGGTGGGATTATTTTCATCATTCGTTTGAAAAGGACCGCGGTTTGCGGATCGATCATATTTGGACATCACCGGCGCTTGCCGAATTGTGTACCGATTGCTGGATCGACAAGGAACCGAGGGCGCTCGAAAAGCCGAGTGATCATGCACCCGTCGTTGCCGAATTTAGCGTTTAGACCTTGAAAAGCAAGTGGCGGATACAGGCGCCAAAATATTTTTTTGAAAAATCTTGCGAGGTTTACTATACTTTCATTGATTCGCTACATTGTCCGTTAATTGTGAGGTAAAACGTATGATTCGAGGTATGCATGCGATGTTTTATTCGTCTGAGGCGGACGAGCTGCGCGCCTTTCTCAAGGACAAGCTGGGCCTTGCCGGCAACGATGTCGGCGGGGGATGGATGATCTTTGACGCGCCCGAGGCAGATCTCGGCGTTCATCCGACCGATGGTAAAGAGCCTGCGTCGGGAACGGCTGATATTTCGTTTTACTGTGACGATATCGAGCAAACCGTCGGCGAACTGAAGGAGCGAGGCGTTGAATTTATCGACGAGGTCGCAGATCACGGTTATGGACTTGTGACTCATTTCAAAGTCCCGGGCGATTTTAAAGTTCAGTTGTATCAGCCGAGGTATTCAAAGTAGATCCGAACAAGGAAACATCATGAAAACACTAAGATATTTAATTTTATGTTTGGCGGTTTGCGTCCTCGTCGTCGCGTCGTCGATGGCGCAGAAAAAGGCGACGGCGAAGAAATTTACGACGAGCGGATATTACAACGGGATCGAGATGACCAGCAAAGAATCGGGTGATTACTGCTGTATGTCGGTTTACCTTACGCAATCGTCCGATAAGACTTTTGCACTCGTGACTATGGCCGAGGGAACGATCTTTGACCCCGTGCTTGTCGAAGCAAAAATGAGCGGCAAGGATATGCGTAATATCGAATTTACAATGCCGAACGAAAACGGCGACCGAAAATACACCGGAACCGTATCCGCCGCCAGCCTCACGCTAAAGCAGGATGGCACAAAGTCCGTCCTCAAACGTCAATGCGCCAGCACGTACAGCGACATCTCGATGGGCAAGGGCGGCGATCTAGGCGGCACAGAAATATACATCACCGATAGCGGCGGTAGCTGGTGGGCACTGGTGACTACCGCTCAGGGCGAACTTGGTGAGCCGGTGCTCGTAAAAGCCGATGTGACCGGAAAAAACTACGACAAGATCGCTTTCACATTGCCGAATGGGGAACGCAAGTTTACCGGCGTGATAGGAAAGAGTTCTCTAACGCTTAACGAAGGCGGCACTAAATCGGCACTGAGATCAAAGTGCTATCAATAGCTTAGGCGACAAATAGGTCATTTTTGCAGTAGCTCTCTAATTCGTTTGAGCAATTGCGGCAGCAATCTAGCGGTCTGAAATACCGAGCCGGTCGCAAAATATTTTGCCAAACCGCGAAAGGTCTCGACCGCCGTAGGGGTGTATGGCATCCACCATGCGTCGGGTAATAAAACTAAGTGATTCGTGTGAATATGCTGCGGCTGGACCAGTTCCATTAGGCCTTCGCGGCCGTGCGTTCGTCCCCGTCCCGAGTTCTTAAAGCCGCCCCACGGCGTTTGGCCGATGCCGTGCGTATAAAGTACCTCATTGACGCAGACCGACCCCGCCTCGATCTGGCGTGCGACCCGCTCGCCTTTTGCGCGGTCGCGTGTCCAAACACTTGCCGTTAGGCCAAATTCCGAATCATTAGCAAGCCGGACCGCATCTTCCTCGGTCGTAAATGTGGCGATCGGGAGAGTCGGGCCAAAGGTTTCTTCCTGCATTCCGCGCATGTCGTTGTGTGCTCCGGTGATGACCGTCGGTTCATAAAAAAGGCCCTCGAGCTTAGGATTGCGGCGGCCTCCGGTTTCGATCTTGGCACCGCTTGCCCGGAAATCCTCGACGTGGTCCTCGACGATCTTTACCTGACGCTCAGATGACATCGCACCTATCGACGTCATCGGTTTATCACCGGTATCTTGTTGAATCTGCTTCGTTTTCTCGATGATCTTTCGCGTTAATTCCTCAGCCGCACCTTCCTGTACATACAGCCTCTCGACCGATGAGCAGGACTGTCCCGCGTTGCAAAATGCACCCCAGACGGCGGCACCGGCGGCGAGTTCGAGATTGGCGTCGGCGAAGACGATCATCGGGTCTTTGCCGCCTAGCTCAAGCACGACGGATGTCAAATTTTTTGCCGCGGCGGCTGCGATCTTTTTGCCGGTCGCAACCGAGCCGGTAAACATTATCTTGTCAGGCGCGGCATCGACCAAAGCCGCACCTGTCTCTCCGCCACCGGAAACGATTTGAACAAGGTTGGGATGTGCAGACTGGAAAGTCTGTCCTACTCTCGCCGCTTTTTCGAAGATCTCACCGATCTTTAGCCCGACAAACGGCGTCAGCTCAGAGGGCTTGATAACCACGGTGTTTCCGGCCATCAGGGCCATAGCGGCCTCGCCAAGCGGGATCGAAAACGGATAATTCCACGCCGGGATGATGCCGACAACGCCGAGCGGGTGATAGACGATCTTTGACGATCGGCCCAAGAGAGCATAGAGGCCGATGCCGATCTTTCGAGGTCGCAGCATCTTCTCGGTGTTCCGTGCAAAGTACTGCATCAGATCGAGCACCGGTGCGATCTCCATCGAAAACGCCTCGGCGACCGGCTTACCAGATTCATCCGAAATAAGCCGGGCGATCTCGTCCATTTCGGATAAGATCGCCTCACGCGCATTAATGATATAAGCCGCACGCTCGCTGAACGAAGTCTGTTTCCAAGTTTGAAATGCCGCTCGTCCACGCTCGACAGCGGCCGTTACATCGTCAGCCGAGGTTTGCGGCACGCGTCCGATCTCGGCTCCTGTCGCCGGATCAAAAGAGACGATCTCGTTGTCTTGAATCGGCGAAACAGCACTCATAAATTCATGACTAATCTAGCCGCAGATGAAGCGGATAACGCAGATCGAAGAAGATATTTATCCGTTCCTATCTGCGTCATCTGTCTTATCCGCGGTTAAGCTACTTCAACATTCTCTCAACTACATCATACGCCGCATCGATCGCCTCGGCGAGCTTACCAGGCTCTGTACCGCCGCCCTCGGCCATGTCGGCCTTCCCGCCGCCTTTGCCACCCACAATTGGGGCTATCTCGCGGATAATGTCACCGGCCTTTACCTTTCCGGTAAGGTCGTCGGAGACACGGACGATGATGCCGACCTTGCCTTCGTCGGCACGGCCGATGATGACGACGCCGGATTTGAGCCGAGCAAGCAGCGTATCAGAAAGCTGACGTGTGCCGTTGGCATCGAGGCCCTCGACTACCTTGCCGAGGACTTTGACGCCGTTGATCTCTCTCGGTTCATCGCCGGCTGCAGACGTATCTCCTATCGCTCCCGTCGCGATCTTGAGCTTTAGCTCGTCCATTTCCCTGCGGGTCTTCTTTAATTCTTCCTGCAATCTGGCGATGGCGTTTGGCAGATTGCCTCGTTGGGTGTTCAGTGCCCGGAGCGATGCTTCGATCAATTTTTCGTCGTCGCGAAAACGCTCAAACGCGTCAAAGCCGGTGATCGCACGGATGCGGCGAACGCCTGAGGCAATTGCTTCGTCAGATATGATCTTAAACGAACCAATGTCGCCGGTCGCACGGACGTGTGTTCCGCCGCAGAGTTCTTTTGAAAACACGCCTTCGCCAATACTCAGTACGCGAACGTCCGCACCGTATTTCTCGCCAAACAGCGCCATCGCACCGCCGGCCATCGCCTGTTCGATAGGCATGACGTTGGTATTTACGGGCTCGTTCTTTAATATCTCGCGGTTGACCAGATCCTCGACCTCGGCGATCTCGGTGTCGGTCATCGGCTGATAATGCGTAAAATCAAACCGCAAATAGTTTGGCGCAACGACAGATCCGCCCTGTTTTACATGGGTGCCTAGCACTTCACGCAACGCCGCGTGAACAAGATGGGTCGCCGTATGATTACGCCGAGTCGCATCGCGTTTCTCGGCGTCAACGGTCGCCGTAACGGTGTCGCCGACCTTTATTGCTCCTTTATCTACGGTGACCTTGTGAATTATCAAGCCCTGAACCGGCGAATAGGTGTCGGCGACAGTTGCTCTAAAACTCCCCTCCTTACGAAGGAGGGGTGCGGCTTTAGCCGTGGGGTGGATCTCCACACTCACATCCACGCCAGGTTGACCAGAACTGGTCGAGAGAACCACCCCGTCACCCGAAGCGGGTGCCACCCCTCCTTCGTAAGGAGGGGAGCTTTTTGCGGTTCCGATTAGAATTCCAGTATCCCCGACCTGTCCGCCCGCCTCGGCGTAAAACGGCGTCTGATCAAGCACGATGCTGCCTTGTTGGCCTTCACCTAACCCAGTCGCTATCGCTCCCGGTTCTGACCCGTCGAGTATCGCAACTACCTTAGCATCGGTCAGATGCGTCGTGTCGTAACCATGAAATTGGTTCGCACCGACCATTTCAGCAAGTTCCAAATAAGTGATTTTGCGCGCGGTTAGATTGGCCGATAACTTCGCTGATCCCTCAAGCCTCGCACTCGCCTGTAGAACTTTATGCTCCTGAGCAAAATGTTCGTCAAACTGTTCTTCGGTCTCGGAAAACGGAAATCCTTTTTGCTCTAAGACTACTCGTATTAAATCTTGCGGCACACCATACGTGTCATAAATCTTAGCTAACTCAGCAAAATCGAAGAGTCCCGAATCCATTTCAGCGCGTTTCTCGTGAATCAACTCGTCGAGTTTCTTCAAACCAACCGTTAGCGTATTTCCAAACCGCTCTTCCTCGATCCGCACCATTTTGCTGATAAAATCACGCTGGGTTTCGAGTTCGGGGTAGGCGCCGTTCATCTCGGAGACGACGAAATTGCAGACCTTGTAGAAAAAGGCGTCGGTCAGGCCGAGGTGTTCGCGGCCGTGATAGATGGCGCGGCGCATTATTTTGCGGAGGACGTAGTTGCGGCCCTCGTTACCGGGCAGGATGCCGTCGGCGATGGCAAACGCCGTCGAGCGGGCGTGATCGGCAATGACGCGGCAGGCAAATTGTTGAGAATCGGTCAATCCCTCGTACACACTCATTGTCTAAATAATATAACAAGTCTGAACCGGGAGCGATAGCGACTGGGTTCTTAGATATCGAGACCAGAAGAATAAGGAACCCGGTCACTACCGTTCCCGGTTCTGACTTATTTTTTCCGACATCTATATCAGAAAAAAGCACATCACAAGGCGGTTGACATAAAAGATGGAAACGTTAAGAATCTAGCATAACAACCGTCTACTTTGGAGATAGTAAATATGAATAAACGTCTGTTTTCGATCGCGTTATCGATCGGAGTTTTTATGGCATTGGCGGTTGCGACCGCGAGTGCGCAAAAGCTCGGCGGATATAAAGAAGTGTCCGCGTCGGATGCGGCGGTCCGGGCCGCCGCCGAATTTGCCGTTAGTGCACAGGCGGAAAAGTCTGCGAAAGAGGTGTCGCTCGTCGATGTGATCAAAGCCGAACGACAGGTCGTGGCGGGCAGCAATTACCGGATGTGCCTAAAAGTGACTACGCAAGGCGAAGAGGGCGAGGCTGACGTAACCCACTTTGTCCAAGCGATCGTCTATGTTGACTTAAAGGGAAACCGCAAGCTGTCGAGCTGGGCGATATCGGATTGTGGAGAAGAAGACGAAGATTAATAAAGCGCGAGGTATATATGAAAAAAAATTTACAAACAGCATTTCTCCTCTCAGTTTTTACAGTCGTTTTTGGGCTGGCAGTATCTGCCCAGCCTTATGGTTCGGGCGTTTATAAGGCGGTCGACAAGCCAAACGAAGATGCAGGTGTCGGGCTTGCCGCTGATTTTGCGGTTAAGGAACAATCCGCAAAGTCCAAAAAAGATATCAAGCTCGCCGAGATCTTAAAGGCGGCAGATGGGTCCGCAAAACTTGGGGCAAGGAATTTGCAGCTTTGCCTAAATGTGACAACCGGTACCAAATCCTCGACGGTCCAGGCGATCGTCACGATGGACCAATATTCAAATTTAAAGCTACACGGCTGGGCCACATCGACCTGCGGCAAGTCGGACTCAGGCAGCGGTAAAGGATCGGGCACCGGCACGAGGACCGGTTCGGGATTTAAGCCCGACTCTGATTACAAAGCCGGTGCGATCAACGATGTCGGTGCTGATCTAGCCGCCCAGAACGCGATCATCCAGCAGGAGGCGAAAACAAAGGCACAGATCACTTTCGGCGAGATGATCAAGGTCGAATATAAAGAGACGAAGCTGGATGCGGCGGACTTTCGTTTGTGTATGTCGGTTGTTAATAACGGAAAACCGGGACGGGCACAGGCACTCGTTTCTAAAGATCAATATCAAAATTTTAAGCTGACGAGCTGGACCGACGGCAAGTGCGGCGAGTCGGCCGACGGATTTACAAAAGTCGAACAGTTCACGGCCGGTGTGGACCTTGCGGCAGATTTTGCGGTGAAAAAACACTCAGAGGATACAGGCATCGAACACAAGATAGTTGAGATCCTGAAACGCGAAGAGAAGGGCGACGAGAAGAATCTGATGGCCGCAACCTATCGCATTTGCATGAAGGTCGGCGAAGACGGAAAGACCGAGGTAATTCAGGCTGTCGTATCGAAAGACGGGTATTCAAACCACAAGCTCGTTAGTTGGGTGCACTCTAAGTGTACAAAATAATGGCCGTTAGCTGACGCCTTTTGAGCGGTCCCAATTGCCCTGCATTCTTCTGAACCCGTATAAAAACGTCTTGACGCTATAACGTTATGGATTTATGATCTGAGTATGAGCGTGATATCAAAGAGAGCAACAGTTTATTTCGATCCAGACCTCCACCGTGCTGCCCGTCTAAAGGCTGTCAATACAAATCAGTCGATCTCTGATGTAGTAAATGATTCGCTGCGAGCGATGCTGAGTGAGGATGAAGAGGACCTAGGGGCGTTTGAAGAAACCGCTTCGGACCCGCTGATGACCTATGAGGAATTACTCGCAAAATTAAAGGCTGATGGCAAAATATAAGCTTTTCTTCACCGAAACCTTTTATAAATGCCTGAAGGTTATCCCAGCGAGAGATACGAAGCGAATCTTGTCACGACTAAAAGGTCTGGCCGACGATCCGAGGCCCGCCGGCAGTCAAAAATTATCGGGCCAGCCCGATCGATATCGAATTAGGCAAGGAAATTACCGGATCATCTATTCCATCGAAGATGCGCAACTCGTCGTAGTCGTCGTCAAGGTCGGACATCGAGGACAGATTTACGATCGTCAATTTCGAATTCTATTATCCGAGTAAATTCTTCGCTTTCTTGACGGCATTCTCGACCGTAAATCCGTACTCGCGGAAAACGTCGTCACCCGGCGCGGACGCGCCAAACCGGTCTACACAAAGTGTATCGCCACGGTCGCCCACGTATTTGTGCCAGCCCAGTGAGACGCCGGCCTCGATGGCGAGGCGGGCGGTGACCTTTGCTGGCAAGACCTCTCCTTTGTACGCATCTGACTGTGCGTCGAAGAATTCCCAGCACGGCATTGAGACAACGCGGGTGGCGATGCCGTCAGAATTGAGCTTTTCTCTTGCCTCCATTGCGAGGCCGATCTCGGTACCAGTCGCGATGATGATTAGTTGCGGCTCCGTCGCGATGCCGTCTTTATCTTCGGCTTCGGCTAGGATATAAGCTCCTTTATGCAGGCCCTTTGCGTCGGCATATCTGTTGCGGTCGATAAGAGCGACCTTTTGCCTCGATAGCGAAAGAACGGTCGGGGCGTGCCGGCTTAACAGAGCCGCCCGCCATGCCTCGCGTGTCTCGTGGGCATCGCACGGCCGGATGACAGCGAGATTTGGGATCGCCCGCATCGCTGCGAGATGTTCGACCGACTGGTGTGTCGGGCCGTCTTCGCCAAGCCCGATCGAATCGTGTGTAAAGACAAAAATCGTCTGAATTTGCGACAGCGCGGCGAGGCGTATCGCCGGACGATTATAATCAGAAAACGTCTGAAAGGTTCCGCCGAAAGGTATCACACCGCCATATAAAACCATACCGTTCATGGCCGAGCCCATCGCGTGTTCGCGAATGCCGTAGTGAACGTTGCGATTCTCGTATTTGCCAAACTGGATGTCGGCGGACGAATTGATATAGGTATTGTTTGATGGTTTTAGATCGGCCGAGCCGCCGACGAGCTGCGGCACGGCATCGGCGATCGCGTTGATCACATCGCCGCTGTACGCACGGGTTGCTTTGGCCTCAACATCGTTAAATTTAGGCAGGCTTTCTTCCCATCCGTCCGGCAGATCTGCCGACCTGATCTGTCTAAAAGCTGCACCGGCCTCCGAGTCGGCCTTTTCATAGTTTTCAACGAGCGTGCCCCATTCCTGTTCCATCTCGGCGCCTTTCGTTACCGCCTGGCGAAAATGTGCAAGCGCCTCATCGGGGATGTAAAACTGTTTGTCTTCGGGCCAGCCGAGATTGCGTTTTGTCTCCTTGACGGCTTCTTCGCCCGGAGCGTCGGAGTGGGCCTTGCTCGTACCGGCCTTTGGCATGCCAAAGCCGATGATCGTGTGGACACGGATGATCGATGGTTTGTCTTTCACATTTTGCGCATCCGCTATCGCGGTCTCGATCGCGGCGAGATCGTTACCATCGGCGACCTCCGAAACGTGCCATCCGGCCGCCTCAAAGCGCATTGTCCGATCCTCGGTAAACGCCAAGTCGGTCGAGCCGTCGATCGTGATCTGATTGTCATCGTAGAGATATATTAGATTGCCGAGCTTGAGATGACCGGCAAGTGAGGCTGCCTCGTACGAGACGCCCTCCATCAAGTCGCCGTCGGAACAGATGCAGTAAATAAAATTATCGGCGACCGCAAAGCCGGGCCGGTTAAATCTCGCCGCCAGATGTGCCTGAGCGATGCCCATCCCGACGCCGTTTGCAAAGCCCTGGCCGAGCGGCCCTGTCGTGACCTCGACGCCCGGCGTGAGAATATTCTCAGGGTGGCCCGGCGTTTTCGAGTGGAGCTGGCGAAAGCGTTTTAGCTCGTCGAGCGGCAGATCGTAGCCCGTCAAGTGAAGCAAGCTGTAGATCAGCATCGATCCGTGCCCGGCGCTCAGCAAAAACCGGTCGCGGCCAAACCACTTCGGGTTTTTCGGGTTGTGCCTGAGGAACCTGGTCCAAAGCACATACGCCGCCGGCGCCATACCGAGCGGCAATCCCGGATGGCCGGACTCCGCCTTTTGCACACCATCAAGCGAAAGTGTGCGGATCGTGTTGATGCAAAGTTGGTCGAGATTGGAATTAGGCATATTTGTCACCGTTTATTTGTCTTGAAATAAAGATGGAAGTTTTTGTTTTATGTCCTGACCGTAAATCAAAGTGCCACTATTTCGAAAGTCAGTCATATCTGTACTCAATGGCAAGAGAAATCAAAGCCTCTTACTAAAATTTAGCGATAGCTAGTATTCTGCCAATACTTTCGAGTGTACGCAAAACCTGCACCCGCGCAAAGAAGCCAATTGGCCCGTGTCATATCATTTTGGCTAACGGATCAATGATCTTCACGTGATCTGAAAAACGTCGAAAATCTTTGTCGGTGCTGGCGATCGACGCACGGTGTTCGATCGCGATCGCAGCGATATGTGCGTCAGCCACGAGATCGCCCGCTAGGCGAAGATTTGACAGCAGCGACGAAAATATTCGCCAATGTTCATCAGTCGTATTGAGTTGATGAACCGACGGATGTGAAAAAAGGGCCGAGATGTGATGATTCGCGACATCGGCGGTCATTGGCTGCTCAAAGATGCGTCGATTTGTGCTGATCCGGATAAACCCGCTCACGGCGGGCCAAACCATAGCAATTGACTCTTTACTATCAGACAGCAAGGCTTCGAGCCACTTTGCGACCTTTTTATGTTGAGGTAGCTGCGGGTGATGAGCGTAGACCAAAATGTTCGTGTCGAGGACGATCATTTATGAAAATCACCCTCGACTTGTGAAATCAGTGCGTTGATATTGTCAAAATTTAGTCCGGGCTTGGGATTGGTATCCCGTAGAGGCTTTATCTTAAAAGGTACCCGCGGAAGATAGCCGTTCGCGGCGAGCCCTTTTTTGATCGTATCGTTGACGATCTCTTTAAACGAACGGTTAGGAAATCGCTTTTGTAGTCGTTTCAAACCCATAGCAACTTCATCTTCGAGCGTAAGCGTTGTTCTCATAGCAACATCATAGCATCAATATCTCTAGACATCAAAACATCACATACAATGATCGCCGCCGATCCTCTCGACCGCAAGTAAAACAGCACCTCGCAAAGATGATTCATTGGCCTCGCTCATGGTCAGTTCGCGGCCGAGAACTTCCGAGATCATTCGCGTCCAAACCGGCGAATCACGCAAGGCCCCGCCGGAGGCGACGATCTCTTTTATTTTTACGACCGAGTTTAGTTGTTTGAAAATCTCGGCAAAACGATACGCGACCGATCCCATTGCAGCTTGTAGTATATCGACGGCGTCGTGCGAGGCTGTGAGGCCGCTGATCGCGCCTCGGGCGTCTTCGCGGTAAAGCGTGCTGCGTTCGCCGTGAAAGTAGGGCGAAACGGTCACGCCGTTAGAGCGGAGCGGACGGTTAGCGATCTGCTGTTCGGCGTCGTTTGGCAGATTTAGATTCCTTTTCATCCACGCGTACAGATTGCCGCCATCGGACAATGCTCCGCCGATGATGACCCGCGTGCGGTCAATGCGGTAACACCACAGGCCATCGGGTATCTTTTTTGGCGGATCGCCCGTGTAAGCGACGCGCATCGCACCTGACGTGCCGACCATTAAGGCCGCACGATTTTTTGTTATACATCCGGCACCGATATTATCGGCGGCGCCGTCGCCAATTGCAGGAAACCATTTGGCGTTTGCGAGTCGCGGCCAGCGTTTTGCAAAAGTTTTGTTGAGTGTAACTGTAGCCGTATCGGTTTTGGCAACCTCGGGCAAATTAGAGGGATCTACGTGCAGAAACTTAATCATCTTGGCATCCCACACACATTTTCGAATATCAAAAATACCAGTTGCCGATGCCATCGAAATACTGGTGCCGTGGCTGCCAAAAGACTTTAGAGCAACGTAATCACTAAATGACAGCCACTTGTCCGTTTTAGCGAAAACATCGGGAAACTCCTTTCGCAGCCACAACAATTTAGCCGGCCAAAAGCTTGAGTGAAACCGCGCTCCGGTGCGGTTATGAGTTTTGTCCTGGTCAAACTTTTTCCGCAACACATCTGTATATTTTCGGCTTCGGGTGTCGGCCCAGCCAATGACCTTTGTCGTCGGTTTGCCCGTTGCGTCGATGCCCACCAGGCTGTGCCAAAAGGAGCACTCGGCGACATAATCGATCTGGCCCTTTAGTTTTGTAGTTTTTTTTAGAAGCGTGTCGATGGCTGCTGCGACCTGAGTAACCGCCTCATCAGCGTCGATCTCGAAGCCGCCTTCGGCGCTGGTTGAGAACGAGCGTTCGATCTTTATGTCGGCATCGGGAATTGCGTTCGCATTTGCGTCATAAAGCCCGGCGCGGACGCTCGACGTGCCGATGTCGAGGGATAGAATGAGTGGTTGTTTCAAGGGATTAGATTACGGTTTGACAAGCTCCTAAGCGGCCCGCGTTTCCGCCTTTTTCCGCCGCCAAATGACAGCTTTCAGCCAAAGGTCTTTTTTATCCACCAACGCATACCGACAAAGAGAAATCGGTAATCCTTAAAAAATTCGGGTGGCTTGCCTTCAAAATAGTGCCCGATAAATTGCAAGATCCAGCCGATGGCAAACAGAGCTAGTGCGACCCGCCATGCACCCGAGACAAAGATTGAGACGGGAATCAGCAGCAGCGAAAGGGCGATCATCGGTATGCCGATCTTATGAGTGATCTGATTGACCGGGTTTTGATGACTCTCAGAGTATTCGTCGATCCATTCGTCCCAACTTTTGCCGCCCATCATAGGTTTTCTCCTGCCGCGTTTTTGAGCATATCTTACACTACTTTTAACGGCGTTGCAGTATTTTGACGTGTAGATCATCGCCGAGATCGATGGTTTCTTCTTGGCTAAATTCGTCAAGAAAATCTGCGGGCATAAAGGTGTCTGCGTCGGCAACGGTTAGCGGCACCTCGGTCACGACCCATTTCTCGATCACGTCAGCAAAATCCGCGTAGGTTTTTGCACCGCCGATGATAAAAACGTCGCGGGTTAGATATTTGGCGAGCTCGACGACCTCGCCCGTGCTGCTGAGTTTCATCACCTCCGGCGGCGTTTCGACATTGCCGGAGCGCGTCAGGACGATGTTCAACCGGTTCGGCAGCGGACGTTCGATCGAGCGCCAGGTGTTCGCCCCCATGACGATCGCGTTTCCGGTTGTTATTTTTTTAAAGAATTTAAGGTCCGCCGCGTAATGCCAAGGCAGCTTGCCGCCGCGGCCGATGGCAAGGTTTTTTGAAATGGCGACGATGCCGATGATCATATTACCTATTAACGCGAAGACGCTGGTGCCGCAAAGTAGTCTAGCCCTATATTTGTTTACCCTTATAAACGGAAACCTCGGAGCCCTTTGCAAGCAGGATCGAGTACGGCTTTTGCCCGGTTAAGAAGGCAAATTCTTCGCCGTATACACGCCCAAAATCCACGTCGATCCTCTCATCCTTAACGGAGAAAAGTTCCCATTTTGGGTGCTCCACCTTGTACTCATCAACGCGGCCGCCGCCTCGCTCCGTATAGCCCCAATAATGCTCGATGATAAATTCGCCGTGGGAACCGTCAGCGGGCACGCCAACACTCTCATCGATCTCGACGCTTAGACTGGCGTGACAGTCGCCTTTCGACCAACTATACGAAACAGCGGTTTTGGCACGTTCGTGAGCCATCCTCCAGCATTCGTAGGGCTCGCCGTACATAAGCCTGGCGACTGTCGCTATGGCAAAACGAGGCACGATCTCCTTGATAAAACATACGGCCCGGCGGACTTCGCCCTCAGCCTCACGCTTTACATAGTACCGCAGATTTACCTCTTCGAAATTGATGTGAAATGGTATCGGGATGCCCAAAACGCGGGTGTCGAGAAACATAAAGCCGACCAGGCTGACAAAGCACTTACCATTCTCAAGGTCAAGCTCGGTGCCCCGCGGCACACGTCCGGCAAGTAGGGTCGGATCGACCTCGTAGTTGGCCATTATAAGGTCCTGCCAATGTGCCGTCAGAAATTTTTTCATTTCAGAATGATGCGTTTGTCACCGACGCGTTGGGTGATTTTCCGCCGATCGAAATACTCGAGCAGCGGGATCGCATATTTGCGCGAAACGCCCGCGAGCTCTTTGAATTTTGACACATCTATAGTCCTGTCGGGCGATTTATCACCATACTGCTGTATTAGTCCAACGAGTTTTTCTATCACAGTACGCTCAAAAAAAAGGTCTTCGGTAACTTTAATAATTTCCCCGGAATCCAGAAATGTCTGAAAGAGCTTCCTCGCCTGGCTGGTATTGGCGGTAGCGGCGGCCAGCGCGTCGCTGAGTGACGGTACCGCAAGCCCGGCTCCGCGATACGTCTCTCGCAAATTTGAAATTATGAAAATCTCCTCCGGCGAAAATTCGGCACGGTGTGCGGTCATGCGAATAGTATCGTTTTCCGCGACAATATTTTCGAGCGATGCGATGACTGCTTGGAAAATGTCATCGGGAAGAAATGCAAAAACACTGTTTCGCAGATTTTCACGCGGCATACCTTTTGCAATTGGTTGAGCGTTATGAAAATCCGTAAGCGTCTTTTCTGTCGACGATCGCAGAGCGGCGAATGCCGCTTCGCCGACAAAATAGCCCCCCGCCGCGACTATCGCTTTTGCTGTAATGTTCGTTTGAATCGCGGTGTTCAAAATCTCGTTTTGCAATCCGGTTCGAATTTGGAGGTCGTGAAAATTCAGTCCCTTCGGACCGGACATAGTCAAAAAAAGTTTGACGATAGCAGCATTATCTCCCGTCGCATTTGTGAGGTCACGAAGGTCGCTTGTCACAATTTCGAAGTCCTTTCGGCGATGTTTTTCGGCCAGGGCATTGACGATCCGGCCGCCGCCGATAGTCGTCTGCGGCGAGTAGCGCCGGATAATAAACCTCTCGCCCGGTATGGCAACGACCCGCGTCTCAAGCCGGAGCTGCGCAAACGCCCGCTCGCCCGCGGCGATCTCACCTGTCTCATTTAAGATCTGGATACGTGCCAGCACCTCGGCCGTTCCGATATGCACACGGACACGCTGCCGCGAGCGCAGAGGGCGTGCGGCATCAGGCAAAATTTCGATCTCGGTGTCAACGATCTGCGTCGGACGCATGGTTCCCGGCTCGGCGAGCGTCATACCGCGCACTATCGCGGAATGGTCAATACCGCCAAGATTGACCGCAGTGCGTTGACCGGCTGTGGCGGATCGAGCGATCCGGCCGTGAGTTTGCAGACCGCGAACCCGCACTCTTTTACCTGCCGGAAACAATTCCATCTCGGCACCTTCGCGGATCTCGCCCGATGCCAAGGTTCCGGTCACAATTGCGCCAAAGCCTTTCATTGAAAAACTGCGGTCGATCGCAAGGCGGGTGGCAAATTGATCATTTCTCTCGGGCAGACTGTTCGCCTTCTGGCCAATTGCCTCAATTAGCTGGTCCATTCCCGCACCGGTCTTGGAACTTACCTCGACAACCGGTGCGTTTTCCAAAAATGAACCGGCAACGAGGTCGGCGGCGTCCAGCTTTGCAAGCTCAAGCGTTTCGGCATCGACGAGATCGGTCTTTGTCAGGGCGACGATCCCGGCATCAATACCAAGCAAGCGGCAGATCGCAAAATGTTCGCGCGTCTGCGGCATCACGCCCTCATCCGCCGCAATGACGAGTATTACAATATCGATACCGCCGGCGCCGGCGAGCATATTTTTGACAAACCGCTCGTGCCCCGGCACATCGACAAAGCCGAGATGGACGTCGCCGATACTAAGCTCGGCAAAGCCCAGATCGACCGTGATGCCGCGGCGCTTTTCCTCCGGCAGCCGGTCGGCATCGACGCCGGTCAGCGCTTTGACCAAAGCCGTTTTACCGTGGTCGATATGTCCGGCTGTGCCGACGATGACATCCATAACTAAATCGGATAATCGGTGGGTGGTTAGATGAGTGCCCGCCGTTAGGAGCGTTCCGCTTCGTACTGTTCTAATTTGCGATAGAGCGTTTTACGGCCAATATTTAGGATACGGGCCGCCTGTGATTTATCGCCATCCGTGTAGTCGAGCGTCGCCTCGATCACTTGTTTTTCGATCTCGTCCATCGCTGAGGGCAGATTGATCTCGATGCCCACGGGGCGGCCCTCGCCGGCCGCGGCGGAGCGCTCCTGCCGGGCATAAGCGTGACCATCGCTTTCGGAACGTACGATCGCGTCGGGCAGATCGTCAAGCTCGATCTGGCGTCCCGAGGCGATAATGACTGCCCGCTCGATCGCATTTTCGAGCTCGCGGACATTTCCCGGCCAGCTATAGTTGACGAGGGCCCGCAGAGCCTCTTTTGAGATCCCCGAAACAAAACGGCCTGATTTTGCCTTGTAGCTTTCGAGAAAATGAAAAACGAGGATGTTCGTATCTTCGGCGCGATCGCGCAAGGGGGGCAGAGAGATCGGGAAAACCGAGAGCCGGTAATAGAGATCTTTTCTAAATCCGCCCTCCTCGACCGCAGCCTCAAGATCGGAATTGGTCGCTGCGATCACGCGTACGTCCGTTTTTACCACGTGCCTGCCGCCGACCCGTGTAAATTCGCCATCCTGCAGCACGCGGAGCAGCTTGACCTGTGCCTGCAAGGACATTTCGCCAATCTCGTCTAAGAAAAGCGTGCCGCCATTGGCCTCTTCGAACCGGCCCTGCCGTTGATTGCGTGCGTCGGTAAACGCTCCTTTTTCATGGCCGAAAAGCTCCGATTCGAGCAGCGTTTCGGGAATGGCTCCGCAATTGATCTTTACAAAAGGCCGGTCCTCGCGGCCCGAATTATAGTGGATAAGATTTGCGATCAGCTCTTTACCGGTCCCGGACTCGCCCAGTACCAAAACGGTCGTATTTGTATCGGCAACGTTTAGGCCAAGCTCGATCGCCCGGCGGATCGCGGGTGCCTGGCCGATGATCTCGCTCTGACGTTGATGCAGTTCGCTCTTGAGCCGCATGACCTCGGTCGATAGCTGGTCGCGCTCGAGAGCGGTTCCGATCTGGTCAGCGATCCCCTCAACAAGAGCGATGTCGTGATCCTCAAAAGTGCTCTCCTTGCTCCATACAAAACCCAACAGCCCAAAAGCCTTTCCGCCGACGTGAACGGGTGTGACGAGGGCCGCCTTTCCGCGAAGCTGGGTGTTAAAAAACAACCGGATCGCAAAGGGCAGCTGCGAATCGGCGAGCCGAAAAGTCTTGCCATCACGAAGCAATTCACCAAGCGCGGCAAAAGAGTCTATAGCCAGCGATTTATTATGCTGCTCGATCATTTTCAATACTTTTCCGAGCTTTATCCCCTCCGCCGATTTAAACGTCGCAAGCGAGATTCGCGTCCCGGTTTGGTCGATCACACCTAAAGCTCCGTAATCGGCCCCGACCAGTCCGATGGCACGTTCGACAACGCGTTCCGAAACCTCCTTAAAATCCGAGTGCGAGTTTAGGGTGTTGGCGATCTCAAGCAGTGCATTTGTCCGCCGTGTTTCCTTTTCCTGGGTCACATAGAGGCTCGTGTATTGATAGCCGATTGCCATCTGGCGGGCGATAGATTCCAGAAAGGCAACCTCTTCGTCGAGCCACTCGCGTGCCTCGTGGGTGTCATGGAGGCCCAACAGGCCGAGAACTTTGCCGTTCTGAATGATGGGGATTATGAGGAGCGAGCGTGTATCGAGGGCCTTGGCAAAAAATTTCAGCGTTGCGTCTTTTGTTTTCGAAATGTCATTGATGCGGATCGGCTTGGTCACGTCAAACCGCTCGGCCAGCTTTGCCGCATCAAACGGGATCGTGGTTCCCTGGCTTTTTGGAACGGACTTGTCCTTTCGCCATTCGTGGCTGATCACCAGATCGCGTCCCTCCACAAGCTGCAACAGGTCGCAGCGATCCGCGTGTAGCATCCGGCCGATCTCAGAGACAACGACGTTTAGAAAGCGTTCGAGGTCGATGCTGGTCGGCAAATCGCGGGCGAGGCGGTCGATGATCGCTTCGCGGGCCTCGTGCATGCTGATCCGGCGTTCGAGCGATAATGCCGTTGGTTTATCGAGTTCGATCTTCATAAAAAGCGAGCCAACTCAAAAAGATCATGGCCAAGAGCTAATTTGAAGCCGCCCAATTTGAATGTCAAGTTGACACACCTGATTAGAGCCGTGTGTATTTTTGACCAATGTGTGTCAAGGCGTTTGGGCGTTAGCCTGTTTTGGCTTTACTTTCTGTTTTTCCGCCCTTGACCGGGGGTTTGGTTGGCTGTGTTACGGGCTTTGACTTATTAGAATTCCCGTCAGGCGGCTTTACAGCAGAATTAGAGTTTGACGCGGCATTAACATTGCCATTAGAAGTTGAGGCCGAGTTTGACGCAGATTGATTAGAATTTTTGGGGACACTGACATAATCCAGCCGTTGGCGCCCGGCCTCGGCATCTTCGAGCAGGCTCGCCGCCCGCTCATTGGCCGCGTCGATCTCGATGGCTTTTTTAAGCGGGCCGATCGCTTCGCGATATTGTGCGAGCCTTATCAGAATACCCCCTAGTTCGGTTTGGTATTCGCCATCATTTGGTTTTAGCTTGACCGCGACACGAAACTCTTTTTCCGCTTCCTCTACTTTGTCGAGCTTATTGTATGTACGGGCGAGGTTAAAATGGGCAACATCGTCATCCGGGTTAGCTGTGAGCCATTTTTTGTAAGCCTCAACTGCTTTTTCAAAGGCTTTTTGCGAGCGCGTTTTTGCCCTTGCGTCCTTGGTTTCCGGCCCGGTTATGACGCCGGACTGCTCGATCTGCATATCGAGCAGCGCATAGGCGATGCCGAGCTTAAAATGGGCCTCGGCAAAATCGGGGTTGAGCTTGACGGCCTGCTGATAGGCCTGAATCGCCATCTCGGTTTGATTTTCATCAAACAGCCGGTCGCCCTCGGCAAGGGCGGCGTTGGGATCGGTGATACTTGCGAACGGAGATTCGACTTCGATGTTGGCATTGGTAATCGCCGAATTCGCGCTCCGACCGGTGCAGCCAAATCCGGCGGCCATAAATACAGTAATGACAACAATTGTAAAAACTTGCTTCATAAAAACCTTAACCAAAAAACAAACTTATTTTATCTAATCTAGCCCGGCGGAAAAATAAACTGGCGTCCGGCCAGCAGATGTACGTGCAGATGAAATACGGTCTGGCCGCCGGCGGAGTTCGTATTTATTACGATTCGATAGCCATCTTCGGCAAAACCTAATTGACGTGCGATTTTCGCCGCTGTCAAAAGCAGGTGGCCAAGTATGGCCGATTGCTCCTCGCTGGCCTTATCAAGCGAATCAAAATGGACACGCGGGATGATCAGGATATGCGTCGGAGCCTGAGGACTAAGATCGTTAAAGGCAACACAAACATCGTCCTCGAAAACCCTTTCCGAGGGAATCTCGCCGGAGCCGATCTTACAGAAAATACAATCTTCGAAACTCATAATGACAGAACTACTATGCGGTCTCGTCTGCTCGTTTCTCAGCCTCAGCCGATACACCGTCGGTGATCCGCTCAATATCAGCGCCGAGCGAGCTAAATTTTCGCACGATCGTCTCATAGCCGCGATCGATGTGATAAACACGGTCGATCATTGTTTCGCCCTCTGCACATAGAGCCGCGAGAACAAGCGAAGCCGAGGCACGCAGATCGGAGGCAATAATGGGTGCTCCCATCAGCCGGGTTTTGCCCTTTACGACCGCCGTGTTTCCTGATATCTGAATATCGGCGCCCATCCGGATCAATTCGGAGGCGTGCATAAATCGATTTTCAAAGATCGTTTCCGTAACCTTTGACGTACCCTCGGCCTGCGTCATCAAGGCCATATACTGGGCCTGCATATCGGTCGGAAAATTGGGATGCGGCTCGGTGGTAACGTCAGTTGCCTTGAGGCCGCCGGGACTGCCTTTCACGAGCAGGGTGCTTTGATTTAATTCTTCTATCTCGACACCGGCGGCACGCAGTTTATGGATCACCGCAGTCAGGTGCTCGGGCACGCAGCTTTTTATCTCGATCTCGCCATTTGTAATTGCGGCCGCTACGATAAACGTCCCAGTTTCGATACGGTCAGGGATGATCGTGTGCTCGGCGGCACCGAGGGCCTCGACGCCCTCGATCTCGATCACTGATGTTCCGGCGCCCTTTATACGGGCGCCCATTTTGTTTAGCAGCTCGGCGAGATCGTCGATCTCCGGTTCCTGAGCGGCGTTTTGGATAACGGTCTTTCCGCTCGCGAGGACGGCGGCCATCATCACGTTTTCAGTGCCGGTGACGGTTACCTTTTCAAAATTTATCGTATTTCCGACGAGGCGGCCTTTTGGCGCACGCGCAACGACATCGCCCGATTCGAGCGAGACCGTGGCCCCAAGCTGTTCGAAAGCTTTCAAATGGAGGTCGATCGGCCGCGTTCCGATCGCGCAACCGCCGGGCAGGCTGACCTTGGCCTGGCCAAAACGGCCAAGCAGCGGTCCGAGGGCAAGCACGCTCGCCCGCATCGTCTTTACTAAATGGTAAGGTGCCTCAAAGAGCTGAATATTGTCGGCCGTGATCTTATGCGTCCGCAGCTCAGGTGTCAAAACGGTCGCGCCGAGATCCTCGAGCAGCCGCCGCTGGGTGATCAGGTCCTTGACATACGGGACGTTGTGAAGCGTGACAGTTTCGGACGAAAGCAGCGTCGCGGCGAGGCACGGAAGGGCAGAATTTTTCGCTCCGCCGATCTCAATTTTCCCTCTCAAGGCCTTTCCGCCGCGAACCAAAAATTTATCCATAACAGACGTTAGATGCGCCCTTTCCCGCGAGCCTCATCAAAATTTCCTTATACCTGTGAAAACCGAATCTTATCATACGCGGTTAGTTTTGCATTGGCAAAATCTGGCCCGAATCCTCGTTCGCTCGCGCAAAAAAAGAGGTGCCAGGTGCGTCGTTTTATAGCAACTCTCGATTGCAGCCTATCATCCTAATACCGGCTCCAGGCATACGATAAAAAGTAGTTCGCTATTATTATTTTGTTTGAAGTCATTACCCGGCTGGATCACCCTCCTTTCAGCCGGGCTTTTTACTGCCTGATCTTTTCGACGAGCTTTTCGATCTGTCTTGTATGGCGGGCTTCGTGTCCGCCAAGTAGAACGAGCCACTCGGTGGCAGTAAGATCGCCAAAGTATGGGTGCGGAAACTTTGGGCCCGAAAAATCATAACTCTCAAAATCCGCACGCAGCGCGGCGAGGGCCGTACGATTTGCTTCCATTTTTTGATAGGTATCCGAGATCGAAACGTTTCCCGTCGGCTGGACGCGCTCAGGCGCCTCTAGCTTGGCATCCGCCACCGTCCCCCACTGTTTCATAAAATTTTCGGATATTGCCAGGCTGCCATCGGCAAGCTTACCGCTCGTCTTTGCGGCATCGATCAAGTTCGCGCAGATCCGGGCAACATTATACTCGACCATCGAGATATGCTCGACGAGCCCTTGTATCGACCACTTCTCGCCCTCGGGCAAGGCGGTCAATTCGTCCGGGGTTATGCTGCTTAATGTTGCAGTGAGCCGTTCGCGGATCTTTTCGTTTGCCGAATAAATATCGGCGATAGTTTCATATTTCATAATTTATCGTGCGGGCGCGACCGCCTGAGTCGTAAGGATGATGCGGTGCCAGCGTGCAAAGCTCATAACGCTGTCAGCTTCGTTTCTCATTCGCCTTATGTAGGCCGTTTTTAGGTAAAGAAGGTCGTCGGCGGTCCATGCAAGCTCAACGATGGGGTTGAACGAGACAAGCAGCTTCTCATCAGGCAGTGTCGATAAAGAATCTGCCGGAGGATTTGAAATTGGGTCGGCGTTCGCTCCCTGAGACTGCCGCTGCTGTTCGCGGTCGTAGGCTTGCGATGAGATCAAGAGCTGATTTCTCAAGGGGATCGCGGCCTGCGTCGGAGCAGTCCCGTTAGCGTCATAAAGACGGATCTGATTGCCAAAAGCGGCGGCGACCTTTGCCGAATCGGGCGACCAGACGGGGCGAACGGCCGTCATGTTGTCGTCCAGCCGGCGTTCGCGGCCATTTTTTTCGATGATCCTCGGCCGCCCCTGCGGGATCATCGTTTCGCCCTTGCTGCCGGCAAGAATGTCCATATATTTCCACTCGCGGGACGTAGTCGCGAGTGCCGCCAGCATCGTGCTATCCGGCGACCATGCGTAGTAAAAATATATCAGGCCCTCATTTTCAGTTATTGGTTTGACGCCTCCGCCTTCCGCTCCGCAGATATATATCTGCTCGCTGCGAAAGGTCAAAATACCGGTCGGGGCGGCAGGTGTTGGGGCCGATGCAGGTGTCGGCGTCGACGTAGGGACATCGACATTTGAAACGTCGGCGGAATTTGTGCTGCCGGGAACCGGCGTTTGCGTGTTAGTAGCCGTATTTGCAGGGCCGGGCGATGCAGCGGGGCTCGCGGCCGGAATATTAGGCTGTGCTGCCCTTAACATTGCTACAAAGGCCAGTGTGCCGGAATCGGGCGACCACACGATGGTGTCCGGAAAATGAACGGCCATCGCGTCGGAGGTCAGCTTTTTTAGGAGCTTGCCCTCGGCCGTGTACATATCGAGCCGAAACTCGGCCTGTACATCGGTCAAGCGATGGTAGATAGCGACGACCCGCTTTTTATCAGGCGAGGTGAGGGTGCGGTCGAGAAGCTCCTCGGGACGGTTAGAGTCAAAATCAGACTGAACGCCGGCGTTTCGCTCGTCCGCAGAAATCTTTGCCGCGTCGAGCGTCGGTGCCGGAACGTCGCCCTCATATCTAAAATTAAGGCGAACGGCCGCAACATCGCGCAGAGCAGACACCGCAGCCTGAGGCGGCTGAAAGATGCTGTTTTGACACGAGGAAACGAGCAGAACGCCGCCAAGCAAGGCCCAGAAAAACTTCGGAAAACGCATAGGTCTAGAGATCGGCATTCAGATAATCATGATACAGCTTTTTCTGTACTTCTGTCGGGTCGGGCAGAGGTGAAAATGCGTAGTCCGTGCGAGTGTTTTTTCGCAGAGTTATGGTTATTTCCCGCAGCCGGTCAAAGCGAAAGACCGTGAGTTTTATCTTGTCGCCGGCTTTTTTGTCGGTAAGGTAGCTTTGCATAAAGGTCTGGTTAGCTCGGTAACCGTCAATTGCGATTAACTGGTCGCCGGTGTTCAGGCCCTGTTCAAAGGCTGGCGTGTTTGCAATGATCATTCGCACAGTCAACTTGCCGTTTTCCTCGGCAAGATCGACGCCGATCGCCGGTATCGAGCGAACGGTCACGGAGCCGTCGGCCGAATCGTTCCCGATATATGCTTTGCCGGTACTGACCTCCTTTGTGTTTAGCTGCAGGCCGATGCCCCTTAAGATCTCGGCATAATCTATCTCGGCCGTACCGCGAACGTATTTTGCAAAGAAATCATCGAGGCTCTTACCGGCCATCATTTCTGAGATCTTTTGGTAATCCTCGGGCGTGTAGTTTTTGCCTTTTTTGTAATGCTCCGTGTAGAGATAGCGCATGACGTCATCGAGGGATTTTGTCCCGCCTGAGGAGCTGCGAATCGTAAGGTCGAGCAGCATGTTGACGATCTCGCCTTTGTCGTAATACGAGATCTGGTTATTGACCGCGTTTTCATCGGGTCTATATTGCTTGATCCAGGCGTCAAAACTTGCATCCTCGAGACTTGTTTCAAATCGTCCGGGGCGGTCTTGTAATTGCTGAATTCCTTTGGCCCTAGCCTGGAGATATTCTTTGTCACTGATCAGACCGGCGCGGCGAAGCACAATATTTGAGTAATATTCCGTACCGCCCTCGGCGACCCACAAAAGTTTGGTGTAATTCTCATTCTCGTAATCAAATGGCCCGAGTGCATCCGGGCGGATACGCTTTACATTGAACGCATGAAAATACTCATGCGCGACGAGACCGAGAAAATTCTTGTAACGCGATTCAGGCTGAAATCCGAACCGGTTGACTTGTAGAGCGGTCGAATTGAGGTGCTCAAGCCCGCCTCCGCCGCGAAGATTGACGATGAATGTATAGTCGTTATACGGCAGCTCGCCAAAGATCTTGTAGGCCTCCTCGATTATCTTCGCCGCGTCAGCCGCACATTTTTTCATGTCATAGTTGCCCTCACCGCTAAAGATCATGCGGTGCGGTTTGCCCTCAACGTCAAACTTAATTTCTTTGAAATCGCTGACCTCGAAGGGCGAATCGTAGAGGACATCGAAATTTTCGGCCCGAAACGTATTCGCCTGACCCTCGACTGCGGGCAGGCCCGTCGCCACCCGCCAGCCGCCAAAAGGTTTCACCACCACGGTTGACGGCGTTTTGAGCTGATCCTTGACGAACATCAACGCGGCGGCATTGTTCCAAAAACCGTGTTCGTCGTTTAGCTCGTTGGTGCGGACTGTCAGTTCGTTTGAATAGACGCGATATGTCGCCACGATCTCTTTGCCGCCCTTTGTATCGACGGCCCAAGTGTTCTTATTGATCTTGTCCCAGGCGAGATCCGCTCCCGCGGCATCCTTGACGGCGAAATCCTGCACATGTCTGGCATACTCGCGTATCAGATAACTGCCCGGTGTCCACACCGGCATTTTCAGCTCGGCCTTGGCCGGCATTTGCGCCCATTTGACATGCATCTCGACCTCGAGCAGGTGTGTCCGGGGTTTTGACATCGAAACTGTGTATGCGATCTCGGGCGGTACCGATTTGACCTCTGCGGAGGCGGGTTTTGTATTTTTTGCCAATTTCTTTTGGGCGGGAGTTTCCTGATACATAAAAAAACAGGTGATGAGAGATATAAATAGTATAGCTTTCTTAACGAATTTTTTTGACATTGCTTTTGGATTCTCCGGCTGGATGGTATCGTTTATTTTCTTGCTATCTTACTATATTTTCTAGATCTGAGCAGAAACGGATGGCAATGCAGACAGGTGAATGAAACAAGACGAACCGGTTTTAAAAACAGTTGACACCAAGGCGGAGAAATTCTTTACGCCGCCGCTAATAATTATATTTGTCACGATCTTTATCGATCTTATAGGGTTTGGCATGGTCATCCCGATCCTGCCCTTTTATGCGCATACAGCCCCGTTTAATGCGGCCCCGCTTGAAATAGGTTTTTTAGTCGCGACCTATTCGCTGATGCAGTTTTTCTTTTCGCCTGTACTTGGCCGCTTATCAGATAGATACGGGCGGCGGCCGGTTTTGTTTGTCAGCCTATTGGGCTCGGCGTTGGGCTATCTTGTGATCGGATTTGCCAATACGCTATTTCTCGTCTTTCTCGGGCGGATAATCGGCGGCATTACGGGCGGCAATATTTCGACCGCCCAGGCCTATATTGCCGACGTGACGACAAAGGAAAACCGGGCCAAGGGGATGGGGCTCTTTGGCGCCGCATTCGGCCTCGGCTTTATTTTTGGGCCCGCGATGGCGGGTGTGCTGAGTAAATACGGTGTTCACGTGCCATTTTTCTTTGCCGCCGGACTTTCTTTTATCAACGCTATCGCCCTCTATTTTGTGCTGCCGGAGTCGCTGAAAGAAAGTGCGCGTGCGATGCTGCCCAAACGCAAAAACCGCGTCGGCGAGTTTTTGGATTCGCTAAGAGACAAGGAATTTCGCGAGATCAATATCATCTATTTTCTCGTGGTAACGGCTTTTTCGATCATGACCTACGCTTTTGTGCTTTATACGGCGTTTCGCTTTGACTACACACCGGAGCAAAACGGCTATCTTTTTGCCTTTGTCGGCGTGATCGCGATCCTCGGCCAAGGGGTTTTGTTTGGCCGCCTCGTCCAGAAATTTGGCGAATCTTTGCTGATCGTCGTTGGCTGCATATTTATGGCGGTTAGTTTGTTTGCCGTTCCGCTTGTGGGGCCGCAGGCCGGCGGTTTGGCCGCCCTCTTAGCCGGTGTCGCTGTATTATCGCTCGGCAATGCGATGGCATCGCCGGGCCTTACGAGCCTTGGTTCCAAAACCGCCGACGAGCATGAACAGGGCCGCGCTATGGGGATCATGCAGTCAGGAGCGAGCCTCGCCCGCGTCGTCGGCCCGATACTCGGCGGCCTGCTGCTCAATAACACTCTTAATTTGATAGATGATTTTACGCTGTACCGGACATTTTGGACCGCGTCCGGGATCATGTTTGTTGCGTTTTTGGTAGCTGTCTACTTTGCACGGACCGCTAAAGGCAGAGTTGCTGCGTAAGGAAGCGTTAGCTTACAGCAAGTATACGAGCCGCCTTATGCGCGACCGGGAACGACAGTTTGAAGGTCGTGCCTTCGCCTTGCTGGCTATGGACCTCGATGGTGCCGGTATGTTCCTGAATGATCCCGTAAGAGACCGCTAAGCCCAGGCCGGTTCCGCTGCCGACCTCTTTAGTCGTAAAGAAAGGATCAAAAACCTTGGTAAGCAGGTCGGCAGGAATGCCGTCGCCGGTATCCGCAACCTCAACCACCACACCGTCGATCTGGTCGAGCATCGTCCTTAGCGTAATGGCACCGCCGTTCGCCATGGCATCGCGGGCATTCAGGATCAGGTTAGTAAATACCTGCTGCAGCTTTCCGCCGCTGCCACGGATCATGGGCGGCTTTTCGGCATACGCTTTAATTATCTCGATATTCGATTTACGTAGCTGCGGCTCGAGCAATTGGAGCGTGTCGTTGAGCAGTTTGTTGATGTCGATCTCGGTAAAGTCCTCGGAATTGCCGGTACGCGAAAAATTTAATAAATTGCCGACGATATTTGTCGCCCGGTCGGTTTGCCGTTGCATCTTTTGCAGCAGTGCGTGCTTTGGGTCGGTTTCCGGTATCATGCCCAAAAGCATTTGCGTATAGCTAGACACGCCGGTCAGCGGGGTATTCACCTCGTGGGCGACACCGGCCGCCAAAAGCCCGATACTAGAAAGTTTTTCGCTCTGCTGGACGGTTTCCTCGAGCTTGACGCGGGATGTCACATTTTCGAGTACGATGATAGCCCCGGTCTGCTGGTTTGACACTGATCGGAGCGGAGCGACGGCAACATTTAAGATCAGCGATCGGCCGCTCTTATCGTATGTGTGGAGCTTATAGGCATTGCGCACCTCGGTCAAATGCCAACGCGTTTTGCCGAGAATATTTTCGAGATTGAGAGCAAAGCTCTCGTCAAATACCTCGTCCACCAGCTTGCCCACCGCTTGATCGCGGTCAAAACCCATCATTTCTTCAAACGGTGAATTACAGCGAATAATGAGCCCGGTTTCGTCGACGGCGAGCAACCCGACATTGACCGATTCGACGATGGATTCGTTAAATTCTTTTAAGAGTGCGAGTTCTTCGGTGTGCTGTTTTTGCTGGGTGTAAAGCCGGCTGTTTTCGATCGCGACCGCGATATACCCCGAAACTGTCTGCAAAATCTCGAGGTCCTCGGATGTCAGAAGCGATCCGTCGGTCGCCCGCCCCAAGCCGATAACCGCAACCATTTTCCCGCCCGCGACACACGGTACAAAATAATGGAGCTCCTGTCTGACCGGGCCTTTCCCATGACCGTTTTCTGCAGAACCAAGATCGTCTATGTCAGAGACGTCCATCTCATCCACCCGGACGACCCCTTTGGCAGCGGACTTTTGGCGGATCATAGTACGAAAATCGGCCGGGATCCGGTATCTTTCGCCAAGCCCCACCGACTTAGCAAGCCGGTAACGGGATGAGGCGGTTTCATCCTCAACAAATACAGCCACCTTTTGCACATCCAAAACCTGACGCACCCGCTCTATCAGTCCGTCAAGCAGCGGGTCGAGAGCGGTCGTGGCAGAGAGGGTCTTGCCAAAATCAAGCAGCCCCTGCCTCAGGTCGTAGCGTTCGCCGTAAAAAAAGCGGTCGGCGCGTTCCTGCAGATATTTCTTGAGCGGTTCGCTCAAGAGGACGATGGCTCCCATCGCGACGATAGCGATCAGAGCGCGGAGTGTGATCTCGGTGGTCGAAAGGTTGTTGCCGACCGCTAAAAATACGAGACCGAGCGCAACCGCGCCTATCATCATCGCGATCGCCGCCGTGGTCAATGCATAAACCAGAGCCCTACGGACGACGATATCAACATCCATCAAACGGTATCTGACAACCGAGTGGCCAAAACTCAGTGGTATAAGGGCGAGCGGCAGAGTGCTTATCGCCGCACTAAAATTGTCGTTAGGTATCTGTATGCCAAATCGATCGACTAACTGCATTACTATCACCGGAAAAATGGCGGCGATCGTGCCCCACATGGCCCATTTCAAACGCTGTCTGACGACCGGCTGGTGATTCTTAAAAAACCGCCAAACCAGAAAGCATGCTCCGGCCGAGACACCGGCGACAAAATGGTAGAAAGCGATGCGGTAGGTCAACCCGGTAAGATTCAAATTATCATCGAGCCTTGCCAGCGACCCGGCAAGAGCGGATTGTGAAAAAAACTGCGGAATCAGCGAACTAAATATCTGCCATGCCGAAATCAAGGCCGCCGGAATATAGAGGACGATCGTTTTCCAGCGGCTTTCGTCAAATACGGTATTTCTAACCGGGTATCTAATACAAAAATGCAAAAACAGCGGTACAAAAAATGCAAAGGCGATGCTGTCGACCAGCTCAATTGCCAGATCAAAATCCTCGCCCGTACCCAGTGAGCGATAGACATGAAAGACAAAGGCGGCGAGGCAAACGATGGCAAAGTGCAGGACAAAGGGTGAGCGGCTGCCCTGCTTAAAAAGAACAAAGATGCCTACGGCGAGCCAGATCAGGCCGACGATCGAGAGGAACAGGATCGATGGCACCCAGCGCGCCAATGAATCGATATGGCGAAGATCGGCGAAATAATAATTATCTGAAAACGAATAGGCGGGCTTTTGATAAAAGTAGGTGAGGCTGCCATCGACGCCGGCCGCCTCGAGATACATCTGAACATCGGCGGGGGACGTGATCTCTTCGGTTCTGTCGGCGTCAAGCCCGATGCCGATCAGCTTATCGCCCACCGAGATCCCCGCCCGCGAACCGGCCAAACCGGGTGTCACCTTAGCGGCGTAGATGCCATCAACGCGCTGCTCCCACTGCACGCCATCGGTCGGCGGTAGTTTTTGAAAGGTTCGCTGTAATAGGTTTAGAGCACCGCCCGCGACAAACAGCACGGATGCTAAAAGCCATATCAGGCTCCAACTTGTAAGCACTTTACCTTTCACTAATTTAAGGCATACCTCTTCGTGCTTTTTTAACGCAAAATGCGTTCCAGTCGTCACGGGCCGAGACAGATAGCATCAAAGCATGTTTTTTGGGAAAAAACAGGCCTTTTTTGCCTGGTACACCGCGAATAAACACTCCGGACAATTCAGCATTTTGCTCGCATATCCGAGAATTTGGACAAAAATTTAGCCACTTCAAAAACCATACATTCACGAAGGAGAAATTAAACTCCGCAAATCCGCCGGTTCCTGTGTGGCACGGTCTAAAATCTTACTTGTATTCCGCCACGCAGCATCCGCCGCTGAGCGTTGGATCGCAGGCTGCCCTCGTTACCGAAAACACCCGCTTGAAAATCAAACAGGTTTCGGGCATCGACGACTGCCTGAGCTCGGATCGGCAGGCCGAGCGAGGGCAGCGCCTGCGTCACCAAAACGCTCAAGCCCGGATCGTAAATAGCCATTCTGCCCCTAAAGGGGTCGATGGCAAAAACTGTAGCCTGAGATGAGAGCCGAAAGACGGTCTTAACATTTGTGCCGGTTTTTAGGTCCGCGGTGATCTGGGTAAAAAATGAATGAAAAAAATCACTTTCAAAAATATTAGAGGGATTGAGCAACGCAGTGCCGGACAGTTTTTGACCGTTGCCAAATGAATATCCGGCGGATGTCGAAAGCTTGCCGCTTAGCCGCCGAGAATAAACGACCCTGACGCCCGCGGCCCGTCCCTGCTGATTTGCTACAAAATCACCAAATCCGTCTCCGCTGAGCGTATCAAAACCAACACTATTGATCCCGACGCCCCGGCTCAACACCGAGTCAAAAAATACATTTGCCTCGACGCTCGACCGATTATCCAAAATGCGCTCGATACCAAATTCGAGTCTCCGGCTTTTATTCATCTGCGGCCGACTGTTTACGGTGACAAGATCTTCGACAGAAATGGGCTCGGTAAACGCGATGCCGGCATTTTCGAGATCAATGGCATGAGCCCAACTCTTTTCCTCGGTTTGGGTGGTAAACGACGTCCGGAGACGGGTTTTTGCATCAAGGTCAAACTGTAATCCAAGCCGCGGGGACAGCGACGAATCGTTACCCACGCCGATAAACCGCGAATAGTCAAAACCCAGGACGAGTATCACGCCGTCGCGGACGGTCCACTCGTCTAGTGCCTGAAACGACATTTGTCCTAAAGCCTTTTCGTTCGCACCAGCTAAAACTTTGCCTAAACTTGCCGCGGATGCATTGATCCGAACCTGGTGATCCGTCGCCGGACGAAATCGAAAGGCCGTCTCAAATCGCTGCGGCGCATTTTTTCCATTTCCGACCTGGCCCGCGAAAACTACGTCGGCGTTTTCACCGACAGGCACCAAGGTCGCAAAGTTTACGCCTGCATAATTACCCTGTTTAGAACTAGCAAAATACGTCTCGACCACGCTTTGGCCGCGTCTGCCGCCGGTCGAGGGTTCTTCCACCGCTGTTTCAGTCTCTATAATGGGGGTCTGGCCGCCGCGATTCTGATAGATCGAGCGTTGCGATTGAGCGGCGCGAATACGCCATTTCGAACTGTTTCGGTCGAGGCGCTTTTCGGGAAGCGTATTGCCGCTGCCGGCCCGCTCAAGGTTAAAGCCATACGTCACCTGAGCAGAGCGGCCAACCTCGACACCGAGGAGCGTGACCGGATTAAAGCCTTGTGCGACGGCGAGAATCGTGTATGTGCCGGGCAGGATCTTGGCAAGAAAGCTGCCATCAGAGCCAGACGAAACCTGCTTTAACAGCTTGGTCGTTCCGCCTCGAAATATGGCGACCGTCGCATCGGCGATCGGGCTGCCGCCCTCGTCGCGGACAATACCCTTGATTATCCCTAGGTTTCCGGTCTCATTAACGATCGTATTGGCATTAACGCCCGGCGCGCTCAAAAAGGTTACCGAGATCGCTATCAGCAACAAAAACAGAGGCTTAAAGAAATGCTTAAATATCGTCGTAAAACCCATCGAAAAGAGCTAATACCAGTAACCAACGTATTTTGTTCGTAAAAATCAAATGTGTCAAGCCACAAGCTATCTGGTATTTGCTATCTAGGATGCGATTAACTTGACAAAGTTTGCTTGACGGCTAGAATTGTAAGGTGTCTTGAGCGGTCAAAGGGAGACGTGGCTGAGCGGCTGAAAGCGGCGGTTTGCTAAATCGTTGTAGTCTTAAAAACTACCACAGGTTCGAATCCTGTCGTCTCCGCCATTTTATAAGTAGCCGGTAGTCAGTGATCAGTAGTCAGTAGCTTTAATGCTGACTCTTGATTTCTTTCTATCGGTTTTTTGTTGCCATCAGCACTTAAACTGAGGAGGCCTAAGAAATGTTTATCGAACTGCATCTGATCGCATTTGCCGATTCGGCGTGGCAAAACATGATAAATATCGATCATGAAAAAGTTACATGGATCGAGAAGATCGTTCGCCCCATTCTGGTCTATGCCACGCTAATCATTTTTTTGCGCTTTTTTGGAAAACGCGAGCTTGCCCAGCTAAATCCATTTGACCTGGTCGTACTTTTGACGCTTTCTAATACGGTACAGAATGCGATAATAGGCGATGATACATCGGTTTCAGGCGGTGTGGTCGGAGCCTTGACCCTTTTGGCGTTAAATTACGGCGTCGCATTTTTGAAATTCAAGAATAAAAAGATCGAGGCCTTTATCGAGGGAGGCCCAATTACGATCGTGAGCGGCGGTAAAATGGACAAAAAAGCTCTCAGGCGTGAGCTTTTGACAAGAGAAGATCTGGACAGTCTCGCCCATAGAGAGGGACTGGAAAATGCAGATGACATAGACAAATGTATCCTCGATCCGAATGGCTCATTTCTGGTCGACGGCAAAGACGAGGTCAAGGACGGCAAATTTAAGAAAGACGTTTTGGATAAGATCGACAAACTTTCTAGGCAGATAGCAGACCTGCAAAAGGAATTGCAAAGATCATGATCGCAGTTTATGAACACTAGAGTAAGATTTGCACCGAGCCCGACCGGCTATCTACATATCGGCTCCGCGAGAACGGCGCTGTTTAATTATCTATACGCGCGTCACACCGGCGGTAAATTCCTGCTCCGCATTGAGGATACCGACCTCGCACGCTCGACCGAGGAATCGACACGCTCGATCCTCGATGGTTTGAAATGGCTCGAACTTGACCACGACGAAGAGATCGTTTTCCAGTCCGACAATGCGGATAAGCATCGCGCGACCGCCAAAAAGCTGCTTGCTGAGGGAAAGGCCTATCGAGACTTTACTCCGAAAGCCGCACCTTCTGATGCAAACGTCAAAGACGCGATCAAGGACCGTGCTCGGGCTGCTCAAGGCGAAAAGAACATGCGGGACAATCCGTATCGCGACCTTTCAGCGGAAGAGAGCGATGCGCGTGCCGCCGCCGGAGAGCCGTTTGCGATACGACTAAAGGTTTCTGAAACCGGCAAAACCTCATTCGAAGACGCCGTCTACGGCTTGCAGGAACGCGATTATCAGGAGACCGAGGATCTGGTCCTGCTCCGTTCTGACGGCCATCCGCTCTACAATCTTGCCGTCGTTTGCGATGACATAGAAATGGCGATAACGCACGTCATTCGCGGCCAGGATCATCTCACTAACGCCCACAAACAGGTGCTAATCTACGAAGCTCTCGGTGTCACACCTCCGACATTCGCCCATCTGCCGCTGATCATGGCTCCGAATAAGGGCAAGCTGTCGAAACGCAAACACGGCGAGGTCGTTTCGATGACGACATACCGCGACGCGGGTTTTCTGGCCGCGGCATTTCGCAATTTCCTCGCATTGCTCGGCTGGTCAGCGGGTGAGGAAAAAGAGATTTATACCCTCGATGAGCTTGTCGAAAAATTCTCACTTGACGGCATCCACCGCTCAAACGCCGTGTTCAATTTCACCGAAAACGACCCGCGGCGCTGGACTGACGATAAAGCCCAGTGGATGAACGCCGAGTACATCCGCACAATGCCCGTCGCGGAATTAATGCCGTTCGTCAAACCTGAGCTAAAAGCCGCAAAACTATGGCGTGATGAGTATGAAGACGATGACAAGGCGTGGTTTGAAAACACGATCAACCTCATCCGCCAGCGTTTTTTTACGCTCAAAGATTTTTCGTCGCAGGGACGTGCGTATTTTAGCGAAGACTACGATTTCGACCCCGCAGCAATAGAGAAAAACCTAACAAAATTCCCCGATCTAAGAACGTGGCTGCCGGAACTGGCCGAGCGGTTCGAAGCGGAGTTCGACAAAAGCTCTCCTCCTTACGAAGGAGGGGTGGACGCCGCTTTGGGCGGACGGGGTGGTTCTCTGCCATTCACCGAGGAGAACATCGAAACCGTCGTCAAAGCATTTACCGAAAAAAAAGGCACAAAGCTTGGCGTCATCATGAACGGAGCCCGCACCCTGCTGACAGGCGTCGCCGTCGGCCCATCGATGCTGTCGGTTTTTGAGACCTTGGGTAAAGAAAGATCGATCCTCAGGCTCAAAAGTCAGGTGGTTTGGAACGGTTAGCAATTTTTTCAACTCCCGTACGTTCTTGTTCTAAGAGACCGGGGTATGGAACGAACATTCACAAAATTTAGGTTAGCGGCAGCTCTGATATTTGTATGTCTAAGCGTTATTGCCGGGTTTGGCCAGCCGGATATTCAGCAAAAACAGCTCGCGGCCAAAGCAGCTTATGATGCCGGAATCAAATACCTCGACGAGAATACATACAAGTCATACAAGCTGGCTTTAGAGCAGATGCAATTGTCCGTAAAGCTCTATGGCGAGATCGGCGACCGTGGTAACGTCGGCGGTTCGTTGCTCGGTGTCGGTTTAATGCAGGATCGTCTTGATGAAAAGGACGCGGCTTTTGCGGCGTACAACGAAGCTCTGGCGATATTTCGCGAGATCGGGCACAAACAGCTCGAAGCCAGAACACTGAATAACCTCGGCCTGCTTTACGACCGTCTGGGTGACAAGCAAAAGGCGCTTGAATATCACAACCTTGCACTGCCCTTGCGTAAGGTGATCGGCGACAAATACGGCGAATCAAACTCTCTCAATAGCATCGGTTCGGCGTATCTAGACCTAGGTGAACGGTCTAAGGCTATCGACTTTTTCAACCGGGCTTTGGCGATCAGGATCGAGATCGATGACAAACGGGCCCAATCCATCACACTCTCAAATCTCGGCCGGACGTACGAACAATTAGGTGCCAGGCAAAAGGCCCTTGAGTTACTCGAACGATCATTAGCCTTGCGCAGGGCGGTCAATGACAAACCCGGTGTGGCGACGGTGTTAAATAATCTAGCGATGGCGACCGCCGGGCCCGGAGACGAAAAGAAAGCCATCGATATTTTCGAGCAATCGCTGGCGATTTGGACCGAGCTCGGTTTTGAGAATATCAAAGCGAGCGTTTTGGGCAACATTGGCGTCCTGTACTTGGACCTTAACGAACCCGCCAAAGCCCTCACTTATCATCGTCAGGCTCTGCCGCTCTACCGTGCGATGTCCGATAAAGAGGGCGAGGCGACGGCGTTGAATAATGTCGGGTTTTCTAACGCGCGGCTCGGTGACACAAATGCGGCGTTTGACGACCTTAACAACGCACTCGTGATGGCTCGGTCGATCAAGAATCGCAGTCTCGAGGCTATAATTCTCGGCAACCTGATGCGCGTTTCCAAACAGGCGAATCGCACGGTGATCGCGATCGTTTACGGCAAACAATGTGTCGCCACCTATCAGGAACTGCGGCGGGCGATCGACGGGCTCGACCGGTCGACACAAAAAACCTATCTCAAGACGGTTGCCGAAAATTACCGCTTTCTGGCCGATCTGCTGATCGATATGGGGCGTTTTGCCGAGGCCGAGGAAGTCTTGCAAATGTTGAAAGAAGAGGAGTTTGCCGAATTTGTCAGCCGCGACGCCGACGAGATCAAGAGCCTCAACCGCCGTGTAAAATTGACTGACAAAGAAAAGTCGTTGGTCGATAAATACACGCTGCTCGCAAATCGTGCGTCGGATCTGGGTGAGCAGTTCAAAAAACTCGATGACCGCAAACGTCTGCTTTCCCGCCGCGAGCAAACGCTTTCCGCCGACGAAGAGAAACTGTATCAGCAACTTGCCGCACAGATCACAAAGGCTAATGCGGCGTTTCGCCTATTCCTCGAAAAAGATCTCGTCAACGAGCTCGGCACGGACAATATCCGTCAGATCGAGATCGACCGTAGCCTGCAAGACAAGCTACGCAAATGGGGTAACGGTACGGTCGCTCTTTATACAGTCGTCACCGAAAACCGCTACCGTGTTGTGCTGACGACGCCGACCGTGCAGATCGACGGCAAGACGGACATCAACGCGGCGTTTCTGAATAAGAAAATTTTCGCTTTTAACAAAGCGGTCAAAGATCCCGATGTTGATCCGCGGCCGCTCGGAAAAGAGATCTACGACATCCTCATCAAGCCGATAGAAAAAGATCTGATCGCGTCGGGTGCAAAGACTTTGTTGTGGTCGCTTGACGGTACGCTGCGTTATTTGCCGCTGGCCGCTTTGTCGCCGGACGGCCGTGGCTTTATGGTCGAAAAGTATCAGAATGTCATCCTTACGCCGCGAACGCGCGATTCGCTGACCGATTCGACCGCCGAATGGAAAGCATTGGGAATGGGCGTGTCTGAGGGGCAGATGGTCATCTATCCCGATCAGCCTGAGCAGAAGCAAAAGGTCGAGCCGCTTCCCGGTACCAAGGACGAGCTGACGGCCATCGTCCGCGACGAAAACAACCCTAGTGAGAAAGGCATCCTGAGCGGGCGGCGGTTTCTCGATAAAGATTTTACGCTCAAGAATTTTACGGATTCGCTTGCGGCTGAGACCGCCGACGGCAAGCGTAAATTTACCGTCATCCACCTCGCCAGTCATTTTCACCTCGGCAGCAGTTGGTCAAACTCGTATCTTTTCATGGGCAACGGCAAGCTGTTGACGCTTGAGGAACTGAGTGGTTCGCCGCAGATAAATTTTGGCGACGTCGAGTTGGTCACGCTCTCGGCGTGCAACACGGCCGTCGGCGGTTTTGCGTACGGCCGCGAGGTCGAGTCTCTCGCCGGTGCTATCCAGGCAAAAAGCGGCAAGGCTGTGCTCGCTACGCTGTGGGAAGTCTCTGACTTGAGCACACCGCAATTGATGAGTGATTTTTACCGTTCCCGCAAAGAAAAAGCCGGCACGACAAAGGCCGAGGCGCTCCAACGAGCCCAGCGGAAAATGATCGCCAGCGCAACAAAAACCGCCGCTGGTTTTTCACACCCGTATTTCTGGTCGGGATTTGTCCTGATCGGCAACTGGCGCTAAACCTCGATCACGCGGCGTTTTACGGGTGAAGACAGCACGATGGTTGTCGTCGTGATGCCGTATGGCGTGAGGCGGTCGATCATTTCTTGTAGATGCTCGACTGAGCGGACGGCGACTTTCATGATAAACGAATCGCCGCCCGTGCCGCGATGGCATTCGAGCACTTCGTTTGACCCCTGCGCAACCTCAATGATGTGGCTGTAATCCACACCTGTAATGCTCATCCGCACAAACGCCATGATCGGTAGGCCGACTTTGGCGGTGTCGATCTCCGCGCGATATCCGGTGATGATATGTGCATCCTCCAGCTTATGAACGCGCTCGATCACGGCCGGTGTCGTCAATCCGACGCGGCGGCCAAGTTCGGCATAGCTTGTGCGGGCATCTTCCTGTAATTCCTTTAGGATCTTTCTATCTATCTCGTCGATCATATTCCGGTAGGCTCCCCTCCTTACGAAGGTGGGGTGGCAGCGGCTTCCGCTGACGGGGTGGTTCTCTCCTCCGCGAGTTCAACCACCCGCTACCGCAGGTGGTTCTGACCCGTTTGGTCCGGTCCGGACCGGGTGGACCAACATGGACCATAGGTGGACCAAACAATATAAACTAGTAATCACATACAAACTCACATTCTAAGGCTGTGGCTGCATAATAACTTACATTCATTATTCAACCAAGCGTCGAGTTTTATTACAATTGCTTATTCTCGGATAACTTTGCCTGACACACGGACATCGAATATATGAAAGGAGCCGCCAAACCGATGCTCAACGAAACTACAACTGCGACCGAAGCCGATTTTGCGATCGAAAATTTTAACGTCACGGACGCGGAACTGCCCGAATTCAAAGACCTCAAATTTGAAAATATCAACGAGCTCCACATTGATCATCCCGGTGCAAACGACGCCGAGTATCGAACCCGCCGCGACTATATCGCGCAGTGTGCCAAGCGATTTCGCGAGACGGGCGAGATCACTGATGTCGATTACAATGCCCGCGAACAGCGTGTTTGGCGGTATGTTGCGGAGGAATTAGAGGAGCTGCAGCAGAAATACGCTTCGCCGTTTTACCTTCGTGCAAAAAAAGATCTCGGCATCACGACCGAGCGGATTCCGCAGCTATCGGAAATGAACCGCCGTTTGAAAGAACTGACCGGATTTCGGCTCGCTCCGATCGAAGGCCTTGTCGAGACACGCGGATTTCTCTCGTGGCTCTCGTACCGCGTGATGCTTTGCACGCAGTACATCCGCCACCATTCGCATCCCGCGTATACACCGGAACCGGACATCGTTCATGAGGCCATCGGCCACATCCCGATGTTCACAAACCCGAATTTTGCCGACTTTTCCCAGTTCATCGGCCACGGTGCGCGTATCGCGACCGACGAACAACTAGAACAACTCGGCCGCCTCTACTGGTTCACCGTCGAATTTGGCATGGTCGAGCACGAGGGCGATATCAAAGCCTACGGCGCCGGCCTACTCTCAAGCTTTGGCGAACTAGAAAACGCCTTTAGCGACCGCGTCGAACGCCGTCCCTTCAACCTAGAACAGGTCATCAACCACGAATATACATACAGCGACATGCAGCCGGTGTTGTATGTCATCCCGTCGTATGCTGAGCTGAAAGAGGTGACGCGGAAGTATATTGAGAGTTTTAGTCAGAACCGGGAGCGATAGCGACTGGGTTCTTTGAGCATTAGGATGAGCAACAATCTCCGAACATTGGCGGACCTAATAACAGAACTTTACGGCGAGCGTGGTACGCCGAATCGAGAAAGGTTCGAACGCGGCAGTCGAAAATTCAAGGCTGAATATCTCCGCGATATGAAAACGTATAGAGGTAAATTTGTTCGGATTCCCGGAGTAGTTGACCGGTATTCACCGCTATCTGTGAAGCGTATCCGTAATAGACTTTCTCTTTTGGTTCGTTTGCCTGGTAGGCAAACAAGGATAGAGGAGAAAGCTGAATAAAGGGTCTAATATTTAATGGAAGCAATAGCAGACGAGAATTGTGACCTTTCAGCTCTCAGAGTTGAGCGAAAGTCCGGCAACGAAAAATTTGTTGCAACTGATGCCAAACTTTCGGTCACTTTGACTGACTTTTGGCGTTTGTCTGTTTCGGATTTGGTAAGCAATGCGACTCGGGGTATTTTGGCAGAATTCATTGTTGCAAATGCATTGAAACTGGATACTGGTGTTAGGACTGAATGGGACGCCTATGACTTAAAGCTTCCCGATGACACAAAGATCGAGATAAAATCTGCGGCTTTTTGCCAATCATGGACGCAGACCGCTTTGTCAAAAATCAGGTTCACTATTCGTCCCACCTACGGTTGGGATTCGAGTACAAACCTGTCATCTACCGAGTTGATACGACAAGCAAATCTTTATGTCTTTTGTCTGTTGCACCATCAGGACAAGAAAACCGTAAACCCGCTCGATCTGGATCAATGGATATTTTATTTGGTCGAAGCAACAAAGTTGAATAAGGAATTTCCAACTCAAAAGAGCATAGGTTTGAGTGGGTTATTGAAGCTAGAACCATTAGAGTTAAAGTACGGCGAACTGGCATCGGGTATTTTGGATACCGCGAGAAAAATCGTTAAAGAATAATTGTGACACCCGAAATCATTTGGACTAAAAAAGATACATCACATCGAGTTTTACGTCGGCAATGCTTAGTAGCTTGGAATATGAAAACTTGAGGTGCCAAATTGGCACCTCAAACTTGATATCGCAGATTGCGATATCAAAGATTCTTGAGGACGCAGATTGCGACCTCAAGTGTTTGAGAATCCAATTTGGATTATCAAAAATTATCTAGAAATGGCTAAAGATAAAATCGTAAAGACGGAAGTCGCAGTTATCAGATTTGATCAGGTTGAGCAAAAGATATTTTTGATTCGCGACCAGAAAGTAATGCTGGACAAGGATTTAGCAGAAATGTATGACGTACCCACCAAAGTATTCAATCAGGCGGTAAGTCGTAATTTAGAGAGATTTCCGACAGACTTTAGATTCCAGTTAACCAGCGATGAGTTCGTCAACTTGAGGTCACAATTTGTGACCTCAAGTTTGAGAAACTATGGCGGACGCCGTTATATGCCGTATGTTTTTACTGAGCAGGGCGTGGCGATGTTGTCGAGTGTTTTGAATAGCGCGCGGGCGGTGCAGGTTAATATTGCGATCATGCGGGCGTTTGTAAATATGAGGTGGCTGGTGGCGACGAATGCCGAGATCAGCAAGAAACTGGATGCGATCGAGCGAAAGCTTGAGACGCATGACGGGAATTTTAAAGAAGTATTTGCGGCGATCCGGGCAATGATGGCACCGGATAGACAGCCAAAACAGATCGGTTATATTAAGAATACGAGGTAGGCAATGTTGAGCGTTACGCCCTTACTAACGTGCGGGCTTCTGCATTAGAGAGAGATCATGACAACACAAAATCCATTAGGACTAAAGAAGATACACCACGTTGAGTTTTACGTCGGCAATGCTAAGCAGGCGGAGTTTTATTATCGTAAGGCGTTCGGGTTTTCGCGCGCAGGGTATTCGGGGCTTGAGACGGGGAATCGGGAGACGACCTCGTATTTGTTGCGGCAGACGAATATCAATTTCGTGCTGACGACGCCGCTCAATCCGGAGCATCCGGCGGCAGAGCATATCAAGCAGCACGGCGATGGGGTGCGCGATATCGCGTTTTATGTCGAGGACGCAGATCACGCGTTTAACGAAGCCGTGAGACGCGGTGCGACGCCGATAACTGAGCCGCACGATATGGCTGACGACAATGGTTCGGTTCGCCACGCCGCGATTGCGACGTATGGGGATACGATACATTCGTTTATCTCGTACAATACCAATGGATCTACCACCCCGTCAGCCGAAGCGGCTGCCACCCCTCCTAATCAAGGAGGGGAGCTAAGAGAGGACCACCCCGTCGGCGAAGCGGCTGCCACCCCTCCTAATCAAGGAGGGGAGCTAAGAGAGAACCACCCCGTCGGCGAAGCGCCGCCACCCCTTCTTCGTAAGGAGGGGAGCTATGAATACAAGGGCGTTTTCCTGCCCGGCTTTGTCGAACAGCGTGTCGAGGGCGAGCCGACCGGCATTATGATTGTCGACCACATCGTCGGCAATGTTGAGCTTGGGAAGATGAACGAGTGGTGCGATTTTTATCGTGACGTGATGGGGTTTTTCCGCTACATCACGTTTGACGATCAGGACATCTCGACCGAGTATTCGGCACTGATGTCGATCGTGATGAGCGACGGCCAACACAATATAAAATTCCCGATCAACGAACCCGCCGAGAGCAAAAAGGGCAAATCGCAGATACAGGAATACATCGATTTTTACCGCTCCGCCGGTGCCCAGCACATTGCCTTGTTATGCCGCGATATCCGCTCAACTGTCGCTCAATTGATGGAAAATGGCGTCGAATTTCTTTCCATACCGGATACCTATTACGACGAATTGCCGAGCCGCGTCGGCGAGATCGATGAAGATATCGAGAGCCTCAAGAAACTCGGCATCCTCGTTGACCGCGACGACGAAGGCTATCTGCTCCAGATATTCACAAAACCGGTGGAGGACCGCCCGACAGTTTTCTACGAGATTCTTCAGCGTAAGGGCTGCAAAGGCTTTGGCAAGGGCAACTTTAAGGCTCTGTTCGTCTCGATCGAGGAAGAACAGCGGCGGCGGGGAAATTTATAGAGTTTGCACGGTATCACATGTTACAATCGTCTTGCTGGAGGCCGATAATATGTACGAAGTCAGCGTTGAAAAAACCCAATCTCAGCTACACGATTTGATCGAATCGGTCGTTAATGGTGAAGAAGTAATATTTACTAGGGACAATCAGCCGGTGGCAAAACTAACCGGGATGCGGAATGGTAAGCCGAACCCCAGATTTGGCAGCGCCAAAGGCCTTTTTGTATTAGCCGACGACTTCGAAGAACCAATCGCAGATTTTGATGACTATCAAAAATGAAACTGCTTCTCGATACGCACACACTTTTGTGGTTTATTGCGGGCAGTCCGAGTTTGAGTGCGTCCGCCCGGAGTGCGATCGAAGATGCAAAAAATGAGAAATTTGTCAGCATCGTCAGTATTTGGGAAACAGCCATCAAAATTAGCCTCGGTAAAATGACTCTGACGGCGCCTTTCGACGATCTGTTTCCAAATCAACTTCAAATTAATGGTTTTGAGCTGCTACCTGTAAAGCTTGAGCATACCTCCGTAGTCACAACTTTACCATTTCACCATCGAGACCCGTTTGACCGCGTGTTGATAGCACAATCGATCGTAGAGAATGTGACGTTAGTGAGTATTGATGAGGTTTTCGACAACTACGGCGTAAGTCGGTTGTGGTAAATTTCTGGGAAGCCCGTTAGTTTTATGGATCTAAAATACCAAACAGGATTCGGCAACGAATTTGCGAGTGAGGCGGTCGAGGGGGCTTTGCCGGTGGGGCAGAATTCGCCGCAGAAGGCGCCGCTTGGGCTGTATGCGGAGCAGTTTTCGGGGACGGCGTTTACGGTTCCGCGTGCGGGTAATAAGCGGACATGGACATATCGCATCCGTCCGTCGGTGATGCACAAGCCGTTCGAGCGGATCGATAACCGCCGCTGGCAGAGCAAACCGGATGACATTGACGTAACGCCAAATCAGCTTCGCTGGGATCCGCTGCCGATCCCGGACGAGCCGACCGATTTTATTGACGGCATTACGACCATCGCCCTCAACGGCGATCCGTTCTCACAGACCGGAATCGGCATCCATATCTACACCTGCAACAAAGGGATGGGCGACCGTTATTTTTATAACGCCGATGCCGAGATGCTGATCGTGCCCGAGATGGGACGGCTCGGGATACTGACGGAGCTTGGATTGATACAGGTAGGGCCGGGATCGGTGGCGGTGATACCGAGGGGGTTGAAATTTAAGGTCGAGCCCGCTAGTGTCGGTAGCCCGCACGTAAGTAAGGGTCTGACTAATGATGAAGTGGCCCTTACTGACGTGCGGGCTACTGACACGGAGGCGTGCCGGGGCTATATTTGCGAAAACTATGGCCAGCAGTTTCGGCTGCCGGACCTCGGGCCGATCGGTGCTAACGGGCTTGCCAATTCGCGCGATTTCGAAACGCCGGTCGCATGGTACGAGGACCGCGAAGGCAAGTTCGAAGAGGTCGCGAAGTTTGGCGGGAATCTTTGGTCGTGCGAGATCGATCATTCACCGCTTGATGTCGTTGCGTGGCACGGTAACTACGCCCCGTACAGATACGATCTGCGGCGGTTTAACACCATCGGCTCGATCTCGTTCGACCATCCCGATCCGTCGATCTTTACGGTTCTGACCTCACCGTCGGGCGAGGCGGGCGTTGCAAATTGCGATTTTGTCATCTTCCCCGACCGTTGGCTCGTTGCTGAAAATACGTTCCGTCCGCCGTGGTATCACCGCAACTACATGTCCGAATACATGGGCCTAATCTACGGTGCGTACGACGCCAAAGAGGAGGGGTTTGTCCCCGGCGGCGGCTCGCTCCACAACCAAATGTCCGCCCACGGCCCCGACCTTGAAGCATTCGAAAAAGCGTCGAATGCGGATCTCAAACCGCAAAAGCTCTCGGGTACAATGGCGTTTATGTTCGAATCAAGATACATCATCCGCCCGACAAAATTCGCCATGGAATGTGCTGAGTTACAACATGAGTATTCAGACGTTTGGCAGAAATTAGAGAAGAATTTTTCAAAATAGGCGACTGTTTTATGATCAAAGTTGAGCATCTTGTAAAGAACTTTGGTGAGGTGACGGCGGTTGACGACGTGTCGTTTGATGTCGCCGCGGGCGAGATCTTTGCGTTTCTCGGTCCTAACGGTGCGGGCAAAACGACGACAATCAAGATGCTGACGACCTTGCTCAAACCGACGAGCGGCCGGATAGAGATTGACGGCCTCGACCCGGCAACACAGTCAAATGAGACACGCAAACGGTTTGGTATCGTATTTCAGGATCCAAGCCTCGACGGCGAGCTTACCGCGTTTGAGAATATGGACCTTCACGGTGTGCTTTATCACGTCCCGCGAAAAGAGCGGCATGAGCGGACCGAGATGCTGCTGAACCTTTTCGAGTTATGGGACAGGCGAAAGGATTATGTAAAGACGTTCTCCGGCGGTATGAAACGCCGTCTCGAGATCGCCCGCGGCTTTCTGCACACGCCAAAAATACTTTTTTTGGATGAACCGACGCTCGGGCTCGACCCGCAGAGCCGAAATCAGCTTTGGACACATGTTAAAAACCTCAACGAAATAGAAGGCGTAACTGTCTTTCTAACGACCCACTACATGGACGAGGCCGAACGCGTGGCTGAGCGGATCGCGGTGATCGACCACGGCAAGATCATCGCCCAGGGTTCACCGGACGAGCTTAAACGACAGACTTCTACGGAGTCGCTTGAGGCCGCGTTTCTGGCACTTACGGGTTCGTCGATCCGCGACGAAAAGGCAGGAGCGGGCGATCAGATGCGGGATTTTGCCAAAATGTGGAAAAAATAACATGAACGCTATCTATATACTTTGGCTGAGAGAGTTAAAACGTTACACGCGTTCGCGGGCAATGATCGTCGCGTCGCTTGGCCAGCCGCTATTATATCTGCTCGTGCTCGGTTTTGGGCTGGGGCCGGTATTTCAAAAGGCGGGAAACGGCAGCTATCTTCAATTCATCGCTCCCGGTATCATCGGCATGTCGGTGCTGTTTACCTCGGTTTTCTCCGGCATTGGGCTCCTGTGGGACCGTCAGTTTGGATTTCTAAAGGAAACGCTCGTTGCTCCGGTGCCGCGGTTCACCGTAATGATCGGCAAAACACTGGGCGGAGCGACAGTTGCGACGTTACAGGGCTTGCTCGTTATGGCAATTTGCCTGATCGCCGGCTTTCGTCCTGTGAATTGGCTGACGCTGCCACTGGCCCTTGTTTTTATGATAATGACCGCGATCGTTTTTGCCGGACTCGGAGTGGCGATCGGTTCAATGCTGCAGGACATCCAGGGTATGCAGCTGATCATGAATTTCGTGGTTCTGCCGATCTATTTCCTTTCCGGAGCGCTGTTTCCACTCACCGGCCTGCCAACGGTGCTAAATTTCCTCACGCGGATCGATCCGCTCACTTACGGCGTCGATGGACTGCGAAGTGTTCTGATAGGAACCAGTCAATTTGCCCCCGAACTGAGCTTCGCCGTGCTGGCCGCATCAGCCGTGGTATTTGTCGCTCTCGGCAGCTATTCGTTTTCTAAGATCGAGCTATAGACTTGTAAAATGTCAGGAGAAGCTATGCGTAGGCTCAGCGAACTGAAATTCTTGGCAACGCCTGAAAAAGGCGAGGTTTCGGCTTTACTGATGCGGCCGGACAATGCAACGCACGTTCTTGTGCTCGGCCATGGGGCTAGTTCGAATATGCGCTACCCATTGATGGCGACGATCAGCGGAACTTTGGCTGAGCAGGGAATTGCGACATTTCGGTATAACTTTCCGTATTCGGAAAAAGGCGGCGGGCGCAACTCGCAGGCGACTTGTATGGCTACGATACGATCGGCGGTGGCGGCCGCAAGTGACGCAGCTCCTGATCTGCCGCTGCTCGCGGGCGGACATTCGTTTGGCGGGCGAATGACATCGACGGCGCAGTCGGAAGCTCCGATCGATGGTGTGGCAGGGCTCGTGCTTTTTTCGTTTCCGCTCCACGCGCCGAATCAGCCCGATGATTCACGTGCCGCGCACCTCAGTGCAATAAAGATCCCGATGCTGTTTCTAACGGGAACGCGAGACGCGCTAAATGACCTGACGTTATTTCGCCCGGTAATAAAAAATCTGGGCAAACAAGCCACGCTCCACCTAATAGATACCGGCGATCACAGCTACAAAATTCTAAAAAAGACCCGTACATCGTCCGAAGATGTTTTTGATGAGATGGCACGTGTAACTGCTGAGTGGACACGCGAAAGCCTATCTTAGCCTGACTTTCAATACTCGATCTATACCCTGAAGATCCGGGATGAATTCGAGTTTGCTCCAAATATTGGGGTCGAAAAGATCTCTCAATATTTCCGCTTGGCCAAACCCGATCTCGATCAATAACAAGCCACCGAGATTAAGACGCTCCGGTGCGTCGTCGATGATACGGCGGATGATGTCGAGGCCGTCGGTTCCGGCGAAGAGCGCGTTGTGTGGTTCGAAATCACGCACCTCTTTTTGCATATCCGTGAGATCAGCGTCGGGGATGTAGGGCGGGTTGGAGACGATCATGTCGAATTTGCCGGTCACGCCGCTGAAAACATCGCATTGTATTAATGAGAATCTGTCTGCGACGCCGTAACATTCCGAGTTGCGTTTCGCAACAGCGAGGGCTTTTTCGGATATGTCGATGCCGACGGCATTCGCGTTTGGAACATTGTGCAGAATGGAAACCGAGATACAGCCGGAGCCGACACCGATCTCGCAAAAAGCGAGTTTTTTGAGTTCGTTGAGTTCTTTGAGTTTTTTGAGTTCGCGGATCGCTTCCTCGACAAGTATCTCGGTCTCAGGACGCGGGATGAGAACGTCCGGCGTGACCTCAAATTCGAGGCCATAAAATTCCTTGTGTCCGGTTATGTAGTGAAACGGTTCACGATTTGCTCGGCGTGAGACATAAGCCTCGAATGTGGTCTGGTCGTTGTCAGATAGCTCGTATTCGGGATGGGCGATAAGAAAAACCGCTGGTTTATGCAGGGCGAAAGCTAACAACAAAGACGCTTCGCGGCGGTGTTCAGCGACCTGCGAAAGCCGCAGCCGTTCGGCCGCCGAACGTAATGCTTCTGCAACGATCATCGTGCTCCATCACCGCTCAAAACCGCAGGCAGCGTCAACAATATGATCTTTAGGTCGAGTAGGAGCGACCAATTCTCGATATAGTAAAGGTCAAGCTTGACCATTTCTTCAAAGGTCATTCGGTTTCGGCCCGATACCTGCCACAGGCCCGTCATTCCGGGGCGGACGTCCAGCCGTTTACGGTGCCATATATCATAACTTTCGACTTCATAGGGTATCGGCGGCCGCGGGCCGACGATGCTCATCTCACCGCGAAACACGTTGAGGATCTGGGGCAATTCGTCCAGACTCGTCCGTCTCAGCCAGCGTCCGACACGGGTGACTCGCGGGTCGTCTTTTACTTTACCGTAAACCGGTGAGGTGTGATCGCCGGCGTTTGCGTCCGCCAAACCGCCGATGTTTTTACGATACATTTCGCGATGCAGATCTTCGTCAGAGCCGGTCTGCATGGTCCGAAACTTGTAGCAGAGAAACAATCGTCCATCCATACCCACTCTTTCCTGTTTGAAAAAGATCGGCCCTGGCGAATCGATCTTTATCAGGATCGAGATCACGAGCCAGATCGGAGCGGTAACGAAGCCGGCGGCCGAAACGATCACCAGGTCTGAAAGGCGTTTGAAAAATCTCTCGACGTCGGAGAGCGGTTCTCGAAAGAGCCTGACCATCGGAAGCAGGCCGACCTGCTCGACGCTCGTTTTTTGCGGCAAAAAATTAGATATTTTTGGTGTAAATCTAAATTCGACGCGGTGTTTGCGGCCGACCTGCATCATTGCCTCAAATAGTGATTCGCTCTCGACGCTGTCATCAGCGATGATAACCTCCTGAATCCGGTATCTTTTTATTAGCGCGGCCAGTTCGCTAAACGTCCCCAGAATCGAAAGCTGCCGTCCATTTTCGAGGTCCAAAACCTTTCCCGGATTTACCGTATCTCTACCCTCCACGATCCCGATCACGCGGTAACCGAGGTATTGACGTTTAGCCAGCTCCAAGGCTGTTTGGGCGGCCTCGTAATTTGTGCCGACGATCAAGGTGGGTATCAGATTAATGCCCCGTCGCCGGACTTGGGTCTGCAAAAATCGCAAACTAAGATGAAATACTGTGAAAAGAACTAGCGATAAAGCGAAATCGATAAAAAACACGCCTCGCGAATACGAAAATTCTCGAAACGCTAGTCCGCCGCGAAATAAAAATGCCCACGCGGATATCAAAAGCGAGCCGATCAGGACCGCTCTAAATACTTTTATCGCTTCCTGCACATACGAAAACGCACCGGCAAAACGATAGACCCGTTCGTATAGGAGCATGACGAGCCGTGCGATGATCGCAAATAACATGACGCCCGCGTAAGGCGTAAACGCTTCTGACCAAGCCCATGCCGCCGGTGATAAGATCGGGTCGCCGGTGCGAAGTATAAATGAAGAAATAAAGCAGACGAGCGCCAAGACGCCATCGGCTAGAAACGTGAACGCCATCACCGCTGGCATTACCCAGACCGGGGCCATATTCACAGGTACAAACCTGTCGTCCGCCTCCCCTATAGCTGCTTCGGCTTTCATTTTATTTTCGGGTCTCAAGCATAGGCTCCAATATCAAGTCCGCGACCTCCGTTCTGATCGCCGTCCGTCCTCTCAAATTGAGATCACTCTTTTTCGTCAGGTGAATCATATCAATATCCTCTCTTGATCCGATTTTCAGCATCCTGCCCTCTTTGACCAGATATTCGTCGATAGCCGCGCTGTGGCCGGTAAAGATCGTCGCTGCGGGCACACCGAGCGCTGCTGCCTCACGGTTCATCGTGCCGCCGCCGGAAACGACAAGGTCGGCTGCGGCTATCAGATCGGCTCCGGGAAGAGCGGTTTTTGGGAAAATAATATTACTTTGAGAATGCCGCCGCTTCAGTTCGTCACCTTGAGAAAGCGTCCGGGGCAAAACGACAATGCGGGCGTTTTCGATCCGGGCAAATCGGTCCAAAACATGCTCAAGCAAATTGTTTTCGAACTGTCGATTATACAGAGCGTCGGGAGCATCCGGCCTTACAATGACGAGAATATTCTCCGGTAAGATGCCGAGCGATCTCAATTCAGCCTGAAATGAGGCGCGGGGAGAGAAATCGGCAAGATAGACATCCTCTTTGATACCGTCAAACCGCCGCACCTTTCGTTCCCGCGCCCCAAATTTTTTCAATTTTTCAGAGGGAAAACTAATCGGAACGATCACCCGGCGGGCGAGGCGAAACGAAATATGGTTGTTAGGGTGATGCTCGTAATCCATCAGATTTACGCTCGGTATCCCCAATAGCCGTGCTACGGCCAAAGGTTCGAGAGAATTGTGCGAAATTGCCAGATCGATGCGTTTTCTGCGGCTCCAATTGATCAGAGACATTACGCGGACGGCGAATTTCATAATTTTAGCGGGCAAACGTTTACCGCCGTGTGTGCCGAAAACCGCCGGATCGAGACCGGCCTGACGAGCTAACTCGACTGTCTGGGCATAATCCCTTGCGGTCCACAGTATCTCGTGCCCGCGGCTTTCAAATTCACGGGCCAACGCCTGAAAAAACGGGACGTGAGGCGAATTTCCCAGATCGATCCAAATATTCTTTTTTTCCGATTCCGGAGCCTTCATCATTCGCCGGCGATGGTTGCCGATGTGTTGCCGTCCTTTGAGGAGAACAGTTTATTGACCTTTCCGATAAGAAAACTCAAGGGAACGCCCGCGAAGATCACGAATATATGCGGAGTAGCGAGTACATACCGGTATTCGGTGTGCAAAAGCGATTGAACGGCAAAAAAATAGATGGGGACAATGGCTAGGAACATAACCTGCCACCGGGTCTCCTTTCTCCATAGCAGCAAAAACATACCGAGGACGACGAACGGCAAAAATGTGGCGTTGATAAACACTCTCTGGAGAGCCTTTAGCGGCCTATTTAGCTGATAAAGAATTGGGTTAGCGGTATCACGTTCGTCCCGTTCCAGAGCGATCACCGGTACCCGCTCCAGACGGAACATGAAATTCACACCCCGGCTGAGGACGCTCTTAATGTACCATCCCGGATTTTCTGTCACGATCTTCAGGCCGCGCTGAATTCGGTCACGCTCCCGAGGAATGCCGTCAGGGGCATACTGACTGTTGGCATAATCCGGCCGGCCAAACCTCTCGGCCTCCATTCTGGCCGCATCCACATCAAGAATTGGTAAACCAAATCTCTGATCGGTATCGGAGTCCGCGAGGCCGGCAATAAAATTATGGCCCGCGGCGGATGAAACGGGAATGAAAGCGTGAAAAACCAACCAGTTGCGAACCGTAAGAGGCGCGATCGTTAAGACAAAAGCCATGATCAATAGCAGCGAAAACCGCACCACCATTTCCTTTGGCAGCAGAAATATACCGAAAAGAACGAAAAAAACGGGCAGAAGCAAAGCATTTGACCTTAACCAGCACGAGATCCCAATTAGAACACCGCACACGGCCGCCATTGCGAGCCTCTCTTTTTTAACTCCGATGATAAATGCGTACAGAGCTATCAATATGGGCACCACACTCAGGCCGTCCGGCAAAATAACGCCGGCATAACAAGCGGATTGTGGCGAGAGTGCTGCCAAAATGCCGCCAATGACCGCAGTTCTTGGATCGAGAAGATTAAGAGCTATCAAAAAAATGAAAACAGGAGACAGGGAATTCAACAAGATCTGAATAACGGTCGTCGCCGCATCCGAGTCACCAAACAAAGAATAAACCGACGCGATGAAAATGGGATAACCCGGTGGGTGCATGATCACCGTCGTGTCAGATGGCGGATCGGGCCCCATCAAGAAAAGCTTGAAGTCGCCCTCTACCAACCAATGCGCTTCCATCTTATAGACCGCAGTCAATCCCCATTGCGGCTCCGCAAACGCGATCCGGTTGTTTTCCCACGCAAGGAAGCGAATTCCGAAGCTGGCTGCAAAGATCAAAAGTATTATCCAGATCGTTTGTGTCTTATTCATATGGATTCGAAAACAGGATCTTTATCCGCGTTGGTCGAGGTAGGCCTCGGCCCACAGCTCAAACGTTAGCATCTGAAAAACCTGAAGACTATAATCCTCCTGGCCTGAAAGGTTGGCATCTATTATGGAGGAAACAGTTTTTGTGTCAAAGAAACCGCGTTTCCTGATCCGCTCCTCTGAAAGCAGGTCGCCGACCATTGGCCGCAAAGGCCCGCGAAGCCATGACCTGATGGGAGCGCTAAACCCCGCCTTTTTTCGCCAGATCACGTCCTTTGGCAAGAGGCCCTCCACGGCTTTCTTAAGGATATATTTGCGCTTCAAGCCGTTGATCTTTAGGCTCGCGGGTATCCGGGCCGACAGGTCGACCAATTCTTTATTCAGAAACGGCACCCGCACCTCGAGGTTCGCGGCCATCGACATTCGGTCGGTCGTGTCCAAATTGAGAGCGGGCATAAACGTTTTGAAATCGACATACAGCAGCCGGTTTATGGGGGACACATCGCGGCATTTGTCGAAATAGGCCTTGTGATAGCGATAAGGATCTTGCCCCGTTTGCATATCAGGCAGGAGTAACTTGCTCCTCATTTCGTTCGTAAAATACGTGCCAAAACCGAGATACCGTTCCTCAAAATCCATTGCTGCACTGCGGGCAAATTTCTTGGCGTTTCGTAACGGAGCAGTAAACGGGCCTCGCAAGCCGCCGTATAAGACAGACTCGAGCGTCTTCATCAGCGGCCGCCTAACCGCACCCGGTATCAGGTCGGTAACTCCCGCGATCTGCATCGCCATATGACGCGGATACCCGCCAAATATCTCGTCGCCGCCCATACCCGACAGCATGACGGTCTGCGTCGCCCGTGCTTGCTCAGAGATCAGATAAGTGGGGATCGCCATGTCGATGACGGGTGCGTCCTGATGCCATACGAGCTTTGGCAGCAGATCGCAGATGTCGGGTGTAAGCAAGCTTTCGTGATAGTCGACGGAAAGGAGTTTGGCGACCTTGCGCGACCACTCGACATCGTCCGGGATAATATCGTATTCGAGATCGGTTGCCGAAATTCCCGTCGTGTACGTCGAAACCTTGTGGTTCGAATGCTTTGCCATCATTGCCACGATCGACGACGAATCGACACCGCCTGACAGAAAAGCCCCGAGCGGAACGTCAGCGACCATTTCCATTTCGGTTACACGATCTAGCGTCTCCAGTACGCGGCCGCTCCAATCCGCATTTCGTGACCCGCTCTCTTCGACCGAAAAGTCCAGGTCCCACCACTCGCAATTTGTGATCTCACCGTTTTTCCAGGTCATATAGTGGCCGGGAAGCAGTTGGTATATGTCCTTAAACAGGGTGTGCGGCGGCACTGGCCAGAGAAAAGTGAGAAATTGATTCAACCCTTCGGGGTCGATCTCGGCACGTATCAGTTTAGTCGCAAGAATTGCCTTGATCTCTGACGCGAAGACGAAAGTTTCACCTATTTTGGCGTAGTAAAGCGGCTTGATCCCGGCCCGGTCACGGGCGAGGGTGAGCGTTTTTTCGACATCGTCCCAAACCGCAAAGGCGAACATGCCGTTGAGCCGATCGAGACATCCTACATTCCATGTGCGAAACGCTTTTAACAATACTTCGGTGTCGGAGCCGGTTGTAAAAACTTCACCTCGTGTTTCGAGTTCCTGCCGGATGTCCTTGTAGTTGTAGATCTCACCGTTAAGGATGATCGTATATCGACCGTCGCCGGTAAGCATCGGCTGGTGGCCGGCGGGTGACGTGTCGATGATAGATAGACGGCGATGCCCGAGACATGCCTTTAGTTGATTCGGGCCAAAACAGTCTGAGACAAAAACACCTTCATCGTCACGTCCGCGATGCTCGATCGCAAGGAGCGCGCCGCCGATCAGGGTCTCAGGTTTGGGTGAAATTATTCCGGCAATGCCGCACATAGTTTCTCTAGTTTTCGGGTATTTCAGCCTCCATTCTTACCCCTCTAATATCTGACGGTACACGGCAACAAATTCCTCCGCGATCGGCCCGGGAGCAAGCGTACGCCCAAATGCAATGTTTCGGTCACTCATCGCTGACCGGAGTCCGGGATCGTTGATGAGATGTTCCAGCCTGGCCGCAATATTCTTTGGATCGGCTGTGCAAAACAGACCGTTTTCGGGTTCGGAAAGGTAGTCAGCCGCGGCTCGTATCGCGGTGGTTACGACAGGCAAGCCGGCGGCCACGGCCTTAAACAAAACATTGGGAAAACCCTCGCTATGACTGGTCGGAAAAACAAGGATATCGCTACTAAAAAGATACTCGGTAACGGATGCCTCCGGTATATGTCCCGTAAAAGTAACCTGGCTAGACAGATCCAGTTCGGCGGTCAAACGTTCAGCTTCGGTGCGGGATTCGCCTTCGCCCACGCAATTAAGAACAAAATCAATTTCCCTGTCGCGCAAGATCGCACACGCCTTGATGGTTTCGATCAGCCCTTTGGCCGGGATAAATCGTGAGACAAACAGCAATTGTATCGCTGCCCCTTTTTCTTTCACCGGCCTCACATAACCCGCCGGTAAATTCTCCGCGATGGTGATGGCGTTTTTTACAAAATAGAGCTTTTCCGCCGCGATACCGAGCGCGGCAAAGGCTAGCTTTTCTTCGCGGGTATGAACGCCAAATCCGTCAACGCGCCGGGCTAAATATTTGATCAGCAAGCTGACCGGAAAACCGGCTCGTTCAAACCGCTCGGCCTCAGACCCGTGGATCTTTAAAAACACTTTTGTCTTGCCGGGAGCCATTACAAAGATCGAGAACGCATCGCGAAAGATGGTTTTAAGATCAAATGCGGTATTTAGATGGATCAGATCGAAACTTTCGCTTGAAAGCCGCCCGCGAAACCGAAGCGCCGTCCTTACGACTCTCGCGACACGCTGAAAAAATGCCGTCGGTGTCGCCTTGTCACCATAGACATAGACCTCCTCGGTTACGGTCTCACCCAGTGATCGCAGAGCGTCGACAAACGGCGGTTCGCTGGCTATGGGTCCGCCCCAGGAATCTTTTGCCGGCATGCCGACTAGTATCTTCATTTAGAGGTGCCTCGTCGGATATCCGGGTTTGCAGCCGAGCCCTTAACCTCGATCAGACGTGCCAATGCATAGGCCATCCAAGCCTGTCCCCAACGCATAAAAGGCATCTTTACAGTTGCGCTCTTTCGCTTTTGATAATAGAAAAAACCTTCCCGGCCGCAAAGATTTGTCGTTGTCCATTCAGCGGTTTTAACGGCTAGCGGCAGCAGTGATTCGCCATGCGAAGTGAGTTCGCACATTGCCACTATCGCCGCCGCCGCCGAATGTACATCAACGGGGTAAACGCTTTTATCATAATATTTAGGTGTTCCGTCATCGAGGAAAAAGTTGTCAAGCCAGTAGCACGATCCACGTAGCTGAGGTTCGACGATTTCATGCGCGACAGCCGGAACGCGATCTGAAATACGTTTTATTGACAGCAAGATATACGCAGTGTGAAAATTATCGACCCACGCCTGAATACGGTTTTCGCCGTATGCCCACGCTCCGTCGCTCCGCTGCCGGTTGATGACAAATCGCACCGTTTTGGCTGCAGTTTCGAGGTATTCCGAATTCCCGGTGATTGCCCCAACGCGGGCCAGGCACTCACCGGCGAGCAGACTCGCATTGTAGATCATGCTGCGATCGAGCGGCGTATAGCTAAAACAGAGCTCATCATCGGTCTCGATGGGGCGGTTCAAACCGGTCAATATAAATCGGCAAATTTCCTGGGCCGCGGTGAGATATTTTTCGGTGCCGATCGCTTCGTAGGCCTCAACGAAAGCCTGTAAGGCAAAGGCGGTCGGGACGATCGCCGGCGTGCCTAGCGGGGCGTAAAAATTGCGCGATTGCCAGTCAAAATTGTAGCCAAAGGCAATTGTGTTTTTCTCGTCAGCCGTCGTCCCGGGCGTACGGGCGTCCAATAGCAGCTCAACCAAGGTATTGGCGTTATCGCCGTGTCGATCGTCCCGTGTCGCACGAAATCGCGACAGTTCCGCCAGAGCGAAAAGCGCCAAAGCCTTAGGATTTACACCTTTCTTGATCCGCAGAACGGGACGCAAATTGACCGCAGAGCGCTTTACCATCTGGAGCCAAGCGAGCCGCGCAGGAGCCATGTGTTTCAGCGGTGTGGCCTGAAACAAAACACTATTTAGCCCGTCAAACGGATCGTATCCAGCAAAATTTTCACTTTGGCAATACACAAAAAGGCGATCGTAAACTGTTTCGAGGTCAATGGCCATCGGGGTTTTATAAAGACAAAGGTTATCATAAATAAGGGAAACCATAGCCCAAAGGCGTGAGATAAGAAACGCCGGGCTTTTGCCCTTTAGGTCGAAAAGCTAGATAATAAATTTTCACACGGTGGCAGTTCTATGAAGTTTTTTTCAGACATTCGTCTACTGTTTCTCGGCATCTGGCTTGGGGCTGCGGTTTTTTTCATCGGCGTTGCTCAGACGGCATTTGCGGTGTTGGCGGATCGGGAATTGGCCGGTGCCGTCGTTAACCGAAACTTGACGATCCTCAATATCGCCGGTATCGGAATTGCTGTCTTATTGCTTTTGACATCGCTCGTCGGGACGGCGCGGGTTAGCTCATTCTGGGTGTGGATCGAGCGTTTTTTGCTCCTTGTGCTTGCGGCTGCGTGTGCCGTCGGGCAATTTGTGATCGGTTTTTGGCTTCTTTCGATCCGGGCACAGATGGGCCGCCCGATCGACGAAGTTGCGCTGGACGATCCTCTGCGAATCCAGTTTAATGTCCTCCATGATTATTCGGTGTGGGTGCTGCTAGCCGGTATGATCGCGGCACTCATAGCATTTTTCATTATCTCCAATCGTAAATTTGGTGCGGCTAAACCCGCCAAAGCCGATGTTTACGATTTTTCGAAAGAATTTAAGACTTAATATTTATGGACCTTATCGAAGATCTTGAAACCTTTTCGACGCGATATTCCCGTTGGACGGCCGACGACAAACTCAAGGGCTACCCTTTTGTCGAGAATATCCACTCGCCCTTTACCCCGGTGCGGCGGGCGTTGCCGATGCTCAATCTGGCGCTGATCACGTCCGCCGGAGCATATATTGACGGCACAGATCGGTTTGAAACGGAGTCGAAAGACGGCGATATGAGCTTTCGTGAAATACCGGTTGAGGTCGAGGCCGTCGACCTTCGATACGCGGCGAAGGGCTATGATACGGCGGCAGTTTTGGAAGACCGAAACGTCCAGATTCCCGTTGACCGCCTTCTCGAATATCAGTCAAATGGCGTGATCGGAGGCCTCAACAACGTCTGGTGGAGCCTTAGCAGCCACATTCCAAATGCAGAGCGTGTCGCCACTGAGCTCGCTCCCGCCATCGCGGACCGGCTTGCCCGGTACGACATTCATACGGCATTGTTTATACCGGCGTCACGGCTTTGCCACCAGACGCTAGGCATCGTTGCACGGGCCGTCGAATTAGCCGGTATTCCGACAATGACGATCTCGGTGGATGCAAGACTGACCGACAAAGTGCGTCCGCCGCGAACGGCCTACTACACCGGAGAATTTGGCTCTGTCGCCGGCAAACCAAATTGGCGCGAGCATCAGCTTCGCATCCTGGACGAAGCATTACGCTGGACCGAGACCTTTGACCAGCCCGGCTCGCGAAAACTCAACGTCGAGCAAGAAACCGCCGTCGAAGCCTCGCGCGGCGAGCGATAAGAAATTTAGAAGAAAAAAGGCACAAGCTACGCATATAAGAATCTGTCTTTATTGCGTTTTTTGTGCCTTTTCGCGGACTGAAATCTTGCCTTAGCTAATTTTGGATTGATGGTCGAGGATCTATTTGCAAATGAATCGTGACCAAAATCTACAACGCGTGCGCGAAAGGACAGAGCCCTGGGACATCGTCGTCATCGGCGGCGGGTCGACCGGTGCCGGATGTGCGCTGGATGCCGCGTCTCGCGGTTATGACGTGCTGCTCGTCGAACAGCACGACTTTGGGAAAGGCACATCTAGCCGCTCGACAAAGCTCATCCACGGCGGCGTCCGCTATCTGCGGCAGGGAAATATCCGGCTTGTCCGCGAGGCCCTAAGGGAACGCGGCATTTTGCTGCAAAATGCCCCGCATGTTGTTCATAAGCAATCATTTATCGTTCCGTGCTACAGCCTCTGGCAAAAGGCCTTTTACGGCACGGGTCTCAAGATCTACGACCTGCTCTCCGGCAAATACAGCTTTGGCGGATCGAGAATACTCTCCAAAACCGAGACAAGCGAAATGCTTACGACCGTCAAAACCGAAGGCCTCGTCGGCGGTATTTTTTACTACGACGGCCAGTTTGACGACACGCGGCTCCTGATCGATCTCGTGCGGACGGCCTGCGATCAAGGTGCGATAGTTTTAAACTATGCCCGGGTTTCGTCGCTTGTAAAAGGTACGAAAGGCAGGATTGACGGGATCGAGTTTGAAGATGTGCCGAGCCGCGAAAAATTTAGGGTAAATGCCAAATGTGTTATCAACGCGACCGGGGCATTCTGCGACGCGGTGCGGGCAATGTCGGACGAATCCTCGAAACCGATCGTCACGCTCAGCCAGGGAATTCATCTCGTTTTCGATCGCAGCTTTTTGCCCGGCGATAGTGCGATCATGATCCCAAAAACCAGCGACGGCCGCGTGCTTTTTTGCATTCCGTGGCACGGCCACACGTTGGTGGGCACAACTGACACGCCGAATGCTGAGGCCGTTCTGGAGCCTCAAGCACGCGACGCGGAGATCGATTTTGTCCTCGAAACTGTCGGACGCTATCTGACCAAAGCCCCGGCGAGAGAAGATATTTTGAGTGTGTTCGCGGGAATAAGGCCGCTGGTTAAAAGCGGCGGTACGAAGCGCACATCAGCTATATCGAGGGAGCATGAACTTTTGGTTGATCAGTCAGGGTTGATAACAATTACCGGAGGCAAATGGACGACCTATCGCCGCATGGCCGAAGACGCGGTCGATCAAGCGGCAAAGCAGGGAGATCTAGAAATGCGGCTCTCGGTTACAGGATCGTTAAGGATCAAAAAGCCCGAAAATGATTTCATGCCTACCGAAAAACTTCACTCTGATCTGCCATATACGTCCGGGGACGTCATTCGCGCCGTCCGCTATGAAATGGCGCAAACCCTCGAGGACGTTCTCGCCCGTCGAACTCGAGCGCTTTTCCTAAACGCGAAAGCCGCGATTCAAATCGCTCCAAGGGTGGCCGAACTTATGGCCAAAGAGAGTGGTGTAGACAAAAAATGGATCGAAAGTGAACTGGCCGATTTTGAAAAGACTGCAAAAGGCTATCAAATTGAGTAAGAATTTTGCGCGCTAATAAAAGCGATGAAGACGAATAAGAAAGAATAAAATGTCTATTCCGTCGAAACAACATCCTCACCCCGGAGCGCCGCATTGAGCGTATGCCAACTTAACGACGCGCACTTTACACGCGCGGGAAACTCTAAAACGCCAGCAAAAATTTTTAGTTTGCCGAGATCATTCTCATCGGTCTCGATGTCGAGTTCGCCGGTAACCATTCGGTGAAACTCGTCAAATATCACTCCGGCTTCTTCCTTAGATCTACCTTTCACGGCCTGCGTCATCATCGATGCCGACGCCTTTGAGATCGCGCAGCCCGAGCCTTTGAATGCGACGTCCGTCACCGTGTCGCCATCGAGACTTATATAAACCCTTAGAGCATCACCGCACAACGGATTTTTGCCGTCAGCATACTGATCGGCATCCGTGATCTCGCGAAAATTTCGCGGATTTTTGTTGTGCTCTAAAATTACTTCCTGATATAGATCGCTAAGTTCTGACATTTTAACTAACTCTTTCGTTGGCGTTCGAACTCCTTGCCCTCGTTTCTCGCCTCCGCCCAAGTCATCGGAAAGAAATGAATATCGCCGCTCTCGGTAGCCAATTTAATTCGGCTCAAAGCCTCGCGAATGATCCGTTTTTGTAATTCCACATGAAACGGCACGCCGAAATGATGGCCCATCATAAATGGGAGGAACATCGCGCGCGGTGGCTTGATCTGCCGCGTCACATCTAATGAAACGCTGAGCGAAATCGTCGGAATACCTCTTTTTTCAATGGCGCGCTGCACGAGCGCGATGCTCTGGTGGCAGATCGGTCAGGCAGGGGCCAGCAGAACGACATCCGGCTTTTCGGCCTCGACCGCACCCGCAATGTCCTCGGCCAACGTTCGTTCCAATCTCTCCGCATCCATATTATAACCGATGAACGCAACGAAATTCTCCGTGAGCCCGCCGATAAGGCGTTCGACGATCAGTTCGTGCAGGCGTTCGATCGGGAAAATGACGTTGAGATCACGGTGCGCTCCATTCGTCGGATATTTTAGTTGGTGAATTTCGAGGTCTTCGACTTTCGAATCAGATGGCACCCGCCGAAACGAATAATCCCCCACCGGATGCACCGTATCAAAAGGTACACTGCCGCGCGGCTGAACGCCCGACGTGCTGACAAAAGACAAACGCGATTCGCTCAAAGGTTTCTTAAGCTGCGCGAGCGGAACGAGGTCGTCCTTCGTTATCATCGAGCCCGGATAGCGGTCGTTGACCGTCTGCCATAGACCGGGCCGCAGCTGTGTCAAATCATCAGAGATCGCCGTCATGTATCCATTCCCCCGAACGCTGTACAAAATAAAAATGCAGATGAAAATAAAGATGGGCGAGCGTCGCCGCGTCGTTTTCGGCGATGGTTTTTAGAATAAATTCGCGGTTCGTCGGCGGTACGTCGAGCAGCGGTTTCAAAGCCTCGACCCATGCCTTGTCGATCTCTTTTCTTCCCGCGTCTTCATTGCCGTCACCAAGATGAAGACGGACATAACGGATCAATTTCTCCGTATCGCCCGCCTCGGCCGCTTCTTTCAAATACGCAAGTGACATCTATAAAGTCTTTTTCAAAAACTGTTCGAGTAGGTCCTCAAGACCGACTTTTGCTGCGAACAGGCCTGTTCCGTGGCCGCCCTTTGGATAGATTTGGGTTTCGTATTTATCGTTGGCGCCAGTCGCTTTTAGTTTTCTCACGGTATCTGCCGATTCTTTGTCGTCCTCGGCCGCGACCATCAATAGTGCTCGATCGCCAAATTTTCCAACTGCCGGCTCTGTCGGCATATTGCCAAAATAGTTCAGGCCGGGCGAGAGCAAAGCGACCGCTTTGACCGACTTATTTTCAGCGCCATAGATCAAAGCCAGGCTGCTGCCGTAAGATGCTCCGACGATCGCGATTCGGGCCGGATCGACATTTTTTTGCTTTGCCAGAAACTCATAGGCAGCGGCGACATCGCCATTCATCGCCCTTACCGATTCGTTAGTGCGGCTCGGCCCGATCGTCTTGCCCTCGGCGGTTTTTGTAGATTCGCCAAATCCGCGTCCGTCGATCGACAGAACGCTAAACCCGACGGCCTGCAAACGCTTTGCAAAACTATCATACGAATGCCGGTCGCTGCCAAATTGGTGCAGCAGTAAAACGGCGGCAGATCCTGCCTTTGACGATCCAAATAAAGTGCCCGCCAACGGAAGTTGGTCGGCTGACACAATGGTCACATTCTGCACATTTGGCAAATTATCGGTCTTTTCCCGAGCGGGTTCGACAACGGGCGAAGCGTTTGCTTTCACCGGAGCATTCAGCGTCGGCGCGATATTGCCCTGACACGCAAAGGCGCCAAAACAACCAACGACTGCGAGAATAGACACGATCGATAATTTTAATTTCATGCTAGTTTAATTGCCGCAAATTCACGCTTTATTCCGAATCAAACAGCCGCCGGTGATAGTTGATCTGGCCGAGATGATAATTGAGATGCGTCGCAAGATGGATCAAAAACCAGCCGGTCGTCATCGGTTCCGTGCGGTCGGCGAAAACGACGATCGGGTACTCGGCCTCAAGCTGCTCGGGCGTCACTTTATCAAGCCCCGCTGCGACATCGACAATCGTCTCATCGATCATTTGCAGCAACCCGGCTCGCGGCGTGCCTTTCGTAGAAAACTCCAGATCACGCTGACGCACATACCCCGAATCGCCAAGCTGGGCGCCGATGAACGCCTTTAGATTGCCAACTAGATGCAAACAAAGATTGCCGGCGGAGTTTGTGATCTCGCCGCTGACTGTCCATAGCGCGGCTTCGTCCGAGTAACTTTCGACCTCAGTTCTGAGCTTTTTGAGATCGCGGTTGTATAGTTCTTTCAGGGTTTTTATTATCATATTTTTGAGGTCACACTCCCTACCGGTCGTGTCTCCGCTTTAGGCAAAAACTTCTATTACTTTCTGCACCGCATCGGCGAGTTTATCAACTTCTTCGCGCGTATTGTAAAACGCGAATGACGCCCGAGCTGTCGCGGGTACGTCGAAAAATTCCATCACCGGCTGTGCACAATGATGTCCGGCACGTACGGCGATGCCTTGTTGGTCGAGGATCGTGCCGATGTCGTGTGGGTGGATGCCCTCGATGGTGAACGAAAGAACCGACGCTTTTTCTGCGGCGGTGCCGATGATCTTGACCTCTGGGATATCGGACAGACGCTCGGTTGCGTATTCCAGCAGCTCGTGCTCGTACGCGGCGGCGGCCTCAAAATCGATGGCGTTGATATAGTCGATCGCTGCTCCGAGGCCAATTCCGGCGGCGATCGCGGGCGTTCCGGCTTCGAATTTGTCAGGAATCGGAGCGAACGTCGTGCCCGCAAAACTCACCGTGCGGATCATACCGCCGCCTGTCTGATATGGCGGCATCTGATCGAGCCACGTCCGTTTTCCGTACATCACCCCGCTGCCCGTTGGGCCAAACATCTTGTGGCCCGAAAACACAAAGAAATCTGCATCGAGATCCTGCACATCCACGGGAAAATGCGGCACACTCTGCGCCGCGTCAACGCAGACCGGCACACCAAGCTTATGCGCCGTTGTGATCATTTCCTTGACTGGGTTAACGGTGCCGAGGCTGTTCGAAACGTGCGTGAGCGCGACCATTTTGGTGCGTTCACTGAGCAGATTTTCGTATTCGTCGATGATAAGTTCGCCGCGATCATTCATCGGTATCATGATGACCTTGGCACCGCGTTCCTCGGCGATCATCTGCCAGGGGATGATGTTCGAGTGGTGCTCCATCTGGCTCACGAGAATCTCATCGCCCTCATTCATAAAGTTTCGTCCGTAAGAATGAGCGACCAAATTGATCCCCTCGGTCGTACCGCGAACAAAGATGCACTCTTTCGCCTCTTTGGCGTTGATAAAACGTTTCACCTTTTCGCGAGCCGCCTCGTACGCCGTCGTCGCGTGTTGCGACAAATAATGCACACCGCGATGAACATTCGAATGCTCCTCAGCCAGATACTTCGACCCGCGATCTATCACCATCTGCGGCACCTGCGACGAAGCTCCGTTGTCGAGGTAAACAAGCGGCTTGCCGTTCACGACTCTCGACAAAACGGGAAAATCCTTTCTTACTTTTTCTACATCCCACATGATCGTTGGTTTTACTGCTGTCATTTTTTTAACCCTTCTTCGCGGTCGTAGTCGCGACTGCCGTGATCGTCTTTGGCTTCTTTTCTTCGCGGGCGATGTATTCGCGAAGCGCGGTGTCGATAATGATCGCGCGGCGGTGTTTTTCTCCGGCGATCTCGTCTATTTTTGCAAGTACCGCATCGTCGATGATCAACTGTGTTCTGATTCTCATAATTTTATATTTCCAATTTTACGCTAACCTCAACTGCATAGATTGCAGAGTACGATTAAAAGGATTCAGGACGAATCCAAATTTCTCCAGCGTTACTGCACCCAAAAGGGCATCGTCACCTTCTTCGCCCAGAATAACCGGCGTATGGCCGTCCTGTTCAAGTAGTTCGATATGACATTCGGATATATTTCGATCGACTTCCGTTCCATCGGCCAGCGTAAATGTAAGGTTTTTCTTTGGTTCAAGCCCCAAATTCTCCCATGTTTTTTTTGGTAACAATGTATAACTTGCACCGCTATCTACGAGAAATTTTACGGTTTCGGTCGTATTGTCTTTTCCAGTCAGTTTTCCTTCAACAAATGTCAATCCCATGGCCTAATCCCCTAATTCCGTGTTTAATCTATTCAGAACCGCAGTATCCAATTCCTTTTTTATCGCTTCGATCCCGATCTTATTTATTATTTGCTCCGCAAAACCGTACGTCAGCAAGTTTCTCGCCAGCGTTTCGGGCAAACCGCGTGTCAGCAGGTAAAACAATTCCTCCTCCTCAAGCTGCCCGACCGTCGCCCCGTGCGCACATTTTACGTCGTCGTTGAAAATTTCGAGCTGGGGCTTTGTATCGACACGGGCATCGTTTGAGAGCAAAAGGTTTTTGTTCGATTGCTGCGCGTCAGTGCCGTGAGCGTTTTCACGGACAAGAACCTTGCCGTTAAAGACGCCTCGCGAGTGGTCGTTGAGTACACCTTTGTACGTCTGATGCGAGATGCAATTCGGCACCGTGTGGTCGATGATCGAGTGCGTGTCGTGGTGCTGGCTGCCGCCCAACATATACAGTCCGTCAACAAATGCCTCGCCGCCCTCGGCCACAAATTTCAGATCAATATCATGCCTAGACAGAGCCGCACCGAGATTGATATTGGTCGAATCATATCGGCTGCCGCGACCAAGCGTGACCTCGGTCGTCCCGACGTTGAATGCCTCGGGAGCATCTTTCTGAACGCGGTAATGCGTGAGATCGGCGTCGTCCGAGACGATCACCTGAACCGCCGAATTTGTAAAACTCCTCGCACTCGAAGCATACGATTCAAGGATCGTCGCCTTGCTTCCCGTCTCAGCGATGATCAGAATATGCGGGAAGATCGAAGCATTCTCATCAGCGGTAAATGAAAGCTCTATCGGTTCCGAGACGCTGGTTTCCTTAGCGATACGGATGATTTTAAAATCGGCAAAAGCAAGATTTAAGGCCGCAAATCCGTTACGTCGAAAGTTGAATGCCGCCAGTTTTTCTTCTGACTTCTCGCCTTCGAGTGAGAAGTCAGAAGAAAATGGCGTTACCTTCCACGAATCTTTTGCAAGCAAGGCGACATTAGTATACTTCCAGTCCTCCTCCTTTTGCGTCGGAAAACCCGAAAGCGAAAAAGCCGCAAACGCATCTTCACGTAGCTTTCGCAGAACGTCCGATCTTTCGGTTTTTATTAACTCTCTAAATTGTTCCGCAAACTGTGTTTCCACCGCGGCTGTCGTTGATACCATTTCTCTTAAAACACCTTTATCAAACTAAACTTGCTGTCCGAGCGAATGGTGTTCGCCCCATCCAAAATAAACTCTCTTGCGATCTTGAGTTTTGCTTCATTCTCGGCTCTCGTTAGTTTTTCGTCTACAAGCGTCGAGCGGTCGTAATCGAATAGAAAATCATGCCGTGCGAGTACATATTTGATGCCCATTGCGGCGGTTTTGGCGCGCAATTCCTGTACGGTTCGAGATTCCCATAGCATCTTTCGCAGCGTCCAATCTTCAAATAGATAATCCGAAAATACCGGCCGGTCGATGTTATAGGTATCACGCCGCATATTGATCAGCCAAATGCGCGCGTCCGGTGCCGTATCGTTATTGATCGATTGATAGTACGGGTAATAATCGAGATTTCGCGTCAGGTACCGGTCACGGGTCTCACCGCCAAGCACGACACGCAGCGGCGCCCTCTGGCAAAACCATGCGAATGTCGTAAGCAGACCGCAAACGCTCGCGGCAATAAGCGCACACCGCGCAACCTTAGAAACCGCACCGCCGATCTTCTCGGCCGCGGCGGCGATTGCTATCGCCAGCAGCGGCACGATCGGAAGCAGATATCTCAGTTGCTCGCTCGAAAACAGCCAGAACAAATACATTATCGCCGCCACGCAGCTCATGATCTTGATCTCTACGGCCAAATCAAATTTCCATAGCGCCCACACAAGCAGCGGTAGGCCGATCAAAAACGCGAATCCGAGTACACCGTCGTAATTCTCCGGCCGCTCAGGCTGCGCCATTATCGAGACTCTGGCCGGTGCCGTTAGGTAATTTAGTTTATTCGTGTCCGTCCCGCCGTATCGCGAGTTCATACCCTGAAACAGGTTTGACCGCTCGACATCCCAGCCGTTTGCCTTCCCCGGCCAGATGCTCATATAAAACGGAAACACCGGCGACCCCGTCTCGACCCACGTCCGTATGTACCACGGAGATGCGATCACACCCGCAAGCAGCAGTGCCGCAAACCCGGACAAAACGATCCTCCCAGGACTCGACGCGGGAGATACGGTGTCAGAACCGGGAGCGGTAGCGACTGGGTTCTTAGTCGCCCGGGCACGCAGCAACACAATCAATGCGAACGCGGCAATTACAAAAACCGCTGTCAATTTCACCGACAACGCCGCTCCGAGAAATATCCCGATCAGTATCGCCCATCCCCAAGTCTGTTCCTTCCACCACCGCGTCAAAGCATACGTCGCCAGCGTCACATACAACGCGAGCGAAAGGTCAATGTATCCGCTGGACGCAACGTGATATGCGGTCGGGACGGTCGCAGCCATCGTCGTTGCTACCAACGCCCAAGTGCGTGAAATACCTATCTCTCTGGCCCAACCGTAGATCACCAGTAATAACAACGGGAGAAAGAGAAATGTTGTCACTCCGGCAGCGGCTTCTCCTGAACGTGGACTGACGAGATTACCAAGCAGCATCGCCCAGACCGAGTGCATCTCCGTCCCGAGTGCCAAATAACTTGCGATATTACCGTCAATAAAAGCAGAACCGCCCTGGGCGATAAATGCTTTAGGTAACGCAAAATGGTAAAGCAGAGTATCTTTGGCGGTCGGCGGAGCGAGAGCGGCAATCAAACCAATAAGGACTGGAAATAATCCCAACGTCACCAATGTCCAGTCACTAATCGATTTTCCCTTCCAGTATCTGTCATTATCCTTTTCCGATTTGGCTGCCCCCACTGGAACAGCAAGTAAGATATTTCCGATTATAATGCAGCCGATCGCAGCAACCGGTGTATACGATCCAGCAAGACCCAGAAAGAACCAAACGAGCGACCAAGTGACGGCACCAACAGCAGTAACGCCAGCGAATAGAAGCCAAACAGAACTACTTTCGATCCACGACGGCACGATAAAGCGACAAACGTGCTTTCCAAGACCCATCGACGCCTGAAAAATAAAAATGGCGACGAGAATACCTATAAATGAGTCGAATGCCATCTCGCCAGCGAGCGGCCCGCCGCCCAAATTCCAAACGAACTTCGGCAATTGCCCGATATCGCTTCCCCGAAATGCCAGAAAAGCGATAACGCACGCAACAGCAAAAACCGCGAATATTATCGCGGCGAAATGACTGCTCGCTGTGTTCTTTGCTGCCGACATTCTTAATTTTTAATAAGTTGGCACTAGCTTTTAGCTAGTGCCAACCAGTATCCACGTGACCTCGGCTTTAACCGAAATTTGGGCTAAAAGCCCAGGCCCTTTTTGAGCTACCTAACCACCAGCAAAAGCTAGTGGCAAATAAAAAAAGAGCAGAGCCCTAAAACTAATGTGCGGCTCCCTTGACCCAGTCGTAACCTTTTTCTTCGAGTTCGAGGGCAAGCTCCTTGCCGCCTTCTTTGACGATGCGGCCATTGGCAAGAACGTGGACCATGTCGGGCACGATAAAATTGAGCAGCCGCTGGTAATGTGTGACGAGGATAATGGCGTTATCGGGCGAACGCAGCATGTTAACGCCCTCGGCGACGATCCGCAGAGCGTCAATATCGAGGCCCGAATCTGTCTCGTCGAGCACGGCAAGCTTTGGTGCAAGCACCGCCATTTGCAGTATCTCGTTCCGCTTTTTCTCTCCGCCGGAAAAGCCCTCGTTGACGCTTCGCTTGAAAAACTGCGGATCCATATCGACGACCTTGGCTTTTTCTTTCAGGTAATCGTTGAATTCGAGCGGATCGAGTTCTTCGAGGCCGTGGTGGAGCATTTTTTGGTTGTAAGCGAGCCGCAGAAATTGCGAATTCGACACGCCCGGAACCTCGACCGGATATTGAAACGCCATGAATACGCCCTCGCGGGCACGTTCGTCCGGTTCCAGTTCGAGCAGGTTTTTGCCCTCGAACAAAACCTCTCCCGACGTCACCTCGTAGCTCGGATGCCCGGCCAAAACCTTTGATAAGGTCGATTTGCCCGAGCCGTTCGGCCCCATGATCGCGTGGACCTCGCCCTTTTTTACCTGTAAATTCAAGCCTTTCAGTATTTCTTTGCCGTCGATGCCCGCGTGCAGATCTTTAACTTCCAACAACATTTTGTTTATTTCCTATTACTAAGTTCTTTTCCATCGCCAATCCCGGCGTACCGTACCATTCTTCCGCCGTCGTGTCCCGGACTTTCACAAATCCGTGCTTTTCGTAGAGACTGATCGCGCTTATCGAAAAATACGTCGTATACAAAAACAGCTTTTCAATTCCTTCTCGAATCGCGTATTCCTCGATCGCATCCAGCAGCAGATGGGCAATTCCCAGCCCTTGTGCCGCCGGACTGACGGCCATGCTGCGGATATAGAGCCATTCGGGTTCGGGCAAAACTGACACCGTCGCGACGATCTCGCCTTGATGCTCCGCGACCCACATCTCGCCTTCCTCAAACCGCCCAGTGATGTCATCCGCAGGCGGTGTCACAACCGCGAATGCCTCGGGCGTGTAATTCGATCTAAACTGCGAAAATGCTTCGAATAAAACATCTGCGATCGCATCTTCGTCGCCCGGCACCGCCAATCTTATTTCAACACCACCGGTCATAGCTCACATTTTCGGATATTTCTCCGCCAATTTCGGAAGCAAGCTCTTATCCTGCACATACAGCTCGACGTACCCGCAATCTGTACAAACGTAATAGTTCAGGAATGCCGTGCCCGTCCAACCAAGCCCGATAGCAACCTCGGTCGCGGTATTTGCGACGACTCGGATATCGCCGCCATTACATTTTGGACAAACGCCGTTTTTCATAAATAGATATCGCCTTTTAGATAAAGCGTCGCGTTGCCGCCGATCCTGACGCGCTTCCCAGCCAGTTCACAAAATAGCTCACCGCCGCGTTCTGACACTTGCCGAGCAAACATCTCGGTCTTACCTAGTTCCTCTGCCCAATACGGTATCAGCGAACAATGTATCGCACCCGTTACAGGGTCCTCATTAATGCCGATACGCGGTGCAAACATTCGCGACGCAAAATCGCTAGTCTCACCCTTGGCCGTGACGATGATCTCGTCGTAATCAATCCCGAGCAGAGCGTTAAAATCAGGCGTGAGTTCCCGCACATGCGTCTCGCTCTCGAGCCGCAGCATCACCATATTGCCCTGTGTTTCGAAAATCTTGGCCGGAATGGCGCCGACCGCGCGGGCGAGTTCGTCCGATTGCTCGATCTCGGTCACAGGATACGCCGGGAAATCAAGCACCATTTTGCCGTCCGCTTTCGTCACACCGAGCGGGCCGCTGCGGTGCGAATGAAATTTGATCGTCTCGCTCTCAAGTTTTAGACACTCGAATATCACATATGCACTCGCGAGCGTCGCGTGGCCGCAGAGATTGACCTCTACCCTTGGCGTGAACCAGCGAATGTCGTACTGATCGCCATTTTTCACAAAAAACGCAGTCTCGGCAAGATTGTTCTCCGCCGCGATATTGAGCATAGTCTCGTCCGGCAACCACGCCTCAAGCGGCACGACCGCCGCCGGATTTCCGCGAAAAGGTTCGCTAGTAAATGCGTCAACTTGAAAAATGTCCAACTTCATAAGATCTTTTCACCACATAGAAACATAGGGCACATAGGCTGAATTCTTTATGTGTTCTATGTTCCTATGTGGTTAATTACTCTTTAACTGCCGCGATCGCTTGTATCTCGATCTGCGTTCTAAAATGCAATTCCTTGACCGGTATCATCGCTCTCGCCGGCCGATGGTCTCCCATCACGCGGGCATACGCCTCATTGACCTTGCCCCAGAGCTCCATGTCCGAAACATAGATCGTCATCTGCAAAACTCGACTAAGGTCGCTGCCGGCGGCTTTTAAAACTGCCTCAACATTCCTCAACGCCAATTCAGTCTGCTCCTCGATCGAACCCGTAAAAGGCTCACGAGTATCAAGCGTCATCGGCAGCTGGCCCGACACATAAATTACACCGTGATGCTCGATGCCGGGTGAATAGTGGCCTTTTGGGATTGGTTGATCTGACGGTTGAATCGTTTTCATATTCGAACTCTTAACCACATAGAAACATAGGACACATAGCAAAAAGCAATTCCTATGTGTTCTATGTTTCTATGTGGTTAATCTATTATCCAACACTTCCTTCCAACTTTAGCCCCAACAATTTCGTCGCCTCCACCGCATATTCCATCGGCAGTTCGCGGAAAACTTCTTTGCAAAAACCGTTGATGATGAGGGAAACGGCGTCTTCCTGCGGGATGCCGCGTTGTTGCAGATAAAACAACTGGTCTTCGCTGATCTTTGAGGTTGTCGCTTCGTGCTCGACGCGGGCGGTGTTGTTCATCACCTCGATGTACGGGAACGTGTTCGCCTCGGACGAACCGCCGATGAGCATCGAATCGCACTGGGTGTAATTACGCGCACCCTCGGCTTTTGGCATTATTTTGACGAGCCCGCGATAAGAGTTGTTCGACTTACCCGCTGAAATACCTTTTGAGATGATCGTCGATTTCGTGTTCTTGCCGAGATGGATCATCTTGGTGCCGGTGTCGGCGATCTGGGCGTTATTTGTTAGAGCGACCGAATAGAATTCGCCGATCGAATTATCACCCTGCAGGATGACGCTCGGGTATTTCCAGGTGATCGCCGACCCGGTCTCGACCTGCGTCCATGAAATTTTTGAGTTTGTGCCGCGGCACGCACCGCGTTTTGTCACGAAGTTATAAATGCCGCCTTTGCCCGTCTCGTCACCCGCGTACCAGTTTTGCACGGTTGAGTATTTGATCTCGGCATCATCCAGAGCGACAAGCTCGACGACCGCCGCGTGCAATTGATTCGTATCAAACTGCGGAGCCGTACAGCCTTCGTTGTACGCGACATAACCGCCTTCTTCTGCAACAATTAACGTGCGTTCAAACTGCCCGGCCTCTTGCGTGTTGATGCGAAAATAGGTCGAAAGCTCCATCGGACAGCGGACGCCTTTTGGTATGAAGACAAACGAGCCGTCCGAGAAAACTGCCGAGTTCAAAGCCGCGTAATAGTTATCACCGACAGGCACGACGGAGCCTAGATATTTTTGGATCTTGTCCGGATAAAGCTCCACTGCCTCTGTAAATGAGCAAAATATCACGCCCGCCTCGAGCAGTTTTTTCTTGTACGTCGTCGCAACCGAAACCGAGTCAAACACCGCATCGACCGCCACATTAGCGAGCATTTTCTGCTCGGTGATCGGGATGCCGAGCTTTTCGAAAGTCTTTAGCAGCTCAGGATCGACCTCGTCCAGGCTACCTTTTTTCTCTTTTTCCTTGGGTGCCGAATAGTAGGAGATGTTTTGAAAATCGATGTTTGGATAATCAAAATTTGCCCAATTGTCAGGCGCGGTCATTTTTAGCCATTGGCGATAGGCTTTCAAACGAAACTCAAGCATCCATTCGGGCTCGTTCTTTTTTGACGAAATGAGCCGAACGGTGTCCTCGCTCAGACCGCGAGCGATCGTCTCGGTCTCGATGTCCGTGACAAAGCCGTATTTGTATTCCCGATTTGTGAGTAATTCTGCTGCTGTTGACATAATGTTTTTTCACCGCAGAGACGCGGAGACGCAGAGAGAGACGACATCAAAACCCGCTAGTTTCTCGCTCTCCGTCCCGTTTCAGCAATCCCCTCATTTTGATTTCTCTGCGTCTCTGCGTCTCTGCGGTTCAAATCCTTTGCGGTTCGATCGTCCGGTGGATTCCCTGTATTTTGTGAAACATCGCATCCACCGTGCTTTCCGTCCCGACCATTTGTGCGAGCGTGATCCGCGACAGGGCATTTTCGACGATCTCATGCAGGCCGACGATAACCGGCCGGATGCCGCAATCGCCATGGTGCACGCACGAATCAAGCACACCCGTGTAGTTTTCACAGTGCTTGATCATGACGTCCTCGTCCAGTACCTTGATGATCTCATTGAGGTGAATATCTGCGGCCGGACGCGATAGAAAATAGCCGCCCTTAGTGCCGCGCGTCGATTGCACAAATCCGGCCTTATTTAGCAGCCACATCAGCTTGCCAGCATTAGCGGTCGAGATGCCCTCGCGCGACGCGATCTGCGGCAGCGTCAGGCTCTCGCCCGCCGGCAGATTTGCAAGCTGGACCAGACACCTTAGCCCATATTCCTCTTGCGCCGAAATTTTCATAAATGTCCGTCCAGACCGTACTTATAGGTAAATCCTAAATTGAATATTCGCAAATCATTATTTTTTTGTCAAGATTGAGAAAAGGCAATTTTCTTATTTCGGAAACTTCGACCCGGGCCGCGGCCGATCGTCCGGTTACTTCGGCGTCGATCCCGGCGGCCAATGCGCCTGGCGACCGGCGATTTGCCTAACTCGTAATAATCAGTAAAAATAGCATTAATTAGTAACCTAGGGACAGCGAATAATGACTGCACAGCAGAACGTCTTAGAAGCCGTAAGCAACGTCGATATTGCAACCAAAAAAGGTTTGCTGCAGAGGCTCTTTGCGGTATGGTTCGACGCCTTTGTTTATAACCAGATCTGGGAGGACCCTCGCGTTGATCTAAAAGCTCTGAAATTTGACGGTTCGTCACGCATTCTGACGATCTCGTCCGGCGGCTGCAACGTGTTAAATTATCTCGTCGAGGGGCCGGAATCAATCACCGCCGTCGATCTCAACCGTTACCACATCTACCTGCTCGAATTAAAACTGGCCGCGCTAAAATCGCTGCCGACGCACGAAGATTTTTTCCGTTTTTTCGGTCTCGGAAAGCATCCGCAAAATCTGGATAACTACCGCACATACATCGCTCCCGCCTTGAGTGAGGACGCCCGCAGCTTTTGGCAGGGCAATGGGCTTATCGGTCATCTACTCACCGGCGAGAGGATAAATTATTTCAAACGCGGCGGCCTGTACAACCATTCGCGCAATGGCTACTTTCTGCGTTTTTTTCATGGCTTTGCGCATTTGTGCGGGATGAGGCCGGAGGCTATACTCGACGCCGGATCGCTCGAGGAGCAGGCCGAGCTTTACGATAAGAATATAGATCCTTTTTTTGACTCGTTCGTAATCAAAACCTTGGGACGTATGCCGGTCACGATGTTTGGCCTCGGGATTCCGCCGCAGCAGTATGATGAGCTTAAGAAAGACCTGACCGCCGGACGCACGGTCATCGACATTTACCGCGAACGGGCCCGTCGTCTGGCCTGTGATTTTCCGATCAATGACAATTATTTCGCCTGGCAAGCCCTCGCGCGAAAGTACGATACCGAAAACCTCAAGGCAATTCCGGAATACTTAAAAGCCGAAAACTTTGATAAATTAAAGGCAAATGCGTACCGGGTAAATACGGCGATCGGGCCGATAACCGCCCAGATCGCGGCTAATCCGGCCGGCACATTTAACAGGTTTGTTTTTTTAGACGCACAGGACTGGATGGATGCGGCGACGATGACCGATCTATGGCGCCATATTGCCGACAAGGGTGAGCAGGGGTCACGCATCATATTTCGCACGGCGGGTGCGACGTCGCCGCTTGAGGACAATCTCCCGGCTGATCTGCTTGGGCGTTTTACCTACGAGCGTGACCTGTCCGCCGAGCTATTTAAGAGCGACCGGTCATCTATTTACGGCGGATTTCACCTGTATATTCTTCGCGACAAATGACAACACCCCAGACCGATGCTTTCAGGGCAATGGACCGGATGTACCGGTATCAACGCTATATCTACGACCCGACGCGAAAATTCTACCTATTGGGACGCGACCGCCTGCTCGATCAGATGCCTGTCAAGGATGGCGACCGCGTACTTGAGATCGGCTGCGGAACGGGCCGAAACCTTACGATACTGGCCGAGCGATATCCGCATAACGAATTTTACGGGCTCGACGCTTCGCAGGCAATGCTCGAATCCGCGATCGCGGCTGCGGGGCGCAAAGGGCTGACGAATATGAGATTTGCGACGGCGCTTGCTCAGGATTTTGGGTTTAAGGAAACCTTCGAACTTGAAAAGCCTTTCGATCATATCTTTTTCAGCTATGCGATCTCGATGATTCCGCCGTGGAAAGAATCGATAACAAACGCTCTCGCAAATGTGCGTCCCGGCGGCACGGTGCACATCGTCGATTTTTACGATCAGAAACGGCTGCCTGCATGGTTTCGCAGCCTGCTGCGGACGTGGCTGCGGCAGTTTCATGTGCAGTTTTGGGATGACCTGATTCCGTTTTTAGAGGATATTGATAAACAAGGAATCGCGGCGCTCGAGATGACGGCCGTCGCCCGCCGCTATGCTTTTATCGCATCGCTGCATAAAGCCGGTTGACGAAAAGCGTGGTTTCTAACAGCAATCATTAACCTAAGCTTAATAATTGTGTAACTTTGCGGTTACGGCGTGTTGTTAAGGTTGTGCTTACCGCTATCGTTCGAAAGCTAATATGGTGATCGAAAATGCGAAGGTCAATGTAGCGATTCCACACGCTGCTTTCGCCACCCCTGATACCATCCTCGCCCGCTCAACGGCGAAAAGCCTCACCGACAAAAAACAATCTTTCTTCCGCCCGGCCTATCTCTGCGCGGGAATTGCGTCGTATTTATTACGGATCTTGACGGCCCGTTCGATGAGATCGACGTTTTCGAGTATTTTCAGCCGCAGATCATTGTCGAGATCGGGGTTGTCGGCTAAAAATTTGTTTACTATGGCGAGGGCCGCCTCGCTCCGCTGGCCGCCGATAAAGGCCCCGAGCCAGTTATTGACAAAAATATCTTGCGTGTGCGTTTTAGTGTAGGGAGCTCGGCGAGAGCTTTTTCGAGATAGGGTAGAGTAAATTCGATTTGTCTTACGGAGTTAAATGAACCCAAAGAAGATTCGATCCAACTTTCCGAAATATCCGTTCCTTTCACATAATCATTCCAATATTTGGCTTTACTCGCCGCCGATGCAGTACCGGCGCGTGCTGCATAGGCGTAGCGTCGGGCGTCGTCCCCCGCCTCGGTTTTCTCAAGACCGGTAAGCAAGGCGGTCGCCTCCGGGTCGCCAAGGATGATGAGCCGCGCGACGATGTCAAATTTGTCCTTGGTGCGGAGCGGCATGGCGGCACTCGAGGCAGAGACACGACCGGTAGGGAGTGTGTTCTTTGGTGTCGCGGATGTTGAACCATCATCACGCACAAGAACACGCTCGTTACCACTCGCGTTTCCGCCTTGACGGAGCATCTGCTTGAGCACATCACGCCCCTTATCCGTCGATGCCATGCTGACAAACGCCCGGTAATATGTGATCCGCTGCCCGGCGGCCGGTGCGTGCTGGAGGCGGTCGAGTAGGACGGCTTCGAGACGGGCACGCACGTCGTCAGTTGCGGAGGCCCGCGCGTTAGCAAGGGCTTTACTCGGGTGTCGAGTGTTAAGCCCTTGCTCACGCGCGGGCTTCTGCATAGAACCGGCCGCATCGGGCATATAGTAATTCATCGCCGTGCCGACCCGGGCGAGGAGTGATTGGATTATGGTCTCATCGGTCTCTCCTGCGTTTAGAGTGCGCGATTTATCGCGTTCCGACGGGCTAAAGCCCGCACTCTGAACTCCAAGATTTTTTATCACCAACTCAACATAGACCTTCGGATCGAGCTCGCCCTCGCGGACGCTGTCCCAGAGGCTGCCCCACATCATCGAACGCAGGAACGGATCTTTTTCGTTCTGGATATTTTTCAGGACGTAATCGCGGCTTTTGGCGTCGAGGAGGAAGATGCCGTAGCCGTAGTCTTGGTAGTTTGGGAAAACGAATTCAACTTTTTTATCAAAAGTATACTCTTTTGTCAGACCGTTACCGTAGAAATCAAACGTGTCGAATATAGTTTCTTTACCCTCGACCTTGTATGTCACTTTGAAGCTCATCAACCAAGGATCCCAAGGTCTCTCATCCGGCACTTCCATATCAAACTTCAGTTTTTCAAAGTTCGCCTTCTTTAGAGTGGGTTTTCCATTATCTGTCAATTTAAACGTGCGATTTCTTAGATTTTCTATCGAGGTTCTTACTTTGGGAACGCCTTTTTGCTTGATCCACAAATTTCCCCATTGCTTGAGGTCCTTTGTGCTCGCCGTCTCAAACTCCTTCACCAGATCTTCCCAACCCGCGTTGGCATATTCATGCTTTTTCAAAAATGCGCGGACGGCGGTTTGGAATTTGTCTTCGCCTAGGTAGAACTCGGCTTGTCTCAAAAACGACGGGGCTTTGCGATAGACGATATTGCCGTAGGCGGATTTTGCGGCGGAGAGGTTATCTATCTTTTGGTAGATCGGCGTTGTGCCTTTTGTGCTGTCGGTGGCGTAGGCGGCCTGTTTGTTGCGTTCGTAAAAGACCTTCCAGGCGTTGGCATCTGGCATCACGTGCTCCAGGGTCTTATACGCCATGAACTCGGCAAAGCCCTCTTTCAGCCACAGGTCGTCGAACCATTTCATCGTCACCGTGTCGCCAAACCACTGATGCGCCGTCTCGTGAAAGATCAGGTTCGCCCGCGAGATGTAGTCGCTCTTGGTCGGCTCGGTCGGAAAAATGATCGATGCCTCACGCAAAAATGTCGCCCCCGCATGCTCCATCCCGCCAAACGGAAATTCCGGGATCAACACAATGTCGTACTTAGGGAACGGGAATTTGTAGTCGAAATAGGTCTCAAGATATTTAATCCCCTCGCGGTTGAGCCGAAAGACCTCGGCAGCGTGGGGCTTGAACTTGGCCGCTTGGGATTTGCGGACGTAAATGTGAGATGGCAGCGTGGCATCAGAGGCGGAAACACGACCGGTAGGGAGTGTGTTCTTCGGTGTCGGGGAGGTTGCATCTTTGTCAGGTCCAAGAACACGCTCGTTACCACTCGCGTTTCCGCCTTTGTCCTCGAACGCCTCAAACGGCCCGGCCGCGAATGCGAAGACGTAGGTGCTGATGGGTTTGGTTTCTTCAAAGTCCTCCGCATTAGGGCAACTTGTTCCGCCTTGAAAACAATCGGATATGTAAGTCATTCGTCGAGGTGAGTTAGCAATGATAACCCAGTCTTTAGGATGGCTTACGAGGAGCTTAAACCTCGCCTTCATATCCGGCTGGTCGAAGACGGGGAACGCAGTGCTGGCGTCGCTGGGGACGAAGAGCGAGTAGAGATACTCCGCTCCGTCCTCTTTATCCACATACCGCGTGATCGCGCTGCCGCTCGTCAATATCGGCGAGGTAAAATCGAGCTTGATGACATTCTCGCCCGCGACAACGCCCTCGCGGAAGATAAGATGATCGTTGGATTCTTGATAGTTCGGAGTGCGAGCTTCAGCTCGTTGCCCGCTGTCAGGAGACAAGCTAAAGCTTGCACTCTGAACCTCGGAGCCGTTCAACGTGACCTTTGTTATGGTCGAATCTTTCTCGTACCCGGCGATCTTTCGCCAGTCTAGTATTATCGGGGAGCTTTCGCCGCGTGGCGGCGATGCGGACAAGAGTGTCCGCGCTCCCACTTTCACACGTATTTCTATCGTCCCTTTCAGCACCGGCGACATTTTTTCGAGCGTCAGGTTTAGCTTGTAACGGACATCGCTATAACGTGCGGCCCGCCATTGTGCCAACTCTAACGACACGCCCCGGCTCGATCGGCGGCCCGGGCTGCACCGCCTGCGGCGTCTGTCCAAGGGCCGTCATTGCAGCAAATAACGTGATGAGAAAGAGGCGAAGTAGCATAGAGCTATATTACACCGCAAAAACGAAAGACGCTGAGAAAATTTTGCCGCGGATAAACGCAGATAACGCGGATAAGAAATCAAAATAATTTTTTTCCGATCTGCGTCATCTGCCTTTATCCGCGGCTAATACTCTTAACAATAATTTAGGCGGCAAACCTCGCGAAAAGGTTGCCGCCTACAAGAGATCAAATCTATATTCCGGTTACAGATTAAAGTTAAAGCTGACAAAGCCGGTTGCCTTTACCGGCTGGCCGCCGCGGACAAAAGGCTTAAACTTCCATTTCTTTACGGCGTCCTTGGCAGCGTTTTGCAGCATCGGCGGGCCGCTAGTTTTCTGAACTTCGGAAACATCACCGGTTTCGTTTACGGTCACCTCAACCTTTACCACCCCGGTTGTTCGCATCGTCCGTGCGGCCGGCGGATAGATGGGCGGCGTCCGCTGCGTCGCATAGGCAACGAGTGACCCGACATCTATCGGGCCGCCCGACGGAGCGGTTTCGGCTTTTGGCGTCTCGGTCGTTTTTGGTTCTTCTTTGACGGTCGGCGGGGCCGAGGGGATGTAGACGGGTTTGGATTCGGCAGCGGATGTTTCGACGGCGTTCGTTTCGACCGTCTTTACCTCGCGGTCGCGCGTCGTTTTGGTATCGACGACCGGCTGCATTACTGGCGGATTTGTCTTACCGGCAACGACGCCCGAATTTGGCACATCGGCGATCGGATCGCCCCCGGCGTTAAGCACGACGGTCCGGGAATTGGCCATCTCCTCGCGTGTGTCGGCGACCTCATCTTTCCAATGGCGGGCGTCGTAATCATCACGGGCGAGCATTGTGCGCGAATTGACCGCCTCTTCTAACAGTGCCATCGAATCTGCCGGTTTGGCCGCGCCTTTACCGATCTCTTTCGATTGTGTAATGACCAGCTCGAGCGTCTCACGCATCTTTTCGAGATCGTTGAGAGCCTCGAGCGGCAGAGTGCGGTCGGCGACATTGAGGCCCAAGGCACGATAGCGTTCGGCGCGCGAGCGTCCACCCTTGATAACCTGTCCGGCGACCGCGGCGTAAGATGCGGCGGCGTTCGGATTGGCTGTTTTCTGGGCGGTGTAAAACTGATTTAGCATATCCTGGGCGCGTTTATAGTCGCCCTGCTCGAGATAGCTGTTCATCAGCAGAACTGTGACGACGCTCTGGACAGCTATGTCGCCGCTCTCTTTGCGGATGTTTTCCAGCTCGTAAATTGCGGCGTTGTAATTGCGGACGACGATAAAGGCCTTTGCCTTTGAGATGCGCCCGCGCATTATGTCGCCCGAGGTGGGTGCCTGAACAGGAGCTGCGGGTGTCTGCTCGACAGTCTGGGCGTGGGCTACAAAAACTAAACCAAATAAAACCAGTAAAACCGAAGTGTATAACCTTCTGACATTTAACGGCATCTTCTTCTCCTCCATTGCTCGAGTTGAATTTTCCGTAAAGGCCAAGCGAACTACCTCTCTTGAAGGCTCACTCAAACGACCCGTCCAATCGAAAAACCGCGTAATAAAAACGCAAACTTCGAGCCTTTGATGTGGCCCGCAAAATCAATTACCTAAACTCTTGATGATTTTTTCGCGGTATGCGTTTGCATCTTTCTTTATAACACTTTCGTTTAACGTGAGCAAACGCCGGTCGAGCATGACGATTCGGCCGTTGATAATGACGGTGCGGACATCCGCCGCCTTGGTCGAATAGACGAGTGCCGAATAGATGTTGAAATAGGGCGTCTGATTGAGGCTGTCGACATCGACGATGACGATGTCGGCCCGCTTTCCTGATTCGATCGATCCGATGATCGCATCGAGATGCAGAGCTCGCGCACCACGGATCGTTGCCATTTCAAAGGCCGTTTCGGCAGGCAGGGTCTTTGGGTCGTTGGAGATAAGCTTATGCAATTTTGCGGCCGTATCCATCTCTTCCCACATATTGAGATCGTTGTTTGACGCTGCTCCGTCGGTGCCGAGGCCGACCGCGACATCTTTCGCAAGCATCGCCGGTATCGGCGCAACGCCCGATGCAAGCTTCATATTTGACTGCGGATTGTGCGCGCTGCCGACGCCGATGCGTTTCATCAGGTCGATCTCTTCGTCGGTGATCCAGATCGTGTGTGCGGCGATCACTCGATTCGATAGAAATCCTATTTTTGCTAGATAGTCGATCGGTGTGTCGCCGTACTGCTTCTGAATGTCGTCGCGCTCTTTCTTGGTTTCGGCGACATGTGTAACGACCGCGGCATTGTATTTGTCTGACATTGCCCGGATCGCTTTTAGATGATCGGTCGAGACCGTATAAGGGGCGTGGGGTGCAAGCGCCGGTACGATCAACGGATCGCCGGTCCATTTTTTGATAAACTTTTCGGCATAGGCCATCGCCTCGGCGTTTGTCTTATTGTCGGCGACAGGAAAATCGATGATCGTCTCGCCAAGCACACCGCGAACGCCCGCCCTCTTTGTCTCGTCCGCCACAGCGTCCTCAAAATAGTACATATCGCAATACGTCGTCGTCCCCCCGCGGATCATCTCCGCCAGGCCGAGCCGCGTTCCCGCCCGGACAAACGCCTCATTTACATTCTTGGCCTCGGCCGGAAAGATAAATTTTGTCAGCCAATCGTTGAGGTCGAGGTCGTCCGAGATCCCGCGAAAGAGAGACATCGGGACATGCGTGTGAGTATTTATCAGACCGGGGATGATCACCTTGCCCGCGGCATTTATCGTCTTTTTCGCAGTCAGCTTGTGCATGACGATAGCCCGCTTACCGACCAACGCAATCTTGCCGTCCTTGATCGCAACCGCTCCGTCCTCGATCACGCGGTGATCGCCATCCATCGTCACGATCGTCCCGCCGACGATCAACAGATCGCACGTCCAAGGCGCCACATATTTCTCCGTGTGCGGTATTCGTTGCGCAAAGATCGGGGACGAGAATACGATTAGGAGAATGGCAAGGGAAACGGTGTGCTTTTTCATAGCTGAATTTACAACGTTTTTTGCACCGAATGCAAGAATGACGTTCTATTGGTGGTCGAAACTGTGCGGCATATGTTGACACTGCCAAACTTTTTCTTATACTCGCAATATGCACTCTCAAAAATTCAGATTGCGTGGGTTTCAGCGGCTCTCCGACACCGTGATGAATTCGCTGGGCGAACTCGAACAAAAAGTTATGCTCGAGGTCCGCAGCCGCGGCGAGATAAATGTTGGCGGGGTATGCTCCGCTTTTGACGACTCGTATGCATATACGACCATTATGACCACGCTCGACCGCCTATATAAAAAAGGTCTGCTAAAGCGTCGGAAAGAAGGACGGGCTTTCTTTTACGCGGCAAAGTATTCCCTAGAGGAGATGGAGCTCGGCATGGCCGAGGATGTGATCGATCGTTTGTTAGACAGCAGTATCGGCAGGGTCGAACCCGTTTTGGCGTGTATCGTCGATTCGGTAAGCGAGCGTGACCGCTTTTTGCTCGATGAGCTCGAACGGCTTGTCAAGCAAAAGAGGCTCGAACTCGAAGAGGAGAGATAAGGCTTTGTACTTCGTACTCGGAATTGCTCTTACGCTTGCGTTTTTGCTGATCGTGAATATGGTCGTCGCGATCTTTGCATCGGCCTTGTGGAGAGCTGTGTTGGGGTTTGTCCAGGCTTTTTCGGTAAACGCCCGTGCCCAGATAATCTTCGGTCTGCGAATTCTGCCCGTTGCCGCCTCACTTGTTTTTGTCATTGCATTTGTGATCCCTGCCTACCTGCTTCATGAGCCTGATTCATCCGGCGAATCGGTCAGCGGAAAGTTAGCCCTTATCGCATTTACCTCTTCTTTTGGCGTGTGCATCGCCCTCTACCGTGTTATTGAAACATGGCTCGTTACCCGGCGGCTGACCGCGAATTGGTTGAGCAATGCGGCCGAGATCAATATCGATGGCGTTAGCGTTCCGGTCTACCGCATAAAACATCATTTTCCGGTGATCGCTGTGATCGGTATTTTTCGCCCTAAGATGTTCGTGGCCGAGCAGGTGCTCGCATCTCTGGATCAAGATGAATTTCGTGCCGCGGTGGCCCATGAATATGGCCATCTACGGGCAAATGATAATTTTAAGCGAACAATATTGCGTGTTTGCAGGGATCTGCTGATACTTCCGCTTGGAAAAAGCCTAGACCGGGCGTGGGCCGAAAACGCCGAATCCGTCGCTGACGAATACGCCGCACAAACAGGCCGTTGTACGGCCATCGACCTCGCGTCTGCTCTCGTCAAGATCGCACGTATCGTTCCTGTAAACGCCCGGCCCGCAATGCCCGCCGGAGCGTTCCTAATCGGTGATTCGGCCCTCGATATTACGTCGCGTGTCCGGCGTTTAATACGGTTGAGTGAAAAACGCGGATTCTACGCACAACGCAAAATATTAGGGCTGGCTCCAGCCGCCTGGTTGTGGGCCTCAGCTCTGACGATATTATCGACCCTGCCTTTGATCGATCAGCGGCTGCTCTCATCCACCCACGAAGCCATCGAACAATTTGTCCGGATCCTCCAGTAAATCGTTAGGTCATAACTTCAATTATTTTTCGCAATCCATTACGAGGGCTGGTAGTAGATCTTTGAAAAGAATACAGTTTTTCGTTGATAAAGCTTACCTCTAAAATTGATCGAAAAACCTATGAAACACAAGATATTAATGTCCCTGGCGACCTTTTTTTTCCTTACCGTGCTCAGCGCCGACTTAAATGCACAGTCCCGTCTTGCTGGCATTGTTAATGACCAAAATGGCGATGCCGTTGCCGGAGCACGTGTATCCGTCAGCAGCGAAACATCGCGTGCCGGCCTAACAACCGTTACCTCGCGGGAAGGTACATTTTCGTTTACGGCCTTGCCTGCCGGAGTGTACAGGTTGCGTGTGGTGGCGTCTGGATTTGCGGTTGCGGAGCAGTCTGTACAAGCTGGCGTGGCAAATAATGTCACCGTCACGCTTGCCGTTGGTGAGAGCCATGTGACGGTCACGGCTGAGTTCGGGCAGTCAGAGGAGGCCAAAAATGTTCCGCAGGCGGTCAATGTAATTGGCACCGACCAGATCCTACAGCGTGTCACGTCTGTAATTGCTCAAGCCGGCAAAGAGGAAGCAGGGCTCAATTATCAGCGGACGAGTCCGACTATCGGAGCGATCGTCATTCGCGGACTGACAGGTAAGAATGTGGTCAATTTTGTAGACGGCGTTCGCTTTACACACAGCGGACAACGTGGCGGCATCAACACTTTTTTCAATCTCAACGAGCCCAGCAGCATGCAGTCGATCGAGGTGCTTCGCGGCCCGAACGGTGCCCAATACGGCTCCGATTCGCTTTCGGGAACCGTGAATCTGGTTACGAAATCGCCCGCTTACGGTTTTGATAAACCTGAATGGCACGGTGAATTCACCCCGTCTTTCAGCACTGCTGACCGCAGTTATGGCACATCGGCCTTAGTGAGCTACGGCACGCGCAAATTCGGCGGCTATTTCAACATTAACGGACGCCGTATAGGCGACGTCAGGACTGCCGAGGGACTCGATTCACACTCGGCGATCACGCGTTTTCTCGGCTTGCCGTCTACTGCCCTTTATAGGGTAAATCCGGAAACTGGATTTGAGCAATACGGTTTTGCGACCAAGCTCAATTATTCACCGCGCGAGGACCAGCAGCTCACATTTTTTTATCAACGCAGCCAGCAGGATCACGGCCGCCGATTTGACCAGCTGCTCGGTGGCGACGGCAATCTGATCGCCGACCTGCGCAACTTGATGTTGGATTTTGGCTATCTGCGTTATACCAAGCAAAATGTCGGCACGTTCGACAATTTGTCGATTACCGGATCGTACAACACACAACGCGAGGAACGTGTTAATCAGGGCGGACAGGGAAATCCGGTGGGCGACATCACCCACCAATACGAGCGGACCTCGACTTGGGGTTCAAGCGCTTTTCTCGACAAGCGTTTTGGCCGCAGTAACACATTTCTCGTCGGGGGTGATTTTTATTTTGAAATGATAAAGTCGCCGGCCTATATTACAAATGGGACGACCTTTGCCGTTACGATCTCGCGTCCGCGCATTCCTAACGGTTCGACATTTTCATCCGGCGGGGTCTTTGTTCAGGACGTCTGGGATGCCGTTCCGGGCCGGCTAAGGATTAGCGGTGCCCTACGCTACAGCGCTATGTCGTACAAGGCGGACGGGTCAAAATCACCTATCGTCGCGGGCCGTCAATTATGGCTCAACGATTCACTAAAAACCGGTGACATGTCGGGCCGCATCGGAGCCGTCGTTCGAGCAACCGACGAATTGCTCTTTGCTTTTAATTACAGCCGCGGATTCAGGTATCCGAGTATGACCGATCTCGGGACACTTGGGCTGACGGGAGATGGATTTGAGGTCGATCATCTTACGGCGGGTGGCTTAGGCGGTACGATCGGCTCGACGGGCGGGTCGACGGCCGTTTCAACTGGCCTGCCGGTTGTTCAGCAAAGGTCTGAGTACAGCAACAATTATGATGGTTCTGTTCGTTATACGCACAAACGGTTTGATACTAATTTCACCCTTTTTCGCCTCGACATCGATAACGCGATCACAAAACAGGCGCTGATCCTGCCTGCGGGTGCGGTTGGGAAATTCCTCGGCGGCGACGTGATAACAAATCAGCTGGCGAATGGAGTAGTTTTTGTCGCGGCATCGTCAAACCCCGTGCTAGTACGCGCAAATTTCACATCCGCCACGATATGGGGCGTTGAATACGAGTTGCAGGCACGGCTCACCAATAGCCTCATGCTAAAAGGCAACTACACTTATATTCGTGCCTCAGACAAAACGACGGGCGTACCGCCAAATATAGAAGGCGGAACACCTCCGCCCACAGGTTTTCTTAGTCTGCGTTACAACTGGTCGAGATTTTGGGTCGAGGGTTACACGACATTGGCATCGAGACAGGATAGACTTTCGAGCGGCGATCTTGCCGACCGGCGCACGGGAGCACCGCGTTCCCGCTCGCAAATTCAAAACTATTTTCGGCGTGGGGCTTGCGTCAAGGGTTTGACCACACCGGGTCCGACCGGATGTGGATCGGCCGGCGGTATCTTGACATCCACGAGCGAAACGCAGGCTCAGGTGCAAAATCGCCTTCTCCCCATCGGTGCGACCATTAATGGCGTAACGGTCGTTAACGACAGTACTGTCGTGCCTCTCTTCACGCATCTGCCCGGCTACGGCCTCGCTAATGTCCGCGGCGGCTTTACCATCAATGAAAACGCCACCATATTCCTGGCGTTCGAGAATATCTTCGATCAGGCATATAGAAATCCGAGCTGGGGTATCGACGGCACAGGCCGCAGTTTTACCGGGCAATTAAGATTACGGTTCTAATTGAAAAGGCGCTTTCGAGGGAGAGATGGAGATTGCCGCTTTTATTTAAGGAACTTCGTGTCAAACGCCCTCGGGAGCAAGTCTTTCATCTGGACAGTCTCGGTCTTGCCTTTTAGGTTGGCTAGTAGAACAGGGATATCACCGCCGAATTCCCAGATTATCTGGCGGCAGACGCCGCAGGGCGGAGTTAATTCTTCGGTGTCGGCGACGACGGCGATGCGGGTTATTTTTCGCTTTCCGTGCGAGATCGCTTTCCATACTGCGACGCGCTCGGCGCAGACTGTCAGGCCATAACTTGCGGATTCGATGTTGCAGCCGGATATTATCTCGCTGTCTTCGGTCTCGATAGCAGATCCAACGCGAAAATTTGAGAACGGAGCATAGGCATTTTCGCGGACGGCGGTTGCCGCTTTGATCAATTCATCGTCACTTACACTCATTTAATTTACCAGCTCCTGTGCGTGCACCTTTTCGCGTACGAGGCTGCATAAGAATTCGATACCTATCTCCTGCTGCCCGCCCTCGGGAATGATGATGTCAGCATTTCGCTTCGAGGGCTCGACAAATTCTAGGTGCATAGGTCTCACCGTGCGGTAATATTGCCCGATCACGGAATCGACGGTACGCCCCCGCTCGGAGATATCCCGCTGTAGCCGACGAATAAAGCGAATATCATCCGGCGTATCGACGTAAACCCGCACGTCCAGCAGATCCAAGATCCGCGTCTCGGCAAAAATTAAGATACCCTCGACGATCACGACCGGCTTAGGCTCGATCGTCTCGATCCGGCTGCTCCGGGTATGCGTCTTAAAATCATAGAGCGGCATCTCGACTTTCAAACCCTGCTTTAGACGCAGGATATGATTGACGAGCATGTCGCTGTCGATCGAATCCGGATGGTCAAAATTGGCCTGATGCCGCTCATCAAGCGGCATGTCCGAGAGGTTTCTGTAATACGAGTCTTGCTCGACAAGCACGACCTTTTCGGCGCCGACAGCATCGACGATGGCACGCGCGATCGTCGTCTTTCCCGAACCTGTTCCGCCGCAAATTCCGATTATCATTTCTATTAGTCCTTGGTCATTTGTCCTTAGTCATTTGAATCGGATTTCGTCGTGCCGATAGAACGCAAGTAGGCATTGAGCGTTGGTGATAGTTTTGCAATTAACGGCTTCAGCTGCTCGATCTGACTTTCGGTAAGCAGTTTTCGTTTGAAGGCTCTTCGCAACCAGTGCTGGGTTTCCTGCAGCGACCCGCGAGCGATTTTTATAAAGCGTCTATTATCCTGATAGTTGCCTCGTCCTTCGCCTTCGGCTAGATTTGCCCCGACAGAATCCGCCGAACGTACGACTTGCTTACCAACAGTCTCCTTAGCAAAATTATCCCACCCTACAACAATATCCCAAATCTTGTCAGCCAATTCTTCTGAGAGACTATAAACTCGCAAATTTTCAAAATTCGTTCTTGGCATTAAATTCAGTCCTCCTAAGTAGGACTAATTTGCCAAAAAAACACCAAATGACCAAGGACAAATGACTAATGACCAATTCTATTAATTATACGTTTCAATAGTTCCTTAAAAACCTCTGCGACGCGGGCGCCCGTTTCCATGACCTCTTCGTGGTTGATCGGCTCATCGCTCATGCCGGCGGCGAGGTTGGTAATGCACGAGATGCCGAGGACACGCATTCCTTGATGCCGGGCGGCGATCGCCTCGGGAACGGTGGACATGCCGACCGCGTCGGCGCCAAGCTGCCGGTACATGTGTATCTCCGCCGGAGTCTCATATGTCGGGCCGGACAGGGCGCAATAGACGCCGCTGTTCATAAAATCAAGCTTTTGCGGGTCGATGCCTTTTTCGTGGCGTTCGTTTGCGATCGCATTCGCCTCTTCATTTGCGATCTGCCTGAATTCGCGGTCATAAACCTCGGTCATGTCCGGGAAACGCGGGCCTTGCCGCGAGTCATTTGGCCCACGCAATGGGTTTACGCCCATGCAGTTAAGATGATCGGTGATCAGCATCAGGCTGCCGGGCGTCATATCCGAATTGAGGCTCCCGGCGGCATTGGTCAGAATTAGATTCTGAATTCCCAAAAGTCCAAAACAGCGAACCGGCAGCATTACCTGTTCCATCTCGTAGCCCTCGTAATAATGAAAACGCCCTTGCTGCACGGCAACCGCCACACTGCCGATCTCGCCCAAAACAAGCTGGCCCGCGTGGCCCTCAACCGTCGAACGTGCAAATCCGGGTATTTCCTCATACGGAATCTTCACCGCGTTTGAAAGGTCATCGGCAAACGCCCCCAGCCCGCTGCCCAAAACGATTGCCGTTTTGATCTCGCCCGAAAATTTCGACTTAATATATTCCGCCGCCTCGGCGGCCTTTTCGTAGGACATAAAAATATTTAAACCGCAGAGACGCAGAGTCGCCTCGGTAAAACAGAAAGAAGATTATAAACGAATCTATCGAGTATTAGTATTCTCGGCGTCTCAGCGACTCTGCGGTAAGATCTTAATTCTCTTTTCTGTATGGGATGCCCAAAGCCTTAGGAGCCCGCGACAGGCCAATGAAGCCCGCTAGGACGATGATCGTCAAGACATAAGGGATCATTTGGATGAACTGGACGGGAATGTCCTCGCCCGACGGCATCTTGATCACCCCCTGCATCTGGATCGAGAGAGCCTCCGTCAGCCCAAAGAAAAGGCATGCGAAAAGAACCGGAATTGGTTTCCATTTGGCGAGGATGAGGGCGGCAAGGGCGATGTATCCGCGTCCGGCGGTCATCCCTCTTGTAAATAGTGACGACTGGCCGATCGAGAGATAGGCACCGCCCGCACCTGCCAAAAAACCTGACAGCACGACAGCTATATATCGCAGGCGAATGACATTAACGCCGGCCGCATCCGCCGCCGCCGGATTTTCGCCTGCCGCGCGGATACGCAATCCAAACGGCGTTTTATAGAGTACATACCAGCAGAGCGGCACGATGGCGAATGCAAGGATCGAAGCGATAGATATCCGGTTATAAAAATTAGGCAGTAAGAATTCTTTGCCGATCTGCTGCGTCGATCCTGCCGAATCATACAGGCGGCTGCTGATGACAGCCGGCAGACCGAGCATCAGCATACTGATCGCAAACCCGGTGACTACTTGATCCGCCTCAAATTTGATCACCGCAACTGCAAATATCAGGGCAACAATACCGCCAACCACGATTCCCGCGAGAAACCCGAGATAGGGATTATGTAATTCGTAAGTCGTGACGGCCGCCGTAAAGGCCCCGGCCAGCATAAGGCCCTCGAGAGCGATATTGATGACGCCCGCTCTTTCCGAAAACATGCCGCCAAGCGCCGCAAAGATCAGCGGTGTCGCCGAGCGGATCATCGAAAATACCAAAATAAGCAAGAATGTAGGTGTAAGAAGTTCGCCCATCTATTTCCTCGTAAAACGCTGCAGCGAAGCTACAAAAATGATGATTATCGCCTGCAGGACCTGGACCAGATCTTTCGAAACGTATTTGGTCTCGATATCGACGAATATCTCGCCGCGCTTCAAAACCGCAAAGAATATCGCCGCGATAAAAATGCCGAGCGGATGATTACGCCCGAGCAAGGCGACCGCGATGCCCAAGAAACCCCATCCGTCCGAAAATCCGTCGTAATAGGTGTATCGATAACCTAAAACCTCACCGATCGCGACCATTCCCGCCAGACCGCCGGAGATCGTCATCGCCAGGATTATTTGTTTTTTGACCGAGATGCCGCCATACTCCGCCGCCGATGGGTTTTCGCCAACCGCCCGCATCTCATAACCCCATTTTGTCTTCCATAAGAATATATAAACGAGGACGCACATCAATATCGCCAATAAAAAGGCAACGCTGAGCGGGACAAAATCAGACATTCCGGGGATAAACTGACTGATGCGCGGTATATGCGCCCCTTTACCGATCTCGGCGGTCTGTAAGATCGGGTCACCCGGTATCTTGTAAAAATACTGCGTAAAATAGCTGACCAGCGAGATGCCGATAAAATTGAGCATTATCGTATTGATAACCTCATGTGAGCCGAATTTTGCTTTCAGGATCCCAGGTATCGCGCCCCAAATACCGCCCGCGACGACCGCGGTCAGAATGCATACCAGCACAAGAAGTACCGACGGCAGGCTGTACCACGACCAATCTTCCTGCTTCCCAAAGATGGTGACGATCGTACCGCCAAACTTTATGCCGACCCACGCCGTCGCAAAAGCCGCAACATAGAGCTGGCCCTCCGCTCCGATATTGAGCAGCCCGCAGCGAAAGGCGACCGCCACCGCAAGGCCGGTAAAGATCAGCGGAGTTGCCAGGAAGAGAGTGTATCCAAGATTATTGAGCGAGCCGAACGAATTCCCGATCAGTTGGTAAAACGCGAGAAACGGATTGTCCCCGATCAGCAGGACGATTACCCCGCCGACGAGAAACGCCGCAAGTACAGCGACTACAGGCCATAGAACTTCGCGAAAAAGATTATTCATTTCGTCGATGACATCGAACCAACAAAGGTCTCACGACGTTAACTATTCTAATCAACCCAATTAAGTAGGTGCGTCAACCAATATACCCGACAAGTTTGCTTATGTCACATAGTAAAATATGCAGAACCAACATTTATTGAGTGTCAAAGGGGAGTTGTTTCAAGGTTGACAATAACACACTCAACTTTTATTATTATCTTAGACTAAGCACGAGGTGTTTGAGTATGAAATTCGATAAATTTACCATTCGCGGCCAGGAAGCCGTTCAAGAAGCTATCGGTGTAGCCGAAAAAGGGCAAAATCAACAGGTCGAGCCCGAACATGTTCTGGCGGCAATGCTTGAGCAAAAAGAGGGCGTCGTCAAACCCATCTTGGGTAAGATCGGGGCCAACGCGCAGACGGTCGAGATCGAACTACAGGCGGCCATCGCAAAGTTTCCGCAGGTGTCGGGCGGGCAACAATATTTCAGCTCGCGAACCAATACTGTTTTTCAGAACGCCCAGAAAGAAGCCGAAAAGATGCAGGACGAATATCTATCCACCGAGCATCTGCTGCTCGCGATCGCCGCCGAAAAGGATGGCGATGCGGGACGGATACTGCGTTCGAATGGCATAACCCGCGACGATCTGGAAAAGGTAATTACCGATATGCGCGGCGGTTCGAAGATCACCGACCCGAACGCCGAGGAAAATTTTAAGTCGCTCGAAAAGTATGCCCAGGACCTGACAGAACGGGCGCGCAAGGGCAAGCTCGATCCCGTGATCGGCCGCGACGATGAGATTCGCCGGGCGATACAGATCCTCTCGCGGCGGACAAAAAATAATCCCGTCTTGATCGGCGAACCGGGCGTAGGTAAGACTGCAATTGTCGAGGGGTTGGCGCAGCGAATTGTCTCAGGCGACGTGCCAGAGACATTGAAAAACAAGCGTCTTGTAAGCTTAGATCTAGGAGCAATGCTCGCCGGTGCAAAATACCGCGGCGAATTTGAGGACCGTCTCAAGGCTGTTCTAAACGAGATCGAAAAAGCCGAGGGCCAGATAATTCTATTTATCGACGAGCTGCATACGCTGGTCGGAGCCGGTGCTAGTGAAGGCGCGATCGATGCCTCTAACATGCTCAAACCCGCTCTTGCGAGGGGCACGCTTCGGGCTGTCGGAGCGACGACATTAGCTGAGTATCAGAAATATATCGAGAAGGATAAGGCACTCGAACGCCGTTTCCAGCAGGTCTATGTTGGCGAACCGACGGTCGAGGATACGATCGCTATTCTTCGCGGACTAAAAGAAAGGTATGAGGTCCATCATGGCGTCCGCATCAAGGACGCTGCGATCGTCGCGGCGGCGACCCTTTCTAACCGCTACATTACCGACCGGTTTTTGCCGGACAAAGCCATCGACCTTATCGACGAGGCGGCGTCGCGCATCCGCATTGAGATCGACTCGCTGCCGCAAGAGATCGACGTACTCGAACGCGAGATACTGCAGCTCGAGATCGAGCGTCAGGCGCTCTCACGAGAAACCGATAAGAAATCACAGGTGCGGCTCGACGACATCGAAAAGAGGATAGCTGATCTAAATGAAAAGTCGTCGGCGATGAAAGCCAAATGGCAGTCCGAAAAAGAAGAGATCGATAAGATGCGCACCGCCAAGGGCGAGCTCGAACAGGCCAAGCTCGAACTGGAACAGGCTCGTCAGGCCGGAGACCTGACCAAAGCGGCGGAGATCCAGTACGGCCGGATACCTGAGCTCGAAAAGCTGCTCGCGTCCGAGCAGGCTCACCTCGCCGAATTGCAGCAGGACGGTGTCTTCCTAAAAGAGGAAGTTGACGAAGAGGACGTCGCGGAGATCGTCGCCAAATGGACCGGAGTTCCGGTCTCGAAAATGCTCGAAGGCGAGATGCAGAAACTCGTCAATATGGAATCCGGTCTTCGCCGACGCGTGATCGGCCAGGACGAAGCGCTCGAGGCGGTCGCAAATGCCGTTCGCCGTGCCCGCGCCGGCCTGCAGGACCCAAACCGACCCGTCGGCTCGTTTATTTTCCTGGGGCCGACCGGCGTCGGAAAAACCGAGACGGCACGCGCCCTCGCCGAATTCATGTTTGATGATGAAAAGGCGATGATCCGGCTCGATATGTCGGAATATATGGAGAAACACGCGGTCGCCCGTATGATCGGTGCTCCGCCGGGATATATCGGGTATGAGGAGGGCGGCCAATTGACCGAATCCGTCCGTCGCAGGCCGTACTCCGTCGTGCTTTTTGACGAGATCGAAAAGGCCCACTCTGATGTTTTCAATTTGCTGCTGCAAATTTTGGACGACGGGCGGCTGACTGATTCGAAAGGGCGCGTGGTCGATTTCAAAAATACCGTTTTGATAATGACGTCAAATCTCGGCTCACGCGAGATCCAGGCGGCAGCCGAAAATCCGCTTGCCGATAGGGACATCAGAAACGATGTCTTAAAGGTATTGCGCGATCATTTCAAGCCTGAGTTTTTGAACCGCATCGATGACATTGTTGTCTTTGAACAATTGAGCAAGGGTGACATCGCCAAGATAATCGATGTGCAGCTTGAAAAGCTTCGCAAAAATCTTGAGGAACGCGGAATCGCGTTAACGCTCGACGATACCGCTCGGGAACTGCTCGTAACCGAGGGCTATGATCCGGTTTACGGGGCACGGCCTCTAAAGCGGGCGATCCAGACCTTGATACAAAATCCGCTGGCCGTCAGCCTCTTAAAAGGCGACATCGCAAGCGGGCAGACGATCCTGGTTACTGCCGAGAACAGCGAGATGAAATTTACGCCGACGGCAAACGGTGCAGAGGCCCGCGCGTAAACAAGGGCTTAGCATCCAGCTTGAGTTTTACGCCCTTGCTCACGCGCGGGCTTCCGCAACGGGACATAAAGGCTTAGTATTTAGATATAGTGTTTAAGAGAAGAAAGATGAGCGAAGAAGAAATAATTATCGACGCAGAGGACGAGGAGAAAATTCCCGTCAAGGACAAACGCCGATTTAACGCAGACGGCGAGATGGTCGCCGAGGACGAGAAACCCGCCGAGCCTATCAAACCGGCGAACGAAATCGCTCTTGAAGCAAAACTCAAGACCGAGACCGAGCGTCGCGAAGCGGCTGAGTCAAAACTTGTCGGAGTTCAGGCAAAATTCGAAGAGGCTAAGGCAAATCTTGAAAAAGAGACCTCCGAGATGCGGGCCCGCCTGATGAAAACTCTCGAGGATCGAGGGTTACAGGCGCAGTTCAATTTTCTGACCACGCTGCTGCCCGTACTCGACAACCTAAATCTCGCGGTGGCCGCAAGCGAGACCGATCCGTCGATCGAGCATTTGCGAAACGGCGTTATTGGCACGGCCCGCAGTTTTGAACGCGCGTTGATCGATGTCGGCGTTGAGCCGTTAGCATCGGTCGGCGAGACGTTCGACCCTGAGATCCACGAGGCGGTCGACATGGCTCCGGCGGACGCGGAAAGTGACGGCAAGATCGTAGCTGAATATGCTCGTGGTTACAGGTTTGCTGGCAAATTGCTTCGCCCGGCCCGCGTTCAGGTTGGTAAAGCTATGGCTGATTCGGCTGCTGAGTAAGAACCGATGGATCATTCACTATGAATCAAGAGCTATTAAGAGCTGAAGAGCTGGGTATCAGGCTGGAAATTGTTAAGGGGTTGCCGGTTTGGGAGGCCTCGCCTTTGATTCGGCATCAGGTGGCTATTGACCGGATTAGAGATTCGATAAAGAAAAGCAGCGGTGGCTGCGAATGTTTTCATGTTTCCGATATTTATATCCAATTCCCTGACGGTTCGCTAAAGCGACCTGACATCTCTTTTTTTTGCAGGGAGCCTTCTGACACCGACGAAGCCGTTACTCAGATTCCCGACGCGGTGATCGAGATCATCAGCAAGGGTTACGAAAAGAAGGATATAGAGGTTGGCATACCATTTTACACGGCAAATGGAATCAAAGACGTGGTGGTTTTCAATCCCTATACAATGGAAGTCTTGCATTTCCGTAACGGCGAGGTGTTGCGATTAACCTCTCCAACCAGGATCGAACTTGCCTGTGGCTGCGGTTGTGAAGTTTAAAACGATTTGAATCAGTACTGATAAAAACTTTCTTTCTCGATTGTTGGTGAAATGTTATGATGTTAAAAAGGCAGTCCTTTCCACGCTCGTCTGCATCATAGCTTCGGGTTTTTACGCAAAGGTTTTATGGCAGATATAGACGCATACAAAGATAAATTTAGCGAAAGCGGACAGCGGATCTTGGAGACCGCCTTGGGCGAATCCAAAAAGCGTGATCAGAATTACGTATCGATCGAGCATATCCTGCATGCGATCGCCTTTGAGGAAGATGAATTATTTACCTCGACGATGCGCGATCTGGCCGTCGACCCGCGGTCCGTCAAAATGCTGATCGAAAAGCGAATGGAAGATGGCCGTCAGCACTCGGGTAAGGGCTATCGCATAGCTCCGGAGACGACAGAGCTCTTTAAACGTGCGATGGATCGTGCCCGCTCGCAGGGCCGCCGTGTGATCGACGCCAGCGATATTTTTTACGTGCTGTCAAACGACGAACGCAGCGTTCTGAATGATGTCCTTCAAAACTTGGGAGTGCCGTCCGACGAGGTTGCCCAGAGCGCCCGCACACGCATCCGTAAGCGTGAAAAAGAAGAGGAACGCGTTAGGCAAAAATACGAATTACCGTCGTTTCTGCGGCATTTTGGCATCTCGATGAACAAGCTCGCGCGGCAGGACAAAATTCCGCCAACGATCGGCCGTGAGCAGGAAATACGTCAGATGATCGAGATCTTGTCGCATCGCGAGCGGTCGAATTCGCCTATGCTCGTCGGTGAACCGGGCGTCGGCAAAACCGCCGTCGTCGAGGGTCTCGCACGCCTGATCGAGCTCGAACCGGAAAAGGTACCGGCAAGACTGCGCGACGCCCATATTGTGCAGCTTCAGATGGGCGGCCTGGTTGCCGGGACGATGCTGCGGGGAATGTTTGAGGAGCGGATCAAAGGCATCATCGACGAGGTTAAAGAAAAGACCAACATTATACTTTTTATCGATGAGGCCCACACGATCATCGGTGCCGGAGCGGCGATGGGAACCACATCTGATGCCGCGAACATGTTCAAATCGAGCTTGGCTCGCGGCGAACTGCGGATAATCGGGGCGACGACGATTACTGAATACAAAGAGTACATAGGTGAGGACGAGGCTCTCGCAAGACGCTTTCGGCTTGTAAAGGTCGCTGAGCCAACGATCGACGAGACTAAAGAAATCCTTTTGGGGTTGCGTCCGCGGCTTGAGAAAAATTATTCGGTCACGATCTCGGACGAGGCGATCAATACCGCTCTTGAGATGTCGCCAAAATACATTCGTAATCTGCACTTACCGGACAAAGCCATCGGCTGGCTCGACACCGCCTCGGTCAAGGTCGAGATTGGCGAGCTGACGGATCTGATCGTCCGTCCCGAGCATATTATCGATGTCATCTCTCAGGAATCGCGAATTCCAAAGGACATGATCTATCGCGACACATCCGACCGGTTCTCCGCCATGGAAGCCGATCTCGGGCATCGCGTTGTCGGCCAGAAAGATGCGGTCCGTGCGGTCGCGGAACGTTTGCGTCTAAACAAAGGCCCGCTCAAGGAGAATCACTATGCGCCGGATGGTGTGCTGCTTTTCCTCGGCCCGACCGGCGTTGGTAAGACGGAGCTTGCTAAGGCCGTGGCCGAATTTATGTTTGGCGACGAGAGTAAGATGGTCCGTATCGACATGAGCGAGTACGGCGACGGCACGATCGGCATCGAAAAATTGATCGGTATGCCGCGCGGCATTGTCGGCTCGGAACGCGGCGGTCTGTTGACCGAGCAGCTTCGTGACAACCCGTACACTGTTCTGCTGCTCGACGAAGTCGAAAAGGCTTCGCCGTACCTGATGAACATCTTTCTCCAGGCTTTTGACGAAGGCTGGATCACGGACGGACGCGGTAAGAAAGTCTACCTTTCGGATGCGATCGTCATCATGACATCAAATCTCGGCTCGGACAATTTCAAAAAATACGACCAGCCGCTGGGTTTTGGACAGAGTTCGAGCGGCGATATGAAGCAGATACGCGGCGACGTCATGAAGGCCGCCGAAACGCGATTTACGCCGGAGTTTCGCAACCGCATCGATGAGATAATAATCTTTGCTCCGCTGACGCTGGATGAGGTCCGCGAGATCGCCAAGCTCTATTTGGCCAAAATTCAAAAGAGCATGGAGCGTCAAGGCAAGGTTGTCGAGATCACCGAGGCGGCGATCGATCTGCTGACCGAAAAAGGTTTTAGCCAGACGTACGGTGCCCGTTTCCTAAAACGCCACATCGATCAAAAGGTAAAACTGCCGATCACCAACGAATGGAAAGCGGCGATGAAATTCATCGTTGACGTTGCCGATGGGGAATTGACCGTCAAGCCGGGCGAGGTTTTTAGCCTTAACTAGACTCAGTAAAAACTTTTTGCATCAAAGGCTTTGGTGATATTATTTCATCAAAGCCTTTTGGCTTTGGAGAGTGCGTTATGGAAGAGAAATATCGAGCTAAAATTCACGGCGACACTATCGAATGGAGTGGCAATATTCCCGAAGAGGTAGCTAATGACGGCGTAATGGAAGTTTATGTGACGCGCGTCCGGGACACTAAAAATTACGAGCCAAACGGAAAGCGAGCGATGTCGATCCTTGAAAAAATTGCCGACCGAGGCGGAATTAAATCCATAGTTGATCCCGTCGCTTGGCAGCGTGAGATCAGAAAAGATAGACCGCTCCCCGGACGAGAATGATCCTGCTCGACAGCAACACGATAATTTATTTTGCGTCTCCCGGTTTCGCCGATCATCGGATGGAGTATGCGAAGTACGATCTGGCCGCCTCGGCGGTGAGCCGGATCGAGGTTCTCGGATATCACTCGCTCGAGGGGAACCAAGAAAAGGACTTTGAGGACTATTTTGCCTCGATCGTCGTCCTTGAAATGACTTCGGAAGTCGTCGAGCGGGCAATCTGGCTTCGACAGCAAAGGAAGATCGGTCTCGGTGATGCAATTGTAGCTGCGACCGGACTTGTACATGACTTGACGCTTGCAACGCGAAACACAAAAGATTTCAAATGGATAACTTCGCTCACACTCATCGATCCTTTCGAGGACTTGGCACAATCTCAAGACTGATCGTCACCGTTTTTTTCATATCAGCATTGTTTGCCGCAGGTGTCTTAGCGCAGGATACCAAGCTAAACATTAAAGAGCAGCCGCTGCCGGAGCGGCCTAAAAATTATGGCACGCTCGACGTTCAGGGAACAATAATATTACGTGTCCAATTTCTGGATTTTGGAGAGATCGGCGACGTAGCTCCTCTAAAAACGCTCACGGCGGACCTTGCAGAAAAAGCCATTACGGCTGCGAGGAATATAAAATTCGAGCCGGAAATGAAAGACGGTAAACCCGTGACAGTTTCGCGCCAAATCGAGTATTCCTATAGTTGGAACGGCGGGTGGGCGGTTCCTACAAAACAGACTGAAATTACGCAGACTATTGCGGAGCCCGGAAAGGCTGAAGAGATAATTGAGAAAGCCGTCGCATCACTCGGCGGTAACAGTTACCTGCAGATCAAAACGCAGATCGGCCGCGGCAAGTACAGCGCTCTGCGCGAGGGTGCGGTCGTCTCGTTTCAGACGTTTATTGACGTGCTCGTCTTTCCCGACAAGGAGCGGACCGAATTCAAGGGCGGCGGCTCGCGCACAGTCCAGACAAATAATGGCAATACGGGCTGGGTCTTTGACGGCGAACAGGATCTGATCAAGGTCCAGAATGAGGGGCAGATAGCCAATTTTAAGCTGGGCATCCGCACGAGCCTCGATAATCTGTTGCGCGGATATTGGAAAGGCGACGCGGAGCTAAGCTATATAGGTAAAAGGGCCGCAACGCTGGGCAAGCGAAATGAGGTCGTCAAGTTGACCTACAAAGACGGCTTCGCGGTCGAATTCGAATTTGCCGTGGATGACGGCCTGCCGCAAAAAGCCCTGTACAAACGCACAACCTCCGACGGTGAGGAGATCAAGGAAGAGGACCGCTACGCCCAGTTTGTCGAGACCGGCGGCATCAGATCACCGCTTATCGTCGACCGATTTTCCGGCGGCAAACAAACGTCACGCATCAACTACGAATCCATCGAATTCAACAAACCCATCCCCGATTCGATCTTCGCCAAACCCGCGAACGTCAAAGACGCGAAGAAATCGTGGAACTGACGGGCGTATGACCCGCCGCATGAAAGACCGGAATTTATTACCCGTTTACTTTTTTCGTCGAAGCCGCTTATAGACTTGTTTTCGGTCATCGACCATGACGACGCGGACCTCTTTTTCAGTTTCGTTTATTTCGTAAACGATCCGGTAGTTTCCGACCCGGAGTTTATAAGCATTTATCGCGGTTAGTTTTTCGGAGCCGAAAACTCTGGGATTTTCTTCAAGCTGTCTAAGATGCCCGATGACTTGATCGTGGGTTTTGTGCGGCAGGCCGTCAAGTTCCTTGATGGCCGATTTAGCAAGGACGATGCGGTAAGGCATTACTTTTTCGTCGAACGTTTTGCCAAATAATCATCGAGCGAAACGGTGGGTTCGTTTTTGCGTTTTTCGATAACGGCGGCGTATCGCAGGTCTTCGGCAAGCTTTTTGTCCTTCATCAGTTTGCCGATAAACACCTCACGCTCCG
>JBJXEG010000004.1:0-39519 GCA_046155085.1 Pyrinomonadaceae bacterium | reverse complement strand
TAGGCCGGGTAAAAAATGATCAATCTTCGCGAAACGTTCGGCGACATCGATATTTATCTTTTCGACCAGATCCAAAAAGGTCGATTTGCGCCCGGTATGAAGATTCTAGATGCGGGTTGCGGTGGTGGACGGAATATCGTTTGGCTGATGCGAAACGGCTTCGACGTGTTTGGCGTCGACAGGGATGAAAACGCCGTTCAAACGGTTCGCGACATGGCAGCAAAGCTCGCTCCGGGACTTGCGCAAGAGAATTTTCAGCAGGCTTTTCTCGAGTCGATACCGTTTTCGGGCGAAAGTTTCGATTGGGTCATCTGCAACGCGGTGATGCACTTCGCGGAGGATCGCGGCCAATTCGATCGTATGCTGGCCGAACAATGGCGTGTGCTCAAGCCGGGCGGAGTATTTTTTGCGAGACTCGCTTCGTCGATCGGTATCGAACAGCTGCTCGTGCCGACCTCGAACGGCCGTTACATAATGCCGGACGGTACTGAGCGTTTCATCGTCGATGAGCAAATCCTGAAAGCCGCGACGAAAAGTGTCGGCGGCTGCTTTCTCGAACCGATCAAAACCACTAACGTCGAAAACCTGAGGTGTATGACGACATGGGTCCTGGTTCGTGACTAGCCTAATATGGGCAAAAGGGGATGGATTTAGTTACAATCGAAAGTACAAGTTTTCAGGGGAGCTCCGAGATTCCGGGGCTGAGAGTTGTTGCAAGTCGCGACATTACCCTAAAAACCTGATGCGGATAATACCGACGAAGGGAGAAAAACGATGAAAGAACAGTTGTCAGATGTCAGTGGTCAGTGGTCAGTGGAAAAGACCAGCGATCAGGTCAAGTTGCCCGCTTCGCATAAGGTTTATGTTGAGACGAATGGCTCGACCGTAAATCAATACAAACACAATTTAAGAATACCGTTTCGCGAGATCGCCTTGTCGCCGTCGAAGGAAATGGACGGTAGCATTGTCGAGAATGCTCCGGTGCGCGTCTATGACACGAGCGGCGTTTGGACCGATCCGGCGGCGAAATGTGATGTTCGCGAAGGCTTGCCGGCACTGAGACGCGACTGGATCGTCGGGCGTGGTGATGTCGAGGAATACGAGGGCCGCGAGATCTTGCCGCAAGATAACGGCTACCTGACCAAAGGTGCCGAAGAGATCGCAAAGGCCAACGAACGCGGAACGCTCGAAGAATTTCCGGGCCTGCGCCGTGCGCCGCTGCGGGCGAAAAATGGTGCGTGCGTGACGCAGATGCATTACGCCCGCAAAGGCATCATCACGCCGGAGATGGAATACGTCGCGATCCGTGAAAACCTCGGCCGCCAAGCGGCGTTTGACCATCTGACGCTCTCAGAACGCAGCGACCGGTCTTCGCTCAATCATCAGCACAAGGGCGATTCCTTTGGCGCGGCTATCCCTGAATTTGTTACGCCTGAGTTTGTCCGCGATGAGGTTGCTCGCGGTCGCGCGATCATACCGAACAACATCAATCACCCCGAAAGCGAGCCGATGGCGATCGGGCGGAATTTTTTGGTAAAGATCAACGCCAATATCGGCAATTCCGCTATCGCTTCGTCGATCGAGGAAGAGGTCGAAAAGATGCGCTGGTCGACGCTTTGGGGTGCGGACACCGTGATGGACCTCTCGACTGGCAAGAACATACACGCGACCCGTGAATGGATCTTGCGTAATTCGCCCGTACCTATCGGAACGGTGCCGATCTATCAGGCTCTCGAAAAAGTTAACGGAAAGGCTGAAGATCTGACCTGGGAAATTTACCGCGACACGCTGATCGAGCAGTCTGAGCAGGGCGTTGATTATTTTACGATCCATGCGGGTGTTCGGCTGCCTTACATTCCGATGACCGCGAAACGCACGACGGGCATCGTCAGCCGCGGCGGATCGATCATGGCAAAATGGTGCCTCGCACATCACGAGGAAAGCTTTTTATACACACGTTTTCGCGAGATCTGCGAGATCATGCGGACATATGACGTGGCGTTTTCGCTTGGTGACGGTCTGCGTCCCGGCTCGATCGCTGATGCGAACGACGAGGCGCAGTTTGCCGAACTTGATACGCTCGGCGAGCTGACCAAGATCGCTTGGGAAATGGATTGCCAGACGATGATCGAAGGGCCGGGCCATGTGCCGATGCACCTGATCAAAGAAAATATGGACAAGCAGCTTGCCGTCTGTGGCGAGGCACCGTTTTACACGCTCGGGCCGCTGACAACAGACATTGCTCCGGGCTACGACCACATTACATCTGGCATCGGAGCGGCGATGATCGGCTGGTTTGGCACGGCAATGCTTTGCTACGTCACGCCTAAGGAACATCTCGGTCTGCCGAATAAACAGGACGTAAAAGAGGGCGTCATTACATACAAGCTAGCCGCCCACGCCGCCGACCTGGCAAAAGGCCATCCCGGAGCACAGTATCGCGATAATGCTCTATCCAAAGCCCGCTTCGAGTTCCGCTGGGAAGACCAATTTAACCTCGGTCTCGACCCGGAAAAGGCAAAAGAGTTTCACGACGAAACCTTACCCGCCGAGGGCGCCAAACTCGCTCATTTTTGTTCGATGTGCGGCCCGCATTTCTGCTCGATGAAGATCACGCAGGACGTTCGCGATTACGCCAATGCGCAGAACATCGAAGCGGAAAAGGCATTGGCGGTCGGAATGTCGGAAAAAGCAAAAGAGTTCGTCGCGGCCGGCTCAGAAATATATCGCGGCAATGTGCGTGATGTGTTAACGAACACCGGTGAAGATTAACGACCTTGCGGATGGGAAGTTTCGGGGAAAAGGGGTAGTGTTCTATTAGAAAAAGGCAGCCCAACAGCCCTCTTCTATGACAAAGAGTCCGTCCCCCCTATTCATCCGTTTCACCTCACGTTGCCGCGCTTTTCTTCACAAAGTCTTGCAGCGCATCTTCCCAAGGTCTGAGCGGGTCGAGGCGGATTGCTTCGGACAATAAGCAATGCAGACGAGAATTTTGCGGACGAGGGGCGGGACGATTTAGCGAGTCAGAGGAAATATCTTCGACAAGTCCGGACTCGGGCATGATGGCCCGCGCAAATCCTGCATAGCTGGTGCCCTCACCGGCATTTGCGACGTGATAAATACCTGGCAGATCGCGCTCGACAAGGTCCCGCAGCCGTTTTGCCAGATCAGGAGCATAGGTCGGCGTACCAAAGGAATCGGATATAGCTTTAACGGCATCGCCTTTTAATAATTTCCCGACAACTTTGCTCAAAAAATTTCGACCACTGGGCCCAAAAATCCATCCGGCCCGGACAACCGTTGTTCGGGCCAATGCGGCCTGCGCCAAACGCTCACCTTCGAGTTTAGCCCGCCCGTACTCGCTCGTGGGGTTTGGGTCGTCGCGCTGGGAATAAAATCCGTTCTTAGTGCCGTCAAAAACGTAATCTGTCGAAATGGTGACCAAACTTGCATTGATCTCTCGGCATCCGACTGCGACGTTTTCTACTCCGCGGGCATTTGCTGCGAAGTTCTTTTCAGGGTTTGTTTCGCAGCCGTCAACATCTGTCCAAGCCGCGCAATTGATCACCGCGTCGTATCGCCCACCATCGAAGGCATCCAGGACACTCGTTTTATCTGCAATATCAAGCTGTTCCCTAGTAAATGCCGCGACATCGTCTCCTACCGACAAGCAGTATTCCAGCGTTGCCTTGGCGACCATTCCGTTTGCACCCGTGATCAGAATTTTCATCCCGCGCCAACCTCGACGCCGTATTGTTGACGGTAATAGTTGAGATAATCGCCGTTCCGTACGCCGCTTACCCATTCTTTATTTTCCAGGTACCAACGAATTGTCCTTTCCAATCCACTTTGCCATGTTTCCTGCGGCTGCCATCCCAATTCGCTTTCGAGCTTCGTCGAGTCGATAGCATAACGGCGATCGTGACCAGGACGGTCTTTCACAAATTTAATGAGCGAGTGCGGCTTATCTAAGGCGTTAAGTATCGATTCGACGACCTCGATATTTCTTATTTCGTTTCGCGCCCCGATGTTGTAGATCTCGCCGGCTTTGCCATTCTCCAAAATTTTCCACACGGCCCGGCAGTGATCGTCAACAAAGATCCAGTCGCGGACATTCTGGCCGTCGCCATAGACCGGGATCGGCTCATTACGCAAAGCGTTGGTGATCATTAGCGGAATCAGCTTTTCGGGAAATTGGCGATGGCCGTAATTATTACCGCATCGTGTAATGACCGTGTCCAGACCAAATGTATGATGAGCAGCCCGGACGAAATGCTCGGCCGCGGCTTTTGACGCCGCATATGGTGAATTTGGAGCGAGGACCGAAGCCTCGGTAAAAAGCTCAGCAGAATTTTCGGGCAGGCTGCCCATTACTTCGTCGGTCGAGATCTGGCAAAATCTTTTAACATTTTTCGCTCTGGCCGCATCAAGTAATATCTGCGTCCCGAGGACGTTGGTCGACACAAATTCATTTGCCGAAGCAATACTGCGGTCAACATGCGATTCGGCAGCAAAGTTTATGACAGCATCGGCATCTTCCGGCAGCGCGGCCGCTACGGCAACGATGTCGCAGACATCGCCCTTAATAAAATGGTGGCGTTGTGGGTCGAGCCCGCGCAGATTGTCGAGGTTGCCTGCATACGTGAGCGCATCAAAATTGATAATCTCCACATCCGATGTCTCGGTTAGAATGAGGTGGATAAACGCTGACCCAATAAATCCGGCACCGCCTGTAATAAAAAATTTCCTCATGAAACAAATATAATACGCCGATAGCATCTTTCCGCCAGTTCCCCAAGTTCTACTGTCGTCATATTGACACTGCCGACCTCGAAAAATACACTTCTCTGTGTGACATCCGACCGTATCTCAGACAGCGCCGAAAAATAAACTTGCCCTGTGACACCAGACCGTATCGCCATCGAAACTGAGATCTCGGAACAGATCGCAGATGCATCAAACCGCCGAAGCTCGAGTTGGGACATCCGGAACGCGCCCCGTAATTACATTTCGCTCGTAATTTTTCAGGTCGGCAGCGCCCTTTTCTCGTTCGCGGCCGTCTGGCTCATCACTCGCCATCTTGGTTCCGAGGGCTACGGCGGAATAGTTGCCGTCATCGCCGCTTCGCAGGTCGCGCAGATATTTGTAACTTGGACGGGCGTTGCAGTGGTGCGGTTTGGCGTGGATGAATTTGTTGAGACCGCCAAGATCGCCCGAACCTTTTGGGTACGGCTGTTTGTCCTCGTCATCAATTTGGCTCTCGTGCTTTCGCTGTCACAGTTTTGGTTCGCCCCGTTATCGGTATGGCTAAAGCTAACACCCGATTCATTTTGGCTGGTCGTTGCTCATTTCGTTGTCACTGCATTTTGGTTACACATTCAGATGAGCTTACAGGGGGCAAAATTGCCGCGTGTGCAGGGCTTTCTGCTAATGGTCGAACGTTTGGTGATCTTCATTGGGCTTTTGGGGCTACTTGTTGCTGATAAATTTGAGTTCACGGGCATCGTTATTGTTTACATTTTTGCTCCGGGGGTCATGATCCTCGTCGGCTCTTTTAAGCTGCGGCGTTATATCAATTCCCGCTTTTCGATTGATCGGGCATTTCTGTGGAAGATATTCGCTTTTTCGCTACCTTTACTGCCTTTCTCACTTGCAGGTTACTTTTCCGGAAGTTACTTTGATGCCGTATTTATTTCATCGCTGCTGTCCACCAAAGATCTTGGTATCTATTCGGTCTCGACACAAATAAACGGACTCGCCCTACAGCTTCCAACGTTGGCAAATACTCTTTTGCTCCCATTATTCGTGACCTTAACTCGCGAAACCGAAGGCCAGCGCACATTCAATTATTTTCGAGACGTCCTGCCCACGATAACGCTTGGTTGGGGGATGGCCTGTACCTTATTCGCTTTTGTAGGGTATTTTGGTATTCCGTTGGTTTTCGGGCCCGAGTTTACGGCATCCACATTGCCACTTTGGATATTGTTAACCGCCTCGACGATCGGCATTCCGAGTGCAATTGGATACTCCGCACTTTCAAATGCTACATCAACGACTTATATATCAATGATCGCAGCCATCCTTTCATCAATTGCGAACGTAGCGGGCAATTTCATTTTGATTCCTAAATTTGGGATCGCCGGATGCGCTCTCGCCACTTTGATCGCGTATCTTGTTAGCGTGTTGACATTCGGAGTGATCTTGAACCGAACTGCAAAAATGCCGCTCTCCTGGACACATTTTGCGGTCCTTCCGGCGGTTATCGGAACTGTAATTGCCTCGGTCTGGAACGCTCCATTTTTAGCGTTTGCGGCTTGTGCCGTGAGCAGCATTTTTATATGTTATTTGTTTCGGAACTCACTTGAAGCGTCGATCCAATTTGTAAGGAAGCTCAAGATATAGCGTTATAACCCGGAATGTAGTGTATGACGGGATAAGAGCTTATTATTAAAACTTATGCTATCGGGAAGAAGAGCCATTCGTAAGATCTACGGAATGTTGCCGTTTAAACAAGCTGTCTTTGATCTTCTGCGGCCATTTTTGCGTGACCACGTAAACATTCACAAACATCTTCACTTTCACGGTGATTTTGTTGTTCAGGTCGATAAAGAGCATAAATTTTGGATTAGGCATCACGGTTTCGAACTCGAAAATTCGCTATTTTGGACAGGACTCGCAAACGGCTGGGAGAAAACATCAATATCGCTATGGATAAAGTTGGTTAGCGATGCTGAGGTGATCTTAGACATCGGTGCGAATACGGGCGTTTTTGCCCTTGTCGCGAGAGCGATGAACGAGAAGGCAAAAATATTTGCCTTCGAGCCGATCAAACGTGTCTTTGAAAAAATGGAGCAAAATGTCGCTCTCAATGGTTACGACATTGCCTGTTACGAGGCAGCTGTATCGGATAGTGACGGCACAGCGGTTGTTTTTGATCTGCCGACTGAGCACATATATTCTGTGACAGTAAATCAGAATCTTCACGAACCCGGAACCGCGGTAATAAAAACCGAAGTTAAGACGATCACGCTCGATACTTTCGTCGAAGAGCAAAAGGTCTCCAGGATCGATCTGATAAAAATAGATGTGGAGACGCACGAACCTCAGGTTTTATTAGGTTTTAAGAAGTATCTAGCCGTTCACAGGCCGACGATGCTAATTGAGGTATTGAATGACGATGTTGGCCGCCGCGTCGAAGAACTTGTGAGCGAGCTGGACTATTTATACTTCAATATCGACGAAGCAACCAATTCGGTCCGCCGCGTCGAGCGGATAACCAAGAGTGATTTTTACAATTATTTGATCTGTGACGAGACCGTTGCGGCCAGACTGAGTCTGGCCGTTTAGGCGTGGCCTATAATGATCGAGAGGTTCAAGGTAGCTACTATTTTCTGCAAGTTTCCAATGAAAAAGAAAATAAAGGTCGTACATGTTTTTTCGGAAGTATCAACAGGGCCTTTTGTTGAGGTTCTAGCATCGGCAATGGACGCCTCTAAGTATGAGGTGGTTTTTATTTTTCTTGAACCGGAGGAACATGAGTTTCACCGGGAATTAACGGCAAAGGGCATTACTTATTACCGGACAAACTTTCGCGGAAGGCGTGATCTGCCGCAAGCAATATGGCAGCTTTGCCGGTTATTCAAAAAACTAGACCTTGATATTGTCCACACCCATCTGGTCAACGGGTCGCTGGCGGGTCTGGTCGCGGCCAAACTCTGCGGTATCAAAAAGCGCGTAAGTTATCGGCATCATTCGAATGAGAGCTACGTCTATTTTCCACATGCCGTTTATTACGACCGCATTGTCAATCGCCTATCCAAACGCATTGCGGCAAATACCAAAATGACGGCGGATTTTATGATCGAGACGGAGCGAGTCTCGCCGGATAAAGTGGATGTGATCAACCTTGCATTTGACCTTTCGACTTTTGAACGATCTGACGCTGACGGTGATAGAGCAGCGGAACGACACAACTTTAAGGATTGTTATCCGGTTATCGGAGTTGTTAGCCGCTTTGTCCATTGGAAAGGTATTCAGTATACGATACCGGCGTTTGCCCGGTTGCTTGCGGATTTTCCGGATGCTAAGTTGGTTATGGCAAGTGCATTTGGAAGCTATTCGACTGAACTTTCCGCATTATTAAAAGAAAGTTTGCCGTTGGACAGTTACCGGACGATCAATTTTGAGAGCGATATTCTTTCCCTTTACAAAACATTTGATGTTTTCGTCCATGTGCCGATAGGCGAGCATTTTGAGGCATTTGGGCAGGTCTGTGTAGAGGCGTTAGCCATGAAAGTGCCATCCGTATTTACGCTGTCCGGTGTCGCTTCTGAATTTGTAGAAAATGAAAGAAATGCGATGGTTGTGCCTTTTTGTGATTCAGATTCTATTTATGAAGCAATGAAAAGGATATTGCTCGAACCTGAGCTTAGAAATGGCTTGATCGTGCAAGGTGCGGCCGATGTGACGGAACGTTTCGGTCACGAGCGGATCGGCATCGAACTGGACAAATTTTACTCGAGGTTGGTTTAGTTAGTTCTCAATGCTCAAGGAATTTCTCGCCTTATATACCCGAACCGCCCTGCGAGGCAGCACGCGGTTGACGCGAATTTTGTCGCATCGTTTGCCGTCTTTGCAGTCGCTGCCTGTTGAGACCGAAGGCGGTACGGTCATAATCGACCTAAGAATCGCATCAGCAGTCGCGATTCTTGCTTATCCAAAGAGCCAAAGTGGTGAGAGTGACGTAATGCGCCAATTTGTAAATGCGGGCGACTGTGCTTTTGACATAGGCGCTCATTTCGGCTTTTATACTACGCTTTTGTCGGAACTTGTTGGAAAAGACGGCAGCGTCGTTGCCTTCGAACCGAATCCGCAGATGTTGCCGAGTCTGAAAAAGACACTTGATTTGAAATCGAACGTCCGGCTTTTCGACTGTGCGCTTTCGGATCAGGAAGGTACGATCATCGATCTCTATGTACCCGAAGATGCCTCGATGGCAAGCTTGTCTGACTGGACAAGCGGTAGAGGCGGCAACGTACACAAGGCCACTTGTCAGATGAATATACTCGACGACCTTGTAGAAAGTGAGAATTTACGAATTCCACAGTTTATTAAATGCGATGTCGAAGGCGCTGAACTGTCGGTTTTTCGTGGGGCGGTTACGACACTCGATCGCGTCGATGCTCCTGTAATACTTTTTGAACTTAACGCGAAGGCCGCCGAAGCCTTTGGAACGACGACTATGGCTTATTTCGATCTCCTCGAATCACTGAGGTTGCCGGATTATAAGTTCTTTGAGGTAACGGCAAAAGGGTTACAGAAATTGATGTCGAGGGACATTGAATACACAAACGTCTTGGCCGTGCCGGCCTCGAAAATCGATAGTCAGTTATCCGCAAAAATTGCAAAATGAGTTCGATCCAGTTCAGCATTGTTATTCCGACCTATGATCGAGCCGCTTTTATTGAGAAAACGGTTGCGTCGGTGCTTGCTCAGACGGTGGAGAACTTTGAGATCATAATTGTCGATGACGGCAGCACGGATAATACTGGTGAGATCGTAGCGGCGATCAAGGATAAACGAGTCAGCTATTATAAAAAGGCTAACGAAGAGCGAGCAGCGGCTCGCAACTATGGTACCGATCGTGCCCATGGGCGATACGTAACATGTCTCGACTCCGATGATATTTTCTATCCGGATCATCTGGCCGTAGCAGTGGAGATGATCGAAAAGAACAGCGAACCTGAGATCTTTCATCTAGGGTACGAGGTGACTGGCGGTGACAAAGGTTCGTACAAAATGGACCATTTGCCTCCGATCGGTAACGAAGAACTAATATATGGCAATCAGTTTGCATGCCGAGGCATTTTCCTGCGTGCGGATATTGCACGCGAGCATAAATTTAATCCCGACCGTGACCTTTCGGCTACAGAGGATTATGAATTGTGGCTAAGGCTTGCCAGTCGTTACCCGATCCGTTGCGACAATCGCATTACCTCGGCGATCATCCAACACGATGAGCGTAGCGTGATCTCGACAACCCCCGAAAAACTCATAAAGCGGATCGAACTGGCCGAAAAATATCTTAAGGCCGATGATGCGTTTATGAAACGGTTTGGTGACAAACTCGGCACGATCAAATCTAATTTGCATCTATACGTCGCGCTTCATCTGGCACTGATGAAGGGACACCGCGGCGAAGTGTTGCGACACCTGGGTATAGCCGTGCGGCTATCACCAGCGGCATTAAGACGGACAACGTTTTATGGAACCCTCAAGCATATCGTTTAGAATAGTGGAATGGATCAAAAACTCCTTGAAATTATCGTTTGCTCAAAATGTACGGGCGATCTGAAATGTGAGGTCGAGCAGGGCGTTGGCGACGATATTTTAGACGCTAAACTTACCTGTGTTAGCTGTGACTCCGTCTTTCCGGTTACCAACGGTATCCCACGGTTTATCGAGCAGGACAATTACGCTTCTTCATTTGGCTACCAATGGAATTTATTTCGTAAAGAGCAGATCGACTCGCATAACGGCACGACGCTTTCGGCTGACAGGCTTTGGTCCGAGACCAAATGGACGAAAGATGAGCTAAAAGGCAAATGGATACTCGATGCCGGCTGCGGGGCCGGCCGGTTTTTAGACGCCGTCTCGCAAAGTGAGGCTCAGATCATCGGGCTTGATATCAGCAGCGCGATTGACGCGGCCAAGGCAAATCTTGAGGGCCGCGAGAACGTGCATTTTGTGCAGGCCAGCATTTACGAGATGCCGTTTCGCGCCGGGACATTCGATTTTGGTTATTGCATAGGCGTGATCCAACACACTCCAGATCCTGAAAAAAGCATCCGGTCGGTCGCAAAGATGGTAAAAGATGGCGGTAAAATTGCCGTGACGATCTATGGCCGCGAACATTGGTACACAAAACTGCACTCAAAGTATTTGCTGCGGCCGTTCACAAAGCGAATGAAAAAGGAAACACTTTTGGGTCTGATCCGCTTTGTGATGCCGGTTGTTTTTCCGGTGACCAACGTATTATTTAAAATTCCGGTCCTGGGCAGATTTTTTGCGTTCGGTATCCCTGTCGCCAACTATGTTAACGAAAAGCAATTGAGCAACGACGACCTGCGCTACTCGTGGGCCGTTCTGGATACTTTTGATATGCTCTCGCCCCACTTTGACCAACCTATGACCGAAGCTGAAGCCTCAAAAGCGTTGAACGATGAAGGCGTTCGCGATATTACGCGACAACCCTTGGGACTGAATCTGATCGGCTCCCGCAGTATTGGGAGATCGTCATAATGTCCAAGAGTCTTTATTTATGTTATTTCGGAGTGCGGGAGCCGCTGGTCCAGACGCAGGTTTTGCCGTATCTGCGCGAGATAATGAAGGGCGGGGTAAAGATTAGCCTGCTTACATTTGAGCCGGAGCTGCGAAGGAAATGGACATCGGAACAGATCAAGGCGGAGCGAGACAAGTTCGCGGCCGAGGGCATTGATTGGTATTGTTTGGGATATCACAAGTGGCCGTCCGCTCCGGCTACGGCCTACGACATTTTTCGCGGTGCTTGGTTCATTCGACGAATAATTCAATCCAAAAAAATTGACATTCTGCACGGGCGTGTTCATGTACCGACGCTGATGGGAGCTATCGCCCGTAAGTTTTCGCGCAGAAAGCCGAAGCTGCTCTTCGACATTCGCGGCTTTTTCCCCGAAGAGTACACGGACGCCGGCACTTGGCCGGAAAATGGCTGGCTCTTTAGATCTGCAAAGCGGGTTGAAAGATGGTTGCTTAAAGAGGCGGACGGCTTCGTCGTATTGACCGAAAAAGCGAGGGGGATATTGTTTCCCGAAAGCATAGCGACAGGTCTAGACCAGTTTGAGCGTCCGGTTGAGGTTATCCCTTGTTGTGTCGATCTCGAACGGTTTAATGCTCCGGATGAGGCCGGCCGAGCCGCGATGCGGGAGATGTTAGGTGTTGCAGATCGCAAGGTTGTAACGTATGTGGGATCTTTTGGCGGATGGTATATGACCGATGAGATGATCGGTCTTTTTGCCGCAGCTCATGAGATCGATGCATCGACATTTGCATTGATATTGACTCAGCGTGAGACCGAAAAGATCGTAGCCAAATTGCGCGAAGCGGGATTTTCGGATGGAGACTTTCTCGTAAAGAGCGTTGCACCAGACGAGATAGCCGGATATCTGAGCGCGGCCGATGTCGCGATCTCGCTAATCAAGGCATGCTATTCAAAACTCTCCTCGTCGCCGACCAAGATCGCCGAATATCTCGCGTGCGGAGTGCCGATAATTACCAATCGCGGTGTGGGCGATGTCGCCGAGTTGATCGAGAAAAATGGCGTTGGCGTCGTGATCGACAGGTTTGATCCCGAAAGCTACACGACCGCTCTTCGTGCCGTTGGGTCGATGGGAGAAATGAGGGAAAAATGCCGTATCACGGCTAAAAGCGAATTTGATCTACACTCCATCGCCGGCAAACGTTACCGGTTGTTATACAATATCCTTGTTAACTAAGAAACATGAGGTATCCGCGAACTGAAAAATATCTGGGCGAACTGAAAGCCGCGTTTGTATCCGCAAAGGACAAGCACGAAGCGAATTACCGCAGCTCGAACATACTCGCCGAAATGTCTGGCGACAGCGTATTTTTCGCTGAGATCCTTGAGAAACACCTCCGAAAGCGTGGAAGTCTGAATACACTCCACTATCCGGTCGTCGGGATTGATATCGAACTTAACGAGTATTTTGGATTAGTGGCAAACTGCTGGATCCCGTTACCGGACAAAGCATCCAATATCTCTACTAAATCGATCCATCACCATGGCGATATGCTGCTTTCGACGGTGACCGCCTACGGAACCGGGTATGAACACTGGATGTTTGAAACACCGGTTCTGCTCGATCCCGATAACGAAATATACGAACTGAAACTGCTGGAACGTGCAGATCATCCGCTTAATCATGTGGCGTTTGTTGACGCTTATATAGCTCATCTACCTCTTTATCCGCCCGATCTGACCGTCACGTACGCACTTTGGAGCAGCCGTTTTCCGACGACTTGGAAAGACAGGATAAAGCGAATGCCGATACTTAGCAAAAATAGCGCGCGGCTAAGAAAGCTTGCGACCCACGCCGGACTCGCAAAACAACTTGAGCTTAAATTGGTTGAATATTTTGATTTTTATCCGTGCAATGACGGATTTCGCGGCATACGCGAGCGCGAGGAATTTAAGCGAACAAATAACGAAGATTATCTTGCGAGTCTTTTCCATATAATTCAGGAAACTGGCAATGACAGGTTTGCTGATATCATCATGGAAAAGCTTGACGGGGCAGAGCGGATCGATAATCCAAACCTTGTGCGTACCTACATTGCGGATCTGGCAGCAGGCAATCGTATCGAGGGCCGGGTCTCGCCCGATCATTATGGCGTCGATCAGGCTAATTTTTCAGCTGATGAGATACTGGCCGCGCTTGAGATCCAGGATAGCGGCGGCCGCAGTCAACACTCACAAAACTAGAAAGGAGAACGATCTTGGGAGCAAATTCCGCGATTCGAAAGGTCGCCAAAGCGATTCTTTATCCGGTCGCGAACGAAACATCGTACGCATATTTTCAGGCGGCTTCGAAGGCGTGGGACATAAAACGCGGCAGTTGGTCCGAACCCGAACTCGATCTGCTCGTACCCGGCATTTTGCCCGGCGAAACCGCCCTCGATTTGGGTGCTAATTACGGCGTTTACGCATATCACATGAGCATAGCGGCCGGAGCGGCCGGACATGTTTACTCATTTGAGCCGATACCGTTTACTTTTAAGTCGTTAAAGATCGTCTCTAAATTGCTGGGGTTTACGAAAAACGTTGTTCTCATAGATAAGGGCTGCGGCGACGCGAACGAGACTGTCGAATTTGCGGTCCCGACTCAGGCGTCGGGCGCATTTGCCGCCGGTCAGGCACACATTGGCGATCGCGATGACGACCGCGACGGCAAGGAAGATCAGGTGAAATGGACCGGTACAAAGCCGGTCAAGGCGGAAATCGTGCGGCTGGATGATTTTTTGCCCGATCTCGACAATGTTTCATTTATTAAGGCTGATATCGAGGGGGCCGAGCTGTTTGCCTTTCGCGGAGCTGCTAGGCTTATCACACGGTTTTTGCCGACCGTGATCTGCGAGATCAACCCGTGGTTTCTAAAAGGTTACGGTATCGAACTTGGCGAACTGACGGGCTTCTTTTTTGATATCGGCTATAAACTTTATTTTTACAATAACGATGACGGAAAACGCTCGCTAGTTGAAGTTGATGAGCGCGATGTGGTTGAGGACAATTATGTTTTCATCCATCCGTCAAGATCTGAGCGATTTAAGGGGATGATGAACTAAATGACGGGGGAATCGGCATTTGAATACAAAGAAATTCGCTGCCCTGTCTGCGACGGCGGCGAAACGGCTTTCGTGGGTTGGCGCGGCGGTGAGGCTCATCACGCCGGGCAGGGCGAGAAAACGGCGATCGTCAGATGTAAAAAGTGTACGCATCAGTACCCAAACCCGATGCCGTTTCCGAAAGCCGGTCTAGATGAGCTTTATGTGGACGGGGATGAATATTTTCTCGGACACGATATTGGGGGTAAAAAACAGGCCGGACTCAACCTGATGAAAGAATTTGAGGCGAAACTCGGACGAAAAGGCAGCTTTCTCGATGTTGGCTGCGGGGCCGGCGAGCTCCTTTGGGCGGCAACACAATCCGGTTGGGAAGCAGAAGGTGTTGACCCGTCCAGTGAATTCATCGAGATCGGACGAACCAGGCTTGGGGTAGAGGGCAAGAACCTGACGCTGGAGGCTGCAGCCTATCCGGACAATTATTTTGACGCCGTTGCCATGGGCGGCATTATCGAGCACTTATACGATCCCCACGAACTGCTGATTGAGGTTTCCCGCGTGCTCCGCCCGGGCGGCTGGCTGTGGTTCGATGCGCCGAATGAAGACGGGCTTTATTCAACCTTCGGCAATCTATATATGAGGCTCCAGCGCAAAGATTGGGTAGTGGTAATGGCTCCGACGTTTGCGCCGTATCACGTACAAGGGTTCAATCCAAGATCTGTCCGCACGATCTTGAACCGCACCGATCTCACCGTGAGAGATCTGCAAGTGGTCGGCGGCGTCTGCGAGCAGACCGGAGAACGATCTTTTAGAAAGAGGGTTGAATACCAAGTTGCCAACCTCGTAAATCAGATCGGCCGAGTATTAAAACGCGGAAGTTATATGTCCGTTTGGGTTCAGAAATCCGTAAATTAAATGAGAGTCTTGTGTTTGGTTCCAAATCAAAAAGGTTATTCACCCGGGCAACGGGGGAGCATCGAATTGTGGGAAAAAGCCCTCAACGAAGTTGGAATTACAATTGTTTATGCCCCGTTTGAGACTGATGAATTAAGAAGTGTTCTTTACACTGTGGGAAGTCATTTTGCCAAAGCTAAAGGGATGATCGCAAGTTATGCGAAAAGATATGACCTACTGCGAGATCTCGATGAATTTGATGCCGTTTTCGTCTATCGCGAAGCTGCACTTCTCGGCCCGGCATTCTTCGAGAAAATGGTCGCCAAAAAAAAGCCCATCATTTACCAACTCGATGATCCGCTTTTTGTGCCATATAAAAGTAATAACAATGGATATCTTTCATACCTAAAATTCTTTGGCAAGATCAAGGAGATCATCCGTATCAGTACGACGGTGATGGTCAATTCTCCGCAAATTCGGGATTACGCGGCACAATTTAACAATAATCTCTGGTTGATTCCAAGTATTGTCGATGAAGAAGAGTTTTTCTTCAAGCCGAATGAGACAAATGAGCCGTGTATCGGTTGGAGTGGGAGTCATTCAACGCTGACGAACTTAAAACTGATCGAGCGCCCCCTGCAGAGGATCTCAGGCCGATGTCCGCTACATTTTATTGGCGGAACTGATTTTAAGTTAGAATCGGTAGAGTACACCGCTCAGCCATGGAGTCTAGAAACTGAGGCGGATGATCTACGAAAAATGCAGATCGGGCTGATTCCTCTGCCGCAATCTAATCCATGGAATAAATACAAATTCATAATGAAAACATCGCAGTATATGACCCTGGGCATCGTTCCGATCGGAACTCGGATGGCTTCAAATCTTGAATTTATCCGGCCCGGCGAAAATGGATTTCTGGCTGACAGTGACGACGAATGGTACGAAAGCATGATGACTCTTATTTCGGATCGCGATCTTAGAGAAAAGATGTCACGGCTTGCGGCAAAAGAGGGGCAGGAAAAATTTACGCTTGCGGCAAACAAGACTAAGGTTATTGAGGCCTTCCGTTCTGCCGTGAGATAGCTCTGTCTTGTTTGGTAGCGGGAACTGTTCGTCGGCAACGCAGAACTTTATATTTTTTTGCTATGGGTTTTATCCGCGCCCGGGTTGCCCGAGTCATATTTTGGATTTTTAGAATATGAACAAGTTACTACTGATCATTGCTTTCTTTACGGCCCTAGTAATATCGATTATTTTCTTTCCGGACGGGGCTTCGGCGGTATTGGTATGTCTATTAACATCTCTGATAGCTGTCCCGATTATTTTCCATTACACTGCTGACAGCCCTCCTACAAGAAGTTTCTTGCTCAATATTTTTATTGTGGGCCTGCTAGTCAGAGTTTTGATAGCTGTCGTGACTCATGTTTTTAATCTGCAAGCTTTCTTTTGTGTGGATGCTCTCGCTTTTGATGAAACAGGCGCTTATATTAGCTCACTGTGGACGGGAGAGCCCTATTTGATGTGGGATAGGGATGCGGTGGAGCAACTTTCCAATCTAAAAACAAGTGGGTGGGGTATCTCATACCTCGCTGCTGCATTCTACGCTGTGTTGGGGCGGAACCCGCTCGCTGTACAAATGTTTATTTCAGTCCTCGGGGCGGTCACACCCGTATTCACATATGTAATTGCGAAACAAATATACGGGAATGAAAGGGTTGCCCGCCTGTCGGCTATTTTCGTAATGGCTTTCCCATCGATCGCGCTCTGGTCATCGCAAATTTTGAAGGACGGGGTCATGGTTTTTTTCCTGGCAGCAGCCCTTTGTCTTGTCTTAGAACTCCAAACGCGTTTTCGATTGAGCTATTTGGTTCTCTTACTAGGGTGTTTGGGCGGGATCGCGGCGTTTCGTTTCTACGTTCTTTTCGCTCTCGTTCCGGCCATCTTGGCAGGTTTTCTTATCGACCCGCTAAAGTCGATTCACTATTTGGTTTTTCGTACGACCGCAATACTGATCATTGCGGTATCGCTGTCGTATCTTGGATTTTTAGGCAGTATGGAACGCTCTCTCGGAACCGACTATAATTTAGAGCGTCTTAACCGCAATCGACAGTACCTCGCCGAGGCGGGAGAATCCGGATATGGCCGAGACTTGGACGTTTCGACGGCAGGAGGAATATCGGTCGCATTACCCGTAGGCTTTACATATTTGATGCTTGCACCGTTTCCATGGGATGTGACCAATTTTCGACAGGCCGTTACCCTGCCCGAGGTGCTTGTGTGGTGGGCCATGATACCGTTTTTAATATATGGGCTCTGGTATACCCTGCGCCACCGCTTGAGGCAATCAATATCCATATTGCTATTCTTGTTCGTTCTTACCATCACATATTCAATTTCGCAGGGAAATGTCGGTACAGCATATCGCCAGCGATCTCAAATACAGGTTTTTTACTTTATTTTTGTTGCGGTCGGGTTGTCGATCGTTCAAGAAAAACGTGATGACGCAAAACTTTTGAAGAAGGTGACTTTTCGCAGGGCCGCGCGTCTGCGCGATGCGTAGGGCAAAAAGGGTGACATAAGAAATGTGCGGAATCACAGGTTTTGTAAACAATAACAAGCAATCAGCCGATCGAACCGTTTTAGAGCGGATGAACCAAGCCATCGCTCATCGCGGGCCTGACGACGACGGTTTTTACATACATGAAAATGTTGGCCTCGCTATGCGGCGGCTTTCGATTATCGACGTCGCGGGCGGCAAACAGCCCATACACAACGCGGATAAGACCAAATGGATCGTCTTTAACGGTGAGATCTATAATTACCGGGAGCTAAGGGAAGACCTCGAAAAACGCGGCCACCGATTTTACACGAAGTCAGATACCGAGGTGATCGTTCATCTTTATGACGAACACGGCGAGGGATGTCTCGAATATTTACGCGGAATGTTTGCTCTCGCTGTCTGGGACAAAACAAATAAAACGCTCTTTCTAGCCCGCGACCGCGTTGGCAAAAAACCACTTCTCTATTCGCATCAACAAAATGGAGACTTGATCTTCGGCTCGGAATTTCGGGCCCTACTCCAGCATCCGTCCGTTTCGCGCGAGGTCGATATGGACGCCATCGACAGCTACATGTCTTTTCTTTGCGTTCCGGCTCCGCAGACTGCTTTCAAGCAAATCAGAAAACTGGAGCCCGGGCATTGGCTGCGATGGAAAAATGGCGAGATCGAGACTCGACGGTATTGGCTTCCCGATTTCTCAAAAAAGATCAAGATCTCAGAGGAAGATGCGATTGTTGAGACGACCCGCCTACTTCGTGAAGCTACAAACTTGCGTCTTATCTCCGAGGTCCCGCTCGGTGCGTTTCTGTCGGGCGGGGTCGATTCGTCAGTGGTCGTTGCCCTCATGGCACAGGAGAGCTCGGAGCCGGTAAAAACTTTTTCGATCGGTTTTGACGAGCAGGATTTCAGCGAACTTAAATACGCCAAACGGGTCGCCGATCACATCGGCGCCGAATACAATGAATTTATTGTCCGGCCAAATGCGATCGATGTACTGCCGACTCTGGTCGAACACTACGGCGAGCCCTTTGCCGACGCAAGTGCGATTCCGACATATTATGTCTCAAAGGAAACGCGTAGCCACGTAACTGTCGCTTTGAATGGTGACGGCGGTGACGAGAGCTTTGGGGGTTACGAGCGTTATATGGCGATGCAGGCTGCAGAATCATATCAGCGTTTTCCGAGCATTCTGCGCAAACATCTTATCGAAGCCCCCCTCGGATTACTTCCTACATCGGAAACAAAGAAAACTCGAACACGCGATGTACAACGATTTTTGAAGGCCGCAAATTTACCGAGAAACGAGCGGTATTTCCGCTGGATGTCGACGGTCCAGGTCAGTCAAAAGACTGAACTTTATACTACGGAATTTATGCGAATATCCGCGGGCAATAACCCACACCGGTTCGTCGAACAAGAATTTGAAAAAGCAAACGGCGCGGGACTCTTGGACGCCACGCTACTGACGGACCAGTTGACCTATTTGCCAAATGACCTGCTGGTAAAGGTCGATATTGCATCGATGGCTAACTCGCTCGAGGCCCGATCGCCATTTCTCGATCACAAACTGATCGAATTTGCCGCAAGCCTGCCCGAAAATCTAAAGATCCGGCGTTTCCAAACAAAATATTTGCTGAAGAAAGTTGCCGCCCGGTTGGTGCCAAAAGACGTTATCTATCGGAAGAAAATGGGGTTCGGCGTGCCGATCGGAAAATGGTTTCGCGGCGAGATGAAGGATTTCGTTCGTTCCATCCTACTCTCTGAAAAAGCAATGAAACGCGGAATAACGAATCCGACCGTTGTCGAGCGTTGGGTGGATCAACACCAGACGGGCTTAGCCGATCACACATATCAGATATGGGCCCTCCTAATGCTTGAACTCTGGTTTCAGAGGTTTATCGACCATCAGTAAACGTGATAGAATACGCGAAACCGTCTGGTGACCAGCAGCGATTTCCCCGCACTTTCGCTAGGCATGCCGCCGCCCGCTAAATGCGGGGCGCGATATGTCCGCCGGCAGCCGACGGTTTTTTTGTTTCAAACCACCCCCATTTTCTTGCGCTTTGGCACCTTAAAAAGCCTAAGACACTACTTTCGAGTACTCGTTATTTAAGATAAACTTTCCACTAGGAAAGTTTTTATATGCCGGAAACCAAAACGCTTCGCGTGCTCCACATAATCACCCGAATGATACTTGGGGGCGCCCAGGAAAATACGTTGCTAACCGTCGAGGGCCTTGACCGGATGCCTGAGTATGATGCGGAGTTATGCAGCGGCGTAGATAACGGACCTGAGGGCGAGCTTTTAACCCGTGCCGCAAAGACAACAAGGTTAACCGTCGTCCCCGAAATGGCGCGCGCCGTCAATCCCATTTCTGATCTGGCGGCCTTTTGGAAACTGTATCGCCTGATTCGAAAAGGAAAATATCATATCGTCCATACTCATTCCTGGAAAGCGGGCTTTTTAGGCCGAATAGCGGCGTGGATGGCCGGAACACCGCTCATCGTCCACACCTTTCACGGTTTGACGTTTCACGACCATCAGCCTTGGCTGGTCAATCGGGCGATCCGCTGGTCTGAGAAAATATGCGCCCCTCTGACTCACCACTATGTCAGTGTTTCTGATGTTACGACCGCGAAAGCGCTCGCTGCAAACATCGACCGGGCGGAAAAGTTTACAACAGTTTACAGCGGGATGGAGCTCGACTGGTATTTGAATTCTGTGGCGGATCCTCAAGCGATCAGGCGCGAACTTGGAATCCCTGCTGAAGCGCCGGTTGTCGGAAAGATCGCACGGCTCGCGCCGCAAAAGAATCATGATGAATTGCTCAAGGCCGCTCCTGAGATCGTGCGTCGCCATCCGGACGTCCGTTTTCTGCTCGTCGGTAACGGGGTACTATACGATAAAATTCTCGAACAAGTGCGGCAACTCGGCTTTGAGAAAAATTTTGTTTTTGCCGGATTGATCGACCGCGAACGCATCCCCGATATGATCTCGGCTATGGACGTCGTCGCCCACACCGCTTTGTGGGAGGGCCTGCCGCGGGTGTTGCCTCAGGCTATGGCAATGGGAAAACCGTGTGTTTCATTTGATACGGATGGGACGCCGGAGGTCTTAATTTCAGGTAAGACCGGTTATATGATCAATCGACACGACTCAGCCGGGCTCGCCGACGCGGTCTCAAACCTGCTCTCCGATCCGGCGCTTCGCCGCCAGATAGGCGAGGCGGCGAGAAAGCATGTCGACCCGGCTTTTCGGGCTGAAACAATGGTTTGCAAAACAGCAGAAATATACAAAATGCTTGCAGGTCGATACGAAAAAAGAATTGGCAGGTTTGACCGCCGTTATTTGTCCGAGCCGTCGCACGAGGCGCCAAAATCAGCGTCGTCTGGCCTACTGGCCGACAGATCTTGATTCGCGTAAGATATGTTTGGTGTGATCTCAAACCCGATCTTTGTCGGAGGCGTAGCCGCAATATTGTCGGTATTGCTGACGTTCGCGGTCAGGTCGTTCGCTGTCCGAAAAGGTTTCGTGGCAAAGCCAAAAAGCGACCGCTGGCACAAGCGTCCGACCGCGATGCTCGGCGGTGTCGCCATCTTCGTCACCACGGTCGCGATCTATTTTCTCCTTGTCCCCATAACCCATGATTCCCTCTTGATTATCGGCGGGAGCTCCTTTTTGTTTCTCGTCGGACTCGTCGATGATTTGTTTACAGTGCGGCCGTATCAAAAGCTGATCGGCCAGTTGATCGGCGCGGGTGTACTCGTATTTTTCGGCCTTAAAATACCGCTTACGGGCTTTGAGATCGTAGATATTTGGATCACCGCTTTTTGGATCGTCGGCATTACGAACGCCATAAATCTTCTCGATAACATGGACGGGCTTGCGGCGGGCATTTCGGCGATCGCTGCTATTTCGTTGACCGTAAATTTTGCGTCAAACGGCAACAGTGCCGAAGTCCTCTTAATAACCGCTTTTATTGGAGCGCTTATCGGTTTTCTGGTTTTGAATTCAAATCCGGCCACCGTGTTCATGGGTGACTGCGGATCAATGTTTGTAGGTTTTTTCCTGTCCGCGTCTGTTTTGCTCAATCAGACGGGCGGGCGGTCACGCGGCATTGTCGCTATCCTTGCGGTACCGGTACTCGTGCTTTTTGTACCGATATTTGATACAACCTTTGTCACTCTTTTAAGAAAGCTGCGAGGCCAGCCCGTTTCACAGGGAGGCCGCGATCATACGTCACATCGCCTAGTGGCTCTCGGCCTTTCCGAACGCGCAGCAGTCTGGATGCTCTATGCATTTGCCGCCGTTGCCGGCGTTCTGGCGTGGCTAGTAAGCCGTATCGAGACAACTCAAAGCTTCGCCCTGATCGCCCTGTTTACGATCGTATTGGTGATCATTGGTGTTTTTCTGTCCAAAGTAAAAGCCTATGACGAAAGTGCCGAAGATCAGGCTGTCAACGAAAATGCAATGTTTGCATTTCTCGTCAATGTCTCTTACAAGCGGCGAATTTTCGAAGTGTTCATGGACGGCTTTTTGATAACGCTGGCATACTACGGGGCGTTCGTGCTGCTTTTTGGCTCTTTTGAGCAGACACCCAATTGGGACCTCTTTTTAAAAACCCTTCCGCTCGTGGTGCTGGTAAAGCTCGCCTCCTTCCTCGTAGTTGGCGTTTATCGCGGCCTGTGGCGGTATACAAGTGTAGGCGATCTTATCACGTTCGTAAAAGGGGTTGCACTCGGATCGGGCTTAAGTGTGATAGCAATACTGCTACTCTATCGATTTCAATATTTTTCTCGCGCGGTCTTTTTCGTTGATGCCATCTTGCTCCTGTTTGCCGTGATTGGCAGCCGCATGGCGTTTCGCCTGATCCGGCAGATCCTGCCCAATCAGACGTCGGTAAACGAGCGAAACATACTAATTTATGGAGCCGGTGACGGCGGTGAAATGGTGCTGCGCGAGATGAACAATAACACCGAATGGGAATATAAGGCGGTCGGATTTATAGATGACGACCCTCGCAAGACAAATAAGATAATGCACGGCCTGACGGTTTTTGACGGAAACGGCCCGTTGGCCGACATATGCACCGAAAAAGATATTGCGGAGATACTGATCTCCGTAAGAAATATGGCGCCGGACCGCCTAAAAAACATTCGGGAGATCTGCCGAAAGACAAATGTTTCGTTAAAACAGGTCCAGATCAAGATCGAGCCCGTTGATCTGGGTTAGTATCGATACTAGGAATAAGCGTTATAAATTGTCATTAAAGATCGTCAAATTTGAATCACGCATTGCTCGAGTAGCGTTGATCGCCGCCGCGGTCCTATGTGTCAGCGCCGCCTGGATGTTTATTGTCTGGAACGCCGCAAGTGTAATCTCAAGCCGCCTCGACCCTGCGGTCCCCGAATCAAAACTAATCGCGGAATGGCTTGAACAAATTGCTCCGTCCGACCCGCAGACGCATTATGCCGTCGCGTTTTTGCTTGAAAATACATTTGATCCGGACGACCAGATCCGGTCGTTGCGCGAGTACGAGGCCGCCACTGCCCTGTCACCGCACCATTTTATGATGTGGCTGAATTTGGCGCAGGCACGAGATCGCAGCGGCGATTCGGCCGGAGCAGAGACGGCATTTGCACAGGCATCAACTCTCGCTCCAAACTACGCGGCCGTCGATTGGGCATACGGCAACTCACTCGTGCGGCACGCCAAATTCGAGGACGGCTTTAGGCTTATGGCCAAGGCCGCTGCCTCGGATCCGCAGTATGCAAATCCGGCGGTTTTTCTCGCGTGGCAGCTTTTCGAAGGTGACATTGGAGAAATTCGGCGAGTGCTCGGCGATTCAACCGGGACAAACGCCGCCCTGACCGATGTTCTCGCTTCCAAAAAATTATACGACGGGGCTTTTGAAGCTTGGTCAAAGCTCCCCGCCGAAGATAAACGAACAAAATTTAAGGCGACGGGAGAAAGGCTTTTGGTAATTGCTAATGACGCCCAAAAGTTACAGATCGCGGCGCTTATCTACAACGATCTGATAGACAAAGAGGCCGAAAAACTCGTGATCGGCCAGCTAGCCAACGGCGGATTCGAAAACGGAGTAAAGCTGAGAAATGCAGGTATTTTTGAATGGCAGATCGGAGCGGGCGTCGAACCGAAGATCAGCCTTAATGAAATTGTTAAGCGTTCCGGTAGGTATAGCCTTTTGATGGCGTTCGATTCATTTGACCCGGCCGCTTTTCGGCCCGTCTCCCAGCGGGTCGCCGTCTCTCCCGCTACAACCTATGAGTTCGTGTCCTTTTACCGCGCCGATCTAAAAACAACAGCTGCATTTAAATGGGAGATCCTTGACGCCCTCACGGGTACCCGGCTTGCGGCTACCGAGCCTCTCGAATTGGCGGGGGACTGGACAACGCTCAAGGTCAGTTTTACGGTGCCGATGACTAGCGACGGCATCGTCGTTCGATTTATCCGCGAGGGTTGCGGTGTAGCGGCTTGCCCGGTCCAGGGCAAGATCTCTTTTGACGACCTTTCGATTCGAAAATTATAACCAATGGTCGATCAGTTGAATACAAAAACACCGGTGATCCGGCTGGAAAATGTTTCGATCGGTGACGGAGCGACCCGGCTGAGCGCTTCGATCTTTATTCTGCTGTGTGCGATCCCCATATTTGCGACGATTCTTTTTGGAGCGGTCGACGGCACCACCTGGATCATAATTTCGCTTGCTTGGGCAGCTATTATCCTGCTATGGCTGATCGAGGCGTGGCGGGCACACGGACTGATATTTAGTGCCAGCGTCATCCAGCTGCCGATGATCGGCCTCCTCGTGATCGGGCTGATCCAGCTTTTGCCTTTTGGCTCCGGCGTCCCAGGCGATCTTCTTGGGGTGCCGGCCGCAAATGCGATTTCTCTCGACCCATACGCGACCCGATTTTTTCTTACTCGCCTCGTCGTTTACATATTCTTTTTTGCCGCGTGCCTGACTTTCATTAATACCGAAAAAAGGCTGAAGCTGGTTGTATGGATCGTGATCATTTTTGGCGCGTCGATGGCCTTTCTTGGCATTTTGCAGCGTCTTGCCGACCCCGAAACGATATATGGCATCCGCATTCCATTTCAGGCTATCCCGTTTGGGCCATTTATAAACCAACACCATTTTGCAGCTTTCATGGAGATGACCGGCGGCGTTGCACTCGGCTTGCTGTTTGGCCGGACGAGCGCCCGGGACAAAAAGTTTTTGTTGGCCATCGCGCTCGTCGTTATGGTTGTCGCTCTAGTGCTCACAAGTTCGCGCGGCGGGGTCATTAGCTTTTTATCGCTATTTGCATTTGTCCATGTGCTGCACTTTTTCACCCGCACGAAGTCTGAAGATAACTCTTTAGATGACACCGAACCCAAAGGCATTAACAAAACTCTCACGATCGCTGCGGCCGGTGCCGGCGTGGTATTTGCCATCCTCGGCGTCGTCATATTCCTGGGCGGCGACGAATCTCTTGTTCGCGGGTTGGGGCTCACCAGCATGCCCGGCGAAATCACAAATGGCCGCACCCATTTTTGGGATGTAGCCATAAAAATATTTCTCGATCACCCGGTCCTCGGAGCCGGACTCGACGCGTTTGGCGTTGCGTTTACAAGGTATGACAGTTGGAATGGAATGTATCGCGTCGAGCAGGCCCACAATGAATATTTGCAAACCCTTGCGGACTCAGGCCTGGCGGGTCTTGTCTGCTTAGCGGCATTTATCTACTTTTTATTCAAAAAAGGATTGGCCGGCATCTCAAACGCGGGGAATACCTTTCGCCGTGATGCGGCTATTGGCGCGTTAGCGGGCTGCTTAGGGATACTGATACACAGCTTTGTTGATTTTCCGCTGAGGACGCCGTCGAACGCATTTTTCTTTTTGATGCTGGCCGCCATAGCGACTATTTCGATCAAGACTGCAGATGAAAAGGCTACCCATCGCCGAAAAAAACGACGATCTACCGCACCCTGACCATTACCAGTTTCTTGCCGCACGGCAGTTCAAAACCGACCTGATATAATCCGGCTTTATTACTAACCGAACTGACCACAAATAGAGCTCGAGCCTTGATACCCGCGACGACCTCACGCCGGATTGCTATATTTTCGGGGCTCGACGAAACTGCTTTAAGCTCATCCAGTTCGCCTTCGCCCTCAATGCCGATGATAACGGCGAGGTCGCCGCCGCCGTTTTCGAGCGTCAGGTTCTCTTCGCTGGCGGTGATCGTACACGGCTTTGGCTCCGTTGCAGTTTCGAGCTTTCCTTCGGTCGACGGAACGGTGATGACAACGGGTGGAAAAACGGCCTTCGGTTTTTCATCTACTACTTTCGCGGGTTCCGGTGTCACTTCGGGTGAAGGAACGGGCGTCGGTTCCGCAAGTTCTACCCGTTTTTCCACTTCGGGTGTGGGCGTCGGTATGGCTACTGCCTCGGGCAAATCTTTGACCGTTGGGTCGGATGTAGGCTCTGGCTTGCCCTCGGGCGTGGCGGACGCTTGCGGAGTCGCGGCCGGCGAAGGTTCTACCTTTTCTGCGATCGTGGCCGGCGGCGCGGGATTAGATCCAATCTTAACTTCGAGGTCGTCTATATTTCCATTTACGCGTTTATAAAGCGACTCAATAACGCTGTAACGAACTATATCGGGCCCGCCGCTCTTGTACGATTTGATATAAGCGTCGAGAGCCTCGGTTTCCTTGCCCGCTGCGGCGAGAGCGGACCCCAACCGCCATAGACTGGCCCGCCACCACGAGCTATTCACCGGCAACACGCTAACGGCTCGCTTTAAGCGGATCACCGATTCCCCCGTATTCTCCAACTTATATTGGGACCAGCCGGTGATATCCTCGATACGTCCCCGAAGGATCGAGGACATTGTAAATCTTGGGACGTTAGGAACGTCTATGTACTCACCCTTGGTCGCGGCGATAGCCCGGCTGTCGTAGAGTTCGCTCGCTGTCACGGCGACCGCCGCATTTGGGATATCGAGCCCGGCTTCGACATTTGCTGACGCCGCTTTCGTAAGCTCCAAAACCTTGGATAAGGCTATCCCTTTTTCCAAAAACTGGCTTGCCGCATATATCTGCCGGTGAACTTTCATCCGGTCGTCACCGCGAATAAATTCGTCCGCCGACTTTGCGGCTAGATCGGCATTGGGAGCCGGAGCATCCAGCGTCTGTTTAAATTCGAGCAATGCGGTTAACCGTGATGCATTTTCCGCATCGTCGGCCGCGACGGGCGCAAAAATGCTCGCCCGGCGTTCAAATCCGATTAGATCTGTGAGGTTATTTGATTCGCGTGTCACCCGTCCCCCGAGCTTTGTCTGAATCAAGCCGTCCTTGACCGAAAAGCTCTTCGCCATCTCCTCGGACGCCTCCTGATAATATCCGGCCGCCAGCTTGGCGGAGGCCAATTCGTATTCCAGCGTCGGAAAATTACCGTATTTCCGCGCCGAAAGTAGAACTTTCTCCGCGTCGACCGGTCTCTTTAACACCAGTAGACCGCGTGCTAGAGCAACGTGCGACCAGATGAAACGCGGATCGGCGGCGATGGCCATTTGGGCGAATTCGAGAGCTTTTTCGCCCTCACTATGCGCAGCATACCAATATGCCGCACCGGCCAGCAGGATCACATTACCGGCATTTGCCTCGAGCGATCTCGCCATTTCGGTTTCCGCATCGGCGCGTTTCCCCGCGTCGAATAGCGAGAGGATAAGCCCCGTTTTCGCAGGCAAATTTACGTCATCCTTGGCGAGGATCTCACGGTAAACCACGGCAGCCTCGTCAGCCTTGCCAAGCGAACGCTTCATTTCCGCGAGACCCCGTAATGCCGACATCGAGCCGGGCGAGAGTTCCAGTGCCCTTGCGAAAGCAGCGCCCGAATCGTCCAACTGAAAATCGAGACGGTTCGCGAGGCCAAGCGTTTGATAAGCGGTCGATGAATTTGGCTCAAGAGCGATCGCTTTTTCGGCGAGACGTTTAGCGTCGGTGCCGCTCTCGATTCCCATGTAAAAGGCTGCAAGGGCAAGCAACTGGCCGGGGCTTGCATCCGCTTTTTCTTCTAATATCTTTGCTATCTCCAGGGCCTCGCCGCGTGCTCCGCGATAGTAAAGATTGGCCGGAACTTTCAAAAGTACGTCCGTAAAGAGCTGGTCCGGCATCGACTTTGGAGCGTCGGCGGCAGCTGCCTTGAAAAATACAATTGCAGCATCAAGGTCGTTTGCCGCCAGCTTTTCATTGCCTAACGCCCCGCGAACCGTCGCGATCAAGGCAAAGGCATCGTTACGCTTCGCCGATTTTGGAAACTCCTCGTTAAACGCTTTCAGGGCTGCAATTTGTTCAAGCTTATCCTCAGTCGACACCGCCTTTTCCCACTCTGTCTTTTCCGAGGGTCTCTTCAAAGGCGTTGTGGCCGGCTTGGGTTTTGTGCCACTCGTTTTTGGTTTCTGGGTTTGAGACAAAACCGGGATCGAAAGCAGCAGGAAAAGAAGAATGGTCGTTAAAAATCTCATAAAACAATGATTAAAAACGGCTTGCCGATGTGAAAATAGTATCACGAAATTGCCTTTTCACCCTGTCCGCCGTATTCTGACGCGTATGACCGAGCTCGATAACATATGGTCCCGGATGCTCGCCGATGCCGTCGCCAAAGCTGGCGATGCGGGCCGTAGGGATGTCGCCGAATACCTTCGCCTCAAGGCCGCGAATGACACCATTCGTACCGCCGGAGTCGAGTGGCTCTTCGACACCATTATCGAGATCGCGATGCGTGACTACCCCGTCGCGGCCGTCGAACGCAAAGAGCCGCACAGCTTCGATCGCGGCAATTTTACAATGGTCGGCTCGCTTCTCTCGATACGTCAAGGGGTAAGATGTCTCACGCTCGAAGCGGGTTGGGCACGCGTACCGTCGGACGGAATTATGCAAAAAGGAGCTTTGGCGTACGCCCGGCTCTCCCATTTTGGTATGCCAAAAAAGGGTGCCGAGATCCGCCTGGTGCATGTCGCATCGTTGCCCCAATGGCTCGACGAGGACGGCTCGGTCATTGACATCAGCGGTCTGCGCCGCCATCTCGACATCTTATTTTCTTAGCTCAATGTACTTTGTGTCAGGCCTTTGTCTTAACGCCGAGTTAAGGTAATATTAAAAGTTGACCTTGATAGGTGGGGAGACATTTCATAGTGATAGCAGATCTCGATAAATTGATAGAGTTGCAGCAGACCGATTCCAACATCCGAAGGTTGAAAATATCGATAGAATCCGCAGAAGCGAGGCGTGCCGAGATCGAACAAGAGTTTGAACAGCACGCCTTTTCTATACGCGAGATCCAAAACCGACGCGATGAGTTAAATGCTAAGCGGGCCGATCTCGAAAAACAGATCGCCGAGAATAAGACCTATCTCGAACGTGCCGACCGTAATCTAAAACACGCCCAAAACTCAAAAGAATACGAGACCGCGATGCGTGAGACCGATGCCCTGCAAAAGCAGATCTCGGCTTTTGAAACCCAGATCGTTGAAATAATGGAAGAGGTTGAGTCGGTAGAAAAAGAACTCACGGAAAGGGCAGACGAGATCAATACCCTAGACGGCAAACGAACCGCTGCTCTCGGCGAATTTGACACGCTGATCACCGCAAACCGTGCGGAATTCAAAAAAGAAAGTGCCCACCGCGCAACCGCCTTTGCGACTCTTCCGGCAAATCTCGCAACCGTTTACGATCGTCTTGCCCAGCGTAGCCGCGACGGCATCGCCGTAGCCGAGGTCGTCAACGGCTCGTGCAGCGCATGCAACATCTCGCTCCGCCCGCAAGTCCAGGTCAACGTTAAAAAAGGCGACGAGATCATCACCTGCGAAAACTGTACGCGGATACTCTACATCCGCGCACGGGAATCCGAAGCAACCGCGTAGGGTAATATTCGTCGCGAATAACATGAGTGCCGCGACTTAGCTGATTCGTGATAGAAACGTTCTTTTTATCATGCCTATGAAAAACATCATCCTTGTAACGCTCACGATCTTTGCATTCTCGCTCACTACGACTGCTCAAAAAACCAACGGCGCGATCCAGAAGCAGATCAAATCTCTCAAGGCCGATAAGCAGATCTCGCTGACCTACGACAACGCCTCAAACTCCTCAAAGATCTTTGTCCGTGCTGATAATTTCTCCGACGCCGAATCGAAAAAGGCTGGAATTCAAGCGATGAATTTTGGCATGGCGATCAATTACGCCGGCAACGCTCTCGCGGCCACGCCTGAAAACATTGACCTCGCCTTCTGGGTGATGTCCAAAAAGCCTGTATTTACCACTTCACGCAATTGGACGGTCACGCTTGGCACAGATACGCTCAATTTCGGCGACGCCCGCTACAGTGCCAAACCCGGCGAGAATATGGAGTATTTAAATTTCAAGATCACCCGCGAAGAGCTCGTAAAGATCGCCACCGGAACCAACGTAAAATTTCACCTCGGCAACACTGAATTCACGTTCACACCCGAACATTTAACGATGTTCAAAAACCTGCTGACCATCTCAGATTTTCACTGACAACTGACAGCCGACGATTGATAACTGCTCATTTCGTCCATTCGTCGGCAATATGGACATCGATCTTGATCGGCACCTTTGAGACAAATTCGGCACCCGCCCGCTGCATAGCGGATTCGAGAGTCTTAGAGGTTTGCTCGGCCTCGGCGGTGTCACATTCAACGATGATCTCATCATGAACAATGTTTACGAGCTTCGCGGATGTCGACCGTATCTCGTCGTGTAACAGGCGCAAGGCACGCTTAAGGATGTCCGCGGATGTGCCCTGAATAGGCATATTTTTGGCGTAACGCTGGGCGGCCCCTAAGGAAGCACGGTCATTCTCGTCAAAATGAAACCTCGCCATCCGGCCCGAACCCGACCGCGTCCAACGCTCGATAAGCACATTTTTTGACGCCGTCCGAAGCCACGCGTCCATCTGCGGGTAAGTCGAAAAATAACGCCGAAGAGTGTCCTCGGCCTGTATTGTTGAGATGCCGGTCATCGAGGCAAACCGCGACGCGCCGAGGCCGTAAACAACCCCAAAATTGAGCCGCTTCGCAAACGAACGCTGGTCGGGTGTGACATCTTGCGTCTTAATTCGAAAGACTTGGGCGGCGGTCGCGGCGTGAAAATCCTGGCCCCCGACAAAAGCCTCGATAAAATTCTTATCGTCCGAAAAGTCCGCCAGTATCCGCAGCTCGATCTGCGAATAGTCAGCGATCACCAGCTTTCGTCCCTCGGGTGCGACAAAGCAACGGCGGTATTCGGTCTCGTGCGGGATTTGTTGAAGGTTTGGCTTAGAGCACGAAAATCGGCCCGTCGGAGCACCGATCTGGCGGAAATCCGCGTGGATGCGCCCCGTTTTGGGTTCAATAAAATCAAGGATATTCTCGCCAAAGCTGGATGATGCCTTCGCGACCGTGCGGTATTCGAGCAGCTTAGCGACGACCGGATATTTTTCGGCTAGCGGCTGCAGCTCCCAGGCCCGCGTCGTATTTGGCACCGGCACGCCCAAACCCAATAGCGCATCTGTGACCTGAGCCTGCGAGTCGAGATTGATCTCGGCCCGGCCGAAAAGCGATGCTTGAGCAACACCCGCCGAGAGCAGGTCTTGCAGCTCATCGGCAAATTTTGCCTGAGCCTTTGTCACTTCGCCAAGCTGCGCACGCCACCGGCCCGTATCGAGATAAAAACCGTTGAGCTCCATTTCGGCGATCGGCATGACGCATTCGTTCTCGAGCTTGAGCACGCGGTCGAGGCCGTCGGCCGTGATCCTATCGTCGAGCTTTGCCCGCACGTCGAGCATGATCGCCGCGTCGCGGGCGGCATACTCGACCTGAGAATTTGTCAGCTCGCCGGCCGCCCAGTCGCTCACCTGCTCACTCTTATCAAGCGAACGCTCAAGAAAGACTTTGACTACATCGGCCAGCCCGTGGCGCCGGTCGCCGTCGCCCGCCGCTATCAAAAGGCTCGCCAGATAGGTGTCATAAATGCTGCCAACCTCACAACCCAAATGATGCCGTACCCATTTGCAGTCAAATTTTGCATTGTGCGCGATCTTTGTCTGCTTCGGTGAGGCAAGCAGATCCCGCAACGGAGCTAATTCCGGATTGGTTCTAAGAGCCTCGACCGTATCCGAAATGCCCCCGCTCGTCCCTCGTCCCTCACCACTCGTCGCTGCGGCAAAGCCGCGCAGATCAACGACCTTTGTATTCTTACCGTCACTAAGCTGCACCAGCCGCAATTCGCCCTTATGCGGCTCAAGCGCCGTCGTCTCTACGTCAAAGCCGATAAACGGCTCGTTCTTTAGTTCGTCGCAGGCTTTCTGCAGCGACGCGCCATCGGTTACAAGCTGAAAATATATTTCCATTTCGCGTTAAGTAGTACTTATCTCGATTGTATCACCGCCCCCCTTCGGACAAAGTATTTGGAATTTATGTTTACAATAAGTGACTGCTTTGTTTATACTTACATCAGTTTGCCGCGTCAGCGCTTTTGTCGCTGGTTTGCAAAGCAGCAGCCGTCAGATAGATCTCATAGTGAGACACTGAGTTAACAAGATCAAGATTTTACGGGTCTGAGCACGTGCCGATAACCGGCATAGGTGCTCCCCGAGGCGAAAAAGCGATGTCGCTATTCGCGTAACAGAGATTCCTGCGTGAACAAATTTCAATACTTGTCTATTTGGAAACCAATTCCAAACCCAAGCTATAAAACCAATCCACGCGCGACCTTTCTGCCGATCAAGCTAACCCGTTAGTCTTTTCCTCGAGATCATCACATCCGATAGCGCCTCTGCTTTCAAATAACGGTAAACCGTTGAAATTTGATGGTTTAAGGATGATATTTCTATGTCTAAAGAGATGATAGTGAGTTGTAACGGTCGGGAAAAAAAGATCGCGATACTCGACAATGGTAAGGTTACAGAATTTTATATCGAACGCGGTGAGGAAAACTCGGGCGTCGTCGGTAATGTTTATAAGGGCCGCGTGATGCGTGTCCTGCCCGGTATGCAGTCGGCATTTGTCGACATCGGGCTCGAACGCGATGCGTTCTTGTACGTCTCGGACTTCTTCGACGAGGAAGAAGAGATCGAGCGTATTGTGATGGAAAAGAACAAGAAAGCCTCACCTGAGGAGGCCAAACGCGAGGCCAACGACCAGATCGACCGCTCACGTATCGAGCGTGAAAAACAAATGGAGGCCGTCCAGGAGATCGCCGAGCCGTTGTCCGATACAACCGCTTTGTCTGACGAAGATTCTGACGAACCAGAGCAGCCCATACATGCCGACGTAGAACTCGAACAGTCAGATGCTCGCTCAAGTAAAGAAAAGCCGGAACGGGCCAAACGCGGGCGTGGAGGCCGCAGCCGAAGTGAAAATATTGAGGAGGTGCGAGCCGAGCCGACGCCTGTTTTTGAAGTAGAATTTGATAATTCAGGATTTGAACGAATTAGCGATGACGAAGACACGGGCGAGATGTTTAAGGACGCTTACGTTCAGGAGGCGATCGTTGACCGGGTCCGTGCGGCCGAATTTGATATGGAAAGTACGGTCGATGCGGAGGTCGGTTCGCTGCTAGCTGAGGTTGGCGGCGACACCGGCGGATTTGAACGTATCGCCGACGAAGACGACGCAGCGACGCCCGCGAAAGGTCGAGCGAGATCAAAATCGGCTAAGTCCGCCGATAAGCCAAAAGCTGAAAAAACTCCCGCTAAGAAATCGGCCGCTAAAGCCAAGTCATCTAAAGCAAAGAAAACAATATTTGACGATGCCCTTGACGACGCCGAGGCAAGCGTGAAGGAATCTGACGACCACGCCGAAATGGCGGTCCGGCGAGGCGGACGCGGACGTCGTCGCGGTTCTAAGCCAAAGGCTAAAGGCGAGGGAGATCTGGATGAGTCGACTGACGAGATGTCTGAAAATAATGAGTCGATCGAGTCCGCATCGGACGACGGTGCCGTGTTCGACACGCCCAGTGCCGAAATTGAACCGTCCGAAGATGCTCATGCGAACGAAGCGGAAACTATTTCAGAGCCGCCTTCCGAATCGGACGAACCTAAAAACGAAGAACGTCCCGATCGCGGCGAGGGCCGACGTGGAGGACGAAGCCGTGGCGGACGCGGACGCGGTGACCGCCCATCGGGTGATAGCCAAGATCGACCCACAGGCGATCGTGCGTCCGGCGACAGGCCGTCGGGTGATCGTCAATCAAATGACCGTCTATCCGGAGATCGTGACCGACAGGCGCGTGACCGGCCCTCGGGTGACGGCAGGCGCGACCGCAATGATCGAAACGACCGCGGTGGCCGTCCGGGGCAACCGACCATCTCTGATCTTTTGAAAGAAGGACAGGAAATTCTGGTCCAGATCGCGAAAGAGCCGATCGCAAAAAAAGGCGCGCGTATCACATCGCATATTGCGATGCCGGGCCGATTTCTTGTCTATATGCCGACGATCGAGCATCTCGGTGTTTCACGTAAGATCGAATCAGCGAGTGAACGTGCTCGCCTACGGACGCTGATCCAGCGTATCCGCCAGGACCCGAGCATTCCGTCGGGCGGGTTTATCGTCCGCACGGCAGGCATCGGTATTTCTGAGGAAGATCTGAGAAACGATGCCCTGTTCCTCGTCCGTACCTGGATCGACGCCAAGAAAGGCTCCGAGAAAAAACGCTCGCCGGCCATGGTCCATCAGGACCTCGATCTTGTCCAGCGGCTACTGAGAGATCAGCTTTCGGACGATTTCACCGCGATACGCGTCGACAGTGAAGAGGAGTATCTGCGCACCGTCGAGTTCATGAACCGCATGGCCCCGCGGATGGTCAACCGCGTCAAGCTCTACACCCGCGATGAGCCGATTCTCGATGCTTACGGCGTTCAGGAAGAGGTTGACAAAGCCCTCAAACCGCGTGTTTGGCTGCGATCCGGCGGCTATCTCGTCATCAATCAAACCGAAGCTCTGGTGGCTATCGATGTTAACACCGGTAAATTTGTCGGCAAGGGCAACGCCCGGCTCGAGGACACGATCACCCGCACAAATATGGAAGCGGTTGATGAGATCGCCCGTCAGATCCGGCTGCGTGACCTCGGCGGCATCATCGTCCTCGATCTGATCGACATGGAAGATCGCCGCAATCGCAATAAGGTCTCACAGGCCCTGCAAGAGGCGCTGATGGCTGACCGCTCGCCAAATAAGGTGCTGTCGTTTAACGATTTTGGGCTGATAATTATGACCCGAAAGCGCGTCAAGCAGTCGTTGGAGCGGACCATGTGCGCACCCTGCGACTACTGCGAAGGCGCGGGTTGGGTCAAATCGCCGGTCACCGTCTGCTACGAGATACTCGTCGAGGCCCGCCGCCTCGCCAAGAGTGTCGAAGACGTGCGGCACACGACGCTTCGCGTTCACCCCGACGTGGCGAAAGCCCTCAGAAATGCCGAGCGTTCGGTGATGGAAGAGATCGAGGCCCATCTCGGCAACGTCGATATTACGTCCGACAAATCCATCCATCAGGCACAGTTCGACTTTGCGTTTGTGTAATTCCTAGCTCCCCGCCTTGATTAGGCGGGGTGGATTCCGATGCTTTTATCGGAAGACGGGGCGGTAGATCATTGGCAACTTAGCATCAAGGCTGCGAATATCAAATTCGCCGCCTTTTTCTTTGTGTCATAAGTGAACTTTTGCTCCTTTTTCGTATCAAAGCGACCCACAATATAAGCCGGTTCAAACCGCGTGCCATCAAGGATGCCACCAAAAGATATGTTGGTTACGACGATGGATGGCGGTTTGATCGGCCAAACACCCCTCTGACGGCTTGACAATGATGCAACGTTGTGCTATCAATGAAACATCATTTCATAAGGGAGGTGTTTTATGTCGCTGCACGGAAACTGGGTAAAATTCAAAGGCATTGAAAAGGTGCGCGGGTTTAACCGGCACCACATCACGATCAATCATATCGGCCAGATACACATCGGGCGTCAGATGCATGTCGATCTGGGCCGGCCAAAGTCGGTAACGCTATATTTTGAACCTGCGCTAAATAAGATAGCGGTCGAGCCCGCCGATCCAAAAAATCCCGGCTCGATACCGCTCATCGCAAAAACCTTTGGCGCGTACTATATTCCGGGTTCGCAATTCATCCGCCAAAACCGCATCCACATCGCCGGCACCGAGTCATTTCTCAAACCCGAGCTCAACCACAACGGCATCTTGATACTCGACCTCAACGAAACCATCCGAGTAACCCGAGGCCGCAACCCCGGCCACGGCTGGAAACCCGACCCGCGTGAGAAGTTTGATGAAAGATCTTGAAGAGGTGTTAAAATCTGCAAATGTAAATTCCTGAGCTTAGCTTGTACTAACTAAAGCTTCGCTCGTAAAAGTGATACCTTTTTTCGTTATGGATAAAGGAAATGGAAGATCAACATACGTTGGCGAGTGCATTTACTGTGGCAGTACCGAAAATCTTACTGACGAACATGCGATTCCGCTTGCATTGCAAGGTAATCGTTTACTTCGGGAAGCCAGTTGTCTTAGATGCAACAAAGTTACGACCCGTTTCGAACGGAGCATTCTACGCAATTCGATGCTCGCGACACGAACAGTGCTGGGTATGCCGACGCGCAAGAAAAAGAACCGGCCTGAGACATTGCCGATGATTTTTGTGCGTGACAACATTCGAACTGAAGAACAAGTGCCGGTTGATGATGCCATCCCATCATTAATTTTACCGGAATTAGGTCCGCCGGAAGTCTATCCCGAAATTGGTCATGCTTATGGGCTTCGTGCTGGCGTATTCGAGGTTAAGAATCATTTACCAGTAGACCGCGTCACCGATGAACATATAAGAATGCTTTTGAAGAAATATAAAGCGGATGCAGTTGAAACACCCTTCGAGATCAATCATCAGGCTTTTCTGCGACTTCTCGCCAAGATAGCCATGACCGAGGCCATTGGTTTTTTTGGTCTCCGCAATTTCGAAAAAATATATGTGAGAAATGCGGTACTGGGTAAAGACCGCACACAATGGTGGGTCGGCAGCGATGGCTTCTATGATATTCATTTTCAGGGAGGATTTGACGACTCGGCACATGTTATTGCCGCCGTACGACCACGGGGGCAGCGAGAGGTATGGATTAGGATCAAACTCTGGAATAAATCAATCACCCCGGAATACATCGTAGTGGTTGGAAACTTGCTCGGAAACTATGCTCGTTTTCTAGACGCACACAAATTGATTACTTAAAACTATGGCAGGGAAAAGACATCACATTATACCGCGATTTTTACAGAAAGGATTTGCATCGCGAATAGAAGATTCGACTAAGAACGAAAAGGTCTTTGTCATTCAGTATCTACGAGGTAAGGATGCCGGTCGGGAGGAAAGCACTCGAAATACTATGGCATCTGAGCATTACTACGGAAAGGGTGAGGCGTCAGCAGACGATGAAATGACGGATTTCGAAAATGAGTTTCTTACCCCACGTATCCAGGCGTTGCGGGATGGCGCGTCCATTTCACCTCGAGAGATAGCAGAACTCGTCGCGCATTTCTCCATTAGACCTAAACTGATTCGCGAAACGTTTGCGTCGATGTCAAAGCAGTTCTTGGGAGAAATGGGTGATGTGATGGCCGACACTTCACTTTGGAATCAAGCATTTGAGAATATGCCCCCAGAGTTTGTCGCAGATCTGTTTCAAGATCTTCCATCAAAGATCGACGCTGATTCCGAAGAGGGTCATATGCTCAAGAAGCTAGAAGCTTCGGGTTTCGACCTTGGGAAACTCGGAGAAATGGCGGCGTCACTAACAAACCTAATGATGGAGGATTCGGATTCGCGGGCAGCGATGAGTTCAATTACGTCGTCAACACTTTCAGAGGCGCTGACGATTGAAGATGTAACATTGAAAGCCTCAATCAAGGAGGGACATGTTCGATCTATTAAAGATCAGGTTGTACCTGAAAGAAGAGTAGAACTTTTTGAGCAATTTACGTGGGAGGTGCAGAATTGTGACTTCAATCTCATCCTCGGTGACTGCGGCGTATTTTACATCAGTCGGAAAGAAGAGCAAATAGTTCCTTTCTGTGATCTTGGTGACGTTCTCGCGGTATTTCTCCCGTTATCATCGGGGCTGTTGCTTCGCGGCTTTCTCCCACCAATAGAACGTATGGACGAATTCAAAGTGGGGGTAAACGCTGAAATCGCAAAGTGTAGCTACGATGAGTTTGTTGCCTGTTCGGAAAAGGAGGAATTTGCCCAGCTCATCCCGCTCATTCGCAGCCACGACACTGCGTCAAGTGGAGCCTCGGAGTTGAAGGAAACAATCGAAGAGCTTCGCCGAAACATTCTTGACGGAACAGTTTTCGATATTCATGCTAAAGATTCCGACAAAAGTTCGGGAGATTCAAAATGAAACTAGCTCGTATCTTATGTGAAGGCGTTGGTTCGTGGCTACACTTCGAATATTCGTGCGATAGAAGTGGTTTGTTTAATGAAAAATACTTGAGTTTTCCAATCGGGCAAATTCTGTCTTCTAGGTTCCCGAATAGGGTACTATCAGAATTCGATCATCCTATTCTGGCTCCAATTATGAGTGGACCAGGTCGCAGACCTCAAGTCGATTTCGTTTACTGTGAACCATATCCTACAATCAGGATGGCCGTCGAAACGAAATGGATTGGAAAAACGAAAGTAACCGTCGAAGACGTCTTATGGGATCTTATCCGACTTGAAATGATTGCCGCTGAACATAATGCGGAGTGTATTTTTATATTAGGTGGACAGCGGGGAAAGCTTGAATCCTTCTTCCGCACGCAGAAATTCCTAGGTGCACCGTCCGCGTTTGGAAATAAGCCCATCCTTAATCATAAAAACGTCGTTCAGAATATTTTCCCTTTGGTCCCAAGTATTCCACAGAGAATCCCAATGCTTCGGAAATTTTTTAGAACGGTTCCGGACATAGACTATCCTCAACGTCTGCTCACGGTTCGTACCGATCCATTTCCATCAAACCCAACCCTTAATAGCTATCAAATATGCGCTTGGCGAGTACTCCCCATGCCCAACCGTGAGGTTTTTCGACCGTCTAATTCACGGCGTTACTGCTAATAACACGGTTCAAAGAATCTGGGTCAGGCCTGCGATCCGTCAGCGGGTCATCAAACTCCCGTCAATTCCAAGACTTTTTAGCGTCTTTGACGTTCGCGGGTTTGGCGAAGATCGAGTCGGGGATGGGTTTGTTGAATTCGATGGATTCGTAGTTGATGCGGGATGAGGGTTTGCCGCCCGTCCAGTGGTCGATGATGTAGGGTGAGCGGATGCCGCCCGTTTCTGAATCGGGATCAGTTCTGCGACGGGCAAAACTGAAAATTGAAAATGGAAAGTGGAAAATGTCGATCTATACAAAATGCATGCTATAATTTCGACATTATGACTCAGCCACAGGCGACAGCGGAAGTGTTTTGGACGGCGTTTCAGGCGATGAAGGCGTCGGAGCGTGAGGTGTTTATCGGCAAACTGATGAAGGACAAAAAGCTTGCCGAAGACCTGCGATACGCCGCCGTTATCGAAAAACGCAAAAACGAACCCACCGTTTCGCTCGATGATTATTTGGCAAA